>NZ_JBFECV010000002.1:0-633642 GCF_041379845.1 Microbacterium sp. BWR-S6Y
CAGAAGCCGAACGCCGCGCGGCGCTGCCGGGTTGGTTGCACTTCTACAATCATCACAGGCACCACTCCGCGATCGGAGCCCCGCCCATCCGCAGGATCGACAACAACCTTTCCGGACATCACAGCTAGGGCGTGCGGAGTCGTGTATTGCCGTCGATTTCCTGCATTGGGTCTGACGCGGACTCACCCCGTGCCGAGGGCGCCCCGCCGTGCGTGCCGGCCCCGTGCGGGCCCGGGCCCGGGATGCGTGGCGCCACAACGCAGGAGAATCCACGCGCCGACAGCACCCCCGAGGGCCGACACGGCGACGGTGAACAGAATCTCCTGCGTTGTGGCGGGGAGGCCGACGAACAGCGCCGAGAGGACCCATCGGGCGGAGCGGCCGCCACCCAAGGTGACGCCACCCGCGCGGAACGCCGACGCCCGCACGCCCCCGAGGGAGCGCGCGGGCGTCGAGCGGAGCGGGTCAGCCGCGGCGCAGCAGTCCGATGCGGTCGTAGACGTCGGAGAGGGTCTTCTCGGCGACGGATGCCGCCTTGCCGGCGTTCACCGCGAGCACGCGGTCGAGCTCGGCGGGGTCGTCGAGCAGCTCGAGGGCGCGCTCGCGCACCGGCTCGAACTCGTTCACGACGACCTCGGCGAGACCCTTCTTGAAGTCGCCGTAGCCGCGGCCGGCGTACTCGTCCTCGATCGCGGTGATCTCGCGACCGGTCAGGGCCGAATAGATCACCAGCAGGTTGGAGACGCCTGGCTTCTCGTCGCGGTCGAATCGGACCGCGCCCTCGGAGTCAGTCACCGCGCGCATGATCTTCTTCGCGCTGACCTTGGGGTCGTCGAGCAGCCACAGCACGCCCGCGTCGGACTCGGCCGACTTCGACATCTTCGACGTGGGGTTCTGCAGGTCGTAAATGCGCGCGGTCTCGCGCTGGATCACGGGCTTGGGCACCGTGAAGGTCTCACCGAAGCGCTGGTTGAAACGCTCGGCGAGGTCGCGCGTGAGCTCGATGTGCTGCTTCTGGTCGTCGCCGACGGGAACGACGTCGGTCTGGTACAGCAGGATGTCGGCGGCCATCAGCACCGGGTAGGTGAAGAGTCCGACGTTCGTGGCGTCCGTGCCGTAGCGGGCCGACTTGTCTTTGAACTGGGTCATGCGCCCGGCCTCGCCGAAGCCGGTGAGCGTCGACAGCACCCACTGCAGCTCGGCGTGCGCGGGCACGTGCGACTGCACGTACAGCGTCGACCGCGAGGGCTCGATGCCCGCGGCGATGTACTGGGCGGCGGTGCGGCGGGTCTTCTCGCGACGCTCGGCGGGGTCGCCGGGCTGCGTGAGGGCGTGCAGGTCGACGACGGAGAAGAACGCGTCGTACTCGTCCTGCAGGTCGCGCCACTGCAGCAGGGCCCCGATGTAGTTGCCGATCTGGAGGCTGTCGGCGGAGGGCTGCATTCCGGAGTAGAGGCGCTCGGTGGTCACCGTTCGATCCTAGGCGGCGCGTCGCGCGGCGGTGGTCGCCGGCTCAGCGCCCGAGGGTGTAATCCACGATGACGGGGGAGTGATCGCTCCACCGCGTGTCGTACGACGGGGCACGGTCGACGCGATACGAGGTGACCCGCTCGGCGAGAGCGGGGGTGGCGACGTGATAGTCGATGCGCCAGCCGCTGTCGGTGTCGAACGCCTTGCCGCGCATCGACCAGAACGTGTAGGGGCCGTCGACCTCGCCCATGGCGCGGCGGCCGACGTCGATCCACCCCAGGCCCGTGCCGGTCGATCCGTCGACGCCCTCGACCTGCTGGCCGGCCGGACCGAAGAAGCGGTCGAAGTAGGCGCGCTCGCGGGGGAGGAAGCCGGCGTTCTTGCGATTGCCCCGCCAGTTCTTGATGTCGAGCTCCCGGTGACCGACGTTGAGGTCACCGGCGACCAGTGCCAGCTCGCGCTCGGCGGCGAGTTCGACGAGACGGCGCTCCATCGCATCGAGGAAGAGCCACTTGGCATCCTGCTTCGGGGTGTCGACCTCTCCGCTGTGCACGTAGGCGCTGACGATGGTGACCGTCTCGCCGTCGATGTCGAAGTCGGTCTCGATCCAGCGGCCGGAGGCGTCGAGCGGCTCCGGACCCAGGTGCGTGCGCGTGGCGACGCCCGGGAGTCGGCTGATGATCGCAACCCCGGCGCGGCCCTTCTGCAGCGCTTCGTCGTTGACGATCTGCCACCCCGGCAGGGCCTCGGCCAGCTGCGCGGCGGTCGCCCGCACCTCTTGCAGCGCGACGATGTCGGCGCCGGAGGCGTCGAGCCACTCGGTCATGCCCTTGCGGACGGCGGCACGGATGCCATTGACGTTGACGGAGACGATACGCACGGAACGAGCCACCCGACGAGCCTAACCGCGACCTCCGACATCGGTCCGAGCCGTCGTCGTCGCCGCTGCGACGGAGGGCCGAGGCGCGCCCGGGCGCCCACCCTCACGCCCGCGCACCAGCGCCCGTGCGCCCACCCGCCCGCACGCCCGAGCGCCGAACGACCGAGCGCTCAGTCCGGCAGCAGCGACATGCGGCGCGGAGCCGGGACGTCGGCCTCCGCGCGCGCGAGCACCTTCTCCGCCGCCGCGAGACGGCGTCGCGCGCGCCAGCGCCACGGCCAGCGCGACAGCGCGAGCGCCTTCTCGGCCTCGCGGACCCCCACCTGCGCCGCGATCACGAGGGCCGCCTGCTCCATGGCGCGGCGATCCTCGGGGGAGCGCAGGGGCACGTCGCGGTCGCCGGCGGCCACGGCGATCCAGGCGGCCGAGACGAGGATGACGATGCCGATGAAGCGGAACCACAGAAGGAATCCGATGAGCACCGTGAACGTCGCCAGCAGGGGGTTCGACGGCGTGTAGACGAACAGGAACCCCGCGCCGACCTGCAGCACGACCATCCCCGTCGCTCCGACGATCGCTCCCGGCCACGCGCGGCGCCACGACAGCGTCGTGCCCGTCAGGAAGCGGAAGAGCGACGCGAGGGCGACGGTGTTGATGCCGAACGCGACCACGAGCGACACCAGCCGCGCGCCGATGGACCAGCCGAGCGTCTCGCGATCCCACCCGATCAGCCCGAACACGAGATCGACGGCGCCGGTGGTCACCGAGCCGAGGACGGCGCCGACGAGCAGCGAGACCCCGAAGAGGATGGATGCGAGGAAGTCGCGGGCCTTCAGCATCACGTAGTTGCGCATGTCGAAGGGCAGGCCGAAGGTGTCGCGCACGGCACGACGGGTGAAGGTGACGAATCCGATGGTCGTCCACACGACCACCACGCCGGCGACGACGCCGGTGATGGTCAGCAGGCGGCCGCTGTCCTGGGCGACGGACTCCACCTGCTCGCGGTGAACGAGCCCGTTCTCGCTGATGAGCCCCGGGATGTAGCTGTTGATGATGCGGATCAGCCCGTTGATCGCGGCGGGGCTCCCGCCCAGCCAGATCCCCACCCCCGCGAACGCGAGGTACAGCGCCGAGAACACGGCGAACAGTCCCTGGTAGCTCATCCCGGCGGCCAGCAGGAACCCGTTGTGCTGCAGGAAGTGCCGCCACACGCGGATGGGGAACCACTGCGCGATCTTCGCGGCGCGCGCGATCGGCTGGTCGAGACGCTCGCGAACGGCGACCTGCGCCGCCTCGAACCTGTTGCGCAGAGACGGGTCGTCGTCGCGCACCGCGGGCAGCGGTCGCGGGTCGGCGTGGGTCTCGGTCACCCGTCGAGCCTACTGAAGGGATGCCGCCCGCCCGCGGACTTCCGCACCTCGCGGCACCCGCCCCCGCCGCTCGTCGCGGCACCCGTCCCGCTGCTGGCCGCGGCACCCGCCCCGCCGCTCGCCCCGGCACCTGCCCCCGCCGCTCGCCGCGTCTCCCTCCCCGCGCAGCAGCGGGCGCGCGGCATCCGCTATTCCCCGCCCGTGCACGAGCAGGTCACGCCCCGGGAACGCCGAACGGCGGGGCGCCGGAGCGCACCCGCCGTTCGAGGCAGAAGGGTCAGCGACCGCCGCGGAGGACAGCCTGCTTGACCTCGGCGATGGCCTTGGTGACCTCGATGCCGCGGGGGCACGCCTCGGTGCAGTTGAAGGTCGTGCGGCAGCGCCACACACCTTCTTTGTCGTTGAGGATGTCGAGGCGCACGTCGCCCGCGTCGTCGCGCGAGTCGAAGATGAAGCGGTGCGCGTTGACGATCGCGGCGGGGCCGAAGTACTGCCCGTCGGTCCAGAACACGGGGCACGACGAGGTGCACGCGGCGCAGAGGATGCACTTCGTGGTGTCGTCGAAGACCTCGCGGTCGACGATCGACTGGATGCGCTCCTTGCCGGGCTCGGGCTTCGAGTTCGAGATGAGGAAGGGCTGCACCTCGCGGTAGGAGGCGAAGAACGGCTCCATGTCGACGATGAGGTCCTTCTCGAGGGGCAGGCCCTTGATCGCCTCGACGTAGATCGGCTGCGAGATGTCGAGATCCTTGATCAGCGTCTTGCAGGCCAGGCGGTTGCGGCCGTTGATGCGCATGGCATCCGATCCGCAGATGCCGTGCGCGCACGAGCGGCGGAACGACAGCGAGCCGTCGACCTCCCACTTGATCTTGTGCAGGGCGTCGAGCACGCGGTCGGTGGAGTACAGCTCCACGTCGTAGTCGACCCAGCGGGGCTCGTCGTCGACCTCGGGATCGAAGCGGCGGATGTTGAAGGTGACGAGGAACGACTGGATGCCGGTGTCCTCAGGAGTCTGCTCGACCTCTTCCGAGGTGTCGACCTGCTCGATGACGGTGGATGCCATCTCAGTACTTCCTCTCCAGCGGCGGGTAGCGCAGCTCCCCGGCCTCGTTCTTGGTGAACACCACGGGCTTCCAGCCGAGTTCGATGTGGTCGGCGGGGTGCGACGAGTGCGGGTCGCCCGACAGGTACGCCATGGTGTGCTGCATGTAGTTCTCGTCGTCGCGCGTGGGGAAGTCGTCGCGCATGTGGCCGCCGCGGCTCTCCTCGCGGTTCTGCGCCGAGTAGACGACGACCTCGGCGAGGTCGAGCAGGAAGCCCAACTCGACAGCTTCGAGCAGGTCGGTGTTGAAGCGCTTGCCCTTGTCGTCGACGTGGATGTTCTTGTAGCGCTCGCGCAGGTCGGCGATCACGTCCATGACGTGGGCGAGGGACTCGTGCGTGCGGAACACCTGCGCGCCCTTGTCCATCTCGTCCTGCAACGTCTTGCGCAGCACGGCGATGCGCTCGGTGCCGTTGTTGTTGCGCAGCCCCTCGATGAGTCCGCGCACCTCGGCGGCCGGGTCCTCGGGCAGCGGCACGAAGTCGGCGTTCTTGACGTACTCGACGGCGTTGCGGCCGGCGCGCTTGCCGAAGACGTTGATGTCGAGCAGCGAGTTGGTGCCCAGGCGGTTCGAGCCGTGCACCGAGACGCACGCGCACTCGCCGGCGGCGTACAGGCCCGGAACGACGGTGTCGTTGTCGGCGAGCACCTCGGCCTTGATGTTGGTGGGGATGCCGCCCATCGCGTAGTGCGCGGTCGGCATGACGGGCACCGGCTCGACGACCGGGTCGACGCCCAGGTAGGTGCGGGCGAACTCGGTGATGTCGGGGAGCTTGGTCTCGAGCACCTCGGCGCCCAGGTGCGTGCAGTCCAGCAGCACGTAGTCGCGGTGCGGGCCGGCGCCGCGGCCCTCGGCCACCTCCTGGACCATGCAGCGCGCGACGATGTCGCGCGGAGCGAGGTCCTTGATGGTCGGGGCGTAGCGCTCCATGAAGCGCTCACCGCTGGCGTTGCGCAGGATCGCGCCCTCGCCGCGGGCGCCCTCGGTGAGCAGGATGCCGAGACCGGCGAGGCCGGTCGGGTGGAACTGGAAGAACTCCATGTCCTCCAGCGGCAGGCCCTTGCGCCACACGATGCCGACGCCGTCCCCGGTGAGGGTGTGCGCGTTCGAGGTCGTCTTGAAGATCTTGCCGAAGCCGCCGGTGGCGAACACCACGGCCTTGGACTGGAAGACGTGCAGCTCGCCGGTGGCGAGGTCGTACGCGACGACGCCGGCGACCTGCGTCTTGCCCGCGGCATCCTTCACCGTGATGAGGTCGAGCACGTAGAACTCGTTGAAGAAGTTGATGCCGAGCTTCACGCAGTTCTGGAACAGCGTCTGCAGGATCATGTGACCGGTGCGGTCGGCGGCGTAGCACGCGCGGCGCACGGGGGTCTTGCCGTGGTCGGCGGTGTGGCCGCCGAAGCGACGCTGGTCGATCTTGCCGTCGGGCGTGCGGTTGAACGGCAGGCCCATGTTCTCGAGGTCGATGACGGCGTCGATGGCCTCTTTCGCGAGGATCTCGGCGGCATCCTGGTCGACGAGGTAGTCGCCGCCCTTGATGGTGTCGAAGGTGTGCCACTCCCACGAGTCCTCTTCGACGTTGGCCAGCGCCGCGGCCATGCCGCCCTGCGCCGCACCGGTGTGCGAGCGGGTGGGGTAGAGCTTCGAGATGACGGCGGTCTTCGCGCCGGGGCCGGCCTCGATGGCCGCGCGCATGCCGGCGCCGCCGGCGCCGACGATCACGACGTCGAACTGGTGGTAGTGGACGCCGTCCTTGACGATCGAGTCCGAGCTGGTCTGAGTGCTCACGTGTGCGATACCTCTGCTGTCAGGGGAAAGAAGGGATGCCGAGGGCTCACGCCGCCTGGCACACGTCCCACAGGGAGCTGCTCTCGGTGACGCCGAGGCAGGGGTCGAAGGTGAAGACGACGAGCGTGCCGAGGAGGATCAGGAACGCGGCCGACACCCACAGCGAGCCCACGAGGATTGTGCGGATCCTGGCGTTCGTGACGTAG
Organism: Microbacterium sp. BWR-S6Y; assembly: GCF_041379845.1. NCBI lineage: Bacteria > Bacillati > Actinomycetota > Actinomycetes > Micrococcales > Microbacteriaceae > Microbacterium > Microbacterium sp. BWR-S6Y. Next base: position 6,821 of record NZ_JBFECV010000002.1, read on the forward strand.
TCGTTCACGATCGTGCGCATGCCGTTGGCGCCGTGGATGAGGGCGAGCCACAGCATCAGCACGTCCCACCACTGCCAGAACGGCGAGGCGAGCTTGCCCGCGACGAACGCGAAGTCGATCTGGTGGATGCCCTCGCCCGTCATGAGGTTGACGAAGAGGTGGCCGAAGATCAGGACGATCAGCAGCACGCCGGAGGCGCGCATGTAGATCCAGCCCCACTTCTCGAGGTTGGTGCCCTTCTTGCGCACGGCGGGCGTGCGGGGCGCGGGGATCGTGGCGGCTTCTTGGGCGACGGACATCAGTGGCTCCCGGTGACGGCGCTGAAGACGTTGATCAGGTGGCGCGGGGTGAACCCGAGCATCGTGACGACCCAGAGGCCGAGTACGCCCCACCACAGCTGACGCTGGTGGCGCGTGGCCCACGGCCAGAAGTCGACCAGGATGATGCGCAGCCCGTTGAACGCGTGGTACGCGATCGCGCCGACGAGGGCCACCTCGCCGAGACCCATGATCGGGTTCTTGTAGGTGCCGATGACGGCGTCGTACGCCTCGGGCGAGACGCGGATGAGCGCCGTGTCGAGGATGTGCACGAGGAGGAAGAAGAAGATCGCGACGCCGGTGATGCGGTGCAGGACCCACGACCACATGCCCTCACGGCCGCGGTAGAGAGTGCCCCGAGGCCTCTTCGAAGTGGTCTCTTTCACCGACGGCGTGGCACGTGCTGGTGCTGACACGGTCGTCCTCCCTGATCGAACACGGTGCGGGACCCCCACGGGTCCAGGCGTCACACGGGCGCTAGCAAATACTACGTCCGGGCTATGAACGGCGGGGATTAGGGCCGCCTAAGACTCTCTCGACATCGAGATATCTCCGGATGCCGTCATCCCCGCGTTCCGGCGTCGTCATTCACCCGTGATCGTGCCGAAAAGCGCGCGTGCACACGGGCAGTAGGGTCGGAGCCATGGCCGACATCGCTATCGACGACTTCTACGCCGTGATCCCCGCCGGAGGGATCGGCAGCCGCCTGTGGCCGCTGTCGCGTGCCGACGCCCCCAAGTTCCTCCACGACCTCACCGGGTCGGGCCAGACGCTGCTGCGCGACACGTGGGATCGCCTCGCCCCGCTCTCGGGCGCCGATCGCATCGCCGTCGTGACGGGGCGCGCGCACCGCGCCGCCGTGGAGCGGGAACTGCCGGGGGTCCCCGACCACAACGTCTTCCTCGAGTCCGAGCCGCGCGACTCCTCCGCCGCGATCGGCCTCGCGGCGGCCATCCTCGTGCGCCGCGAGCCCGACGTCATCATCGGGTCGTTCGCTGCCGACCACGTCATCCGCCAGACGCGCCAGTTCGATTTCGCGGTGCGCCAGGCCGTGGCCGTCGCGCGGGCCGGATACATCTGCACCATCGGCATCCAGCCGAGCGAGCCCTCCGTCGGCTTCGGGTACATCAAGCAGTCCGACGAGCTGATCGTCGACGACGCCCCCGAGGCGTACATGGTCGAGCGCTTCGTCGAGAAGCCCGACCTCGAGACCGCGAAGCAGTACTTCTCCGACCGCGCCTACCTGTGGAACGCCGGCATGTTCATCACCCGCGCCGACGTGCTGCTGGCCGAGCTCGCCGTCAACGAGCCGGAGCTGCACGCGGGGCTGCTCGAGCTCGCCGAGGCGTGGGACGACCGCGACCGCCGCGGCCCCGCCGTCGACCGCATCTGGCCGGGCCTCAAGAAGATCGCCATCGACTACTCCGTCGCCGAGCCGGCCGCCGAGAAGGGGCGCCTCGCCGTCATCCCCGGTCACTTCGACTGGGACGACGTGGGGGACTTCGCCAGCCTCTCCAAGCTCAACTCCTCGGGCGGTCGCAACGAGCTCGCGATCCTCGGAGAAGACGCCCGCGTGCTCTCCGACGCCTCCAGCGGCATCGTGGTCTCGCAGACCAAGCGCGTGATCAGCCTCATCGGCGTGCGCGACATCGTCGTCGTCGACACCCCTGACGCGCTCCTCGTGACCACGAGCGAGAACGCGCAGCGCGTGAAGGGCGTCGTCGACGCGCTCAAGCTCACCGGTCGGGGCGACGTTCTCTAGGGCCGGGACGCGGATTCCTCGTTGGGACCGGATGCCACACCCCGTGGCATCCGGTCTCTTCTTCGTGCGGCCGTATGGCCGGGGCGTGACGCGAGATTGCGTCTTTGTAACCATTGGCGCACGCGGGGGCTCCGGGCGCGCAAGCGCGCCGACACAGTAGGTAACGTGACGGGATCGTCCCCCGAACCCGTTGGGGGCATCCGTCTTGGAGGACCATTCGTGAAGACCACGAAGAAGGCCGTCGTCAGCGGCCTCGCCATGATCGGCGCCGCCGCGCTGCTCGCCGGTTGCGGCGCCGCACCCGAGAGCAACGGCGCATCCGGTGGTGCCGCCGCCGGCGCCAGCGACTACCTGCCCTGCATGGTGTCCGACTCGGGTGGGTTCGACGACAAGTCGTTCAACCAGCTCGGCAAGGAGGGCCTCGACGCCGCCGCCTCCGAGCTCGGCTCGAAGAAGCCCATCGAGGTGCAGTCGCAGTCCGAGACCGACTTCGCGTCGAACCTGCAGAACCTGGTCGACCAGGGCTGCAACACCATCATCACCGTCGGCTTCCTGCTCGCCCCCGCGGCGCTCGAGTCCGCCACGGCGAACCCCGACGTTCAGTACGTCTCGATCGACGACACCGTCGACCAGAACTTCGACGGCAAGACCGACGCCCCCAACATCAAGCCGATCATCTTCGACACCGCTCAGGCGGCCTACCTCGCCGGCTACCTCGCCGCGGGCACCTCGAAGACCGGCGTCGTCGGCACCTTCGGCGGCATGAACATCCCGACCGTCACCATCTTCATGGACGGCTTCGCGCAGGGTGTCGAGAAGTACAACACCGACAACAACGCCTCCGTGCGCGTCGTCGGTTGGGACCGCACCGCCAAGGACGGCTCGTTCACGGGTGGCTTCGAGGCCAACGACACCGCGCGTCAGACCGCGCAGGCGATCATCGACCAGAACGTCGACGTGCTCCTGCCCGTCGGCGGCCCGATCTACCAGTCGGCCGCGGTCGCCATCCAGGACTCCGGTCGTGAGATCGCGCTCGTCGGCGTCGACGCCGACGTGTTCGAGACCGACCCCTCCATCGGCAGCCTCCTGCTGACCTCGATCCTCAAGGGCATCGACGTGGGTACCAAGGACGCCATCGTCGCCGCGGGCGAGGGCTCGTTCGACACCGCTCCCTTCATCGGCACGCTCGAGAACGACGGCGTCGGCCTCGCCCCGTACCACGACTGGTCCGACCGGGTTCCGGCCGACCTGTCGTCGAAGGTGGACGCCCTGAAGGCCGACATCATCAGCGGCAAGATCAAGGTCGAGTCCTACCTGGCCGGCTGAGAGCACACGCTCTTCACGGGGGAGGCCGGCGCGATGCCGGCCTCCCCTCCTCATGGAACGGGCGCCGCAGCCCCTCCTCCCCAGACACCGATCCGCCCACGAAGCGGGTCGGTCTCGTCGGACGCCTCCCCCGTCCGATGCCACAGAACTTAGGATCGGGAACATGAAGCTCGAACTCCGCGGGATCACGAAAACCTTCGGGTCCCTGGTGGCGAACGATCACATCGACCTCACCGTCGAGGCCGGAGAGATCCACTGCCTGCTCGGCGAGAACGGTGCCGGCAAGTCCACCCTGATGAACGTCCTCTACGGCCTCTACCAGGCCGACGGGGGAGAGATCCTGCTCGACGACGCCGTCCAGCACTTCTCCGGCCCCGGCGACGCGATGCGCGCGGGAATCGGCATGGTGCACCAGCACTTCATGCTCATCCCCGTCTTCACGGTGGCCGAGAACGTCATGCTCGGCCACGAGCCCACCAAGGTCGGCGGGCGTCTCGACCTCGCCGCCGCGCGCGCCAAGGTGCGCGAGATCTCCGACCGCTTCGGGTTCGACGTCGACCCCGACGCCCTCGTCGACGACCTTCCCGTCGGCGTGCAGCAGCGCGTCGAGATCATCAAGGCGCTGTCGCGGGATGCCAAGGTGCTCGTGTTCGACGAGCCCACGGCCGTGCTCACCCCGCAGGAGACCGACGAGCTCATGGCGATCATGCGCCAGCTCAAGGCGTCGGGAACCTCGATCGTCTTCATCACCCACAAGCTCCGCGAGGTGCGCGAGGTCGCCGACCGCATCACCGTCATCCGCCTCGGCAAGGTCGTCGGCGAGGCCGATCCGCGGGCCTCGAACGCCGAGCTCGCGTCGCTCATGGTCGGTCGCGCCGTCGAGCTCACCGTGCAGAAAGACCAGCCGACGCTCGGCGAGGTCGGTCTGTCGGTGTCGAACCTGACGGTCGTCGATCCGATTGGCCAGCTCGTCGTCAACGACGTGAGCTTCGACGTGCGTCGCGGCGAGGTGCTCGCCGTCGCGGGCGTGCAGGGCAACGGCCAGACCGAGCTCACCGAGGCCCTCCTCGGTCTGCAGGAACGCGTCGAGGGCTCCATCGTGCTCGACGGCACCGAACTCAACGGCAAGAGCGTGCGCGCGGTGCTTGAGGCGGGCGTCGGCTTCGTGCCGGAGGACCGCAAAGAAGACGGCCTGGTGGGGGAGTTCTCCATCGCCGAGAACCTCATGCTCGACCGCGCCGATGGAGCGCCCTTCGTCAAGGGCGGGGCGATCCAGCTGTCGACCCTCGCCGACTTCGCGCGCGCGAAGGTCTCCGAGTTCGACGTGCGCACCCCCTCCATCGAGACGCCCGTGGGCCGCCTGTCGGGCGGAAACCAGCAGAAGGTCGTCCTGGCGCGCGAGCTCAGCCGCGACCTGCGCCTCTTCGTCGCCGCACAGCCGACGCGCGGCGTCGACGTCGGCTCGATCGAATTCATCCACAAGCGCGTCATCGAGACGCGCGACGCCGGTGTGCCCGTGATCGTGGTGTCCACCGAGCTCGACGAGGTGACCGCCCTCGCCGACCGCATCATGGTGATGTACCGCGGTCGCGTCGTGGGCATCGTCCCCGGCGACACGTCGCGCGACGTACTGGGTCTCATGATGGCCGGCGAAGCGCCCCAGAACGAAGGAGTCGCGGCGTGAGCGATTCGCACAGCCCGCACGACCCGACCGCCGCCCGCGCCGACCGCGCGGCCGAGGTCGCCGAGGCCGGTCAGGCCGACGTCGCCCTGGAGGGGGAGTCGAAGGTCGACGCCGCCGCGGGAGCGCGCGTGGTCGCCCCCGAGCCCGCCGGAGACGAGAACCGCTGGCGCCGCGCGTTCCGCGAGATCGCGACCGGCAACGCCATCATCTCGGTCCTCGCCGTCATTTTGGCGCTGGTCGTGGGGGCCATCATGATCGCCGCCACCGACGAGAACGTCCAGGCTGCATCGGGCTACTTCTTCGCCCGACCCGGCGACACCCTCGCCGCCATCTGGCAGTCGGTGTCCGGGGCGTACTCGTCGTTCTTCCAGGGCGCGATCTACAACTTCCGCCGCCCCGAGTTCGCCACCGGCATCCGCCCGCTCACCGAGACGCTCACCTTCGCCACGCCGCTCATCGCCGCTGGTCTCGGTGTCGCCCTCGCCTTCCGCGTCGGGATGTTCAACATCGGCGGACGCGGTCAGATGCTCGTCGCCGCGGCGGCCGCCGGGTGGGTCGCCTTCGCGTTCGATCTGCCGTGGGGCATCCACATGATCGTCGCGCTCGTCGCCGGCGTCGTGGCTGGAGCCGTGTGGGCCGGTATCGCGGGCGTGCTGAAGGCGCGCACCGGAGCGCACGAGGTGATCGTGACGATCATGCTCAACTACGTCGCGTTCTACATCGTCTACTACCTGCTGCGCACCCCCGGTCTGCTTCAGGCGCCCGGGTCGAACAACCCCACGACCCCGCCGATGAAGGACACCGCGGTCTTCCCCGACCTCTTCGGCTCGGGCTACAACCTGCACTTCGGCTTCGTGCTCTCACTCGTCGCCGTGGTCGTGGTGTGGTGGATCCTCGAGCGCTCCTCGCTCGGCTTCCGCTTCCGCGCGGTGGGTCTCAACCCGAACGCCGCTCGGGTGGCCGGCATCAACGTGAAGTCGATGTACGTCTACGCGATGCTGATCTCCGGCGCCCTCGTCGGGCTGGCCGGTGTCGACCAGGTGCTCGGCACGGTCACGACCGGGTTCTCGAGCGGAATCGACGCCGGCATCGGCTTCGACGCCATCACCGTCGCCCTGCTCGGGCGTTCCACTCCCGTCGGCGTGCTCGTCGCCGGCATCCTGTTCGGGGCGTTCAAGGCCGGCGGCTTCGCCATGCAGGCCGCCAACGGCGTTCCGGTCGACATCGTCCTGGTCGTGCAGTCGCTCATCGTGCTCTTCATCGCGGCTCCGCCGCTGGTGCGCGCGATCTTCCGCCTGCCGACCCCCGGGGCGCGCCCGCCCAAGGCGCGCGCCGCCAAGAAGAAGGAGGCGGCCCGGTGAGCACCACCGCCGCACACCCCGAGGCCGCAGCCTCCGAGGCGCTCGACACTGCCGTCGTCGTCAGCTGGAAGACGCCCATCGTCTACGGCGTCATCACGGTGCTCGCCGCCGTGCTGTTCGTCGTCGCCCGACAGGACGGCGATGCGGTCTTCCGCATCTCGAGCCCGGGGGAGTTCCTCCAGCTTCCCGAGGTCGTGCTCGGCGGCGTCGTCACCGGCATCGTCTGCACGGTGCTGCTCGCGCTCATCACGCTCGCGAGCGTGCTGATGGTGCGTGCGCACCGCCGCCCGCCCATCTGGCTCGCCGTCGTCTTCGCCCTGGTGTTCATGGTGGGCTTCCTCACCTGGGCAGCCGCGGGCGCGACCACTTCGGTCATCCCGCTGACGGGTCTGCTGGCCGGTGGGCTCAGCCTGTCGGTCCCGCTGATCTTCGGGGCGATGGCGGGCGTGCTCAGCGAGCGCGTCGGCGTGGTCAACATCGCGATCGAGGGGCAGCTGCTCGCCGGCGCGTTCACCTCGGCGATCGTCGCCACGGCCACCGGCAACCCCTTCATCGGGTTGCTCGCCGCGGGTGTCTCGGGCGTGCTCGTGTCGTTCGTCCTCGCCGCCTTCGCGATCAAATACTTCGTCGACCAGGTGATCGTGGGCGTCGTGCTCAACGTCTTGGTGGTGGGCTTGACGAGCTTCCTGTTCTCGCAGGTGCTCGCCCCCAACGCCGCGACGCTGAACTCCCCGCCGCGCTTCCCCCGTCTGCCGATCCCGTTCCTGGCCGACATCCCGATCCTCGGGCCGATGCTGTTCAACCAGACCGTGATCGTCTACCTCATGTACGTCACCGTCGCCCTCGTCTACGTCGGGCTCTTCCACACGCGCTGGGGCCTGCGCCTGCGCGCGGTCGGCGAGCACCCGCAGGCGGCCGACACCGTCGGTATCAACATCGCGAAGACCCGCTTCTGGAACGTCTCGCTCGGCGGCGCCATCGCGGGTCTCGGCGGAGCGTTCTTCACGCTGGGCTCGGTCGGCGCGTTCAACAAGGAGATGACGGCCGGTGCCGGCTACATCGCCCTCGCGGCGGTCATCTTCGGCCAATGGGACCCGATCCGCGCCACCCTCGCGGCGCTGCTGTTCGGCTTCGCATCCAACCTGCAGAACACGCTCGGCGTGATCGGCTCTCCCGTGCCGAGCGAGTTCATGCTCATGCTGCCGTACGTCGTGACGATCTTCGCCGTCGCCGGTCTCGTCGGGAAGGTCCGCGGGCCCGCGGCCGCCGGCAAACCGTACATCAAGGGCTGACCAGGCCCGCTTCCCCCTTCACGAGAGGACCCTGCACTCCACGATGACCGACATCGACTGGGACGAACTCCGCGTCGCCGCCACGGATGCCATGCACCGCGCCTATGCGCCCTACTCCCGCTTCAAGGTGGGGGCCGCCGCCCTCGTGGCCGACGGCCGGATCGTTTCGGGGTGCAACGTCGAGAACGCCTCCTACGGCGTGACGCTGTGCGCCGAGTGCGGACTGGTGTCCGAGCTGCACATGTCGGGTGGTGGTCAGCTGGTCGCGTTCGTGTGCGTCGACGGCGAGGGTCGCACCCTCATGCCGTGCGGCCGGTGCCGTCAGCTGCTCTTCGAGCACGCCATCCCCGGGATGCTGCTCGAGACCGTCAGCGGCATCCGCACGATCGACGAGGTGCTGCCGGACGCCTTCGGTCCGCGCGACCTCGAGGAGGCGGCGCGATGAGTGCGGAGCAGTACGACGCGGTCGACATCATCCGCGCCCAGCGCGACGGCAAGGCCATCGGCGAGGGCGAGATCCGCTGGTTGGTCGACGCGTACACGCGCGGATACGTCATGGACGCGCAGATGTCGGCCTTCACCATGGCGGTCCTGCTGAACGGCTTGGGCCGCGATCAGATCCGCGTGCTCACCGACGCGATGATCGCCTCGGGCGAGCGCATGGACTTCTCCGCGCTCGGCAAGACCACGGTCGACAAGCACTCGACCGGAGGCGTGGGCGACAAGATCACCCTGCCCCTCGCGCCGCTCGTGGCGGCCTTCGGCGTCGCGGTGCCGCAGCTCTCTGGCCGCGGTCTCGGGCACACCGGCGGAACGCTCGACAAGCTCGAGTCGATCCCCGGCTGGCGCGCGGCGCTGTCGAACGACGAGATCATGGCGCAGCTGCGCGACGTGGGCGCGGTCATCTGCGCCGCGGGCACGGGCCTCGCCCCCGCCGACAAGAAGCTGTACGCGCTGCGCGACGTCACCGGCACGGTCGAGGCCATTCCGCTGATCGCCTCGAGCATCATGTCGAAGAAGATCGCGGAGGGCACCGATTCGCTCGTGCTCGACGTGAAGTTCGGTTCGGGTGCCTTCATGCAGGACATCGACCGCGCGCGCGAGCTCGCCGAGACGATGGTCGCGCTGGGCACCGATTCGGGCGTGAACACCACGGCCCTGCTCACCGACATGAACACCCCGCTCGGTCTCGCGATCGGCAACGCCAACGAGGTGCGCGAATCGGTCGAGGTCCTCGCCGGGGGCGGACCCGCCGACGTCGTCGAGCTGACCGTCGCCCTGGCCCGCGAGATGCTCACGCTCGCCGGTCAGCCGGATGCCGACGTCGAGGCGGCGCTCAAGGACGGTCGCGCGATGGACGTCTGGAAGCGCATGATCCGCGCCCAGGACGGCGACCCGGATGCCGCCCTCCCCACGCCGCGCGAGACCCACACGGTCGTCGCCGAGCGGTCGGGCGTCGTCTCGCGCATCGACGCGCTGCCGTTCGGCATCGGCGCCTGGCGTCTCGGTGCCGGGCGCGCGCGGGCGGAGGACGCCGTCGTGCACGCTGCGGGCATCGACCTGCACGTCACCGTCGGCCAGTCCATCACCGCCGGTCAGCCGCTGTTCACCCTGTCGGCCGACGATGAGGCGCGCTTCGCGCGCGCGCTCGACGCCGTCGAGGGTGCGTGGCAGATCGGCGACACCGCCCCGGCGGCGACGCCGATCGTGCGGGAGCGGATCACCGCCTGATGGCATCCGGAAAGAAGGACACCGTGGCATCCGACGACTTCCGTATCGGTCGCACGAAGATCGCCGATCTGCCCAAGGTCTCGCTGCACGACCACCTCGACGGCGGTCTTCGGCCGCAGACGGTGCTCGAACTGGCCGACGAGGTCGGTCTCGACCTGCCCGCCGACGACGCGAAGAGCCTGGAGGCGTGGTTCTCCGACCACATCGACGGCGGTTCGCTCGAGGACTACCTCGAGAAGTTCGACGCGACCGTCGGCGTGATGCAGACGCGCGAGGGTCTCGTGCGGGTGGCCCGGGAGTTCGTCGAAGACCTCGCCGCCGACGGCGTCGTCTACGGCGAGGTCCGCTGGGCGCCGGAGCAGCACCTCACGCGCGGCCTGAGCTTGGACGAGGTGGTGGACGCCGTCCAGGAGGGCATCGAGGAGGGTGAGGATGCCGCGGACGCCCGCGGTCACGACATCCGCGTCGGTCAGCTGCTCACCGCCATGCGTCACACCGACAACTCCCGCAACATCGCCGAGCTCGCCGTCGCCTGGCGCGGGCGGGGCGTCGTCGGTTTCGACCTCGCCGGGGCGGAAGACGGGTTTCTCCCGAGCCGCCACCGCGCGGCGTTCGACTACCTGGCCGAGCAGTTCTTCCCCACGACGGTGCACGCCGGCGAGGGGGCGGGTCTGGCCTCCATCCGCTCCGCTCTCATCGACGGTCGCGCTCTGCGACTCGGCCACGGCGTCCGCATCGCCAACGACCTCGACGTCGTCTCGCGCGAGGGCGAGGAGGTGCAGGTCACGTTCGGCGACCTCGCCCGCTGGGTGCGCGACCGCGAGATCACCCTCGAGCTGTCACCGACGTCGAACCTGCAGTCGGGTGCCGTCACGGCCTGGGGCGACACGATGGACGCCCACCCGTTCGACCTGCTGTACCAGCTCGACTTCTCGGTCACCGTGAACGTCGACAACCGCCTCATGAGCGCGACGACGCTGACCCGCGAGCTGGGGCTGCTGGCCCAGGCGTTCGAGTACGACCTCGACGACCTCGAGGCGTTCCAGCTGAACGCGGCCGCGGGGGCCTTCCTCCCGGTCGAGGAGCGCGAGGAGCTCATCGAAATCATCTCGGACGGCTTCCAGCGCTGAGAAGCGCCGTCAGGGGCGCGGACCGTTTCCGGTCCGCGCCCTTTCGCGTCCCGCACGACGTCGCTTCTCATCCGGCTCTGCTCCCCAGCGGGCGAATCTCCCCGAGCTTCACGCCCGAAACGGCGAACAGCCGCCGGTTCCGGCCGCACGCGCGCGGTCTTTCAGGAGTTCTGCCCGTACCGGGCGCGGCACGGCGCGGCCGGGGAGTCTCGAACGGATCGGGGCTGCCGGAAGCGGGCGAAACTCCTGAAGGACCGATCCGGGCGGGTGTGGAAGGCCCTTTCGGGGGAGCGGCCGCGCGAAGTTTCAGGAGTTCCGCCCGCGCTGGCCGTGCGCCAGGATGCGCTCGAGCGCGGTTTGCACGCGGTCGGGGTGGTAGAGGATGTCTTCGGCGAGCAGGCGGAGCGTCGTGTATCCGCGTTCCAGAGCAGCCATGTCACGGCGCCGGTCGTTCTTGTGCGCATCCCATGTCCCGTGGAACTGCTCGCTGTCGCACTCGACGATGAGCCATCCGTCGACCAGGAGGTCGACCCGACCCACGCCGTCGATGCGGACCTGCAGCTCGACGCGACACCCGAGCTGACGCAGGAGCAACCGGGCGAGCGACTCGGTGCCCGCCTCCGCGCGCGGATCGACCAAGCGACGCAGAACCTGGAATCGACGCGGGAGTCGAGCGAACGCCTCGCCGATACCGACCTCGTCGACCAGCCCCAGGTGCCAGGCGCTGTCCAGCGTCGCAACGGCCGATCGTGGCGGCCGGCATCGGATCGCCTGCGCGAGAGCCTCCACTACGTCGACCGTGAGCCGGTTTCGCGCCGCCGACGACGGACGCCAGTGATAGACGACGCCGCGGGGCGCAGCGGGCCGACGGCTGGCCAGCCGGTCCTGTTGCACGTGCCGGTCGGCGTGGTAGTGGACGAACACTCCCCGCAACGCCAGGAGGCTGATGCAATCCAGACGCCCGCCCACACGCGCTGCCGCGGCGACGTCATCATGCGTGTGGGCCGCGACGAATCGGCCCTGCCGCACGCGCGTGAGGGTGCCGTCGGCGACGGCGCGGGCGAGAGAGCGACGCGACCAACCCGCCGCGTGAAGCTCGCGTGTCGCCCACACCATCTCGTGGTTCTGGTGGTGCCCGAGATCGACGAATGCCATCGCCCCACCCTGACGGTTCCGCTCGGCGTCGCCGCGAGGCGGGGGAGAAACTGTGGACGACTGGTGCTGGGGAGGAGCGGTCGGTCACACCCGGGGCGAGCCGAACTCCTGAATCTCGTGCCCGAACCGGCCTTCGGCGGCGGCATCCACGGGCGGTGGGTGAATTTTTCAGGAGTTTCGCCCCGCGCGGGCGGGTGCCGCAGCCCGGGGGGTCTGCCGCGGCCGGGTGCGGGCTACGGCCGCGGCAGGAAGCCCGCGAGCTGCTCCGCGATCACCCGATCCACCTCGGCCGGGTCGGCCGTGGGGGTGCCGTCGCCGGGCTGCGGTCCGTAGGCGCCGAACGAGGCGTGGGACGCGCCGGGGATCTCGACGAAGGTCGCGTTCGCGGGCAGTTCGCCCTTGGCATCCGCGATCTTCTGCGGAGTGCTCAGGCCGTCTTCCGAACCGGACAGGCTCAGCACGGGGAGTCCGGATGCCGAGAGGTCGTTCGCGCAGTACGACGCGAACAGCACGAGGGCATCGGCGTCGGTCGCGAGCTGGCACGCGCGCACCCCGCCGAGCGAGTGCCCGCCGACCGCCCAGGTCGAGACGCCCGGGGCGAGGTCGGTGAAGGTCGACAGCGGGCGGGGGTCGAAGAACGCGAGGTTCAGCCAGGGCTTCGTGATCACGATCGTCACGCCGTCGTCGACGACGGTGTCGGCGAAGGTGGCGATGTAACCCTCCGCCTCCACCTTGGCGCCCGGGATGAAGACCAGGCCCTGCCCCGTCGCGCCGGCCGTCGGTGCGAGCACGATCCCCGCGCCGTCGTCGGTGATGGTCAGCCCGGGGTTCGCCTCGGCTTCGGCGAGCGGGCCCGGTTCCGCGCCCATCACACCGACCTGGCTGTAGATCAGGATGCCGCCGACGAGGAGAACCACGACGGCCCCCAGCCCACCGAGGAGCCAGCGCAGCCATCGCCGGCGACGACGCGGAGCGGGGGAGGGAACGGGATCGGTGGGGGCGGTGCTGTCGGTCACGTCTTCGAGCGTATCGCCGGGCGCGCGGTGCGAGCGGTGCACGCCGGGAGGCGGAAACACGACACCGCCGACGCGCCGCCGGATGCGGCCGCGTCGGCGGTGTCGGGGGAGTCAGGCCGAGAGCGCCGCCTGGCGTGCGGCGACGATCTCGACGACACGCCCGTACAGCGGGTGGTCGGCGTCGAGGCCGGTCACTTCGGACGTGAACGACGCGGCGTCGGTCTCGCGCAGCAGGCGCTGCAGCTCGACGGCCTGGGCGTCCTCGGCATCCTGGAACTCCAGCGCGGCGGCCATCGCGGCCACGAGCGCGTCGACGGGGAGGCCCCGCTCGACGGCCTCGGCCGCGGGCCCGACGAAGCGTTCGTGCCGCGAGAGCTTGCGCAACGGCTGCCGACCCACGCGCCACACCGTGTCGGGGAGGGCGTCGTTGCGGAAGCGCCGGAGGATCGTGGCGCGGTACTCGCCCTGCACACCGGCGTCGAGCTCGTGCTTCTGCACGAGCAGGGCGCTGGTCTCCTCCAGAGCCGCCTCGACCTTCGCGGCGATCGTCGGATCGGCGAGGGCGTCGGAGATGCGGTCGATCCCGGCCTGCGCCCCGAAGTACGCCGTGGTGGCGTGTCCGGTGTTGACCGTGAAGAGCTTGCGCTCGATGTACGGCTCGAGGTCGTCGACGAAGTGCGCGCCGGGGATGTGCGGCGGGGTGTCGCCGAACGGCGCCCGCTCGATGGCCCACTCGTAGAAGGGCTCCACGGTGACGTCGACGCCGCCCTGCGCCTGGGCGGGGACGATGCGGTCGACCGCGGTGTTGGCGAAGACGGCACGGGATGCCAGGGCGTCCCACGATTCGCCGGCAAGCTCGACCACGTGCTCGCGCAACTGGTCGGTCGCGCCGATCGCGTTCTCGCAGGCCATGATCTGCAGCGCGGGCAGGGAGGGGTCGCGCAGCGCGAGTCCCGCGACGATGTGCGGGGCGACGAACTTGAGGATCGTGGGTCCGACGGCGGTGGTCACCACGTCGGCCGTGGCGATCTCGTCGACGAGGGCGTCGGCATCCACCGAGCTGTCGATCGCGCGGAAGTTCGTCACCTGCGTGTCGACGCCGCCCTCGCCCACCTCGTGGACGGTGTACGACGACGCGTCGTTGATCGCGGCCACGAGGGCGGCGGAGACGTCGGAGAAGACGAGGTCGTAGCCGCCCTCGTGCAGCAGCAGTCCGACGAAGCCGCGGCCGATGTTGCCCGCGCCGAAGTGGACGGCCTTCATGCGTTGACGGAACCCGCGAGGGCCTCGTAGAGCTCCTCGGGCGAGGAGGCGGCCTTCAGGCGCGCGACGTCGTCCTCCTCGGAGAAGAGGATCGCGATCTGCGACAGGATCTCGAGGTGCTCGTCGCCCTTGCCGGCGATGCCGATCACGAAGGTGACGGGCTCCCCGCCCCAGTCCACGCCGCCGTCGTAGCGGACGACCGACAGGCCGGACTCGAGGATCGCCTGCTTGGTCTCGTTGGTGCCGTGGGGGATCGCGAGCTCGTTGCCCATGTAGGTCGACACGGTCTCTTCGCGCGCCTGCATGGCGGCGAAGTAGTCGGCGGTCACGGAGCCGGTGGCCTGCAGCAGGTCGGCCGCCTCTTTCATCGCCTCCTCGCGGGTGGCGCTCCCGGGGTGGATGCGGACGGATTCGATGCGGAGGACGTTCGACATGGTTCTCGCCTTTCTCGTCGTGCTGTCCAGCCTCGCAAAACGCGGGCCGGACGGGAAGACGCCAGGGGTCGGGCTGACGCTCCGACCCCTGGCGTGCTAGGGGGGTTACTTGGACTCGTGCTGCGAGCGGACCATCTCCACGACCTCGTCGTAGCGCGGCGAGTTCATGAAGTTGTCGACCGACACGTGCAGCGAGTCGGGCGACTGCGCCTTGGCGCGGTCGGTGAGCTGGTTCTGCGTGATGACCAGGTCGGCCGAGCCGTCGAGGTTCGCGATCGCCTGGTTGGTGACCGTGACGCCCTCGATTCCGGCCTTCTTGATCTTGTTGCGCAGGACGCTCGCGCCCATCGCCGAGGAGCCCATGCCGGCGTCGCAGGCGAACACGATGTTGTTCAGCTGCTTCGTGGCGACCCCGCCCCCGAGACCGCCCAGGGCGGCGTCGACGTCGTGGTCGGCCGACTCGGTCGTGCCCGAACCGGTGGTACCGGCGGCGCGGGTGCGCAGCGCGCCCAGCGCGGACGACTCCTTGCCCTTGTTCGCGGCGGTCTGGTCGATGGCCGCGGCGAAGCTGTCGCCCTCGGCCTCCTGGTCGCGCTTGCGCGAGGCGCGCAGGATGACACCCGAGACGAGGAAGGTCACGACCGCGGCGACGATCACCGAGAGGTAGACCACGAGCACGTTCGCGACGCCGCCGCCGGCGGCCGCAGCGGTGACGGCGATGATGCTGCCGGGAGCGGCCGGGAAGACCAGGCCACCGCCGAAGATCATGTTGACCGCGACACCCGAGGCGCCACCCGCGATGAGCGCGAGGATCGTCATCGGCTTGGCGAGGGCGTAGGGGAAGTAGATCTCGTGGATGCCACCGAGGAACTGGATGACGATGGCACCGGGGGCCGACGCCTTCGCCGCGCCGACACCGAAGAAGGTGAAGGCGAGCAGCAGGCCCAGGCCGGGGCCGGGGTTGGCCTCGATGAGGAACAGGATCGACTTGCCCGTGTTCGCGGCCTGCTCGATGCCGAGCGGGGTGAACACGCCGTGGTTGATGGCGTTGTTGAGGAACAGCACCTTGGCGGGCTCGACGATGATCGACAGCACGGGCAGCAGGTTGAACTGCACGAGGAACCCGACGATGCTGCCGAGGACCGCGCTGATGCCGAGGAAGACGGGACCGAAGGCGAAGAAGCCGACGATCGCGAGGATCATGCCGAGGATGCCGGCGGAGAAGTTGTTCACGAGCATCTCGAAGCCGGGGCGGATCTTGCCGTCCCACAGCTTGTCCATCTGCTTGGTGATCCAGGCCGCGAGCGGGCCCATGATCATCGCGCCGAGGAACATCGGGATGTTGGTGCCCACGATCACGCCCATCACGGCGATGGTGGCGACCACGCCACCGCGCGCACCGTAGACGATGCGTCCACCGGTGTTGGCGATGAGCAGGGGCAGCAGGTAGGTGATCATGACGCTGACCAGGCCGACGTAGCCCTGGTAGGTGCCGCCGTCGGCGTTCGCTGTCAGCGCGGTCGCCGCTCCGGGCCAGCCGATGGTCGCGGCGTCTCCGCCGCCGCCGATGATCTCGGCGACCGGGGCCCAGTGCCACCCGAAGGGGCTCTTGGCGCCGAAGAACCCGGCCGGGATGAAGAGCATCGTGATGAAGCCCCAGGCGATGAAGGCCGCGATGTTCGGCATGATCATGCCGGAGAGGAACGTGCCGAATCGCTGAACCGCGATCCGTGCCCCTCCCGGCTTCTTGGTGGGTGACGTCGTCGTCATTGCTGTGTCTCCTTGATGTGGTGCACGGCGGGGGCCGTGCGGTGGGGATGCGGCGTCGGCCGCGGTGTCGACGGGGCGGTGGGAACCGTCCCCGGGGTTCACGGGGTGGGAACGAGGGAGGACGCCGCCTGGGCCGCCTCGCGGGCGGAGGCCGCGTCGTCCGCGGCCAGGGCGGCCTCGGCGATGCGGAGCGCGTCGTCGAGCGTGTGGGTGAGCAGCGTCGCGCGCACGTCGGCGAGGGCCGTGGGGGCCATCGACAGCGTGGTGGCGCCGAGACCGACGAGCACGACGGCCAGCAGCGGGTCGGCCGCCGCTTCGCCGCAGATGCCGACGGGCTTTCCGTGGGCACGGCCCGCCGCCCCGACCTCGCGGATGAGGCGGAGGACGGCCGGATGCCACGGGTCCTGGAACGACGCGACCGAACCGAGCAGCCGGTCGGCGGCGAGCGTGTACTGCGTCAGGTCGTTGGTGCCGATCGAGGCGAAGTCGGCGATCTGCAGGATGCGGTCGGCGAGGAGAGCCGAGGAGGGCACCTCCACCATCACGCCGGTCGTCTTCAGGCCGTAGTCCTTGGCGAGGGCCGTGAAGTACCGGGTCTCCTCGACGGTCGAGACCATGGGCGCCATGACCCACAGGTCGGCGGGGCCGGCCTCGGAGGCACGGGTCGCGGCATCCGCCTCGGCGAGGGCGGTGAGCTGCTCGCGCAGGATGTCCTCGCTCGCGCGGAGGGCGCGCAGGCCGCGAAGGCCCAGCGCGGGGTTCTCCTCGTGCGCGTCGTTGAGGAAGGGGAGGGGCTTGTCGGCGCCGGCGTCGAGCACGCGCACGACGACCTTCTTGCCGGGGAACGCGCTGAGCAGCTCGATGTAGGCCGCGCGCTGCTCCTCGACGGTGGGCGCGGAGCTGGAGCTGAGGAAGAGGAACTCGGTGCGGAACAGTCCCACGCCCTCGGCGCCCAACTCGACGGCCTCGGCCGCGCCGCCGGGCTTGCCGAGGTTCGCCAGCAGCGGCACCTTCGTGCCGTCGGCGAGGGCGCCGTCGGTGATGGGGGCGGATGCCGCAGCGGCGCGGGCGTCGGCGCGGTTCTTCGCGCGCTCGAGGTCGTCGGCGCTCGGGTCGACCGTGACGACGCCGGCGGCGGCATCCACGATGACGGACTGTCCGTCGACGAGGTCCTTCGCGCCGGCGGCGCCGACGACCGCGACGATCGACTTCTCGCGGGCGAGGATCGCCGTGTGCGAGGTCGGGCCGCCCTCGGTGGTCACCAGGGCGAGCACCTTGTCGAGGTCGAGCAGAGCGGTGTCGGCCGGGGCGAGGTCCTTCGCCACGAGCACGAACGGGTGACCGGGATCCGGGATGCCGGGGGCCGCGACGCCCCGCAGGCGCGCGATGACGCGCTGGGCGACGTCGTCGAGGTCGGCGGCGCGCTCGCCGAGGTAGCCGCCGAGGGCGACGAGCTGCTCGCGGAACGAGGCGAAGGCGTCGTGCACGGCGAACTCGCCGGTCTTGCCGGCGGCGAGGCGGCTGTCGACCTCTGCCTCGAGGGTCGGGTCCTCGGCGATCATCGCCTGCGCCTCGAGCACTTCGCGGGCGGCGCCGCCCGCCTGCGCGCCGCGGGCCTCGAGCTCGCGCGCGACGGCGCCGACGGCCTCGCGCACGCGCGCCGTCTCCTCGTCGATCGAGAGCTCGCTCTTGGCATCCTTCGGGGCGGGCAGGGGCTCGGCCATGCGCGCGATGGGTCCCTGGGCGACGCCCAGTCCGATTCCGACTCCACGGAGTTCCGTCATGGTGTGTGTCTTCCTTACTCGGCGTCGTGGTCGGTGGTCAGCAGCTCGGCGAGGCGCTCGAGCGTGGGCTCGGCGTTGTCGCCGTCGGCGGTGAGGGTGACGTAGTCGCCCTGCTCCAGTCCGAGGGCGATGATGCCGAGGATGCTGGCGGCGTTGATGGGAGAGCCCGCGTCCTTCGCGAGGGTCACCGGGATGCCGGACTCCTTCGCCGCCTGCGCGAAGAGCTTCGCGGGGCGCGCGTGCAGGCCGTGCGACGATCCGATGCGGACGGTGCGGGTCAGATGGGGCATGGGTCTCTCCGTCGACTCAGATCGTGTCCGCCGGCTGGCGGGATCGCAGGGAGGCCTCGACCAGGTCGAGGGTTCGGGTGCCGCTGAGGTCGGCGAACACGTCGTCGGGCAGCAGGACGACCGCTGCTCCGCGCGGGGCGGCCTCGCGGCGGATGTGCTCGATGTCGGCGGCGAGATGCGGACCGACGAGCACGATGTCGGCGGAGTCGAGGTCGACGGTCAGGGAACGGGCGGTTCCGGCCGAGGCGGAGTAGTCGAGACCGCGGTCTTGCGCAGCACGACGGACGCGCTGCGCCACGAACGTGCTCGACGCACCCGCTCCACACACCACGAGGATCTTCATCGACCGGCCTTTCTTCCTCTCGATTGTGCGCACCGGCTTCACAGGAGACAACCAGGTTCGTTTCCCACCCCCCGGAACGTCGTTGCCGCGACCGCACTCGTCGGCTTCGCCCGCACCCGCGCCCGAGGCGGATGGGCGTGAAAGGATGAAGGGATCGCTGCTCACCGGGGCGGCGCGGAGGACGGATCGTGACGACGAAAGCTCGCCAAGACCGCCTGCTGGCCCTGTTGCTGCGGGACGCGGAATGGTCGACCGCCGCATCGCTGGCGGACGCCCTCGGCGTCACCCCGCGCAGCATCCGGTCCTACGTCACCGCCCTGAACGCGCGCGTGACGTCGGGCAACGCCGTCGAGTCCGGGCCCCTCGGCTACCGCGCCGGCGGCGACGCCGCGGCGGCCCTGCGGTCGGCGTCGGGGGCGGATGCCGGCACCCCGCGCGATCGCCTGCACACCCTCGTGCGGCGCCTCCTCGATTCCGCCGACGGCATCGACGTGTTCGAGACCGCCGACGCCCTGCACGTGAGCGCCGCGACCCTGGAGGCCGACCTCTCGCGCGTGCGCGGACTGCTCGGCGGCACCGAGCTGACCCTGGAGCGCTCGGCATCCACCGCGCGCCTGCGCGGAACCGAGGTCGCGCAGCGGCGACTGCTGTCGAAGCTCGCGCACGACGAGATGGATGCCGGCATGTTCGACCTCGACGCGCTGCGCCGCACGCTGGGGGAGCGTTCGGTCGGCGCCCGCGCGTTCGGTCCGTTCAAGGCCGAGCTGGTCGCCGAGCTCGGGGCCCTCGGGTATTACGTGAACGAGATCGGCATCGGCGACGTCGTGATGCACATCGCCATCGCCGCCGACCGGACCACGCGCGATCGCGCCCTCGGTTCGCCCGGTGGGGATTCGTCCGACGCGGCCGCCGCCGTCGTGGAGCTGCTCGACCGCCTCACCCTCAAGCACATCGGCGTGCAGCTCGGCTCCGGCGACCTCCGCCACCTCGCGACCCTCGTGCTCACGCGTATCGTCGCTCCCGGAACCCCGGGCGGCGACGACGTGCGCTCCCGCCTCGACCCGTCGGTCGAGGCCTCCGTCCGGCGCGTGGTCGAGAATGCGGCATCCGAGTTCCTCGTCGACATCGCGCACGACGACTTCATCCTCCGCCTCGCGCTGCACGTGCAGAACCTGCTCGCGCGCTCGCGGGAGCAGGCGTGGTCGCGCAACCCGCTCACCCGCTCGCTGAAGTCGACGTACCCGATGATCTTCGAGGTCGCCGTGTACATCGCGAAGGGGCTGCAGGACGGCCTGGGCATCCCGATCCTCGACGACGAGATCGCCTACATCGCGATGCACGTCGGCGGCCGCCTCGAGCGCAGCCGCCGCGCCGACCAGTTGCTGACGGCGACGATCGTGTGCCCCGGGTACTACGAGCTGCACGAACTGCTGCGCTCGAGCGTGGACCGTTCGCTCGGGCAGGCGATCGAGGTCGTCGGCGTCGAGACGCGCATCGACCCCGCGTGGGATGCCATCGAGACCGATCTCGTGCTCACCACGATCGACCCGCCGCGGCCGGGCGACCGGTTCGTGCGCATCCAGCCGTTCCTCACCGACGCCGACGTGGAGCGCGTGCAGGCCGCGGCCGGGCGCATCCGTCGCGGCCGCCGTCTCGCGCGCCTGCGCGCCGAGCTCGAACGCTACTTCGCGCCGGGCGCTTTCGTGCGGGGCCTGGATGCCGCCGACGGCGAGGCCGGCGTCATCCGGCGCCTGGGCGGTCTGCTCGTGGAGCAGGGGGTCATCGACGAGGCCTACGTCGATCGAGCGGTGGAGCGCGAGACGATCTCGTCGACGGCGTTCACCGACGCCCTCGCGGTGCCGCACGCGATGGGGATGACCGCGACGCAGACCCGCATCGCGATCGGGATCGCCGACCCCTCGATCGCGTGGAGCGAGGGGCGCGTGCAGGTCGTCGCGCTCGTGGCGTTCAGCGAGACCGACCGCGAGGCCTTCCAGACGGTGTTCGAGCAGTTCGTCGAGGTGTTCAGCGAGCGCGACAGCGTGCAGCGCATCGTGCGCCGCGCGGTGTCGTTCCCCGCGTTCCTCGACGAGCTGGTCGCGGTGATCGACGGCTGACGCGGGGGTCGATACTCCGGGTTCGGGGCGTCGATGACGTCGTCGCGCGGGCACGTGCGCGCGGGCGTCGAGGCCGTGGTTGCGGGGCATCGGGGGTGGGGTTGCACGGGGGTCGGGGCGCCGGGCGTGCAGTGGGGCGTTCGGTCTGCGCCCCGGTGCACGTCGCGCGCCCCGTTAGGTGGAGTTCCCGGCCGTGGGCGGCTCGATGCCGAAAGCGGCGAGCCGGCGGCCGAGCGTCGCAGCGTCCTTCAGATCGCCCCAGCCCCAGCGGGCGAACCGGCGTTGAGTCGTGCCGCGGATCCAGTCTTCGCGGCGCTTCTCCTGCTCGAGGACCTCGAAGGCGTTTCGGCCCGATGCCGCGGGCAGCTCGCGGTACTTGACGCGTCCGTCGAACTCGCCCCATGCCCCGACATCGTCGAGGCCGAAGTCGACCCAGAACGTCCTGCCGTGAGGGCCGGGGATCGGAACCTGGAGTGAGGGAGCGGCGAAGCCGAGTTCGAGCAACCGAAGCCGGCTGATGCTCTCGCCCGGCAGCTGCGCACGGCCGTCAGCGAGACCGATGACGCGCTCGGCTCGCACGCGACCGCGCGTCGTCGTCGCCGCGATACGCCGCATGTCGTCCTTCAGCTCGTCGGCGGCTCGTTCGTCGTAGGTTCCAGGTGGGGTGAATGCCGCCTGCCGCAGCGCTGCATCCGCGACGCACACAGCCGCATCGCGGGATTCGTGCCGCGAGACGTCGACGACCGTCCGCGGTAGTGACGTGCACCGCACCCCGGCAGTCTTGATCACGAGCGGGTCGTCGGCGAGATCGCGGTGGCGGACGATCCCCGGGCCGCTACGCGACCGGGCTTCGTCGCAGATGACGTGCAGCGCTCCATCGTCGCGGAGGATCGGGAGGCCGAGGATCGCGGCGGCCGTGGAGCCGCAGAACACCGGGGGCCGACGTGAGACGACGGTGAGGGCGCGAGCGCGCACCACGATCCGCTGCTCGGTCGTCGCCCCGACCAGGTCCGCGGCGCGGACGTAGACCCCACGCCTGAGCACCTGCAGCTCGCCCGCATCCACTGCCTGGCGCACCCGTCGTGAGTGCCACCCGAGCGCGTCGAGCTGCTGCCGTGAGATGAGAGGAATTGTGAAGGCCGATGACACCCGCCCACGGTCTCACCGCACGCGCCGCCCCCGCCCGCCGCATCCCCTCCACCTGTGGAGACGTGTCTCCTCGGGAGGAGTCAACCCGTCGGGGCGTCGGACGTGCAACGGGGTGGTCACCGACCACCCCGTTGCACGCGGAGCACCCCGACAGGACCCCGCGTCAGCGCACCGACGCCAGCAGCTCCTCGGCGCCGGCGCGCAGCGCGGCCAGGCGCCGCGCGGCCTTCTTGGCCGACGAACCGCGCACGTCGAGGTACAGCTTGAGCTTGGGCTCGGTACCGCTCGGGCGCACGATGAGGCGCGAGCCGTCGTCGAGCCACAGCCGCAGCACGTCGCCCGGCGGCAGGCCGTCCACGCCCTGCAGCAGATCGTCGATGCGCGTCACCGCGATCTCGCCGACCACGGACGGAGGCTGGGCGCGCAGGGATGCCATGATCCCGGCGATCTCGCTCACGTCGCTCACGCGGATCGAGATCTGATCGCTCGCGAACGCGCCGAAAGTGTCGCGGAACTCCTGCAGCAGGTCGGCGACGGTGCGGCCCTCGGCGCGCGCCGCCGATGCCATCTCGAGCAGGGCGACCGCGGCGGAGATGCCGTCTTTGTCGCGCACCGTCCCGGGATTGACGAGGTAGCCGAGCGCCTCCTCGAAGCCGAAGACGATGCCGGGGGCCCGCGATATCCACTTGAAGCCCGTGAGCGTCGAGTGGAAGTCCAGGCCGTAGTGCTCGGCGACGGCCTGCAGCCCGGGCGACGACACGAGCGAACACGCGAGGGATGCCGCGGCCCCGGGCTCGTCCGCCTCGGATCCGCCCGCACCGGCCGCGGCCCGCGCCGCCC
This sequence comes from Microbacterium sp. BWR-S6Y, assembly GCF_041379845.1. Taxonomy (NCBI): domain Bacteria; kingdom Bacillati; phylum Actinomycetota; class Actinomycetes; order Micrococcales; family Microbacteriaceae; genus Microbacterium; species Microbacterium sp. BWR-S6Y. The sequence goes on from NZ_JBFECV010000002.1 coordinate 29,585, forward strand.
GCCAGCCGAGCAGCAGCCCGATCTCGTTGCCGGTCAGACGGCGCCAGCCGCCCTCGGCGCCGGCGTCGGGGATCGCGACGGCGAGGCGGTCGGCATCCGGGTCGTTGGCGATGACGAGCTCGGCGTCGACGGAGCGTGCGGTCTCGAACGACAGGTCCATCGCGCCGGGCTCTTCGGGGTTGGGGAACGCCACCGTCGGGAAGCGTCCGTCGGGGTGGATCTGCGCCTCGACCACCGTGGGCGCGGGATACCCGGCCTCGGCGAGCACGCGCGACACGGTCTCCCACCCGACGCCGTGCATCGCGGTGTAGACCCAGTTCAGCCCCTCGGCGCCCGCGGGAGCGGGGCCGACCGCGGCGGTCGCGGCGACGTACGCCTCGACGACCGATTCGGGGGCGTTGGCGTAGCCCACCGAGCGCGGCAGGGTGGTGATGTTGCCCTCGTCGGCGATCCGCTGGATGTGCGCGGCGATCTCGGCGTCGGCGGGGGAGACGATCTGCGCCCCCTCGTCGTCGCCGCCGAGGTAGACCTTGTAGCCGTTGTCGTCGGGCGGGTTGTGACTGGCGGTGACCATGACGCCCGCGTCGGCGCCGAGGTGGCGCACGGCGAACGCCAGCACGGGGGTCGGAAGCAGGCGGGGGAGCAGGATCGCGTTCAGCCCCGCCCCGGCGAAGATCTCGACCGAGTCGCGGGCGAACACGTCGGAGTTGCGCCGCCCGTCGTAGCCGACGACCACGGTCGCATCGCCCGACGACCGCTCGCGCAGGTACGCCGCGAAGCCCGCCGCGGCCTGCGCCACGAGCACGCGGTTCATGCGGTTGGGGCCCGCTCCGAGCGTTCCGCGCAGTCCCGCCGTGCCGAACGCCAGGCGGGTGGAGAAGCGATCGTCCAGGTCGGCCGTCGCCTCGGCATCCCCCGACTCGACCCGGGCGAGGAGGTCTTCGAGCTCGGCGCGGGTCACGGCATCCGGATCCTGGGCGAGCCAGGCGCGGGCCGCGGCGACATGCTCGCTCACAACGCGCCGATCACGCGGGCCAGCAGCGCGGAGATGACGGGCTCGGCTTCGCGACCGGCCTCGAGCACCTCCTCGTGGCTGAGCGGGGTCTTCTGGATGCCGGCGGCCAGGTTCGTGATGAGCGAGAAGCCGAGGATCTCCATGCCGGCCTGGCGAGCGGCGATCGCTTCGAGCGCGGTCGACATGCCGACGATGTGGCCGCCGATCGTCTTGGCCATCTGCACCTCGGCGGGCGTCTCGTAGTGGGGCCCGCGGAACTGCGTGTACACGCCCTCGTCGAGCGAGGGGTCGATCGAGCGCGCCACGTCGCGCAGGCGTGTCGAGTACAGGTCGGTGAGATCGATGAAGGTCGCGCCCTCGAGGGGCGAGTCGGCGGTGAGGTTGATGTGATCGCTGATCAGCACGGGCTGGCCGGGCTTCCACGTCTCGCGGATGCCGCCGGCGCCGTTCGTGAGGATCATCGTCGTCGCACCCGTCGCGGCCGCGGTGCGCACGCTGTGCACGACCCGGCGCACGCCGTGGCCCTCGTAGTAGTGCGTGCGGGCGCCGATGACGAGGACGTTCTTGCCGCCGGGGGTGCGGACGCTGCGCAGGGTGCCGACGTGGCCCTCGAGGGCGGGCTTGCTGAAGCCGGTGACCTCGGTCGCGGGGAACGACGCCGTCTCCTCGCCGATGAGCTCGGCGGCGCGCCCCCAGCCCGACCCGAGGGTCACGGCGATGTCGTGGTGCTCGACCCCGGAGAGGCGGGCGATGTCGGCCGCCGCGGTCCGGGCGACCTCGAAGGGGTCGACGGCCGGGTCGTCGAGCGGGTGAGATGTGCTGTTGGACATTCCCCCACTCTAGAAACTGCGGGGCCCGCGGGCCAGACGGCGCACCTCGACACCCAGCGTGTCGTGCCCGGCTGGGTGTCGCATCGGCATCCGCCCAGCGCTGACAGAATGGATGCCATGGTGCAGAGCTTCGAGCGCAAGCAGTCCGTCGCGATCGTCGGCGGAGGCCCCGGCGGATACGAGGCGGCCCTCTCGGCGGCGCAGCTCGGCGCCGACGTCACCCTCGTCGAGCGCGCGGGCGTCGGCGGCTCGGCCGTCATCACCGACGTCGTCCCCTCGAAGACGCTCATCGCCACGGCCGACGCGGCCGTCGCCATCCGCAACGCCAGCGACCTCGGCGTGCAACTGTTCGCGAAGGACGACCGCGGCAAGCCGCTGACCCCCGAGGTCGCCATCAACCTCGCCGCCGTCAACCAGCGTCTGCTCTCTCTCGCCCGGCAGCAGTCCGACGACATGCGTTCGTCGCTGCTCGAGGCGGGCGTGCGCATCATCTCGGGTCACGGCCGCCTCGACGGAAACGGCGCGGTGGTGGTGTCCACCGAGGCCGGCGGCACCGACTTCGACCGCATCGAGGCCGAGACCCTCGTCGTCTCGGTCGGCGCATCGCCGCGCGAGCTGCCGTCCGCGAAGCCCGACGGCGAGCGCATCCTCACCTGGACGCAGCTCTACAACATGAAGTCCGTGCCCTCCCACCTGATCGTGGTCGGCTCGGGCGTCACCGGCGCCGAGTTCGCGTCGGCGTACATGAACCTCGGGGCCAAGGTCACGCTCGTCTCGAGCCGCGACCAGGTGCTGCCCGGAGAGGATCAGGATGCCGCGGCCGTCCTCGAGCGCGTCTTCCAGCGCGGCGGCATGACGCTGCTCGCGAAGGCCCGCGCCGACTCGGTCGTGAACACCGGCGACGGGGTGACCGTGACGCTCTCGGACGGACGCACGATCGAGGGCAGCCACTGCCTCATGGCCGTCGGCTCGATCCCGAACACCGCGGGCCTCGGCCTCGAGCAGGCGGGCGTGCAGATGACGGCATCCGGTCATATCCGCGTGAACCGCGTCGCGCGCACCTCGGTGCCCAACATCTACGCCGCCGGCGACTGCACGAACTTCTACCCCCTGGCATCCGTCGCCTCGATGCAGGGACGCCAGGCGATCTTCCACGCCCTCGGCGACATCGTCATCCCGCTCGAGACCCGCCGCATCACGGCCAACATCTTCACGGCGCCCGAGATCGCCACCGTCGGCTTCAGCGAGCAGGACGTGATCGAGGGACGGATCGCCGGCAAGGTGCGCAAGCTCCCGCTCTCGGCCAACCCGCGCGCGAAGATGCAGGGCATCACCGACGGCTTCGTCAAGCTGATCGCCCGGGAGGGTAGCGGCACGGTCATGGGCGGTGTCATCGTCGGGCCGAAGGCGTCGGAGCTGATCTACCCGATCGCGATCGCCGTCGAGCGGCGTCTCACCGTCGATCAGGTCGCCCGCGTGTTCGCGGTATACCCCTCGCTGACCTCCAGCATCACCGACGCCGCGCGCGCGATGCACATCGTCGACCGCGACGACCCCGGCGAGGACTGACCCTCGCGGATGCCGCTCGGCATCGCGCCCTGAGCGCCGCTCGTCCCTCTTTGTACGCTCGGCGCCGCGCCCTGCGGGCTGCTCGTCCCACTTTTGAGGGTGCGTGTCCCGATTGTAGTGGGTGTGCGGCGGTGGGACCGGCCATAAGTGGGACGAGGGGGTGCAGCGGACGCCGCACGAAAGACGGCGCCGCACCCCCGGAGGAGTGCGGCGCCGTGACGACGCGGGGCGTCAGCTGATCAGCAGCAGCTGGTGCCCGGCCGAGACCGTGGTGCCGGGGTTCGCGTCGATGGAGGCGACCGTTCCGTCCTTGTGCGCCTGGATGGGCTGCTCCATCTTCATCGCCTCGAGCACGACGACGAGGTCGCCCTTGACGACCTGCTGCCCCTCCTCGACGGCGACCTTGACGATCGTGGCCTGCATCGGCGACTTGACCGCGTCGCCGGTGGCGCCGGCTGCGGGCGACGCCGCGTGCGACCGACGGGACGGGGGAGCGGCGGCGGGGCGTCCCCCCTGCGGGGCCGCGGCCGTGATGCGGTCGGGCAGGCTCACCTCGAGGCGCTTGCCGCCGACCTCGACGACGACGGTGTGCCGGCCGGCCTCGGCGGCGGGGGCGTCGAGCTCGCCGTCCCACGCGGGGATGTCGTTGACGAACTCCGTCTCGATCCAGCGGGTGAAGACGCCGAAGGAGCCGTCCTCCGCGGTGAAGGCGGGGTCGCGCACGACCTTGCGGTGGAAGGGCAGCACGGTCGGCATGCCGGCGACCTCGAACTCGTCGAGGGCGCGGCGCGCGCGCTCGAGCGCCTCGGCGCGGTCGCGACCGGTGACGATGATCTTCGCCAGCAGCGAGTCGAAGGCCCCCGAGACGCTGTCGCCGGCGGTCACGCCGGAGTCGAGACGGATGCCGGGGCCGCCGAACGTCTTGAAGACGTGGATCGGTCCCGGCTGGGGGAGGAAGCCGCGGCCCGGGTCCTCGCCGTTGATGCGGAACTCGATCGAGTGGCCGGTGGGGGCGGGGTCGTCGTAGCCGAGCTCCTCGCCCTCGGCCACGCGGAACTGCTCGCGCACGAGGTCGATCCCCGTGACCTCTTCGGAGACGGGGTGCTCGACCTGCAGGCGCGTGTTGACCTCGAGGAACGAGATGGTGCCGTCGGCGCCGATGAGGAATTCGCACGTGCCGGCTCCGACGTACCCGACCTCCTTGAGGATGGCCTTGGATGCCGCGTAGAGGATCGCGTTCTGCTCGTCGCTGAGGAACGGCGCGGGGGCCTCCTCGACGAGCTTCTGGTGGCGCCGCTGCAGCGAGCAGTCGCGCGTGGAGACGACGACGACGTTGCCCGCGCTGTCGGCGAGGCACTGCGTCTCGACGTGGCGCGGCTTGTCGAGGTACTTCTCGACGAAGCACTCGCCGCGACCGAAGGCGGCGACGGCCTCGCGCGTGGCGGACTCGAACATCTCGGCGACCTCGTCGAGCTCGCGCGCGACCTTGAGACCGCGTCCGCCGCCGCCGTAGGCCGCCTTGATGGCGATCGGCAGGCCGACCTCGTTCGCGAACGCGATGACCTCGTCGGCGCCCGAGACGGGGCCGGGGGTTCCCGGAGCGAGGGGCGCGCCGACCTTTTCGGCGACGTGGCGGGCGGTGACCTTGTCGCCGAGCGCCTCGATGGCATCCGGCGAGGGTCCGATCCAGACGAGACCCGCACCGATCACGGCGCGCGCGAAGTCGGCGTTCTCGGCGAGAAATCCGTAGCCCGGGTGCACGGCGTCGGCGCCGGACCGGCGGGCGACCGAGAGGATCTTCTCGATCGAGAGGTAGGTGTCGGCGCTGGTCGCGCCGTCGAGGGCGTAGGCCTCGTCGGCGAGGCGGGTGTGCAGGGCGTCGCGGTCCTGATCGGCGTAGACGGCCACGGAGGCCTTCCCCGAATCGCGGGCGGCACGGATGACTCGGACGGCGATCTCGCCGCGGTTGGCGACAAGGACCTTGGCGATCTTCGGCATCCTCCCAGCCTAGCGAGGGGGCACGCGGGCCTTTTGACACTCCTCGACAAGAAACGCCGAGAAACGTGTGCGGGTGTCTACGAACGGTTCCAGAGCGAGGTCCAGGATCCGCCCAGTTCGCGCACGAGACGGCGGATCGTCGACAGCGACATCCCCACGACCGTCGACGGGTCGCCCTCCACGCGCTCGATGAACGCGCCGCCCAGGCTGTCGACGGTGAAGGCCCCGGCGACCAGGAGTGGTTCGCCGCTGGCCACGTAGGCCGCGATCTCGTCGTCGTCGACGTCGGCGGCGAAGGTCACCGACGCCTCGGCGACGGCGTACGCCTCGCGCGGCTCCGCGCCCGGGGACAGGCGGAAGACGCTGTGCCCCGAGTGCAGCACGCCCGTGCGTCCGCGCATCCCGAGCCACCGGGCGGTGGCGGCCTCGGCCGTGTAGGGCTTTCCGAGGATCTCGTCGCCGAGCGCGAACATCGAGTCGCCGCCGATGACGACCCCGTCGAAGTCCGGGTCGTCGGCGCGCAGGCGGTGCGCGACGTCGGCGGCCTTGCGACGGGCCAGCAGGAGGACGTGCTCGGGCGCGGGGAGACGACGTTCCTCGGCCGCCTCGACCTCGGCGATCACGGCCTCTTCGTCGACCTGCGGCGCTCGCGACTCGGGTTCGATGCCCGCCTGGCGCAGCAGCATCAGACGAGCGGGAGAAGTGGATGCCAGGCACACGCGCATGCGCCAACGCTACCCACCACGGGCCCGGGCTGCTGTCCCCCGGCGGGGCGTTTGAGCTCGCGGGGCGGGCTGCCGCGACCGGGTGGCCGGGCCGGCTGAGCCTGTCGAAGCCACCGGATCCTTCGACGGGCTCAGGGTCCTCTGTCGGGCTCGTCCGGGGCGGCGGCCCCGACCGGGTAGCGGCGCCGGCGGGCGCCCGGCTCCCTCCCGGCCGCGTATGACAGGCTCGGAGCATGCACGACGGCGACCTCATCGATCTCGACATCACCGGTATCGCCCACGGCGGGGTGTTCGTCGCACGCCACGAGGGGCGCGTCGTGTTCGTGCCCGACACCCTGCCGGGCGAGCGCATCCGCGCCCGGCTCACCGACACGCGCAAGAAGGCGTTCTGGCGGGCGGAGGCGCTCGAGGTCCTCGAGGCCGCGCCCCAGCGTCAGCCGCACGTCTGGGCCGCCGCGGCGATCGACGTCGACCCCGCCGAGCGCGCCGGCGGTGCCGAGTTCGGGCACATCGCGCTCGCGCATCAACGCGCCCTGAAGGAGCGCGTCATCCGCGAAGCGGTCGAACGCGTCGGTCGACTCGACCTGCCCGTCGACGTCGCCGCCGCGGGGGACGAGTCTCAGCCCGAGTCGCCCGACGGCACCGGGTGGCGCACGCGCGTGAGCCTGCACGTCGACGAGGACGGTCGCGTCGGGGCGTTCGCCGCCCGCTCGCACCACGTCGTCGAGGCGCCCGACCTGCCCCTGGCGACCGAGGCCGTCGCGCGCGCCGCCGCGGAGGTGCGCGCCGGACGCGCGCGCCCCGGGCGCATCGACCTCGTCCAGCCCGCCGACGGCCGCGTGCGCGTGCTCGCCCGCCCCGACGGCGAGCGACGCGCGCCGGACGCCGAGGTCGTCGAGGAACGCGTCGGCGACCGGGTCTTCCGCGTCGACGCGGGCGGCTTCTGGCAGGTGCACCGCCTCGCGGCGCGCACGCTGACCAGCCTCGTCGCGTCCGAGCTGGCGGCATCCGTCGGCGCGCTGGATCCCGAGGCGTCGCATCTCGATCTCTACGGCGGGGTGGGACTGTTCGCCGCAACCCTCGGCGAGGCGGGTGGGAGCGGCACGCGCGTGGTGAGCGTCGAGAGCGATCCGCGCGCGACCGAGCACGCCGGAGAGAACCTCGCCGAGTGGGTCGGCGCCCGGGCCGAGACCGCGCGCGTCGACCGGTTCGTCGCGAAGCTCGCGGCGGACGCCTCGGCGCGCGAGCGCGAGCGTCTCTCGCGCGGCGTCGTGCTGATCGACCCTCCGCGGGCCGGTGCCGGTCGCACCGTGGTCGAGGGGATCGCCGATCTCGCTCCGTCGGCGGTGGTCTACGTCGCGTGCGACCCGGTCGCCCTCGCCCGTGACCTCGCGACCTTCGCCGAGCTCGGGTACCGCGCCGATCGCGGCATCCGCGGCGTCGATCTGTTCCCGAACTCCCACCACGTCGAGGCCGTCACCGTCCTGCGACGCTGATATCCGGGACGGACGGCGGGCGGGACGCGCCGCGTCGCAGATGTCCTCCGGCGCGGCGGGGGCCGCGCCGATACGATGACAGGATGACGCGCGTCGCCCTCATCGATGACCACGAGTCGGTCCGGCTCGGGCTGGAGGCCGCCCTGGCGCGCACCGAGGCCACGCAGGTCGTCTTCTCCGGCGCGAACGTGGCGGCCTACCTGAGCTGGCGGCAGGGCGCGGCCGAGACGCCGGCCGACGTCGTCGTGCTCGATCTCACCCTCGGCGACGGCACGACGGTCTCCGAGAACGTCGACCGCGTCGTGCGCGACGGCTCGAGCGTGATCATCCACAGCGTCGCCGACCGCGCGGGCGCCGTGCGCGAAGCGCTCGCCGCGGGCGCCGCGGGAATCGTCAGCAAGTCGTCGCCCACGCACGAGGTGCTGGGTGCCATCCGCACGGTCGCGCGCGGCGAGCTGCTCGACAACGTCGAGTGGGCCAGCGCCGTCGAGGGCGACCGCGACTTCGCCGACGCGCAGCTCTCGGCGCGCGAGCGCGAGGTGCTGCGCCTGTACGCGGCGGGGCTGCCGCTGAAGGCCGTGGCCGAGAGACTCGGCGTCGCCTACTCCACGGCGAAGGAGAACATCACCCGGGTGCGGGTGAAGTACGTCGAGGTGGGGCGACCGGCGCCCACCAAGGTCGATCTGTTGCGACGCGCGATGGAAGACGGCATCCTGCAGGATGCGCCAGATGACAGCGGCCGTGGCTGAGACGGACCGGTCGGTGCTCGACGAGGCGTGGGGTCGCATCCCCCACACGCGCGAGAGTCAGGCCGACCAGGGGACGTTCACCCAGACGCGCATCGAGCGCGTCATTACCCTCATCGTCGGGCCCGGCTCGCTTGTGCTCGGCGCCCAGGCCTTCGTCGCGGCGTTCGGCCCCGGAGACGAGGCCGCGGGATGGCACACCCCCCTCGTGCTGGCGGTGTTCATCCCCCTCGTCGCCATGATCGTCGCGTGCAGCGTGGGGCGGTTCGCGCGATTGTTCTCCGGCGTCTTCGCGGTCGTGTTCGTGCTCGCCCTCGCGGTGTGGCCGATCGCGACGGCCGGCGGACCGGCGCCGACGCCGACCGAGAACCCGTGGATCTTCTACCTCGTCAACGTCGCCACCGTGTCGACGATCGTCGCGTTCCCGCTCCCGTTGCAGATCGTCTGGACGGTCGCCACGCCGCTGCTCTTCGGCGTCGTGCGCCTGCTGCAGGCGGGAGGGCGCCCGGACTTCGTCCTCCCCGTCATCCTCGACGTCACCTTCGCCCTGATCCTCGGCAGCGTCCTGCTCACGCTCGGCTGGATGTACCGCTCGATCGCCGCCAACGTCGACCAGGCGCGGGCCGTCGCGGTCTCGAGCTACGCCTCGGCGGCCGCCACGGCGGCGACCGAGCGCGAGCGCGTCGCGGTGGCCGCCCTCATGCACGACAGCGTGCTCGGCGCCCTCCTCGCGGCCGAACGCGCGTCGAGTCCTCGCGAGCGCACGCTGGCGGTCAGCATGGCCCGCGAGGCGCTCACACGCCTGGCGAACGCCGAGAAGGACTCCCTCGAGGGCAGCGACGAGCCGGTGCCCGCCCTGCGCCTCGCCGACGACATCGAGGTCGCCGCCCGCGAGCTCGGCATCGACCTGGAGGTGACGCGATCGGTCGAGGAGGGCACGCCCCGGGTGCCGGGCCGCGTGGCCCGCGCCCTCGTGCTCGCCGCGATGCAGGCCGTCGCCAACGCCGTCCAGCACGCCGACGCGCAGGGCCTCACCGTCGAGCTGACGGGTGACAGCGCCCCCGGCGGCGTGGCGGTGCGCGTGCGCGACACCGGGCCCGGCTTCGACGTGTCCGCCATCCCGGCCGACCGCCTCGGCATCCGCGGGTCGATCAACGCGCGTCTCGCCGCCGTCGGCGGACGCAGCGACATCGAGTCGACCTCCGCCGGTACGACGGTGACCCTCGAGTGGGAGAGCGGGGACCGCTGGTGACCGTCCGCTCGGTGCTGTCGGTCATCGGACTGGCCTTCACCGCCTACCTCGCGGCCCGAGGGCTCATCTGGACGTCTCCCGAGACGGTCGAGCGGGGTTGGCTGATCGTGGCGGCCCTGGTGCTGTACCTCCCCGTCACGTGGCTCTGGATCTTCGCCATCGGCGCGCGCGAGCGCACGACCGCCCAGGCCTCGCCCGTGACCTCTCCCGCCAAACTCCCCGGGTGGGGCGTCGCCCTCGCCCTCCTGGCCGCGGTCGTCGTCCCGAACGCCCCCTTCCTGGCCGTCACCGAGGCGGGTCGCTCGCAGCCCTTCGTGACCTGGGTCATCGGGGGCATCGGCGCCCTCATGACGATCGTCATGGTGCGTCGGCGCCCCATCGTCGCGTGGACGGGGATGGCGCTGCTGACGCTGTCGACTTCCTTCTGGCTGGGCCCGCTGCAGGCGCTGAGCCTCGGCCTGGTCGGATCGCTCATGTGGGTGACCGCGGCGCAGTTGGTCACGATCGCCCTCGACCGTGCCGCGCGCGACGCCGAACGTCTCGCCGAGCTCCAGCAGGCGGCATCCGCGTGGCAGGCGTCGCAGAGCGGCAGGCAGCGCGAGCGCCGTCTCCACGTGCAGCGCGCGCTGCAGGCGGCGGGGCCGATCCTCGCGCGCACGATCGAGTTCGGCGGCAACCTGCGCGCGGCCGACAAGGAGGCCGCTCGCCGGGCGGAGGCGAGCCTGCGCGACGAGCTGCGCGGCAACCGCCTTCTCGACGACGGGGTGCGCACCGAGATCGAGGCCGCGCGCCGCCGTGGTTCGGCGGTCAGCCTGTTCGACGAGGGAGGCCTCGAGGGGCTGCGTCCCGCCGACCTCGACGCCATCCGCACCGAGTTGGCATCCGTCCTGCGCGACGCCGTGTCGCAGCGGGTCATCATCCGCACGTCCCCGCACCACGAGGTCGCGGTGACCGTCGTCGGGCGCTCTCCGGGCGAGGGCGCCGGGGGCGACGACGACGAGGTCGATCTCTGGCGCGAGATCCGCCGCCCGCGCTGACCGCACTGCACCGCCTCGACCGCTCGTCGCGCGGGTCACAGCGGGAGGGCACGCCCCTCACCCGCCGGCCTGACCGACGCGGATGGGGGGATTCGTCGACGCTGCCGAGAGTGAGGGGTGAGGGGCGGCGATGTCGCCTGCCCCCCACCCGGACGAACGGTTACCCGAAAACCGTTCGTGCGGTCGAATCCGGCTCGAAGGAGCGGTCCGACCGAACGCATGATGCGTTCCAGCTCCTCCAGTATTCGCGAGGCGTTCCCCCGCGTCTGTAGGTATTTCGGGGGACACTTCCCGGCCGAGCGGTCAGCCGGTGAAGCCGTTCCACCCCGCGACGCGGTTCAGCGGCCTGCGCAGTCCGCGCGCCGACAGCTCCCAGCGCGAGCGCGGGGCGTCGTCGGGCGCCGTGGCCTCGGCGACCTCGCGCGAATACGCCTCGCCGACAACGACGATCGCCGCGGCGAGCTCCTCCTCGGTGGGGGTTCCGCGCACGACCTCCGCCACGACGGGCGGGAGGCCGGGGGCGCCGGTCGCGTCGCTCACAGCGGGATGTTCCCGTGCTTCTTGGCCGGCAGGCTCGCACGCTTGTTGCGCAGCGCGCGCAGGGCCTTGGCGATCGAGACGCGCGTCTGCGCCGGCTCGATGATGCCGTCGAGCTCCCCGCGCTCGGCCGCGAGGAACGGGGATGCCACGTTGTACGTGTACTCGTTCGCGAGGCGCGTGCGCACGGCGGCGACGTCCTCGCCGGCTTCCTCGGCGCGCTTGATCTCGCCGCGGTACAGGATGTTCACCGCGCCCTGACCGCCCATGACGGCGATCTCGGCGGTGGGCCAGGCGAGGTTGATGTCGGCGCCGAGCTGCTTGGAGCCCATGACGATGTAGGCCCCGCCGTAGGCCTTGCGCAGGATCACGGTGACCAGGGGCACCGTCGCCTCGGCGTAGGCGTAGAGGAGCTTGGCGCCGCGGCGGATCACGCCGGTCCACTCCTGGTCGGTGCCGGGCAGGTAGCCGGGCACGTCGACGAGGGTCACGATCGGCACCGAGAACGCGTCGCAGAAGCGCACGAAGCGGCTGGCCTTCTCTCCGGCGTCGATGTTGAGCGTCCCCGCCATCTGCGAGGGCTGATTCGCGATGATGCCGACCGTGCGCCCCTCGATGCGGCCGAAGCCGATCACGATGTTCGGCGCGAACAGCGGCTGAACCTCGAGGAAGTCGCCGGCGTCGACGATCCCGTCGATGACCGTGTGGATGTCGTACGGCTGGTTCGGGGAGTCGGGGATGATCGTGTTCAGCGAGCGGTCGGCATCCGTCGTCTCGAACTCGAACGGGGTGTCGTAGACCGGGATCTCGGCGAGGTTGTTGTCGGGCAGGTAGCCGATCAGGCCGCGCGCGTAGTCGATCGCGTCGTCCTCGTCCTCGGCGAGGTAGTGCGCCACGCCGGAGCGGGTGTTGTGCGTGAGCGCGCCGCCGAGCTCCTCCATGCCGACGTCCTCGCCGGTGACGGTCTTGATGACGTCGGGACCGGTGACGAACATCTGGCTGGTCTTGTCGACCATGATCACGAAGTCGGTGAGGGCGGGGGAGTACACCGCGCCGCCGGCGGCGGGTCCCATGATGATCGAGATCTGCGGGATGACGCCCGAGGCCGCCGTGTTGAGGCGGAAGATCTCGCCGTACTTGCCGAGGGCGACGACCCCTTCCTGGATCCGCGCGCCGCCGGAGTCCAGGATGCCGATGATCGGGATGCCGCTGCGCAGAGCGAGCTCCATCACCTTGATGATCTTGTCGCCGGCGACCTCGCCGAGCGACCCGCCGAAGGTCGAGAAGTCCTGCGCGTAGACGGCGACGGTGCGGCCGTGGATGGTTCCGGTGCCCGTGACGACGGAGTCGCCGTAGGGGCGGGACTTGTCCATGCCGAAGGCCGTGGTGCGGTGGCGCACGTACTCGTCGAGCTCGACGAACGAGCCCGGATCGACCAGCATCTCGAGGCGCTCGCGGGCGGTGAGCTTGCCCTTCGCGTGCTGCTTCTGCTGCGCGGCGGCTTCGGCATCGACGACCGCCTCCTGGAACCTGCTGCGCAGGTCCGCGATCTTGCCGGCGGTGGTGAAGAGATCGGGCTGGTCGGTCACGCTTTCCACCCTAGCGACCGCACCGGCACCGGCGTTGGAGGGTGCGCACAAGCGAATCGACCGCGGGCTGTGGCATCCGGCCAGCCCCCGTCTCGATCCGCGCGCGCAACCGGATGCCGACGCGACGCTCGTTCCCTAAGGTGTGGACATGCCGATCCCCGTGTCCGGATACCCCCGCACCGCCGACGTCAGCCCTCGCGTGCAGGTGGTCGCGACCACCGACTCGACCAACGCCGACGTCGTCGCCGCCGTCACCGCCGACCCCGCCGGCTGGCCGCACCTGTCGCTTCTCGTCACCGACGACCAGCGCGCCGGGCGCGGGCGACTGGACCGCTCCTGGACGGCGCCGGCAGGAACCGCGCTCGCGATGTCGGTCGTGGTCGACGCCTCCGGCATCCCGATGGCGCTGCGGGGGTGGATCCCCCTCGCGGCCGGAGCGGCGATGACGCGCGCCGTCCGCGCGCAGCTCACCGGTCACGGCGGAACGGCCGACCTGAAGTGGCCGAACGACGTGCTCGTCGACGGCGCCAAGATCTGCGGCATCCTGGCCGAAGCGGTGCCGGGCACCTTCGACACCGTGGTGGTGGGGGCGGGCGTGAACACGCGGATGAGCCGGGCCGACCTGCCGGTGACCACCGCGACCTCGTTCCAGGCCATCGGCGCGGAATGCGACGACGACCGCCTCATGGCCGACTACCTCGGTCACCTGCGCGACACCCTCGCCGCCCTCGCCTCCGGTGAGGCGGACCGCGTGCACCGCGACATCGAGAAGCTCTGCGCCACCGTCGGGCGCGACGTGACGGTCTCGCTGCCCGACGGGACGACGCTCCAGGGGCGTGCGGAGCGTCTCGACGACGACGGTCGCCTGGTCGTCACGGCGGGCACGATCGAGACGGTGGTCGCCGCGGGCGACGTCGTGCACGTGCGCTGAGCGCCCCCGCGTCCCGCGTGTGCGCCGGGATCGAGGCCTCCGACGGCGCACAATGAGAGGGTGACCCAGCCGTCGAGCTCGATCGGGCGCCCGCGCATGCCGGCGCCGGGGACGAACGCGCCCGAGCTGAGGATCGCCCGCCTGCGCGCGCACGCGCGGGGGCTGTTCTGGTCGGCGCTCGTGCTGATCGGGGTCGCCGGGGCGACGGCGTACTTCTACGACAATCTCCCCGCCCCGTTCGAGAACTGGATGCTGCTGACGGCCGCCGCGGTCCTCGTGCTGCTGCTGGTCGTCGTCCCCTTCTTCGCGTGGCTGTCGCACACCTGGACCATCACCACGCGGCGCGTGATCGAGCGTTCCGGTCCGTTCGGCTCGACGCAGCGCGAGATCTCCCACGTGCGCGGCTACGCGATCCAGATGCGTCGCGGACTGCTGCAGCGCCTGTGGGGGGCCGGCACCCTGTCGCTGTCGAACGGCGTCGAACCGCCGCTGCGGATGAAGAACATCCCGCACGCCGTGCTCGTGCACGAGACCCTCGTCGACCAGGTCGAGGTCAACCAGATCCTCGCGCACCGCGACTCGCAGGCCTTCGGCTCGGGTTCGGTCGGGATCTGACCCGCAGCGCCGACCCGCTCGCCCCGGGCGGTGGCGCGCCGCCCCTGACGCCCCAATGCAGGAGATGCGCGCTCCCGCGGCCTCGGTGACGGCCCCTCAGGGGCCGCGCCCGCGCATCTCCTGCGTTGTGTCCTCTCGCCGGGCACCCTCGGGCTCGTGCACGCGCGGGGCGGGCCCGCACCCCGGCTCGCGCCGGCGCCGACGCCCCGACAGAATGGATGCCGACGGAAGGAGCGGCATGGCGCTGCGAGTCGGAGTGGTCGGTGGCGGACAGCTGGCGCGGATGATGATCGCCCCCGCGGTGGAGCTGGGCGTCGAGATCCGCGTCCTCGCCGAGGACGAGGGCATGTCGGCCGCCCTGGCCGCGACCGCCGTCGGCGACTACCGCGACGCGGAGACGGTGCTCGCCTTCGCCCGCGACGTGGACGTCATCACCTTCGACCACGAGCACGTCCCCCAGGACGTGCTCGCCGCCCTCGTCGCCGAAGGTGTCGCCGTGCACCCCGGCCCCGCGCCCCTCGGCGTCGCGCAGGACAAGCTCGTGATGCGCGCGCGCATGGCCGAGCTCGGGCTGCCGCAGCCCGATTGGGCCGCCGTGGCCGACGCGGCGCAGCTGCAGGACTTCCTCGACGCCCACGGCGGTCGGGCGGTCGTGAAGACGCCGCGCGGGGGATACGACGGCAAGGGCGTGCGCGTCGTGTCGTCGGCGACCGAGGCCGACGACTGGTTCGCCGCCCTCGCCGAGGACGCCAACGGTGGATCGCTCCTCGTCGAGGAGCTCGTCGACTTCACGCGCGAGCTCGCGCAGCAGGTCGCCCGTCGCCCCTCGGGCGAGGTGCGCGCCTACCCGGTGGTCGAGACCGTGCAGCGCGGCGGGGTGTGCGCCGAGGTCGTCGCCCCGGCCCCGCGCGCCGACCAGCGCGTGCAGCGCGTCGCGGCCGAGATCGGCGTCGCGGTCGCCGAGGGCCTCGGGGTGACGGGCATGCTCGCCGTCGAGCTGTTCGAGACCACCGACGAGCGGATCCTCATCAACGAGCTCGCCATGCGCCCGCACAACAGCGGGCATTGGACGCAGGACGGCGCGGTCACCAGCCAGTTCGAGCAGCACCTGCGCGCGGTGCTCGACCTGCCGCTGGGGGCGACGGACGCCGTGGCGCCGTGGACCGTGATGATCAACGTGCTGGGCGGCCCCGCCGAGGGGACCCTCGAGGAGCGCTTCGCGGGCGCGATGGCCGCCCACCCGTCGGCGAAGATCCACACGTACGGCAAGGCGCCGCGCCCGGGCCGCAAGGTCGGGCACGTCAACGTCATCGGCGATGATCTCGACGACGTGGTGTACGAGGGGCGCGCGGCGGCGGCGTTCTTCGACTGAGTGCAGGGCGGACCGGGGCTCCTGAGCGCGCCGTTCCGCGATCTTCCAGCGAGCCGCCCTAGCCTGGACCGGTGATCCGGCCGCTGCATTCCTCCGAGACGCCCGTGGTCGGCGTCGTCATGGGCTCCGACTCCGACTGGCGCGTGATGGATGCCGCCTCCGCGGTGCTGACGGAGTTCGGCATCCCGCACGAGGTCGAGGTCGTCTCGGCCCATCGCACGCCCGACAAGCTCGTCCGGTACGGCCGCGAGGCGCGGGGGCGCGGGCTGCGCGCCATCATCGCCGGGGCCGGGGGAGCGGCGCACCTGCCGGGGATGCTGGCATCCGTCACCGCTCTTCCCGTGATCGGCGTCCCGGTGCAGCTGTCGACGCTCGACGGGCTGGACTCTCTGCTCAGCATCGTGCAGATGCCGGCCGGCATCCCGGTCGCGACCGTCTCGATCAACGGCGCGAAGAACGCGGGCCTGCTCGCCGCGCGCATCCTCGGCAGCGCCGACGCCGAGCTGGCCGAGCGCGTCGAGGCCTACGCCCGCGATCTCGAAGCGCAGGTCGAAGAGAAGAACCGGCGTCTGAAGGACTCGCTGTGACCCTCGCGGCTCCCGCACGACCTCGCGCGCACGCGCCGATGATCGAGGCGCGGCCGCTGCGCAACCCCGACGCGTCGTCGGTCGAGGTCATGACCCGCCGCGGATGGTGGCTCGTCGTGCTCAACGTCCTCATCCCCGGTTCCGCGCAGGTGCTCGCCGGAAACCGGCGTCTCGGGCGGTTCGGGCTCGGCGCCACGCTGGCGCTGTGGACGGTGCTCGTGCTCGCGGGCCTCGCGGCGATCCTCTGGCCGACCGGCCTGTTCACCCTGGCGACGGGCTCGTTCTTCCCCGACTTCCTCTCGTGGTTCCGGCCCCTGCCCCTGACGCTCGTGCAGTTCGTGATCGCCGCCTACGTCGTGCTGTGGGTCGTCCTCACCATCGACACCCTGCGCCTGATCCGCCTGGTGAAGGTCGGGGCGTTCTCGCGCGTCGCCCTCGCGGTCGTCTCGGTCGGCATGCTCGTGCTGACCGGTTCGGGCGCCGCCTGGGCCGCGCAGGTCGCGGGGAGCACGCGCGACGCCTTCTCGGCCATCTTCGGCCAGTCGGCGCCCGCCGTCCCCCCGTCCGACGGCTACTACAACATCCTCCTCCTGGGGGCCGACTCGGGGGAGGGGCGCGACTCCATGCGCTTCGACAGCATCTCGGTCGTCTCGATCAACGCCGACACGGGCGCGACGACGATCACCGGCATCCCGCGCGACATGCCGCACTTCCCCTTCGCGCCCGGGCCGATGCAGGACAAGTACCCGAACGGTCACACCGGTTACGCCAACGCGACGTGCGGGTGGGGCAGCGGCATCAACCAGCTCAAGACCGAGGTCGAGGTGTGCCAGGACGGCACAAAGCTGTACCCCGACGCCAAGGCGCACGACTCTGAGCCCGGGATCGAGGCGACGAAGGATGCCGCCGAGGGCATCATGGGCATCCAGATCCCCTATTACGTGCTCGTCGACATGAAGGGCTTCGCCGACGTCATCGACGCTCTCGGCGGGGTCGACATCAACGTGCAGGAGCGCCTGCCCAAGGGCGGACCCGCCTACGACGGACAGCCGGTTGACGACTGGGCATTCGGCTGGATCGAGCCCGGCCAGCAGCACATGGACGGCGACACCGCCCAGTGGTACGCCCGCTCGCGGTACACCACGAGCGACTTCGACCGCATGCGCCGCCAGCGTGAACTGCAGGAGGCGATCCTCGCCCAGTTCACGCCGCAGAACGTGCTGTCGCACTTCCAGCAGGTGGCGACATCGACCACGAACATCATCCAGACCGACCTGCCGCAGAGTCTCATCGCCCCGACGCTCGTCGACCTGGCCCTCAAGGCGAAGGATCAGACGGTCGCCACCCTCGAACTCACCCCGGCCGGCGGCGTCGACGAATTCGACCCCGACTGGGCGCAGGTGCAGCAGATGGTGAGGAACGCCCTGCACCCGCCGACCGAAACGGAGAGCCCCGCGCCGTGACCGTCACCCTCCGCGTCGTGCTCGACCAGCTCGTCGCCCCGACCTCCCGCGATCTCGCCGAGGCCTCGGCATCCCTCACCGCCGCGCTCGTCGCGACCGCGCCGCGGGGCTGCGACGTCGCCGCGATCGTGCCCGCCCCCGGGCTCGCCGACGACCAGGCGATCGAAGGACTGAGCTCCGAGACGCGATTGTCCATGCGTCGACGGGAGCTCGCGGCTTCGTGGCAGCTGGGCGTGGCCCCGGGGATCGGCAAGGGGCTCATCCACTCGCCCACGGCCCTGGCCCCGCTCGTCCGACACGACCGCGTCAACGAGACGCACCAGATCGTCGTGACGCTGTGGGACCTGCGGGCGTTCGAGACGCCCGACGAACTGCCCAAGACCGAGGCCCTCGCGGCGCGTGCCCTGCTGTCGCGCGTTGCCAAGCACGCCGACGCGGTGATCGTGCCGACCCACGCGATGGCCGAACGTCTCGCCGAGACCGCCAAGGCGAAGCTCGTGAAGAAGGTCCGCGTGATCGGCGGGGCCCCCGCGGCCGGACTGCGCGCACCCTCGGACGCCGTGGGGCGCCTGCGGGCCCTCGACCTGCCGTCATCCTTCGTCGCGACGGCGGGGGGTGCTGCGGCATCGGACGGTCTCGCCGACGCCTTCGCCGCGGTTGTCGCCGCGGGCTGGGACGGCGACGTCGTCGTGCTCGACGCCCCGGAGGGAGAGGAGCCCGCGATCGCCGATCTCGCCGCGGCGGCCGGTCTCGCCGAGGCGCGCGTGCACGCGCGCGGATCCCTCGACCGATGGGATCGCGCGGCCGTGCTCTCGCACGCGGTCGCGTTCGTCGCGCCGTGCGCGCGGACGGACTGGCCGTGGCGCGCCGTCGACGCCCTCGCCCTGTCGGTCCCCGTCGTGGCCGTCGACACCCTCGCGCACCGCGAGGTGCTCGCCGACGCGGCGGCCTACGCGCCCGCGGGCGAGTTGGGCGAGGCGCTCGCCCGCGCCCTCGGCGACGAGGCGGAGCGCCTGCGCGTCCTCGCCGGAGATCTCGCCAAGGGCTTCGCCTGGGAGGCTGCGGCCGAGCGGGTCTGGGCGCTGCACGCCGAGCTCTAGGGCCGGGGTCGCCCGCGAGGCTCCCGCATCACGCCCGGCTTCGACCCTAGGCTTCGACTCATGCCTGCCCGCGTCGGGATCGTCGTCCGCACCCGCCATCGCCCCGCCTTCCTCCGTGGTGCGCTCGCCGACATCGCCGCGCAGACCCTCGCCGACCGGCGGGTCGTCGTCGTGAACGACGGAGGGGATGCCGCCGAGGTCGACCGCGTCGTGGCCGCATCGGGCCTCGCGGGCGTCGAGGTCGTGCACATCCCCGACGGCCAGGGGGGACGCTGCGTCGCGGCCAACACGGGCGTGCGCGCCCTCGACACCGAGTACGTCGTCCTCCACGACGACGACGACCGCTGGCATCCGGACTTCCTCGTCCGCACGGCGGCCTGGCTCGACGCGCACCCCGACGACGCCGCGGCGGCCGTGCCGACCGAGATCGTCTACGAGGAGAAGCGCGGCGGAGCGTGGACCGAGGTCGGCCGCGCCCCCTTCTGGGCGGGGATGCAGAGGATCTCGCTCACCGAGATGATGAGCATCAACCGCATCGTGCCCATCGCGGTGCTCTACCGCCGCGCCGTGCACGCCGAGGTCGGCTGGTACGACGAGACGCTCGACGCCGTCGAGGACTGGGACCTCTACCTGCGCATCCTGAACGTGCACGGCATCGGCTTCGTCGCGGGCGAGCCCCTCGCGTTCTGGACGCAGAGACCGGATGCCGACGGCCTCGACGCGAACAGCATGTTCGGCCTCGCCGCCGAGCACGCGCGCGACGACGCGGTGGTGCGCGACCGGGCACTGGCCGCGTGGGTGCGGCGCGAGGGGGCGGGACTGCCGCTGTTCGTCGCCGCGTCGCAGGCCGAACTGGCGGCCCACGTGGACCGATCGATCGACGGGGCCGTCGAGCGCATCGTCGAGAGGTTGCGCGCCGAGATCGCCTCCGACGTCCGCCACGAGATCGACGCGCATCAGCCGGTGATGTCGCGGTTGCGGTGGCTGCGGCGGAGGCTTTCGAGGCGCTAACATAGTCGCCCCTTTCGTCTCAATATTCCCATCCGTCACTTGTGCAACGCATAATGAACGCGTGAAGCTCCTTCCCGGCACCGTCGTCCCGTCTCCCTCGAGGCGCGCGCGTGTCGCGTCGACCTCACTCCTGGCCCTGGCCGTGCTCGCGTTGTCCGCGTGCGCCACCCCGTCGCCCGGTGCGGCACCGGCCGCGGCCGACTCGGCCTCGCCCACCTCGTCCGCGTCCGCGCCGAGCTCCCCGGCTCCGTCGTCCACCGCGCCGGCGACGCCCGCGCCGAGCGAGAGCGCGACGGCCGAGGCGCCGTACAACGGCGAGATCCTCGTCATCACCTCCGAGGTGAACGACGGGTCGCTCGAAGTCACGGCGATGGTGCCGGGTGTCTCCGAGTCCGGGGGCACCTGCACCCTCACGCTCGAGAAGTCGCAACGTTCGGTCTCGGTCTCCGGCACCGAGGGCAAGGAGGTCACCTACTGCGGCCTCATGTCCATCCCCGTCGCCGAGGGGGAGGACCTCGCCTTCACCGTCTCCTACGCGTCCGCCAACCTCCGGGCGCAGTCGGCCACCGCGACCGTCGAGACCGCGCCGTGATGCGGCGCTCCCGCCGCCGCAGCGTCGCGGCGGTCATCGCTTCCTGGGCGTGCGCCATCGCGCTCCTCGCCGCGGCCCCGCTCGCACTGCCGGCCACGGTTGCGCCCGCACCGTCCGCGGCGGCCGCCGACGCGTCGGACTGGAATCCGGGCAGCATCATCGACGACGCGGTCTTCTACGACGGTGCCGCGATGTCGGCGGGTGAGATCCAGAGCTTCCTCGACGGCAAGGTCCGCTCGTGCCAGTCGGGGTACACGTGCCTGAAGGATTACCGGCAGAGCACCGACAATCGTCCGGCCGACAAGTACTGCAACGGCTACTCGGGTGCGGCGAACGAGAGCGCCGCCACCATCATCGACAAGGTCGCCCGCTCCTGCGGCATCAGTCAGAAGGCCCTTCTCGTGCTCCTGCAGAAGGAGCAGGGGCTGGTCACCTCGACCGCCCCGTCCGCGTGGAATTACTCGGCGGCGACGGGTCAGGGGTGCCCCGACACCGCGCCGTGCGACGCCTCGACCCAGGGCTTCTTCTACCAGGTGTACTACGGCGCCCGTCAGTTCGAGGTCTATCGCCTGAACCCGACGTGGTGGGGCTACCAGGCCGGTCGGTGGAACAACATCCTGTACAACCCCTCCGCCAGCTGCGGAACGCAGCGCGTCTTCATCGAGAATCAGGCCACGGCGGGCCTCTACATCTACACCCCGTACGTGCCCAACCAGGCCGCGCTGCGCAACCTCTACGGCGAGGGCGACGGGTGCAGCGCGTACGGCAACCGCAACTTCTGGCGCACGTTCACCGACTGGTTCGGCTCGACCAAGGCCGGTGGCCGCCCCTTCGGCTCGGCTGACGCGATCGAGGCCTATCCCGGTGGCATCCGTGTGCGCGGATGGGCGATCGACCCCGACACGTCCGACCCGATCCAGGTCCGCGTCTCGCTGGCGGGGGCGATCACGACGCTGACCGCCGACGCAGATCGTCCCGACGTGGGGGCCGCGTATCCCGGGGCGGGGAGCAGGCACGGGTTCGACACGCGCATCCCCGTCACGACGGGCGGCAGTGGTCAGGTGTGCCTGACCGCGGTGAACACGGGTTCGGGGAGCGATGTCAGCCTGGGATGCCGTGAGATGCCGTTCTACACGGGATCACCCGTCGGGGCCATCGACTCCGTCAAAGTCTCCTCCGGGTCGGTGACGGTCGCCGGGTGGGCGCTCGACCCCGATACCGCGGCGTCGATCGCGGTGCACGCGTACGTCGACGGGGTGGGCACGGCGATCACCGCCAACCGATCGCGTCCCGACCTCGCCGGCCCGTACCCGGCTCACGGCACGGCGCACGGATTCACCGCCACGTTCACGGTGCCGCTGGATGCCAAGCAGATCTGCCTCTACGGCATCAACTCCGGGCGGGGCGAGAACACCACCCTGGGGTGTCGCAGCATCATGACGCCCGCGGCTCGTGACATCGGTCGTGCACCGATGGGGTACATCGACTCCTTCGACGTCGTCGGCACGACGGCGCGCATCACCGGATGGGCGATCGACCCCGACACGAAGAACTCCATCGCGGTCCACGTCTACGTGGGCGGCTCCGGCCGCGCGATCACGGCGAACGGCACGCGCACCGATGTGGCCGAGGTGTACCCCGCCTACGGCTCGCGCCACGGCTTCGACACCATCGTGGACCTCCCCGCCACGGCCACCAACGTCTGTCTCTATGCGATCAACACCTCGGGCGAGAACACCACGCTCGTGTGCCGGACCGTTCAGGGCGCGGACCAGAATCGCGCGCCGATCGGAGCGTTCGATTCCGCCACCGTCTCCGGCCGGACCGCCACCGTGAAGGGGTGGGCGATCGACCCCGACACCGTGCGCCCCATCGCCGTGCGGATCTCGGTCGACGGCAAGATCACAACGGTCACGGCGCAGGCGAGCCGACCCGACGTGGGCGCTGCGTACCCGGTCTACGGGGGCTCCCACGGATTCTCCAAGACTGTCGACATCCCCATCGGGCCCTCGCGCGTCTGCGTCACCGCCGTCAATTCCCGCGGGCCGAACACCGATCTCGGGTGCCGCGACATCACCACGCCCGACGAGGGCAAGACCCCGATCGGCAGCGTCGACGAGGTGAGTGTCTCCGGCACCACGGCCACGGTGCGCGGTTGGGCCATCGACCCCGACACCGCTCGGCCCATCGCCGTGCACGTCTACGTCCGCGGATCGGCGACCGTGCTCACCGCCGACCGCAGCCGGCCCGACGTCGCCAAGGTCTACCCGTTGTACGGCGCGGCCCACGGTTTCCATGCGACGTTGCAGGTGCCGGCGGGTTCGTCGCAGCTGTGCATCTACGCCATCAACACGTCGGGCGCGAACCCCCTGCTGGGATGCCGCACCGTGACCGGCGTCGCAGGCGCTCCGGTCGGCAGCCTGGATGCCGTCACGGCGTCGACGGGGGCGTTGACGGTGCGCGGATGGGCGTTCGACCCAGACGTGTCGGGACCGGTGAACGTGCGCGTGACGATCGACGGAGCGGTGCGAACGGTGAAAGCCGACCGGGACCGCGCCGACGTGGGGGCGGCCTACCCGGCGGCGGGGCCGCTCCACGGCTTCGAGCAGCGGCTCACAGCGGCGAAGGGCGGTCGCCGGGTCTGCGTGAGCGTGCTCGATGACCGTGGTGGTTACAGCGTCGAACTGGGGTGCACCTCGGTCACAGTGCGCTGACAGGGGAGCCCCCGGGACGCCGACGCGTGACCCGGGGGCTCCTCGATCGTGGCAGCGTCAGACGCGCCCGAGATAGCTGCGCAGCCGCTCGTCGGCGTCCGCGAGGGGCACGCCCGCGCTCGCCGTCGCGGTCGTGTCGAGGATGCTGTTGAACGGTCGGGGTGCGACAGGGGTGGTCGCTCCCGCGAAGTACTCGGCGGTGCTGACGCCCGACACGCGTTCGGGATCGTGACCCCCCAGCTCGAAGACGCGCCGGGCCACGTCGTACCAGGAGGTCGGCTCTCCCTGTCCGGTGACGTTGTAGACGCCGGAGGGCGATCCTGCGTCGAGGAGAGCGGCGATGGCTGCGGCGATGTCGGAGGTGAAGGTCAGACGGCCCACCTGATCATCGACCACACGCGGATCGATCCCGCGTTCCGCGAGCGAGGCCATGGTGCGCACGAAGTTGTTGCCATCGCCGATGACCCAGCTCGTGCGGACGATGTAATGGTGCGGGACGGTCGAGACCAGCGCGTCGCCCGCGGCCTTGGTCTGCCCGTAGACGCCCAGGGGTGCGGGGGCGTCGTCGTGCGCGTAGGCAGCGTCTTTCGTGCCGTCGAAGACGTAGTCGCTGGAGACGTGGACGAGCGTGATGCCGTTCGCCGTCGCGATCCGCGCCAGCGCAGCCACCGCGGTGACGTTGGCCGCCCAGGCCTCGACGCGTCCGTCCGGCGTCTCGGCCACGTCGACCTTCGTGTACGCCGCGGCGTTGATGATCGTGCCGTAGTCGCGCCAGCGGCGCGCAGCATCCAGGTCGGGGGAAGTGAGGTCGAGTTCGGCACGTGTGGCGTACTCGATCCACGGGTGGTCGCCGAACTGTTCGCGCAGCGCACGGCCGAGCTGACCATTGGCACCCGTGACGAGGATCTTCTTGGGCGGCATGGGGACCACGTCGGCCAGACGCGGGTGGTTCTGGTCCTTCGTGCTGATCTCGACGTCGTCGAGGGGGATCGGCCACGCGATCGCAGCGGTTTCATCGGCGAGGTTGAGGAAGGTGTACGTCGCGTCGGGGGACCAGTGGTCGTTGACGAGGTAGGTGTACGCCGTGTCGGGCTCGAGCGTCTGGTACGAGTTGCCGACACCCCGCGGCACGAAGATCGCGGTCGAGGGGTCGAGTTCGGCCGTGAAGACCGCGCCGAACGTCTCTCCCTCGCGCAGGTCGACCCACGCGCCGAAGATCCGACCGGTGGCCACCGACACGTATTTGTCCCACGGCTCGGCGTGGATGCCGCGCGTGGTGCCCACGGCATCGTTGAACGAGATGTTGTTCTGGACGGGTCCGAAGTCGGGCAGCCCGATCGCCGGGGCCGACATCTTCTCGCGTTGCCAGTTCTCCTTGAACCATCCGCGGGAGTCGCCGTGAACCGGTAGATCGAGCAGCAGGAGACCCGGAATAGGTGTCTCGCGGGCGTTCAGGGTCTTGCCGAAAGCGGTGGCCACCGTCACTGTCCCTTGCTGGCGTAGAACGCCTCGACGCCGTCTTTGGTGGGCGCCCACCAGGCCTCGTTGTCGCGGTACCAGTCGATCGTCGCGGCGAGGCCCGACTCGAAGGCGCCGTACGTCGGGGTCCACCCGAGTTCGGTGCGCAGCTTGGTCGAGTCGATGGCGTACCGGAGATCGTGACCGGGACGGTCGGTGACGAGGTCGTATGCGTCGGTGGGGTTCCCGGTGATCTGCAGGATCAGTTCGACGACGCTCTTGTTGTCCTTCTCGCCGTCGGCGCCGATCAGGTACGTCTCGCCGATCTCGCCCTTGTCGAGGATCGTCAGAACGGCCGAAGAGTGATCGTCGGCGTGGATCCAGTCGCGGACGTTCTCACCGGTGCCGTAGAGCTTCGGGCGAACTCCTCGCAGCACGTTGGTGATCTGACGGGGGATGAACTTCTCGACGTGCTGGTACGGCCCGTAGTTGTTCGAGCAGTTGCTGATCGTCGCGCGGACCCCGAACGAACGCACCCACGCGCGCACGAGGAGGTCGGAGCCGGCTTTGGTCGAAGAGTAGGGCGACGAGGGGTTGTACGGCGTGCTCTCGGTGAAGCGGGCCGGATCGTCCAGCTCGAGGTCGCCATAGACCTCGTCCGTGGAGATGTGGTGGAACCGCGCGTTGTGACGGCGGGCCGCCTCGAGCAGTGTGTACGTCCCGATGATGTTTGTGTCGAGGAACGGGCGGGGGTCGTGCAGCGAGTTGTCATTGTGCGACTCCGCGGCGTAGTGCACCACGGCGTCGGCCTCGCCGACGAGGGGATCGACGACGGCGGCGTCCGCGATGTCGCCGACGACCAGGCGCACGCGGTCTTCGGGGAGCCCCGCCAGCGACGCCTCGTTCCCGGCGTAGGTGAGCTTGTCCAGCACGGTCACGGTGTGGTCGGTGTGGGCGATGACGTGGTGCACGAAGTTGGATCCGATGAAACCGGCGCCACCGGTCACGAGAAGACGACTCATGCGCTCCAGATTAGCGGGGTCCCCCTGATCCTCTTCCGGGGCGGATTGGCGCGTGCAGCCGCATAGGGGAAAATGACCTCCATGCGCGGAATCATTCTTGCGGGCGGCACGGGCTCCCGACTCCACCCGATCACCCAGGGCATCTCGAAGCAGCTCGTGCCCGTCTACGACAAGCCGATGATCTACTACCCGCTGTCGACCCTGATCCTCGCCGGCATCCGGGACATCCTCATCATCACGACGCCGCAGGACTCCGAGCAGTTCCAGCGCCTGCTGGGCGACGGCTCGCGATTCGGCATCTCGCTCACCTACAAGGTGCAGCCCTCGCCCGACGGCCTCGCCCAGGCCTTCCTCCTCGGGGAGGAGCACATCGGGTCGGAGTCGGTGGCCCTCGTGCTGGGCGACAACATCTTCTACGGGCAGGGCATGGGAACCCGGCTGCGTCAGTACACCGATCTCGAGGGCGGGGTCGTGTTCGGCTATCAGGTCGCCGATCCCACCGCTTACGGCGTCGTCGAGTTCGACGCCGACGGACGGGTGGTCTCGCTCGAGGAGAAGCCCGAGCACCCCAAGAGCAGCTACGCGGTTCCGGGTCTGTACTTCTACGACAACGACGTTATCGAGATCGCCCGCAATCTCACCCCGTCTCCGCGCGGCGAGCTCGAGATCACCGACGTCAACCGCACCTATCTCGAGCAGGGACGTCTGCGCGTCGAGCTGCTCCCGCGCGGGACCGCCTGGCTCGACACGGGGACCTTCGATTCGCTCAGCGAGGCCACCGAGTTCATCCGGACGGTCGAGAAGCGTCAGGGCCTGTCCATCGGGTGCCCCGAGGAAGTGGCCTGGCGAATGGGCTTCCTCTCCGACGACGAGCTCCGCGAGCGCGCCGAACCCCTGGTCAAGAGTGGATACGGCCGCTACCTGCTGAGCGCGCTCGACAATGGTCTCGAGCGCTGACGCGGGACGACGGGTCGACCGGGCGGGGTCCGAAGCCTCCACCGTCGCGCCCGTCGACCGCGCCGTGGTCTACGGCGTCCGTTCTCGAGGGCGGGTGGAGGCGACCTCCGTGCACGCTCTCCGCGCGTTGAGGGAGGTCGCCGACACGATCGTCCTGGTGCACCCGGGGAGGATGACGCCGGAGTCGCGAACCGCTCTCGACGGGCTCGTCGACCGCATCGTCGAGACCGACGGTGACGAGTTCACCTCCGCGTCGTACGCGGCTGCCGTCGACGAGGTGCGTCGCATGCGCGCGGGCGTCACCGAGATCGTCCTCACCGGCGACTCGTGGTTCGGTCCCGTCGCCGACCTCTCACCTCTGATGGGTCGGATGTCGAGTTCGTCAGCCGACGTGTGGGACCTCCTCCCACCGGCGGCGCCGCGCGAGGCGTTCCCGGCGGAGGGGTTCCCGGCCGTCGGCGATCGTCCGTGGTTCTTCGTCGCGGTGCGCCGCGGCTTCTTCGACAGCGACGCATGGCGGCGGTGGTGGGCGGAGTCGATCCCTCCCGGAGAGCGCGAGCGGCGCCTCGTGGCGGATGCGCGGCGGGCCGGTGTGCGTCACGCCCGGGCCTTCGAAACCGAACGTCTGCACGCGGACGATCCGGGGCTCTTCGCCCCTGAGGACCTTCTGGAACTGGGCGTCCCCTTCGTCGACCGGGCCGTCTTCACGAGCTATCCGCCCTTCCTCGACCGGTTCGCCGTGATCGGGTCCGAGATCGCTGAGATGATGGGCGAGCGCGGGTATCCGCTCGGCACCCTGCGCTCGAGCCTCGCCTCGTGCCTTCCTCCGAAGGCCCTCAACGCCATCCTCGGTCTGCTGTCCGTCCTGCCCGATGAGGCAGTCGACCCTGACGCGGGAGCAGCCGCCTCGATCGCGGTGGTCGTGCATGTCAGCGACATCGACGAGATCGCGGAGATCCTCCGGCGCCTGCAATTCCTCCCCCCGGGTGCCTCCGTCTTCGTCACCACCACCGAGGGCGTCACGGCGGCTCGCCTGGAGCGGCTGCTCGAGGCGTGGGCGGGGACGAACGAGCACACCTACGAGCTGCGCGTGACCCCGCAGAGTCCCGGCCGGGACATGGCCGACTTCTTCGTCGGATGCCGTGACGTCATCCAGTCGGATGCCTACGACCTCGTGGTCAAGCTGCACATGCGTCGCGCGCCGTGGAAGACGATGAACCGGTTGCGGTACTTCCGCCGCTATCAGCTCGACAACCTCCTCAGCAGCCCCGGTTACGTCCGCAACGTGCTGTCGCTGTTCGACCGGGAGCCGGAGCTCGGCATCGTCTTCCCCCCGATGATCCACATCGGATACGCCACGATGGGCCGCGGCTGGGCACTGCTGCACCCCCACGCCGAACGGCTCGCGAAGCGGCTCGGCATCCGGGTGCCGCTCGACACCGTCTCTCCACTCGCCCCCTACGGCGGAATGTGGATCGCCCGTCCCGCGGCGTTCCGCGTGATGATGCAGCGGCGGTGGACCTTCGCCGACTACGACTGGAAGTACCAGCGCCGTTTCGGGCACCTCGCCCATCTGCAGGAACGCCTCATCAGCGCGGCGGCGGGGCAAGCGGGTTTCTCCAGCCGGACCGTGATGAACTTCGCCCACACGGAGATCGGGCACACCGCTCTCGAGTACAAGGTCGATCAGATGTTCTCCACCACCCGCGGGTGGCCGGTCGAGCAAATCGGGCTGCTGCATCGCGCCGGATACACCGGGTACGGCGGCACCGTCGCGCTGGTCCGGATGTTCATGCGCATCAACCACCCCCGCGTGGCCGACGTGTTCCGTCCCGTCTACCACCTCGCACTGCGCGGGCACCGCGTCCTGTCGGCAGGACGTCGGGTGGCATCGCGCCTGCGCAGTGAACGCGGCGAGAAAGAACGAGAGGCCTCATCGTGAAGACCGCGGAGCTCATCGGCGACTGGACGCGACCGGCCGACACCTTCCCCGACGGCGGCAAGCGCCTGCTCGTCTACGTCGTCTACGACCGACGCGGCGAGGTGGGCGATTTCGTCGTCTACGCGCTGGAACGCATGCGGGAGTTCTGCGACACGATCGTGGTCGTCTCCAACGGCCCGCTGACGACCGGTGGACGTGAGCGCCTGGAGGCGCTGGGGGACATGGTGCTCGAGCGCCCCAACGAGGGCTACGACATCTGGGGCTACAAGCACGGCCTGGACGCGATGCAGGACCGCCTCGAGGAGTTCGACGAGCTTCTGCTCGTCAACGACACCTGGTTCGGGCCCATTCGGCCCTTCGCGCCGCTGTTCGAGCGCATGAACGGGCGCCCTCTGCATTTCTGGGGCATGACCGATCACCTGCGCGTGGAACCGCACCCCTTCACCCAAGAGGGGTACCTGCCCTACCACCTCCAGTCGTACTGGGTCGCCGTGCGCCGGCAGATGTTCCTCTCGCCCGAGTGGACGGCGTACTGGCGCGACCTGCCCGAGATGACGTCGTACTCCGACGCCGTGACCAAGCACGAGGGCGTTTTCACCGAGCACTTCACGCAGCAGGGCTTCTCCGGCGAGGTCGCCTTCCCGACCCTGACCGACAAGATCGAGAACCACGCCGTGCTGTACGCCGAGCAGCTGATCGAGGCGGGGTGCCCGACGCTCAAGCGGCGGCCGTTCTTCCAGTGGCCGGTCTTCCTCGACCGTGTCGCCGTGGTCGGCAAGTGGACCCTGGAGGCGGCCGAACGCAGCGGTTACCCGGTGGAGCTCATCTTCGACGACCTCGCGCGCAATGTGGAACCACGTGTGCTGAACGCGGACGCCGCATTGCTGCGCGTCCTCTCGCCGACCGACGACGACTACGACCCGGCGGCACCGCTGCGGACGGCGGTCTTCGCGCACATCTTCTACGTCGAGATGACGGACGAGATCGTGGATCGCGCGGGGTACCTTCCCGGCGCGACCGATCTCATCGTGACCACGCCGGATGCCGAACGCGCACGCGCCATCGAGGACATCATCGCCGCCCGCAACCTGCCGGGCCGGGTGGAGGTGCGGGTCGTGGCGTCGAACAACGGTCGCGACCAGGCTGCGTTCCTGATCGGATGCCGCGACATCCTGCTGTCGGACGAATACGACCTCGTCGTCAAGATCCACTCGAAGAAGACACCGCAGGACGGGGCGAATGTCGGTCGGCATTTCCGCCGGCAGCAGTTCGAGAACCTGCTCCACGGTCCGCATGAGGCGGCCAACGTGGTCGCACTGTTCCAGCAGCAGCCCGGACTCGGGCTCGCCTTCCCGCCGACAGTCCACCTCGGTCACCCCACGATGGGCCACGCATGGTGGGCGAATCGCCCGGGCGTGGAGAAGCTGTGCCGTGAACTCGGCATCCGGGTTCCCCTCGACGAGGTCTCGCCGCTCGCTCCCTTCGGGTCGATGTTCTTCGCACGGCCGCAGGCGCTGCGTCTTCTCGTGGAACGGGAGTGGACGTACGACGAGTTCGGGGGAGCGGAAGCATACGTCGACGGCGGTCTCGCACACGTCCTGGAGCGCATGCCGGTGTACGCGGCGGGGGAGCTCGGTTTCCACTCCATGACCATCGCGACGCCCGCCTACCTGGCCAAGAGCTACACGGCCTTCGACTACAACCTCGACCAGATGTCGGCCACCATGCCGGAGGACACCCAGCATCAGATCGAGTTTCTTCGTCGCGCGGGATACATCGGGTGGGGCCGCTTCCGCGATTTCGTCGACATGTGGGTGCGATTGCACCGCCCGGATTCCGCGGCGCGGATCGATCGGCTGTTCGCCCGCAGCGAGGGCGTACGCGGTCGTCTGTGGCGCGCACGTCAGCGGTTGCGTCGTCGCTGAGTTCAGACGTCCCGCAGGAACAGCCCACTAGAATCGGACCCCATGCCTAGTCCTTCACCCTCCGGGGATAACGCGCGCTTCGCTCGGCTCGCGGAGATGCCGATGCGTACGGTCGGCGTCACCCCCGGACTCGGGTTCGCTTCGTTGTGGACGACGCTCCGCGACATCTTCGCCCGCCGGGAGATGCTCGATCTCCTCGTCAAGCGCGACATCAAGGCGCGCTATAAGGACTCGGCTCTCGGTTTCATCTGGGCGCTCATCCGCCCGCTCATCCTTCTCGGCATCTATTTCGTCGTTCTCGGGCAGTTCCTGGGCGCGGCGCGTGGCATCCCGGACTTCGCGATCTTCATCTTCACCGGCCTGACCGCCATGAGCCTCTTCCAGGAGATCGCGGTCGGCGGCACGGGATCCATCATCGCCAACGGCGGTGTGGTGAAGAAGGTCTACATGCCCCGGGAGATCTTCCCGCTCGCCGCGACGGGGTCCGCCCTGTTCAACTTCATGATCCAGTTGGGCGTGCTCCTTGCGGCGACCGTGATCGCGGGCAAACCGCCGCTGCACTGGCAGATCGTCTACGCGGTCCCGTCGCTTCTGCTGATCCTCGTGTACGGCCTGGCTTTCGCGTTGTTCTTCGCCGCCGTGAACGTCTACCTGCGCGACGTGCAATACCTCGTCGAGGTCGTCACGATGCTGCTGATGTGGCTCTCGCCGGTGCTCTACGCCTGGCACCTCGCGAAGCAGATCATCACCAGCCCCACGTTGCTCGAGGTCTACACGAACAACCCCCTCACCCTCGCCGTGCTGGGCTTCCAGCGGGCCTTCTGGCTCGGAGGCGACGGCCTGGAGGGGCCCGCGCACCTCGTGCTGCGCATGGCGGTCGCTCTGCTCATCGGTCTCGTCCTTCTCGTTCTGAGCCACCGGGTCTTCGTACGCCTGCAGGGCAACTTCGCCCAGGAACTGTGATCGATATGTCGTTCGACGTGAATGTCCCCGCGGTGCGCCCCGAGGTCGTGGTGCTCACCGACGTGTCCAAGCGCTTCGTGGTGCGTCGCGACACCTCCATCAAGGAGCGCATCGTGACGCTCGGTCGCGCCGGGCGTCGGCACCGCCAGAACTTCTGGGCGCTGAGCGACGTCAGCCTCGACATCCGCGCCGGCAACACCATCGGACTGATCGGGCACAACGGCTCCGGGAAGAGCACGCTGCTCAAGGTGATCGGCGGCATCATCCAGCCCACCTCCGGCGATGTCCGCCAGCGCGGACGCGTGGCCGCTCTCATCGAGCTGGGCGCGGGGTTCCACCCCGACCTCACCGGCCGCGAGAACGTCTACCTCAACGCCTCGGTGCTCGGCCTGAGCCGCGAGGAGACGCGCGCGAGCTTCGACGACATCCTCGACTTCTCCGGCGTCGGGGACTTCATCGACACCCAGGTCAAGTTCTACTCCTCGGGCATGTTCGTGCGCCTCGCCTTCGCGATCGCGGTGCACACCGACCCCGACATCCTCCTCGTCGACGAGGTGCTCGCGGTCGGCGACGAGCAGTTCCAGCGCAAGTGCCTCGACAAGATCAAGGAGTTCCAGCGCCAGGGACGCACGATCATCATCGTCTCTCACGCACTCGACCAGATCGAGGAGCTCTGCGACCGCGTCATCCTCATGGACAAGGGGCGCGTCGCGTTCGACGGACTGGCGGAGGCCGCCGTCGAGCGGTTCCGCGAGTTGCTCGAGGAGGGCTCGGGCAAGGTCTCGGCCCGTCCGGATCAGATCACGCGCGCCGCGGAGATCGTCTCAGTCGACGTGCGAGCCGCCGATGGGCGACGCTCGAACGACTTCCAGACCGGCGAGTCGTTCCGCGTCGCGATCGCCGTCCGCGGACTCCGCCCCCTCGACGAGTGGGCGCTGGGCTTCAGCATCGACACGTCGTCGGGTGTGCTCGCCCTCGCGTCGAACACGAGCATGCTGGGGGCTTCGGTACCGCCCCTGCGCGAGGGGGAGACCGTGACGATCGAGATCGACGTCGACGGTGCGCGCTTCAATCCCGGAAGCTACTGGATCAATGCCAACCTGCACGGCATCAGCGAGTCCACCTCGCACGCGCTCATGCAGGGCGCGGAATTCACGGTGCACGGGCGATCCGACTCGCTGGGCTCGGTCCCGGCCGAGGTGCGCTTCCGCTGAGCGCTTCCGCTGACGGCTGACGCGGACCCGTCCGCCCGCGACGGCGGCGGAGATGCGGGCTCCCGCTCCGGCCCCGTGCGTGGACCCCGCCGCCCCGCCCCAGACGTCGGGCCCGCTCGCCCGCCGCCGCGTCAGCGCCGCCGCAGCGCCGCCTCCAGCAGCGTCCGCGCTCGGGCGTCGAACGAGTGCTCCGCGCGGATGCGCGCCGACGCGGCATCCGCCCGGGCGCGATCGGGGAAGACCGCGTCGAGGTCGCCCGAGAGCAGGTCGATGAGTTCGGGCACGGTGTCCCACGTGCGCACGACCCCGCCGAAGAGCTCGTCGATCCCCTCGACGCGGTCGCTGATCGCGCGGCCGCCGGCGGCGACGACGTCGAACAGACGGTTGCCGATGAATCCGCGCTCCTGCATAGCGGGCCAATGGTCGTTCAACACCACGCCTGCGCTCTCGTAGAGGGCCGGGAGCTCGTCGTTGCGCACCCCGGTGGCGGCGATGCGCTCGGCGGGGATCCATCCGCGCCAGTCCGGCCCGATCACCGTCACCGGGACACCCGCGCGGATCGGCTCGACGACGGAGGGACGGAGGATGCCGCGCGCGGTGCCGACGAAGAGGATGTCACGGCCGCGTGCGCGCCCCGCGGGGAAGAAGCGGGTCGCGTCCGTGCACTGCAGCAGGGGGGTGATCGCGACGCCGAGGGCGCGACCGGTCGACCGCGCCCACGGCGCCGATGCGGCGAAGACCTCGTCGAAGCCGGCCACGTCGGAGGCTCCGATCTCGTCGGGATGGCTGATGATCCACAGCAGGGAGGTCCCGACCTCGGAGGCCTCGAGCGGCTCGGGTCCGCGCAGGGCGACCGTGACGTCGTCGAGGTGGCGTGTGGGGCGCTCGCGGGCGGGGTAGGAGTCGATGACGACCTCCTGCCCCAGGCGCCGGAGGGCCGCCGCGAGGGCGCGGGCGAAGTGCGTGTCGCCCCATCCCTCGGCGCGTGGACCGACGGGGGCGGCCGTACGCAGCGCCCACCGCAGGACGGGGACGCGCTCGCCGTCGGACAGGTCGACCTCTCGCTGCGGGCGGCGCACCCGCGGCAGGGGGCCGTCGGCGACGCGCTCCCAGCCCGCCCTGCTCAGCAGGTCGTCGCCGCCGGAGAGGGTCGGGGGCAGATCCGCCGGTGCGGCGATCGACCGCGTACGGGTCTCGACGTCGAGCGCGACGACCGCCGGCCCGTCGAGGTGCGCGGCGGCGTCGGCACCGCGGAGGGCAGTGGTGATGCGCGAGCGGCGGGCGGCGAACGTCGTCCCCGCCAACGCCGGAACCTCCAGATCGGTCGCTGACCCGAAGGCGCCGAGGTCTTCGATCGGGTGCCCCGCGAGGAACCGGCCGTCCGCGACCGCGCCGGCCGCGGCGATCGTGCCGTCGCCGTCCCTCCACACGGGACCGACCACCGCATCGGCGGGCAGCGTGTCGACGCGCTCGGCGAGGCGCGCGGCGTCGGTCGCGGTGAGGGTCTGATTGGGGCCGCGTACGACGACGATCTCGGCACGCGAGCCGGCGAGCAGCTCGTCGAGGGCCGCGCTCGCGTCGTCGTGACGTCGTCGAGCGACGCGCACGCGCGGGTGCCCCGCCGCGAGCACGGAGGCCAGCATCCAGTCTTCGACTCGGTCGTCGAGCACGGCGATCGCGACGCCCTGATCGGGGGCGTCCGCGAAGGCCACCGCCTCGGCGAAGGACTCGTCGAAGTCCCACTCCTCCGGCCCCACCGCGAGGATCAGCTCGCGCGCGAGGGGTTCGGCCGCGGGTCCGGGGGCGACCTCGCCGCCGCGTCGGGCGCGGTCGGCGGCGTCGACGATCACGCGCGAGAGCACCGGCCAGGGGGCCGCGGCGGGTTCCGACCTCGGACC
This sequence comes from Microbacterium sp. BWR-S6Y, assembly GCF_041379845.1. Taxonomy (NCBI): domain Bacteria; kingdom Bacillati; phylum Actinomycetota; class Actinomycetes; order Micrococcales; family Microbacteriaceae; genus Microbacterium; species Microbacterium sp. BWR-S6Y. The sequence continues at coordinate 64,143 of NZ_JBFECV010000002.1, forward strand.
GAGGGGGAGGGAGTCCGTCTCGCGACGACGCCACGCGTGGCCGAGGGGGCCGCCGGGGGCCTCCCACGCGTCGGGGTGCGCCGTGCCGTAGGCGACGGCATCCCACAGCGGGCTCACCTGCAACCCGCGCGGATCAGCGACGAGATAGGCGTACAGCGCGGGAACGCGCCACGCCTCGGGGAGGTGGTCGCCGACGGCGGTGTCGACGAAGAGCGGCGATAGGCGAAGGCCCTCGCGGAAGCCGCCGTCGACGTATCGTCGGACGGCCGCGGCCTCGCTGATCGGACGCCCGACCTGGGCGCGCACGTAATCGAGGTCGACGACCCCGGCCCGACGGATGACGCGCGCCCACCACAGGCGATCCACCCGGGCGACGAGGGGGCGGAGCAGCGGCAGGTCGCGCGCGGCGCGCACGCGCGAGCGGAGGGCGGTCAGCACTCTTCGAGTGTAGGCAGGGCGTCCGCGCTATCCGGACGGGAGGGGGATGCCGTCACGACCGCGACGCGGGACGTTCGGCCCAGTACCGGTCGCCACGCATGCGCATCGATTCGCGCAGGCCGATCGTACGGTCGACCGCGTCGAGCGGCAGGACCGCGCGGGGCGCGTCGGCGCCGCGGCGCCACCCCTCCCACCGTCCCCGCAGCGAGAGCATGTCGCGGCGGAGGACGAGCCGTGCACCGCTGACCACGATCTCGACCGCGAGGGCCCGAAGCGCGCGGCGGGAGCGCAGGATGCCGTACTTGCGCAGCAGGTAGCCCCGCGCGAAGCCCGACAGTCGTCGCTGACGCGCCGACTCGCGACCGGCGCTCGCCCCGCCCAGGTGCGTACCGAGCGCTCCCTCGATCGCGATGCACCCCCACCCGGCGGCGCGCAGGCGGAAGGCCAGGTCGAGCTCCTCGCCGTACATGAAGATGTTCGTGTCGAACAGGCCGACCTCGTCGAGGGCGCTGCGAACGTACACGGCGACGGCGCCGTAGGGGCCGAGCACCGGGGGGTCGACGGGGTCGGCCGCCGCGAGGGCGGCGCCGTGGAACCGGACGAACCCGGCGCCGGTGACGTCGGCGACGATGCCGTAGGAGTCGACGGTGCCGTCGGGGGCGAGGAGCAGAGTGGCCCCGCTGCCGATCCGGCGTGCGTCGCGAGCGTCGGGCATCGCGGCGAGCACCCGCTCCACGGCATCCGCCTCGAGCACGACGTCGCTGTTGACGAGCATCACCAGACGGCCCGTGCCGGCCGACAGGCCCACGTTGCAGGCCCGGGCGAAGCCGAGGTTGCGCTCGTTGCGCAGCAGCGTCACGTCGGGGAACTCCGCCGCGACCCGATCGGCCGTGTCGTCGGGGGAGTGGTCGTCGACCACGATCACCCGCGCGGGAACGTTCTGGCGCGTCGCGGCGCGCAGGCACTCCCGTACGAAGTCCCAGCCGCCGTAGACGGGGATGACGAGGTCGACCTCGGGTGCATCGGTCATGGCGTAGCCGCCTTTCCGGCGTTCGGGGCGATCACGGGGCGGACTCCTCGACGGCGACGAGATCGACGTGGCGGCGCGTGCGCCCGATCAGGATCAGGGTGGAGATCGCCTCGGTCACCGCCAGTCCCGCCGCCACGCCGACGGGGCCCAGGAGCAGCCCCGCACCGATCATGAGGGGGATGCCGACGACCGTGGCCGTGAGGGTGGCCCGCATCACGGCGTGCTGCTCGCCGGCGGGGAAGAGCACGTGCCGCGTCATCGAGGTGCGCAGCGAGAAGAGGGCGAAGGCGAGGCCGAGGGCGAGGCAGACCGCGAAGGGCGCCGCCGCCGGCTCGCCGAACATCAGCGCGCTGACGGGGGGACCGGCGAAGCCGAGCACGAGCATGCCGAGCACGCCGAAGCCCCCGTGCATCAGCAGGGCCAGGCGCAGCCGCGACCTGCGGGCGGAGCCCGTGACCTCGGCCGACCACGACTGCAGGGCGTTGGCCAGGGTGAGCGGGAGGAACTGCCCGAGCTTGGCCATTTTGTCGGCGGAGGCGAAGCCCGAGGCCGCCGTTCCCGCGGACAGCACGTTCACGAGAGGCGTGGGCACGGCGGAGTAGGCGCCGAGCGCGGCGTCGTTCAGCGCCACGGGCGCGCCGACCCGGAAGAGCCCCGGGATCTCGCGGACGGGCGGCCACGGCGAGGGGTAGCGGCGGAGCAGGCGGAGCGAGAACAGCGTCGTCCCCACCACCGTCACCGCGATTCCGGCGAGCGGGTAGACCTCGACGGGCGCGCCGTTGACGATCGCGAGCATCGACCCCACGGCGACCACGAGCCGCGGGATCGCGTCGTAGAAGAGGATCGAGCGGGGATCACCCACGCCCACCGAGAACCACGTGAACGACAGGGCGATCATGGCGCCCTGCAGCCCCATCAGGGCGGCGAGCAGCCCGTATCCGGGGGTGGCCACGAGAAGGCACACCACCACGAGCGCGGGGAGGGCGATCAGGGAGGTCGCCACGCGCACGACGAGGGCGTCGCGGTACAACCGCCCGCGGCGGACGTCGTCGGCTGCGATCGACACGAGAGCGGGGCCGACGGTCGTCCACCCGTAGGCGACGGCGATCGCCGCGAACGTCCCGATCGACTCACCGGCGATCGCACTCGACCAGCCGTCGGGGGCCGCGCGCGACACCGCCGGCAGCACGACGAGGGGAGAGACCGCCGCGACCGCCGGGATCAGCGTGAAGCCGAACAGGCGCGAGCGCAGCGAGGCCGGTTCAGCCACGACGGTTCCCCCGCGCCGCCGTGCGGCGGAACACGACCGACAGCGCCACGGCCGCCGCCGACCAGCTGAACCGCGCGGCCCACGCCCGGCCCCCCGCGCGCAGGGTCTCGCGGGTCGTCTCGTCCAGCGCCAGGACGTCCGTGATCGCGGAGGCGAACGCCTGCGGCGAGGTGGCGTCGGCGTAGCGCGCCCACTCGCCGCCGACCTCGCGTAGCACGGCGGTGTCGTGGGCCACGACGGGAACCCCCGCGCCGAGGGCGTCGACGACCGGAAGACCGAATCCCTCGGTGAGAGAGGGGCACGCGTAGACGTCGGCCACCTGGTACAGCGCGCGGAGCTGCTCGTCGCTGACCCATCCGGGCAGGATCACGTCGGCGCCGAGCCCGAGCTTCTCGACCGCCGGGCGCAGCGGGTCGTCGGCTCCACCGCCCGTGATCACGGTCAGGGGGCGCTCCTCGACCGGCACGCGAGCGACCGCGGCGAGCAGGCCGTCGAAGTTCTTGTGCGGCATCCGGTTGCCCGTCGACAGCAGCAGGGCCCGGCCCGGACGGATGCCGAGGGGCGCGAGCAGGCGCCACGGGTCGTCGACGCCCGAGATCTCGGAGCCGCCGTTGTGCACGACCGTGATGCGGTCCCTCTCCACACCGAGGTGGTGCGCGATCGCGCTCGCCGCGGTGTCCGAGACGGTGACGACCGCCTGCGCGGTCTGCGCGGTGCGCGTCATGAGCCATGCCGTCACGGCCCGTGTGAGGCGTTCGAGGCCGGCGCCGGGGACCTCGTGGTAGATGACGTCGTGCACCGATACCACGCGGGGGACGGCACCGGCGGTCAGGGGGCCGAAGTTCGCGGGGCTCCACACCAGGTCGGCATCCACCGCCTTCGCCGCCTGCTCCACGGCGACGATCTCGCCCGCGGCCCACGAGGCGCGCCCGTCGCCCACCCACTCCACCACGCGCACCTCGCCGGGGGCGAAGCGACGGACCGCCGCCGCCCCGGACGACCCCGTGAGGGCGACGAAGTCGGCATCCGGCATCTCCGCGGCGAGCCGCGGGAGGAGCTCGCGCACGTAGGTCTCGGTCCCACCGCGACCGCCGGTGTAGCCGAGCAGATCGACGAGGATCCGCACGGCGGTCAGCTCTCGATGACGGCTTCGGGGCGCTGCTCGCGCCGGGGCGTGGTCAGCACGCCCGAGAAGAAGCTCATCATCACGGTCTGGAAGCCGAGGATGATCAGCAGAGCGCTCGGCACCGCGATGCGCACGGCCTGCGCGGCGTTCTGCTGCCCGAAGTCGAGGCTGCCCCACAGCACGACCTGCACGATGCCGATCACCACGCCGAGGACGAACAGTGCGACGCCGATGAGCAGGCCCCGCTCGGCCGACCACTTGGCCACGATCCGGCGATAGCGCTCACTCGTGGGCAGGAAGCCCTCCTGGGTGGCGTAGAGCTTGGTCAACCAGAAGAACAGCAGCGATTGGAAGCCGATCACGCACAGGGCGCTCGCGTAGACCATCGTGGTGACGTCGAAACCGACCCCGCCGATGTTGACCCCGCCGAAGGCGAGCACACCGACCGCGATCGCGCCGAGGAAGAACGCCACCAGGCCCGGGTAAACGAACAGCCAGCGCGGGGCGAACAGCAGCAGGAAGCGCAGGTGGCGCCAGCCGTCGTGCCAGCTGCGCAGGTGCGGCGGGCGCGAGCGTCCGTCTTTCTTGAGCGTCGTCGGAACCTCTTCGATGCGGTAGCGCGCGAGGGAGGCACGAACGACCATCTCGGAGGCGAACTCCATGCCCGTGGTCTGCAGGTCGAGCTGACGGATGCGGGCGCGGTTGAAGCCGCGCAGGCCGCAGTGGAAGTCGCGGATGCCGGGGCGGAAGAACAGCTCGCCGATGAACGACAGCACCGGGTTGCCGAGGTACTTGTGCAGCGGGGGCATGGCCCCCGGGGCGATCCCGCCGCGGAAGCGGTTGCCCATCACGAGGTCCGCGCCGGCACGCAGGCGGTCCACGAACGGCTCGAGGTTCTCGAAGTCGTAGCTGTCGTCGGCGTCGGCCATGATGACGTACGTTCCGCGCGCCTGCTCGATGCCGTTGATGAGGGCGGCGCCGTAGCCGCGGCGGGGGGCGTGCGAGACGCGGGCGCCGAGTCGCTCGGCGATGGCCTGCGAGCCGTCCGTGCTGCCGTTGTCGGAGATGAGCACCTCTCCGCGGATGCCGCTGCGCTGCAGGAACCCCTGCGCCTTGCGGATGCACACCTCGAGCGTCTCCGCCTCGTTGAGACACGGCATGAGGATCGTCAGTTCGAGGTCCGTGGGTGCGGGAGTGGTCACGGGCTGTCTTCTTTCGTCTTCACCGCGGAGGGGGTCGGCAGCGGCAGCGGTAGTGCCGACAGGATCCCCTCGACGGTGCGGCGGATGGTGCGGGTGTCGACCGCGGCGTCGTACCAGGCGCGCGAGGAGCGGCGCAGGTCGTCGCCGCCGTCGACGGCGTCCCGGATGGCCCGGGAGAGGTCGGTGGGCGAGGCGGTGGGGGAGACGACGCCGTTCACTCCGGCGTCGATGAGCTCGGTCGAGGCGTTGCCCTCGTCGGCCACGAGCACGACGGGCACGCCGTGGGCGTTGGCCTCGACGACGACGAGGCCGTATCCCTCGCGACGGGAGGGGTTCACCAGGCAGGCGGCGCCGTGGAGCAGCTCGTTCAGCTCCGCGTCGGAGACGAAGCCGGGGAAGCGCGTCCAGGCCTCACCGCCCACGCGGCGGACCTCGGCGCGCACGGCCTCGGAGCTCGGGCCGGTGCCCAGCACCACGAGCTGCAGGCCGGGGATGCTCTCGCGCGCGGCCGCGACGGCGGCGGGCAGGACCTCGACGCGCTTGTCGGGGATGTGGCGCCCGACGTATAGCACGTAGGGCGGAGCGGCGGCGGGTCCGGGGGTCGGCACCTCGACCGCCCCGTCGATGAGCCCGGGGCTCACCTGGGGCGCGCGGCGCAGACCCTCGCGCCGCAGGCGGGTGGCGGTCAGCTGCGAGTGGCACGTCGCGAGCGGGGTGACGGCGATCGCGGCGCGCTGGAGGACCCACGCGATCGTGCCCGTGACCGCTCCCGAGTACTCGATCCACTGACGGCGGTGCCAGACCTCGAGGTAGTCGACGACGAGCTTCGTGCCCGAGCCGAGCAGTGCCAGCCGAGCGGCGAAGACGTTGAAGATCGGCAGGCCGCTCACGAGCACGGCCGCGTACCGCCGGCGGCGGCGCACGAGGGCGGAGAAGAGCGACGCGGCGTAGCGGAGCGCGGCCGGGATGCGTCGCACCCCGGCGTCGGTGTACAGCGACAGCCGACCCGTGATCGGCACGACGCGGAAGTCCTCCTCGCGCGGGGTGGGCCCGTCCCACTGCACGGCGGTGAGGAAGTCGACGTCGAACCCCTTGTCGCCGAACGCGACGGCCTGGGCGCGGTACTGCCGCTCGCCTCCGCCGGTGGAGTACGGGAAGAGGCAGTCGTAGGCGATGGCGATCCGATTCTCGCGGGACACGTCAGCACCCCTCGATCTTGAACAGGCGCGCCGACGGGCCCTGCGCGTCGACGAGCACGAGATGCTCGGACGGGGTGAGGTTGTACAGGCCCTGGCGATCCAGTCCGACCCCGGGGTTGTTCCAGACATTCTGGGCGCCGAAGTCGAGCACGTAGTCCACGCCGAGACGGTCGACGGCCTCGCACACGCGAGGGTCGGAATCGATCGCGCTCAACCGGTTGTCGAGGTACTGCTCATCGGTGCCGATCGTGCCGAACACGTGCTTGCGCAGCACCTCGCGGTCGCCGATGGCGTACGCGAGCGAGGCTCCGGTCCAGGGGCTGCCCGCGATCACCGCGTCGACGGGGGTGGTCTCGGGAAGGCGCTCGAGCAGGGCCTCCTCGTCGGCGGTGAGCAGGGGCGACGAGGCGCTGAGGTCGTAGGCCGCGCGCGCATCGGCGGCGGTGCGCAGGATGTTGGGGCTCACCGCGACCGAGAACACCGCCACGACCCCGAGCGCGGCCACGGCGATGCGCACCGGGCGTCCGGCGCGTGCACGGGCGAGGGCCCGGGCCGCGGCATCCGCGATCGTCACCGCGCCGAGGACGGCGACGGGGATGCCGGCGGCCGGCAGCAGCGCGGCCAGACGGTACGAGTCGTTGTACCAGGGGTTGGTGAGGAACTCGCGCAGCGCGTTGCCCGCAGCCGTTCCGGAAGCCACGACGAACAGGATCGTCGCCACGACCATGGGAGCCGCCACCACCAGCAGGCGGGGCTGACGGACGATGCGGAACACGCCGACGGCGATCAGGACCGAGATCGTGACCGTGATCGTGTAGCCGCCGGGGGAGAGCAGCAGGGCCTCTCCGACCGCGCGCGCCGTCGTCTGCCACGGCGCCCAGACCGACATCTCGGCGTTGGTGCGCATGACGCGCCACAGCACGCTCAGCACGACGGCGAGGGCGAGCAGGATCGCGGTGGTCGCCCACCAGCGTCGGCGGGACGGATGCCGCACGGCCCGGCCGATCAGCTCGACCACGGCGATACCGGCGCCCAGGGCGGCCATCGACAGGAAGGCGTTCGGATGGGCGAGGCCCACACCCGCGGCGGCGACGAGCAGGAGCACCGCGGCGCGCACCCGCGCGGCGAGCCCGGTCGCCCGCAGGAGGTGGACGACGACGGCGACGCCGCCCGGCAGCACGGCGTAGCCCATCGCGTTCGGGTACAGGACGCCGAAGTACATCAGCAGGAGGGGGAAGGCTCCGAAGCCGGTCGACAGGGCCGCGGCGCTGACGACGACGGCCGTGCGCTCCGACAGCAGGACGACGCTGAGAGCGACCACGGAGAGCGGCCAGGCGACCGCCGCGAGCGCGATGTTCGCGGCGTTGACGGCCACGGGCACGGCGGCCCCGGTCACCTGGGCGGCCAGGGCGGCGACGGTGTGCCAGCCGTTCGGGTAGAAGCCGATGTCGGAGGTGAGGCCGATGTGGAACGCCGAGGCGTTCCCGGTGTCGACGGCGAAGGCCACCGTGTTCAGGTGCACGATCGCGTCGAAGGTCTGCGAGATGTGCGCCGGACCGCCGAAGACCCAGGCCAGCTGAAGGGCGATGGCGACGCCCGCGACGACCAGCGAGAGGCCGCCCCACAGCGCCGTCCGGCCGGAGGTCGCCGGCTCCGATTCCGGACCGACCCAGCGGCGCAGCCCGTAGGCGGCCGCGGCGGCGACGACCGTGACGATCGCGACGGGCAGGAGCGACCACGACAGTCCCGCGACGGGCGCGGCGATGGCGGCGACCGAGAGGACGGCGATCGACACGACGGGGGCGAGGGCCAGCACCGGGAGTCGCCGCACGCCCCATCCCGCGGCGAGGACCGCGATTCCGGGGACGACGAGAGCGAGGACCGAGACGATCAGAGGCATCACGATCACCCACCAGGAATCGCTCATGCACTCCCATTTCTCGCTGGACGACAGTCAGCCATGCTAACGGACGGTCGCTGACCCGCCCCTGAGGGCCACGGCGGGGTGCCCCTTTAGACTGGGTGCGCGCGGGAGGGCTCCCGCGCGTCCGCGACACGAAAGACGCACCTCTTCATGGATCTCCTCATCGTCGGCTCCGGTTTCTTCGGTCTCACGATCGCCGAACGCGCGGCCGCCGCGGGCCGCAAGGTGACGGTCATCGATCGTCGTCATCACATCGGCGGCAACGCCTACTCGGCGAACGAGCCCGAGACCGGCATCGAGGTGCACCAGTACGGCGCGCACCTGTTCCACACGTCCAACCCGACCGTGTGGGAGTACGTCAACCGCTTCACCGATTTCACCTCGTACGTCCACCGGGTCTACACGACCCACAAGGGCGTGGTGTTCCCGCTGCCGATCAACCTCGGCACGATCAACCAGTTCTTCCAGGCCGCCTACACGCCCGATCAGGCGAAGGCCCTCGTTCAGGAGCTCGCCGGCGAGTTCGACGCGAAGGATGCCGCGAACCTCGAGGAGAAGGGCATCGCCCTGATCGGCCGGCCGCTGTACGAGGCGTTCATCCGCGACTACACCGCGAAGCAGTGGCAGACCGACCCCAAGGATCTCCCCGCCGAGGTCATCTCGCGGCTGCCCGTGCGCTACACCTACGACAACCGGTACTTCAACGACACGTGGGAGGGTCTGCCCGTCGACGGGTACACCGCGTGGCTGGAGCGCATGGCCGATCACCCGAACATCGAGGTGAAGCTGTCGACCGACTACTTCGACGAGTCGCAGCCGCTGAACAAGAAGGCGACCGTCGGGCAGGTGCCGGTGGTGTACACCGGCCCCGTCGACCGCTACTTCGACTATGCCGAGGGCGAGCTGTCGTGGCGCACGCTCGACTTCGAGCAGGAGGTGCTGCCGATCGGCGACTTCCAGGGCACCAGCGTGATGAACTACGCCGACGCCGACGTGCCGTACACGCGCATCCACGAGTTCAAGCACTTCCACCCCGAGCGCGCGGACCGCTACCCGACCGACAAGACGGTCGTCGTGCGCGAGTACTCGCGCTTCGCCACGCGCGCCGACGAGCCCTACTACCCCGTCAACACGGCCGACGACCGCACGGGCCTGCTGGCCTACCGCGAACTCGCCAAGGGCGAGCGCGACGTGCACTTCGGCGGCCGTCTCGGCACGTACCAGTACCTCGACATGCACATGGCGATCGGCTCGGCGCTGTCGATGTGGAACAACCAGCTCGCGTGACCTCTTCGTGCGTCTGACGCTGCACCCGCGGACCCGCCCGTCGACCGACGGACGGGTCGACGAGCGGCGCTGGGCGTATCGGTCCGATGTCGACGGGCTCCGCGCCGTCGCCATCCTCCTCGTCGTCACCTACCACGTGTGGTTCGGGCGCGTCTCGGGGGGCGTCGACGTCTTCCTGATGCTCTCCGCGTTCTTTCTCACGCGGGGCTTCGTGCGGCGCATGGCGGGGCCGAGTCCCATCCGCCCGCTGCCCCACCTGCTCGGCATCTTCCGACGGCTTCTCCCTGCAGCGGTCGTGACCCTGGTCGGCGTCCTCGCGGTGGTGTGGGCGGTCTACCCGCCGACGGTGTGGCGCTCGGTCTGGGAGCAGACGTGGGCGTCGCTGCTGTACGTGCAGAACGCGGCGCTCGCCGCGGATGCCGTGGACTACTACGCCCGTACCGAGATCCCGAGCCCCCTCCAGCACTTCTGGTCGGTGTCGGTCCAGGGCCAGGCCTTCGTGCTCTGGGTGGTGCTGCTCGGGCTCTGCCAGGTCGTGGTCCGTCGCCGCGGACTGTCGGCGGACCGGGTGGTCGGGGTCGTGTTCGGTGTCGTGTTCGCGGTGTCGTTCGTCTACTCGGTGGTGCGCACCGCCACGGCGCAGGAGCAGGCCTACTTCGACACCGGAGCCCGCCTCTGGGAGTTCGCCGCCGGATCGCTGCTGGTCGTCGCCCTGCCGCACCTGCGCCTCGGCTCCCGCGCGCGGGCGCTGGTCGGGTGGGCGGGCCTGGCCGGTCTGCTCGTGCTGGGTGCCGTCGTCGACGTGCGCGGCGGCTTCCCGGGATTCCTCGCGCTGTGGCCCGTCCTGTGCGCGGCCGCGATCGTGGTGTCGGGGTCGGGAGACGATCGAGGCCGCGGTCCGGCGCGCCTGCTCTCATCGCGGCCCCTCCAGGCGGTCGGTCGCGACGCCTACGCGCTGTACCTCGTCCACTGGCCGATCCTGGTGACCTTCCAGGTCGTCAACGACCGCGTCGAGGTGGGCCTGGTGGGCGGAGTGGCGATCATCGCGCTGTCGCTGCTGCTCGCCCGCGCCCTCACCTGGGCCGTCGATCGACCCGTGCGCGCGTGGCGCCGCTCCGACGCCTCGCCGCTCGTCCCCCTCGCCGTGATCGCCGTCGCCGTGAGCGTCGTGGCGCTTCCGCTCGGGGCCTGGCAGGCGGCGACGTGGGTGCAGGAGCGCGCGATCGAGGCGAAGGCGGTGCGCGACAACCCCGGCGCCGCGGTGCTGCGCGACCCCTCGCTCGCGGAGATCCCGGCCGACGCCGAGCTGCTGCCGCTGCCGACCCTGCTCGACGACGAATGGGTGCAGCTCGAGAACCCGTGCGCGGGTGGCTGGAGCGTCGACACCGAGCTCCTGCTCGGGACGTGCTTCGAGACGTCGCGGACGGCGCGCGCCGACCGCACGATCGTCGTGATCGGCGACTCGCATGCGCAGCAGATGACCGGAGCGCTGCTGCCCGTCGCGGATGAGAACGGGTGGGGCGTCGTGAGCCTCGTCAAGGGCGGGTGCTCGATGGGCCTCGCCGAGCCGGGCATGGACGAGCGGTGCGACGGATGGCGCGAAGAAGCCATCGCGCTCGTGGAGCGGATGTCGCCGGATGCGGTCATGACCGTGGTCACGCGCTCCGACGCGGGCGACGACGACGAGGCGCTGCGCCCCGGCATCGAGGGGTTCCTCGATCGGATGGGCGACGCCGGCATCCCCGTGCTGGCGGTGCGCGACAATCCGCGGTTCGCCTACGACATGTACGGCTGCGTCATCGCGGCGGAGGACCCCCTCGACTGCGCCGCCCCCCGCTCGGCCTCGCTGGCCGACGAGAACCCGGCGCGTGTTCTCGATCGCCCCGGAGTGGACCTGCTCGACCTCACGCCATGGATCTGCCCCGACGACCTCTGCGTCGGCGTGATCGGCAACGTCGCGGTCTACCGCGACGACAACCACCTGACCCGTCTGTACGCCCGCAGCCTCGGCTCCTCGCTGGCCGAGCAGCTTCCGTCCAGCCTCGGCTGACGCGCCCGCATAGGATTTCGAGGTGACTTCCGCCGCCGTCGGCGCCCCCGGATCGGTGCGGCGCTCGCTCCACTCCCTGTGGTTGCTGTCGGCGCGCGACCTGCGCGTGCGGTACTCGACGAGCGCTCTCGGCTACCTGTGGTCGGTTCTCGACCCGCTCGTGATGACCGGGATCTACTGGTTCGTCTTCACCCAGGTCTTCCACCGTTCGGTGGGGGAGGACCCCTACATCGTGTTCCTCATCACGGCGCTGCTGCCGTGGGTGTGGTTCAACTCGGCCGTGACCGACTTCACGAAGGCTTTCAAGAAAGACGCCCGGCTCGTGCGCTCGACGGCGATCCCGCGGTGGATCTGGGTCAACCGGATCGTGCTGAGCAAGGGCATCGAGTTCCTCTTCGCCCTGCCGGTGCTGGCGCTGTTCGCCGTCTTCGGCGGCGCGGAGGTGTCGTGGGCGCTGCTGGCGTTCCCCCTGGCGGTGCTGCTGCAGGCGGTGCTGCTGGTCGGACTCGGCCTCATCGTGGCGCCCCTGTGCGTGATGTTCGGCGACCTCGAGCGCACCACGCGGCTCGTGCTGCGGGCGCTGTTCTACGCCTCGCCGATCATCTACGGCGTGGGCAACCTCCCCGGGGTCTTCGCCGACATCGCGGCGTTCAACCCGCTCGCCGGCATCTTCACCCTCTATCGGGTGGGCTTCTTCCCCGATCAGTGGGACCCCCTCACCGTCGTGGTGGGTGCGGCCGTGAGTCTCGGCATCCTGATCATCGGTCTGCTCGTGTTCCCGCGGCTCGAGCGTCCCGTGCTGAAGGAGCTGTGATGTCGCGCCCCGCCATCGAGGTCGAAGGTCTCGGCGTGCGCTTCCGCCGCAACCGCCGCGGGAGCCGGAGCCTGAAGGACCTGTTCGCCGGCTCCGCGCGACGCTCGCGTCCCGACGAGTTCTGGGCGCTGCGCGACGTGTCGTTCCGCGTGGAGCCGGGGGAGTCCATCGGTGTGGTCGGGCGCAACGGCCAGGGCAAGTCGACGCTGCTCAAGCTCGTCGCCGGTGTGCTGCTCCCCGACGAGGGCACCGTCGCGGTCGAGGGCGGGGTCGCTCCGCTCATCGAGATCACGGGCGGTTTCGTCGGCGATCTGACGGTGCGCGAGAACGTGCGCCTCACGGCGGGACTGCACGGGATGCCGCGCGCCGAGGTCGCGCGCCGGTTCGACGAGATGATCGCCTTCGCCGAGATCGGCGATTTCGTCGACACGCCCTACAAGCACCTTTCCAACGGCATGAAGGTGCGCCTGGCGTTCTCGGTCGTGTCGCAGCTGGACGAGCCGATCCTTCTCGTCGACGAGGTGCTCGCGGTGGGCGACCGCGCGTTCCGCGAGAAGTGCTACCGCCGCATCGACGAGCTGCTCGCAAGCGGACGCACGCTGTTCTTCGTCAGCCACAACGAGAAGGACCTGCGCCGGTTCTGCACGCGCGGACTGTACCTGGACCGGGGGGCGTTGACGCTCGACGCTCCGATCGGCGAGGTGCTCGACCGCTACAACGCCGACCACGCCGCCGGCTGAGCCGCGGGGCGGGGGCGGTGTCGACCAGCGCTCGCCCGCACCACCGCGGGCGTCGCCGACCGCCACGGGCCGCCGTCGAGCCCGCGCGCCGCAGGTGCCGGGTGCACGCGCCCGGGCTCAGGCGTCCGGGCTCACGCGCCCGGGTTCAGGCGACGGGCCGAGCGGGCTCGAGCGGGGGCATCGGCCGCCACGAGGCGTCGCGGGAGATCGCCCGTCCGTCGCGCAGGCCCCGGAACAGGTGGCTCGTGCCGCGCAGCTTGCGCTCGACCACGAGGAGACGGATGAGCTCCTTGACGAAGGTGAGGGCCGTGCCGGCGGTGAACGGCAGCGCGCGGTAGACGCCCAGCTCGCGGTAGTACTTCGCCAGGTACGCGCGGTTGCGCATGATGAAGTAGCGGTAGGCGTCGCTCGAGGCGTTCATGTGGCGGATGCCCATGTCCCACTGCTTGATCTCGCGCGTGCGCCGCAGCACGAACTCGTCGACGATGACCGACGGCGTCTGGCGCGAGGCGAGCCAGCCGTAGAGCTGGTCGTCCCAGTAGATGAAGAAGCGGGGGTCGGGCAGGCCGATCTTCGCGACGATGTCGCGGTGGATGAACATGCCCTCGAAGCATCCCGAGTTCATCGGCTTGTAGCCCGAGGAGTCGAAACCGGCCGGGGCGAAGGGGATGGGGATCGCCATCGACTCGGCCACGCGGTACTGCCAGTAGAACTCGCTGCCGTCGTAGTCGTAGCGGCGCCCCTGGATGCTGCGGAAGCGCGGGGCCCAGTGCCCCATGCGCGCGAGACCGTCGGAGACGACCTCGACGTCGTCGTCCATCAGCCAGATCCACTCGGACCCGAGGTCGTACGCCACCCGCATGCCCTCGCTGAACCCGCCGGAGCCACCGGTGTTCGTCTCGAGACGGCGGTAGACGAGGGTCGTTGGCAGACGGTCGCGGAAGGACTCCACGACGGCGGTGGTGTCGTCGGTCGAGGCGTTGTCGACGATGACGAGGTGACCGGGCGCCGGGTCCATCTGCTCGATGCTCTCGAGCAGGCGGGTGAGCAGGTGCGTGCGGTTGTAGGTGACGACGACGATGGTCGCGGTCGTCGGATCGAAGGATGCCACGGTCAGGAACGCTCCTCGAAGGTGGCGCGCCACTGCGACTCGGACACGAGGTCGGGCAGGGCGCGGCGGTAGCGACGCGAGAGGGAGGGCCACTCGCGCTGCAGCCGGCGGTGCAGCCGCCAGCTGTCGACGAGCATGCGACGGAACATTGCCCGGTCGCGCGTGTAGATGTTCTTGCCCGACCCGTCGGCGGCGCTGACGAGGGCGCTGTCGTACAGGGGCACGCGCCACCAGTGCGCATCGCCCTTGCCGAACTCCACCTCGGGCTGCTCGACGTTCTCGGGCCGCGGGGTGTGGAACCAGTGCGAGAGCAGGGTGCGCGCGGTGAAGGTGCGCAGGGCGATGCCGGTCGGGCTGTCGAACTGGTGCTTCTTCATGCGCTTGAACACCTGCCGACCGCGGCGGGAGCGCAGCGGGACGCCGGAGTCCTTGTGGACGACCGTCTCGGGGTGCTTCTTGGCCACGGCGCGGGCCGCGGGCATCGCGGTGGCGAGGTTGGCGCGCATGTGCTCGGGGCCGGAGAGGATGTCGCGCAGCGCGCGGTGGCGCAGCTCCACGGGGTAGTACTGCATCATCATCAGGTGCTTGAGGTCGACGCGTCGGCTGTGGCGGATGAGCGTTCCGCCCTGGGGGGAGCGCGAGTGCAGCAGGGCCGCGACGATGCGGTTGCGGGCGTGGAAGTACGCCTGCCAGTCGATCGAGTCGTCTTTGCCGAGCCACGACACGTGCCACAGCGCGACACCCGGCATCGACACGGTGGGGTAGCCGGCATCCCGCGCCCGGACGCAGAACTCGGCGTCGTCCCACTTGATGAACGCGGGCAGCGACAGCCCGATCTCGCGCAGGATGCTGGTGGGGATGAGGCACATCCACCAGCCGTTGTAGTCGGCGTCGAGGCGCATGTGCAGCAGGGGGGACTGGCGCAGGTTCGCGACGCTGAAGTCGTGGGGGAGGCGCTCCTGGAACAGCGCGCGCCACATGAACGGGGCGTCGTCGACGACCTCGGCCCATGCGTGCAGCTTCGGCCGGTCGAGGAGGTCGAACATGTGCGCGCCCACGATGGTCGGCACCGACGCGTAGCGGCCGAAGACGACCGAGCGGCGGATCGACTCGGGCTCGATGCGCACGTCGTCGTCGAGGAGCTGAACGAAGTCGCTGCCGGAGCGTCCGAGCGTCTCGACCATCGCGCGGGCGAAACCGCCCGAGCCGCCGAGGTTGGGCTGGCGCACGACCTGCAGGGTCTCGCCGAGGCGCCCCGCGATCTCGGGGAAGCCGTCCTGGTCGGCGACGAGGTCGGTGCCCTGGTCGATGAGGAAGACCCGGTCGATCACGTCGAGCGCGTCGGGGGCGTCGGCCAGGGCGGTCAGCGTCTCGACGCAGTAGTCGGGCTTGTTGTAGGTGGTGATGCCGATGCTGGCCTTGCCGCCGCGCACGGGCTCCTGCTCGGTGGTCCACTCCGCGCCCTCGAACATCGCGTCCGCGCGGTCGGCGGCGACGTCGAACCAGATCCACCCGCCGTCGCTGTACTGGTCGAGCGCGAGGTCGAACGACGACGTCGCGTCTCCGCGCACCTCGCGCGTCTCGATGCGCTGCTTCGTGCCGCCGCCGTTGGAGCGGTAGACCAGGATCGTCGCGTCGCCCGAGGTGCGCACCGTCAGGCGCACCTGGCGCACGGGCGTCCAGTGCTGCCAGTACGAGGCGGGGAAGGCGTTGAAGTAGGTGCCGAACGACACGCGGCGCCCGGCGACGATGCGCGCGCGGGTGCGGTCGAGGATGTTGCTCAGCTGGGCGACGTTGGTGACCCGGACGGGCTCTTCGTCGATGGTCGACCACGTCTCGGGGTCGACGTACAGGGGGAGAAGGTCGGGATCGCGGTCGAGCGGGAGCACGGCGTTCTGCAGGGTGTACGTCACGAAGGGGTCTTTCGTCTCAGGCGCGGAGGCCTCGGCGGGGCCGCCCGCAGTCTACCCGCCGTCACCGGCACCGCCCTGAGCGCCCGGGACGGGCGGCGTCACTCGCCGGACGCGGGACCGTCGGTGGTCGGGGCCGGGCGGGCGGCATCCGTCGTCCGCAGGTCGAGGCGCTCGCGCCACGACCGCGACTGCCCCGCCCGCACGGCGCACAGGGCCAGCAGCAGCCACCCCGGTCCGGTGAGGGTGAAGCTCTCGAACAGCGAGACCGTCAGCAGGGCCACGAGCGTGAGCGGCGCCCACGCATGCACCACGGACCGGCGCTCTCCCGCCACGAGCCAGCCCCGCGCGAGAGCGAGGCCGCCGAGGGCGAGGAACAGCAGCAGTCCCACCCATCCCAGCTGCAGGAGCACGTCGAGGTAGGCGTTGAGAGCGGAGGCGTTCACCGTGCCGTCGGCGAGGTTCACCAGGGTGAAGGGGATCGCGTCGGGATCCCACGCGCCGAAGAAGCCGAAACCCTGCACCGGGCGGATGTCGGCGACGTCGAGCACGCGCGTCCACACCCGGGTGCGGGTCTCGAGGTCGTTCTCAGCGCCGAGGGCGGCGATCAGCGGAGCCCGGGCGGCGGAGGCGACCGCGATCGCGACCACCACGCCGACCCCGAGGGCGACCTGCACCGCCCGGCGGCGCGCGGGCGACACCCGGCGCACGCCCCAGAGCGCGAGCGAGGCGGCGGCCGTGACGAGGGCGACGACGATGACCGTGGGCGACCCGCTGAGCGCCGCGAGGATCCCGCCGAGCACCACCGACCCGATCGCCACCCCGGAGCCGACCGACTGCGTGCGGAACTCCACGAGGAAAGTGATCAGGGCGATCACGGTCACGAACCCCAGGGCGTTGCGCGTGCCGAAGAGCCCCTGCACCGGTCCGAGTTCGGCGATCGCCCCCTGGATCCCGAGGAAGGGGATGGGCAGGTCGAGAAGGATGCCGCTGAGCACCTCTAGGGCGAGGGAGATGCCCAGCAGCCACCGCAGGACGTCGCCGAGGGCCCGCACGGTCTGCAGGGCGTCGCGCACGTGACCGATCACGACGGCGAGCATGGCGAGGCCGGCGAGCTGCGCCCACCCGGCGAGGGCGGTGGCCGGCGCCGCGCTCCAGAAGGCGCTGATGCCCGCCCAGACCACCAGCAGCACGAGGGTGGTGGGAGCGAGGCGCACGAGTTCGATCTCGTCGCGCCGGGCCACGAGGATGGCGAGGCCGAGGGCGCACAGGCCCGCGACGATCGTCGCGAGGGTGACCGCCCCCGCGACGGCGGTGATCGCGAACCCGCCGAAGGCCGTGGCGAACACCGTCAGCGTGAACGCGCGGGCGAGGGCCGCCGAGGACAGCAGGGGGAGCAGGCGGGAGCCGAGCGCGTCGGGCTCCGCGCTCACGGCGTCGGTCTCTGCAGTTCGGACCGCTCGATCGAGATGCTCTGCTCGCTGGGGCCGACCCCCACGAGCGGGGTCTGCTTGATCTTCGCGCCGAACAGGACCACGAACATCCAGCCCCACAGCAGCAGGGGGCCCGATTCGGTGAGCCCCTGCACGACGAGGAGGGCGCCCACGAGCGTCGGCAGCAGGGTGAGCGGGGAGTGGGGGCGGTCGTCGCGAAGATCCCAGCGCGGGCGATCGACGGCGAAGAACCATGAGCGCCACACGTACGCCAGGTAGACCAGCGCGAGCAGGACGACGCCGACGCCGCCGAGCTGCAGGTAGGCGTCGAGCCACATGCTGTGCGCCTGCACGACGGTCTGGCCGTGGTCGACGATCCACCCGTCGATCAGCGGCTCCGAGGCGATCCACGGCGTCGAGAAGCCCCAGCCGATCACGGGATGCTCCGTGGCGCGCGCGATCACGTCGGCCCAGATGCCCTCGCGGCCGGTCAGATCCGCGCCGCGCCCCAGCAGGCCGAAGAGGGCGTCGCGGCCGAACCAGAGGGCGGCGCCCCCGCCCAGGCCGATCGCGGCGTACAGCAGGTACCAGCGCGTGCGCTCGCCGGGGCGTCGGGCCGTGCGCATCACGAGCACGGTGCCGAGCACGAGCGCCACGAACGCGGCCGAGATGAACGCGGTGGCCGAACCCGCCCGCACGAAGAGGAACGCGGCGACCGCGATCCACACCACGAGCAGGATGCGGCGGGGAGCCCCGGCGGCCAGGCGCACGGCGAACACGATGATCGCCACGAGCATGACAGCGGCCAGGAGGTTGGCGTTTCCGAAGACCCCCTGGATGCGGCCCCCGTCGAAGAGGTTGTCGCGCGACCAGTAGACGATGGGGTCCATGCGTTCGTCGGGGAGCACGAACCCGGGGAGGATCGGGCCGCGCACGAACACCGACACGACGATCTCGAACAGCAGGGACAGCCCGACGATCCATTTCGCGGCCGACGCCACGGCCCGCACGACGTCGCGCCAAGTGAGCACCGCGCCGACGAACAGCCCCTGGAACGTCGTGATCAGCAGCAGCAGGACCGTGAGCACGGATGCCGCCGGCCACGCGCTCCACGCGATCGACGCCGTCGCCCAGGCGAGGTAGCCGAACGCCAGCCACGGCAGGCGTCGCACCGCGAGCGGGGGGCGGGTGACGAGCCAGACGACCGCGGAGACCACGGCGGAGGCGACGACGACGACCGCCGTGACGACCGGGCCGACGGCGTTGACCAAGCCGACGCCGCCCAGGGCGAGCACGAGGACGAACACGCACCAGGCGCGCAGCAGCAGGTGCCCGGTCGTCTCGCGCGTGGGCGCGGTCGGCAGCGCCGACACCGGGTGGTTCGTGTGCATCGCCATGGTGGTCTCAGGCTACCGGGCGGCATCCGGAACCGCCCGGGCCGACCACTAGGCTGACGCCGTGCTGATCCCGATCTCGAACACGCCCCGCGACTACGCCTGGGGAAGCCCCACGCTCATCGCCGACCTGGAGGGGCGTCGACCCACCGGCGCGCCCGAGGCCGAGGTGTGGCTCGGCGATCACCCGGGCTCGCCCGCCGTGGTCCACGACGGGACAGAGCGCACGCTCGACGCGTGGCTCCCCGCCGAGGCCGCCGACCTGGGCGTGCCGACGAAGCTGCCGTACCTGCTGAAGCTGCTGGCCGCGGGCGCTCCGCTGTCGATCCAGGTGCACCCCTCGAAGCCGCAGGCGGTCGAGGGCTTCGCGCGCGAGGAGGCCGCGGGGGTGCCGCGCGACGCGGGCGAGCGCAATTACAAGGACGACAACCACAAGCCCGAGGTCATCGTCGCGCTCAGCGAGACCTTCACCGCGCTCGCGGGTCTGCGCGACATCGAGCGCACGCGCGCCCTGGTGGACCGCCTCGGCGACGCCCCCGCGGTGCAGACCCTGCGCGCCCACCTCTCGGCGCCCGACGCCGCCGACGCGCTGCGCGCGAGCATCGGCTGGCTCCTCGGCGAGGCCGACGCCGCGTCGATCACGCAGATCGTGGATGCCGCGGCATCCGCCGATCCGGGGGAGTTCGCGTCGGAGCTCGCCCTGACCCGCTCGCTGCACACGGCATATCCGGCCGACCCGGGGATCGTGGTGGCGCTGCTGATGAACCTCGTCGAGCTGCGCCGCGGCGAGGCCGTCTTCGTGCCCGCGGGCGTGCTGCACGCCTACGTGGCGGGCCTGGGGGTGGAGATCATGGCCGCGAGCGACAACGTCCTGCGCGGGGGGCTGACCCCCAAGCACATCGACGTGGACGAGCTGCTCTCGCTGGTCGACTTCCGCCCGGCCGAGCCTCCGTTCCTGCGGCCGACCGCGGTGGGAGAGGGCGCCGAGGTCTTCGCGCCGGGGATCGCCGACTTCGCGCTCGGCCACCTGGCCGCCGGGGCGGCGGGCTCGCTCGACCTGCGGGGCCTGGCGATCGTGCTCGGCGTCGCCGGTGAGGCGACCGTCACCGGTGCCTCGGGTGCGCGCGTGAGCGTCGCTCCCGGTCGGGCCGCGCTGGTGACGCCCGACGAGTCCCCGCTGACGAGCGACGGTCGCGGCGAGGTGTTCGTCGCGATGCCGGGGGCCTGACCGCGACACGCCGAGGGGCATCGTAAAGGTTCACGTCGCCCTTGAGGGTTTACGATCCGCGACTTGACCAATCCGAATCACACGGGTGTAATTATGTCTACGCGGAACCGCGTCATGGGGGCTTGAACGAGGCGGAGGACGATATGGCGACGTCGCAGTACCGGTCCGGTGTCCCGGACAACTGGTTCGTAGACCCGGTCGACCTCGGTGTTCCCGGCGTACGCCGCGACATCGACGCCGCCGAAGAGAACACCCTCGCGTGGCAGACCGATGCGCTGTGCTCGCAGACGGACCCCGAGGCGTTCTTCCCCGAGAAGGGCGGATCGACGCGCGACGCGAAGCGCATCTGCACCTCCTGCGACGTCAAGAGCGAGTGCCTCGAGTACGCCCTCCAGAACGACGAGCGCTTCGGGATCTGGGGCGGTCTCAGCGAGCGCGAGCGCCGCAAGCTCAAGCGCCGCGCCTGAGCCGCACTCGCCCTCTCCCCTCGGGTGACCCGCGGGCAAACGATCGGCATCCCGACGGCGCGGCGTCCGTGATCGCGGAGGAGCCGACTTAGGCTGATCCGGTCATGCCCGCCCGTGTACACGCCATCCTCGTCGTGCGTCCCGAAGGACGCACCCCCGCCGCGAACCATCTGCAGCGCACGCTCGCAGCCCTCGCGGCCCAGACCCGTCCGGTCGACGCGCTGACCATCGTGCTCTGCGGCGCCGACCCCGCCCTGACCCAGGTCGCCGCCGCCTCCGGAGCCGAGGGCGTCATCACCGCCCCCGCCGGAACGCCCTTCGCCGTCGCGACCGCGTTGGCCACGCCGCGCCTGACCGGCGACGCCGTGTGGCTGCTCGCGCAAGACACCGCGCCCGACCCCGACGCGCTCGTACGGCTGGCCGGCGCGCTCGAACTGTCGTCGACCCTCGTCATCGCGGCTCCGAAGCTGGTGTCGTGGGACGACCGCGACGAGATCGTCTCGCTCGGCGTGAGCATGAACCGCTACGGCGGCACGGTCGAACTCGCCGCGGGAGAGCTCGACCAGGGCCAGCACGACGCTGACGCCGACGTGCTGGGCGCCGACGTGCGCGGCATGCTGGTGCGGCGGGAGGCCTGGACCGCTCTCGGCGGCCTCGACCCCGCTCTCGGCGGCGCCGACGAGGGTCTCGACCTGGGCGTGCGCGCCCGACTCGCCGGTGCGCTCGTCTCACTCGTCCCCGCGGCGCGCGTCGCGGTGGCCGGCGACGGCGTCGCCGCGATGGCCCGCGGCCGCCGTCGCGCGCGACGCCGCGCCTTCGCGACCCGGACGGCTCAGCTGCACCGACGACTGGCGTACGCGCCCACCGCGAGCGTGCTGCTGCACTGGCTGTCGTTCCTGCCGCTGGCACTGTGGCGCACGGTCATGCACCTGGTGACGAAGATGCCGTACCGCGTCCTGCCCGAGTGGGGCGCGACGCTGCTGGTGATGTTCCGCCCGGCCGCGGTGGCCCGTGCCCGCCGTCGCATCCGTGCGGTGCGCACCGTGGGCTGGTCACGCATCGCCCCGCTGCGCATCTCGCGCACGCAGATGCGGTTGCGCCTGGACGCCGACGGGGCCGACCCCGACGCACCCGTGCGGAGCGAGCTGCGCTTCTTCGTCGGCGGTGGGGCGTGGGCCGTGCTCGGCGCCCTCGCCGTGTCGACGGCCCTGTTCGCCCCGCTGCTCGCGTGGCCCGTGCTGGGCGGGGGAGGGCTGCTGCCGCTGCGCGCCGACCTCTCGCAACTCTGGCAGGACGCCGCGTGGGGCTCCCGCCCCCTCGGCCTCGACCTGGTCGGTCCCGCCGACCCGTTCTCGGCCCTGGTCGCGCTGATCGGCACCCTCTCGCCGGGCGACCCCTCGCGCGCGTTCGTCGTGCTGTGGGTGCTCGCCCTTCCCCTGGCCGTTCTGGGCGGCTGGTTCGCCGCCACCCGGGTGACCGAGTCGTCGCTGCTGCGCATCGTCGCCGCCGTCGCCTGGGCACTGGCGCCGACCTTCCTCGCCGCGATCGTGGAGGGGCGCCCCGCCGCCGTGCTGCTGCACCTGCTGCTGCCGTGGCTGTTCTTCGCCGCCAGCGTCGCGCACCGCTCCTGGGCGCCGGCCGGAGCGGCATCCCTCCTTCTGGTCGCGGTTCTCGCCTGCGCGCCATCGCTCGCGCCCGTCGTGATCGTGCTGTGGTCGGCGGCCCTCATCGTCGTCGCCCTCGTCGCGGGTCGCGGCGTCGCCCGCGTGGTGTGGCTCCTCGTGCCGTCGGCCGTGATCTTCGCGCCGCTGGTGTGGACCCAGGTGCGCCGCGGCACCCCGTGGGCACTGCTGGCCGACCCGGGCCTGCCGTACCAGGGCGCCGAGGCCACGGCCGATCCGTTCGGTCGGGCCCTCCTGGCCGCGGGCTTCCCCACCTCGGACCCCGGCGGGTGGGCCCGCGTGTTCGACGGCCCCGTCTGGTGGGTGGGGCTGCTGGTCGCCCCTCTCGCCGTGCTCGCACTGCTCGCCGTTCTCACCCCCCGCTGGGTGACGGCATCCGCCCTGCTCGTCATCGCGGTCACGGGCCTCGCGACGGCTTTCGCCGCGGTGGGGATCGCGGTGTCGTTCCGCGACGCGATCCCCGTGACCGTGTGGGCGGGATCGGGTCTCAGCCTGGCGTGGATCGGCCTCGTCGGCTCCGCCGTGATCGCCCTCGACGCGGGGATCGTCGAGCGGGTGCGCGTCCTGCGCCCGATCGCGGCCCTGGTCGCGGTCGCCGCCCTGCTCGTCGCCGTCGCCCCCGCCCTCACCGCGCAGACGGCCGCCGCCGACAGCGGGCGCTCGGTGCTGACCAACGGCCCCGTCTCGACCCTGCCGGCCTTCGTCGCCGCGGAGGGGCGCGGCTCCACCGACGTGGGCACCATCGTGCTCGACCCGCGCGCCGACGGCATGCGCGTCGACGTCGTCTGGGGAGACAGCGCCACCCTCTCGGGGCAGAGCACCGTGCAGGCCACGCGCACCGCCGCGTCGCCCGCCGACGACGAGCTCGCGGCCCTCGCCGCCGACCTCGTCACCCCGTCTGCCGACGACGTGGTCGCGCGTCTCGCGCAACGGGGGATCGGGTTCGTGCTGATGGCCTCCGCTCCCGCGGGCGAGGACGACGTCATCCGCGGCGCCCGCCTGGGGGCCGCGACCTCGCTCGATCAGCGCGATCTGCTCGACCCGGTGGGGGCGACCTCCCGCGGCGACCTGTGGCGCGTCAACACCGACATCGCCGCCCGCACCCCGATGGACGACCACCAGTTGCGGCTGCAGCGCCTGGTGATGCTCGCCTCGCTGGGGGTCGTGCTCGTCGCGCTCCTGCTCGCGGTGCCGACCGCCGCCTCGCGCCGGGTCGCCCGACGCACCCCCCGCACCGTCGGACCGATCTCGGGAGGTTCGCGATGAGCGATCGTCGACTCGTCCGCTTCGCCGCCACGAGCGCCCGCGTCGTCGCGGGTGCGGCCGTGGCCACGGCGGCCGTCGTGGGCACGGTCGCCGGTATCGCCGCGCCCTGGCCCGCGTACACCGCCGAGCCGGTGCGGGTGCAGGCCACGCCGGCGCCGTCCGACACCGTGCTCGCGTGCGACGGTCCGCTGCTCGCGCTCGGCCGCAGCGCCGACGCCGCCAACAGTCTCAGCGCTGCCGCGGCGCAGCAGGTCGTGAGCGGGCCCTCCGACGCCTCCGCGTCGACCGCGTCACTGACCGGCGCCACCGACGGAGACGACGGCGCCGCCGAAGCCCTGCGCGCCGCCCCGCGGGACGGGACGCAGACCCCCCTCGCCGCCGCCGGCTCGGCGACCGCGGTGTCGGACGACCTCACGGGCTTCGCCGCCTCAGCCTGCCGCGTTCCGCTCGCGGAGTCGTGGCTGGTGGGCGGCGCGTCGACGACGGGATCGAACGACCTCGTCGTGCTGGCCAACCCCGGCACGGTGCCCGCCACGGTGCAGCTGTCGGTCTACGGCGCGCAGGGCGTGTCGAACCCGCCCGGCGGCAGCAACCTCGTCGTGCCTCCGGGCGAGCGGCGCGTCGTGCCCCTGGCCGGGCTGCTGCTGGGCGAGGAGAGCCCGGTCGTGCGCGTCGTGGCATCCGGAGCTCCCGTGCACGCGTCGCTGCAGACGAGCCTCACGCGCGTGCTGCTGCCCGGGGGGAGCGATCAGGTCGCCCCGCTGGCGCAGGCCGACGAACGCCTCGTGATCCCCGGCGTGCAGGTGGTGACGACGGGCGAGGGGCAGGCCGGAACGGTGCTGCGCCTCCTCGCCCCCGGGGCGGACGCCACGGCGACCGTGACGATGGTGCCCCTGGATGCCGCGGCCGCGGCGCCCGAGCCGCGGTCGGTGCCCCTCACCGCGGGGCTGCCGACCTCGCTCGATCTGTCGGGTGTCGCCGCGGGGGCCTACACCCTCGACATCTCGGCGACCGCACCCGTCGTGGGCGGGGCGTGGTCGACCACCGGTTTCGGGGAGGGAGCGGACTTCGCGTGGTATGCCCCCGCTCCCGCGTTCTCGTCGCCCGGCGTGATCGCCGTCGCCCCCGGCGTCGGTGCGCAGGTCGTGATCGCCGGCGCCCCGAGCGACGCCACCGTGACCCTCACCCCGGTCGACGGCGGGGACGCCCTCTCGATCCCGGTCGCGGCGGGAGCCAGCGCGGCCGCGCCGGTCGCGGCGGGCGTGTACCGGCTCGAGGCGGACGTCCCGGTGCGCGCCGCGGTGTCGTACGCGGCCGCGGGGGCGCTCGCGTCGTACCCGCTGTGGCCGGCGGATGCCGCCGCCTCGGCGGTCACGGTTCTTCCGTAGCGGAACCGGCGGGGCGGGCGGGTACCGCCGGCCGGGCGCGAGCCGGCGTTCGAGCGGTGCCGCCGCGGTGTCGCGGGGCGGGTGCCGCCGTCGGACAGCGATGATGCGCGCGTCGGCGTCCGGCTCGACGGCGAACGCGGGCTCAGAGGAAACGGAAGCGCTCGGGCCCGAGGTCCCAGGGGTCGCGGTCGAGGAACTCGGCCGCCGCGCGGAAGACGGCGCCCTCGATCATCATGCGCCGGTGGAGGTCGTCGTCGTGATGCGGGTGGCCGAGGCGCTCGATGGGGACGCGATAGAGGATGATGCGCTTCTCCTCTCGCAGCACCGTCCAGCGCGGGATGCCGTCCGCCGCGCCCGGGGGCATGATGCCGATCTCGAACGAGACCTCGCGCAGTTCGGGCCAGGCGGAGCGCAGGAACTCCGCCGCCGCGCCCACGGCGACGTCGAACCGCTCGACCCGCGTGTCGATCGGCGGGAGCGGGGGGCGCACGACCGGGCTGCGATTCTCCCGACCGTGTCGGCCGTGGCGGGACGGCCGGACCACCGGACGCGCTTCGCGGGATCGACGACGCATCATCCGCCCATCCTACGTTCGCCGACCGGTGCCGTGCCGTCCGGCCCGCGTCCGGTGCGGTGCGGAGGGGCCGCGCGCGGCGGGTGCCGGGCGGACCGCGGCGGCCGGGGGCGCGGCATCCGGGGTGTCGTGGGCGGGACCCGGCGCGGCGTCGCCGCCGCGTCGGAGGTGCTGAGTAGGCTGACCGCGATGCGCGACAGACTCTGCTCGAAGGTGGGATGCGCCCGCGAGGCGATGAGCACCCTCACCTACGACTACGGCGACCAGATGGCGGCCCTCGGTCCCCTCGGTCCCGCGGGCGACCCGCACGCGCACGATCTCTGCGCGATCCACGCCGATCGACTGTCCGTCCCCAAGGGATGGGTCGTCGTGCGGCACGAGACGCTGCGCGCCTGAGCCCCGCGTCCAGCCGGCCCGCGTCGGCCCGGGGTGCGAGCGTGGCGCGAGAGCGACGCGGCGGGTTCGGGGGTGTTCCGCGCGGTGGGTCGTGATCTGCGCGCGCCGACGGCCGGATCGCGCTCGAGGGGCGCCCGGCGTGGAAATCCGGGTCAGCCGCGCTCCGTGAGGGCGGCGGCGCGCTCGTTCTCGAGCATCAGCGCGCGGTACTCGCGGTCGCGACGCACCGCCGACACCGCGCGCACGAGACTCTCGGCGTCGACGGGGGGCAGCGGCGAGACGAAGGGGCGCACCGCGTCGGCGAGCGAGGCCGCGACCCGCGCGCGGGCGTCGGGGGTGAGGGCGTCGACCCCGCGGACGAACTGCGACAGACGCGCGGCGAGTCGGTCGGGCAGGCGCGAGACGTCGGCGACCTGCGCCCAGGCCTCGAGGCCGAGGGGGATGCCGGGGGCTTCGGCGGGCAGGCGCGGAGTGCGCGTGCGCTCGCTCGCGGTCCCCGCGAGCAGGTCGCCCAGGCGCTGCGCCCGCGGGGTGAACATGCCGATCACCGCGGCGATCGCCCCGAAGGTGGACCAGATCTCCAGCACGCCGACGAGGGCGCGGATCAGGGCCTGGCGGAACCCGGCCGCGCCCCCGTCGGTGCGCACGATGCGGGCGCCGACGGCGAGGCGGCCGAGACTGCGCCCGCGCGACAGGGTCTCGACGGTGGTCGGGACGGCCACCATCACGACCACGAGCAGGGTGACGATGGCGATGCCCAGGGCCGACTCCGGAAGGGAGCCCTGTCCGGCGAGGAACGCGATCAGCAGACCGCCGCCGAGCAGCAGCAACGCGCCGATCACGAAGTCGATGAGGGCGCCCACCGCGCGCAGGAAGAAGCCGACCGGCTGCACGTCGAGGGCGACGGCCTCGCCGGTGAGCGTCTCGTCGGCGTCGGTGAAGACGAGAGCGACCGCGGGAGAAGATGTCGGAGGCGATGCCATGCGTACAGTTGACCACATGGACCTCGACGCCCTCACGGCCGCGCGTCGCCGCGAGTGGGAGCGGCTCGACGAACTCGGCCGCCGGCGGCGCCTGCGCGGCGAAGAGGTCGACGAGCTCGTCACGCGCTATCGGGCGGCATCCGCCGATCTGGCCGACATCAAGACCTCGGCCGGGCGCACCCCCCAGGGTGACTACGTCTCGATCCTCCTCGCGCGCACCCGTCTGCGCCTGACCGGCGTGCGCGAGAACGTGCTGAAGCAGCTGCCGCGCTTCTTCCTGCTGCAGCTGCCCGCCGCGCTGTACCGCGTGCGGTGGATGACGCTCGCCGTGACCGTCTTCTTCCTCCTCGTGTCGACCCTCGTGGCGCTGTGGATCTCGGGCGACCCGCAGGCCGTCGCGGCCCTCGGGGCGCAGAGCGACCTGCAGCGCTACGCCGACGACCAGTTCGTCTCCTACTACCGCGAGAACCCGAACGCGATCTTCGCCGGCACGGTCTGGACGAACAACGCCTGGATCGCCGCGCAGTGCGTGCTGTTCGGGGTGACGGGATTCTGGCCGCTCATGGTCATCATGCAGAACGCGGTCGGGGTCGGAACCTCGGCGGCGATCATGATCGCCTTCGACCGCGCCGACGTGTTCTTCCAGTTCATCCTCCCGCACGGCCTTTTGGAGCTCACCGCGATCTTCGTCGCGGGCGCCGCGGGACTGCAGATCTTCTGGGCCTGGGTCGCGCCCGGACGACGCACGCGGGCGGCCGCGCTGGCCGCGGCGGGTCGGTCGTTGGCGACCGTGGCGGTCGGTCTCGTCTTCGCGCTCGCGCTGTCGGGCCTCGTCGAGGGCTTCGTGACCCCGCGCGAGTGGCCGTGGCAGGTGAAGATCGCGATCGGCGCCGCCGCACTCGGGATCTTCCTCTTCTACATGCTGTGGGTCGGGCGCCGCGCCGCGCGCGCGGGGGAGACCGGAGACCTCACCGAGTACGAGGCGGGAACCCCGACGCTGACGGCGGGCTGACGGCATCCGGATGCCGCTCCGGGGGTGTCGCGCGGGAGTCCGGGGTTGCCGCGGGGATTTCGGGGCGGCGCGGGAGTCGGGTGCGGCCGCGGGGATTTCGGGGCGGCGAGGGAGTCGGGTGCGGCCGCGGGGTTCCGACGGCGGCGCCATGACGCAGGAGTTCTGCCCCGTTCCGTCGCCCGCGGGCCCGTGCGGTGCTCGATCACCGAGGATCTCCTGCGTTGCGTCTCGGGCAGGGCGGCCGATCCGATCCTTCACCGGCGTGTCATTTTTGATTCATTCAAAAATAGGTAGGCTCGACGCATGCTCGACAGTCAGCCGGACGCCCCCGCGGATGCGCTCATCCGCGGTGCGGGTCTGCGGGTCACGGCGACGCGCGTCGCCGTGCTCGAGGCCCTGCGCGACCGGCCCCACGCCACCGCCGACGACGTGTTCGCACGCGTCAGCGGCACCCTCGCCGGCACGAGCAAGCAATCCGTGTACAACGCGCTCGGCGACTTCGCCGACGCGGGTCTCGCGCGCCGCATCGAACCGGCCGGGCACTCCGGCACGTTCGAGCTGCGCGTCGGCGACAACCACCACCACGTGGTGTGCACGCGCTGCGGCCGCATCGACGACGTCGACTGCGTCGTCGGCTCGGCTCCGTGTCTGCACGTGCCGGAGGGGAGCGGTTTCCTCATCGAAACCGCCGAGGTGACGTTCTGGGGCGTGTGCCCCGACTGTCGGGCCGAGTCCGAAGCCGAACAACCGAGAGGATCCCGATGAGCGACACTCTGAACGGATGCCCCGTCTTCCACGACGGCGCCGCCCCCGACGACAACCGACTGCCGGTGGGCGAGGCCCCCGCCGACAGCGAGCCCGCCGGCGCCCTGCCGCACCCGACCCGGGGATCGGCCAACCGCGTGTGGTGGCCCGAGTCCCTGAACGTGAAGATCCTCGCCAAGAACAACGCGCTGCGCGACCCGCTCGACGAGGGCTTCGACTACAAGGCCGCCTTCGACGCGCTCGACCTCGACGCCGTCAAGAAAGACCTGCAGGCCGTCATGACGACCTCGCAGGACTGGTGGCCCGCCGACTTCGGCCACTACGGCCCCCTCATGATCCGCATGGCCTGGCACAGCGCCGGCACCTACCGCGTGACCGACGGTCGCGGCGGCTCGGGCGCGGGCATGCAGCGCTTCGCCCCGCTGAACAGCTGGCCCGACAACGTCAACCTCGACAAGGCGCGCCGTCTGCTCTGGCCCGTCAAGAAGAAGTACGGACAGTCCATCTCGTGGGCCGACCTCATGATCCTCGCCGGAAACGTCGCGCTCGAGGACATGGGCTTCCCGACCTTCGGCTTCGCCGGTGGACGCACCGACGTGTGGGAGCCCGACGACGACGTGTACTGGGGCCCCGAGACCACGTGGCTCGGCGACGAGCGCTACAGCGGCAACCGCGAGCTCGAGCGCCCGCTCGCCGCGGTGCAGATGGGGCTGATCTACGTCAACCCCGAGGGACCCAACGGCAACCCCGACCCCCAGCTGTCGGCCAACGACATCCGTGAGACGTTCGGCCGCATGGCCATGAACGACGAGGAGACCGTGGCCCTCATCGCCGGTGGCCACACCTTCGGCAAGACGCACGGTGCGGCCAGCGACTCGCACGTGGGCGTCAACCCCGAGGCCGCCGACATCAACGACCAGGGCCTGGGCTGGAAGAACAGCCACGGCACCGGCAAGGGCGACGACACCATCACGAGCGGGCTCGAGGTCACCTGGACCTACCACCCGACCCGCTGGGACAACGAGTTCTTCCACATCCTCTTCGCGTACGAGTGGGAGCTCTTCCAGAGCCCCGCGGGGGCGCACCAGTGGCGTCCGAAGAACGGCGGGGGAGCCGACATGGTCCCCGAGGCGCACTCCGACGGTCGTCGCGAGCCCCGCATGCTCACGAGCGACCTGGCGCTGCGCGTCGACCCGGCCTACGAGAAGATCTCCCGTCGCTTCGCCGAGGACCCGGCCGCGTTCCAGGACGCCTTCGCCCGCGCGTGGTTCAAGCTGACCCACCGCGACATGGGCCCGCGCGAGCGCTACCTCGGCTCCGAGGTGCCCGCCGAGGTGCTCGTGTGGCAGGACCCCGTTCCGGCCGTCGACCACCCGCTGATCGATCAGGCGGATGCCGCCGCCCTCAAGCAGCGCATCCTCGACAGCGGCCTCACGGTGCAGCAGCTCGTCACGACGACCTGGGCCGCGGCATCCACGTTCCGCGGGAGCGACAAGCGCGGCGGCGTGAACGGCGCGCGCATCCGCCTCGAGCCGCAGAAGAGCTGGACGGTCAACAACCCCGAGCAGTTGGCATCCGTGCTCCAGGTGCTCGAGGGCGTCAAGGCCGACTTCGACGCGCAGGGCGAGAAGAAGGTGTCGATCGCCGACCTGCTCGTGCTCGCCGGCAACGCCGGCGTGGAGCAGGCCGCCCTCGCCGGCGGTGTCGAGGTCGAGGTGCCCTTCACCCCCGGCCGCACCGACGCCTCGCAGGAGCAGACCGAGATCGAGTCGTTCCGCTGGCTCGAGCCGATCGCCGACGGCTTCCGCAACTACGCCTCGCGCGAGGCGCGGCTTCCCGCGGAGTTCCTGCTGCTCGACAAGGCGAACCTGCTCACGCTCACCGCTCCCGAGATGACCGTGCTCGTCGGCGGCCTCCGCGCGATCGGCGCCAACTGGGACGGCAGCGACTGGGGCGTGTTCACCGACACCCCCGGGGCCCTCACGAACGACGTCTTCGCGAACCTCCTCGACCTCGGCACGACGTGGAAGCCGCTCGACAGCGGCAAGCACGCCTTCGAGGGGACGAAGGACGGCTCGGGCGAGAAGGTCGGCATCGGCACGCGCGTCGACCTGGTGTTCTCGTCGAACTCCGAACTGCGCGCGCTCGCCGAGGTCTACGCCTCCGACGACGCGAAGGAGAAGTTCGTGCGCGACTTCGTCGCCGCCTGGCGCAAGGTCACCGAGCTCGACCGGTTCGACCTGGTCTGAGCGAGGTCCGCTGCGGCTCGGTCGTCGCGGCATCCGGAAGGCCCGTCCCCTCTGCGGGGGCGGGCCTTCTGCCGTGCTCAGCGTCTGCGCTCCTCGGCGTCGATCGACCGCGAGATCACACGATCGGCCCGAGATCACACGTTCGGCGCTCTTCGGAGCGTGTGCGTTCGAGCCGATCGTGTGATCTGGGCGGAGGAGTCTTGCGCGACCGGCGGCGGCGTCGAACGGTCGGATGGCGCGAGCTCAGGCGCGCGACAGTCGGCGCAGGCCCTCGTCGATCGACACCGCGGGACGCCAGCGCAGGTCGCGGCGGATCTCGGTCTGGTCGAACCAGTGCGCCGTCGACAGCTGCTCGGCGAGGAAGCGCGTCATGGGCGGTTCGTCCTGCCCCGGGCGCACGGCCCAGACCCGCTCGATGAGCGATCCCGCGGCCTTCGCGAGCCCCGCCGGCACGCTGAAGCGCGGCGGCGTCACACCCGATGCCCGGCAGATCCCGGCGAGCAGGTCGCCCACGGGACGCGGCTCGCCGTTCGTCAGCACGTACGCCCGGCCGCTGACGTCGTCGACCCGGTCGAGGGCGGCGGCGATCCCGGATGCCGCGTTGTCGACGTACGTGGAGTCGATGAGCGCCGTACCGCCGTCGAGCAGCGGAAGGGTGCCGCGCCGGGCGCGGTCGACGACGCGCGCGATCAGCTGCGTGTCACCCGGCCCCCAGACCAGGTGCGGGCGGATCGCGACCAGCGCGGTCGCCCCACCGGCGCGTGAGAGGGCGAGCAGCTCGGCCTCGGCCTTGGTGCGGGCGTATTCGCCGTGCGCGGCCTGCGGGTCGGCGGGTTCGGCACCGACGCCCGCGAGGGCGTGTCCGGCGTGCGCGACCGACGGCGACGACACGTGGACGATCCGCGAGACGCCCCGCGCGGCCGCCGCGTCGAGGAGCGTCCGCGTGCCCTCGACGTTCACCGCGCGGAACTGCGCGGGATCTCCCGCGAGGGAGACCTTCGCGGCGAGGTGCACGACCCCGTCTACTCCGTCGAGGGCGGATGCCACGGCATCGGCATCCGTCACCGAACCGAGGCGGTCTTCGGCGCCGTCGACGCCCGACGGGCGGCGCTGCAGGGTGCGCACCTCGTGCCCGCCCTGCTGAAGGGCGCGGACGACGGCGCGACCGAGGAAGCCGGAGGTGCCGGTGGCGAGGACCTTCACAGTGCCGAGGTCTTCTCGCCCGCGAGCACCCGCTCGGCCCACGCCGCGACGCGGGAGCGGTCGATCTTG
The DNA here is from genome assembly GCF_041379845.1 of Microbacterium sp. BWR-S6Y. NCBI lineage: Bacteria > Bacillati > Actinomycetota > Actinomycetes > Micrococcales > Microbacteriaceae > Microbacterium > Microbacterium sp. BWR-S6Y. The sequence continues at coordinate 96,353 of NZ_JBFECV010000002.1, forward strand.
GAGTTGTGGCGGATGTCGGTCGGCAGCGCCGGCACCGCGAGCACGGCGGCCAGGGGCTGACCGGTGGCCGCGCGGACGGCGTCGGTGAGATCGGGGGATGCCAGGGCGGGGCGCCGGACGTCGGTCTCGACGACGGCGACGACGACCTGTCGTCCGACCGGTCCCACTCCCACGGCGGCGGCGCGCTCGACGGCGGGGACGGTCTCGACGTCCTGCTCGACCCCCACCGGGGTGACCGGGTGATCGGCGGTGGTGATGACGTGGGGGAGGCGGCCCTCGACCCAGAGGCGACCCTCGGCGTCGAGGTGTCCGACGTCGCCCGTGCGGTGCCAGCGCGCGGGGAGACCACGGCGGGCCTCGCGGTCGGTCAGGTGCAGGCGGAAGTATCCGCGCTTGAGATGCGGCGCCGAGATGACGATCTCGCCGGTCACTCCGGCCTCCGTCGTCGTCTCGTCGGCGGAGCGGCCCCACGCGTCGAGGGGGGAGATGCGCACCTCGCCGGTTCCGAGGGGGCGACCGACGCACACGCCATCGCCTCCCGCTCCCGCGGCGGCCTCGATCTCGGGGAGCGTGACATCGGCGACGAGCAGGCACTCGGTCATGCCGTAGGGCGTGTGCGCGACGGCGTTCGGCATGAGGGCCTGGGCCGCGCGCAGGAGCTCGACGCCCACCGGAGCCCCGGTCGACAGGAACGTCCGCACGCGCGCGAGCGCCGAGCGGTCGGCATCCGTCAGCCGGTCGGCCGTGGCCACGACGTTGGCGACCGCGGCGGGGGAGAGGAAGACGATCCTCGCGTCGGATGCCCGCACGGCCGCGGCGACCGCGGTGGCGGTCAGCGTGCGCGGCGCGGAGACGTCCATGTCGGGCGTCGCCGAGCGCGTGCCGAGTGCGGGGCCGAGCAGGGCGAAGGGCGCGAACCCGGTGACCAGACCCGTGTCGGCGGTCACCGCGAAGTGGGCGGCGAGGGTGTCGCGCAGCGCGGTGAGCTGCGCGTGCGTGTATACGACGCCCTTCGCGGGGCCCGTCGAGCCCGAGGTGAACAGCACCGCCGCGTCGGCGTCGGCGGAGGGGGGCTCGGGGAGAGCACGCCCACGACCGGCGCGGGCGAGGTCGGACAGACTGGCCTCGACGCCCAGCGCGCGAGAGGTCGCGGCGGGGAGCGCCGCCGACGAGATGCGGCGGCCGGGCCAGCCGAGCGCGCGCGCCGCGGCGAGACCGGCGACTTCGCCGATGACGACGTCGGGGACGGCGCCGCGCACCGCGCGCGACAGACCCCGGATGCCGAGACCCCGGTCGGCCACGACGACCACGGCGCCGATGCGCAGGCACGCGTACAGCGCGGCCGTCAGCGTCGGCCCGGGCTGCACGAGCAGCGAGACGCGGTCGCCGGAGCGCACGCCGAAGGCGTCGAGGCCCGCGGCGATCTCGTCGACGCGCGTCGAGAGCTCCCGCCAGCTCACCCGCAGCGGCTCGCCCGCGCGGGAGATCGTGGTCATGTCGATCACCGCGGTGTCGTCGTCGTCGCGGCGGGCGTCGAGCGCGTCCCAGAGGCGTCCCGCGGGGGCGGCGTCGGCGCCGGTGACGGTGCCGGTGCGTTTCTTCGCGGACGAGCGACGCGAGCGCGCGGGTGCCGCCGCGGCATCCACGACCTTCTCGTCGAGCCAGTCGAGCACCACGTCGGCGTAGGGGCGTTCCTCGGCGATGAGGTGGCCGGCGCCCTCGAAACGGTGCACGTCGGCGTGGGGGAGGCGCTCGGTGAGGTCGTCGAGGTGGTCCTCGCCGAAGACGGGGTCTCTCGGACCGCGCAGCAGCAGGGCGGGCACATCGAGCTCGCGCAGCCCCGCCGACAGGCGATGCAGGGCGGGCGTGCTCTCGTGGTCGGGCGTCGCGGGGATGTCGGCGACGAACCCGCCGATGCCGCGGCGTCGGGCCACGGTCGCATAGGGCGCGCGGAAGGCGGCGCGCACCTCGGGATCGAGGTCGGCGAGAGCGAGAGTGACGTCGAGGAAGGCGGTCGTGCCGGTGGTCCCGGCGGCGAGCATGCCGCGGGCGGTGGCCACGCGCAGCGCGAACGGAAGGTCGGCGCCCTCGGGATGGTGCACCGCGGTGTTCAGCGCGATCACGGCGGCCAGGCGATCGCGGTTCTCGACCGCCCAGCCGAGCGAGACGGGTCCGCCCCAGTCGTGACCGATGGTCACGATCGGACCGCGGATGCCGAGCTCCGACACGAGGGCGTCGAGGTCGGCGATGCGCTGGGCCAGGGTGCGGCGCAGCGCGGAGCGCTCCGAGAAGCCCATCTCGAGCTGATCGACCGCGACGACGCGCCAGGCGGCACGACCCGCGTCGGCGCGCACGATCGAGGCGTTCACGAGCGCCCGCCACAGGTACGACCACGTGGGATTGCCGTGGACCGCGACGATCGTTCCGATCGGCTCGATGCCGCGCTCGGCGAGGGCGTCGCCGGTGTCGAGCACGTGCCACAGGCGCGACGCTCCGCGGTCGGCGAGGACGCCGTCGACGCTCACCAGTCGCGACAGCGACGGGTCGAGGCCGGGGAGCCCGACCGGGGGGAGGGTCGCCTGGGCTCCGGTCACGCGGGGGTGGCTCACCAGGCCAGCTCCAGCATGCCGGTGTTCAAGCCGGAGCCCACTCCCATCAGCAGCACGCGATCACCCCGCCGCAGCGTCTTCTGCTCGGCGGCCAGGGTGATGGGGATGGATGCCGGACCGACGTTGCCCAGCTCGGGGTAGGTGACCGGAACCCGGTCGCGGTCGAGTTTGGCGGCGCGCACGATCGCGTTGGTGTGCACCGAGGAGACCTGGTGCGTGACGTACCGGTCCATTCCCGTCCAGTCGAACTCGCCCTTGGCCTCTTTCCAGGCCGAGACGACGAGGTCGAGTCCGCCCTTGAGCAGCGCCTTGGCGTCGGTGAACATGCCGTCGACGCTGCCCACGCACAGGTCGTAGAACTGCGTGGCCGCGCGCGTCACCCCGCCCACGATGCGGTGGCCCTCCGGGTGGTCGCTCGCCCGGCCCAGCACGGCCGCGGCGGCTCCGGAGCCGAGGGTGAGCGAGGCGAACTCCTGCATGAACGCGTCGCGATCGAGGTCGTCCCGCACGAGCCGGTTGATGGTGTTGACCTGGATCTCGTCGGCGTCCTCGCCGTTGACGATCAGGGCGTACTTCACCTGCCCCGACTGGATCATGCCGGCGGCCAGACTCATGCCGTTGATGAACCCCAGGCACGCGTTCGCGACGTCGAAGTTGATGGCGGAGCTCGGCAGGCCGAGTCCGTGGTGCAGGCGCACCGCCACTGACGGCTCCAGGTGCTTGCGGGTCACCGAGGTGTTGATGATGAGCCCGATCTCGCTCGCGTCGACACCGGCATCCGCCAGGGCCTGCTTGCCGGCGGCGATCGTCGCCTCGTCGGACGATTCGCCCTCGGCCCAGTTGCGGCGCTCGTTGACCCCCGCCACGCGGCGCAGCAGGCCGGGCTTGAGCTTCAGGCGCTTCAGCGCCGGGGCCAGACGCTCCTCGATGTCATCCGACGTCGTGACGCGGCTGGGCAAGACGCTCGCCACCGACACGAGGGCCACATCGTCGAAGTGCGTGGTGGCGTTACCTGGCAAGAGAGCTCCCGCATCCTGTGCGTAGACGGCGAGGCCGCGCGCGGAGGGGACACGCTGACGACCGGAAGGGTACCCCCCAGGATAAGCCGCGACGTATGTCTCGGGCTGCATGAGGGCTGGGTGTGCTAGAGCCGTCCCGCGGCTTTCAGCGCGAGATACCGGTCGGCCACGAGGGGCGGCAGGTCGTCGGCCGAGGCCGACACGGCGTCGCCGCCCGCCCGCACGACGGCGTCGCGCACGCGGGCGGCGTCGTGACGCGCGCGCTCGATCGCGGCGGCCGCGTAGACGTCGGCGGCGTCGCGGTGGGTGGGGACGGCCCCGGGGCCGTCGGTCGCCGTCGCCACGAGCAGACGCGAGCGCGCGGCCACCGCGGGGAGCGCGGCGAGGAACGCGCGCGCGGCCTCGGGATCGTCGGCGGCCGTCAGCAGCACGACCAGGGCGGGACGCACCGACAGCCCGCGCACCTGGGCGAAGGCGGCATCCCAGTCGGTGTCGATCAGCTGCGGGTCGACGGGGGTCATGGCGTCCACGAGCGCCGGCAGCAGCTGGGTCCCGTCGACGCGGGTGACCCGCGCCCGCGTCACGCGGTCGAACATGATCAGGTGAACGTGGTCTCCCGCGCGCGCCGCGAGAACCGACAGCAGCAGGGCGGCCTCCATCGCCGCGTCGAGCCTCACGCCGTCGCCGACGCGCGCCGCGGCGGTGCGGCCGGTGTCGATCACGATGACGACGTGCCGATCGCGCTCGGGGCGCCAGGTGCGCAGCATGGTCGTGCCCGCGCGCGCGGTCGCGCGCCAATCGATCGAGCGCACGTCGTCGCCGCGCACGTACTCGCGCAGGCTGTCGAACTCGGTGCCCTGTCCGCGCACCTGCAGCGTCGTGTTGCCGTCGAGCTCGCGCAGACGGGCGAGGCGCGAGGGGAGATGACGTCGCGAGGTGAACGGCGGCAGCACGCGCAGGCGCCCCGGGGCGTCGATCACGGCCTGGCGGCCGGCCAGTCCGAGAGGTCCGAGGGAGCGCACGACGACGAACGCGCTGCGCAGTTCGCCGCGCCGGCGGGGGAGGAGCGGCAGCGGGGTTCCGCGGCGCTCGCCCGGCGGCACCGTCACCCGGGCGCGGTCGGCGGGCGCCCCCGCGGTCGGCTGCCAGGCGTCGCGCACGACGGCGCGCAGCAGCCGGGAGCCGAGGTTGCGCACGCGCAACTCGCCCGTGACGGGTTCGTCGCGCAGGGCGCGCTCGGGCAGGACGCGGGTGATCTCGACCCGCCGCGGGTCGGCGGCCAGGGCGACGTCGACCGACAGGAACGCCGCCGCGAGCAGCACCCACCCGCCCACCGCGGCCCACGCCGGGACGCCCGCGGTGCTCAACAGCACGACGGGGGCGACGCCGAGGGCGACGAAGAGCGCGAGGCGGCCGGTGACGACCATCAGATCGGGACGCGCGTCTGCTGCAGGACCGAGGTGAGGATGGCATCCACCGAGACGCCCTCGATCTCGGCCTCGGGGCGCAGCCGGATGCGGTGACGCCAGACCGGGACGAGCATCGTCTGCACGTGGTCGGGGGTGATGGCCGGGTATCCGCCGAGCCAGGCCCACGCTTTGGCCGCGGCGAGCAGACCCGTCGTCGCGCGCGGGCTCACCCCGAGCAGCACCGAGGGGCTCTGGCGCGTCGCCCGGGCGAGATCGACGACGTAGCCGAGCACGTCGTCGGCGACGGCGACGGATGCCGCGGCGCGCTGCGCGGCGAGGATCTCGGCCGCCGTGACGGCCGGGGTGACGCCGGCGTCGTCGAGGCGGCGCGGATCGAAGCCCTGCGCGTGGCGGCGCAGGACGTCGACCTCGGCGTCGCGCCCCGGAAGGTCGACCACGAGCTTGAGCAGGAAGCGGTCGAGCTGGGCCTCGGGCAGCGTGTACGTGCCCTCGTGCTCGATGGGGTTCTGCGTCGCGGCGACGAGGAAGGGGTCGGGGAGCGGTCGGCTCACGCCGTCGGACGAGACCTGTCGCTCCTCCATCGCCTCGAGCAGCGCCGCCTGCGTCTTCGGGGGCGTGCGGTTGATCTCGTCGGCGAGCAGGACGTGGGTGAACACGGGCCCGGCGCGGAACTCGAACCCGCCGGCGCGGGCGTCGTAGACGAGGGATCCGGTCACGTCGCCCGGCATGAGGTCGGGCGTGAACTGCACGCGGTGCGTGTCGAGGCCGAGGGCGCGGCTGAACGAGCGCACGAGCAGGGTCTTGGCGACGCCGGGGACGCCCTCGAGCAGCACGTGTCCGCGCGAGAGGAGGGCGATGAGCAGGCCGGTCACCGTGCCGTCCTGTCCCACGACGGCCTTGCCGACCTCGAGGCGCACGCGGTGCATGGCCTCGCGCAGGCGCGCGTGCTCGTCCGGGTCGGTGCCGGTGGCCGTGCGCGCGGCGTTCGAGGCGTCGGGCGTCGACGATGTCGCGGCGTCCGACGGTGTCGCCGGAGCCGGAGCCGGAGCCGGAGCCGGAGCCGGAGCCGGAGCCGGGGGCGAGCCGGGCGCGGGAGCGGTGCCGGGGGTCTCGGGATTCTCGGTCATCGGGGTGTCCCTTCGGTTCGGACGGCGACGCGCACGCTCTCTTCGAGGTCGCGCAGACGGTCGGCGGCGGCGACGAGGTCGCGATCGGTGCGGGGGATGTCGTCGACGAGGATGCCGCGCACGCGGGCGCGATCGGCGCCCAGGCGTTCGGCGACGGCGTCGGCGACGTCGGCGGGGGAGGTGCGGCCCGCGAGACCCAGGAGCCGCACGAGTCGCACCCGCGCGGCGCGGCGGAGCTCGTCGAGGGCGTGCGGGGCGTCGCGTGCGTCGGCGTACAGACGTGCGCGGCCCTCCGTGGTCTCGTTCGCCCGCACGGTCACCGGGAGTCGTTCGGTCACCAGGGGGCCGAAGCGTCGGCCCCGCCAGACGGCGGCGGTGAGGGCGGCGAGCAGTAGGAGCACGATCGAGGGGGTCACCCACGGTGGAGTGAGCTCGCTCAGCGTGGGCGGCGCGCTGCCGGGATCGGCGTCGGCGGGCGACGGCACGTACCAGACGAGCGTCTCGGACGAGCCGAGCACGCCCAGCGCCAGAGCGGCGTCCCCGTCGTCGGGCAGGGTCTTGTTGGTCAGCGTACTCAGGCCGTCGAGGGCGGTGACGGTGCGGTCGCCGTCGCTCAGGGAGAGCAGGCCGAACTCCCCGTTCACGGGGAAGCACCCGGTCACCCCGTCTCCGGGCACCATCAGTTCGCCCACCCGTGCCGTCCGGGCGTTGGCGGCGGCGGCCAGTTCGCACGCGGCGGCCACGGCCGTGTCGTCGGCGAAGCCGCCCAGAGACGATCCGTTCACGAGGACGTCGAGGGCGCGCGAGCGCGGCTCGACGAGCACGACGTGCCGGGCCGTCGACGCGATCCCGCGCAGCGTGTCGTCGGAGAGCATGGGCGCATCGCGCATCACGAGGGTGGCGTCGGAGCCGGTCAGCGCGCGCTCCGCGGCGTCGCGGTCGCGCGCGACGACCACGCGCACGCCCTGCTGCTCGAGGATCCGTACGACGGCACGGGTTCCGTCCGGCCCGGCCGACTCCGGATCGAGCACGGCGCGCTGGGTGTAGCCGGCGTAGACGAACAGACCGCCCACGAGCGCGACCAGCAGCAGCCCCACGACGAGGACGACCCATCCGAGGGCCGCTCGGCCGCGCGACGCGGGCCGGGCGACGGCGACGGTGCTCACGTCGTTCCCACCGGCGCGGGGCGTGCGCGGACGGCGGCGTCGTCGAGATCGACGGTGAGCGCGTAGCGCTCGCGTGTTCCCGGCCGACGCAGGTAGCGCACGTCGTCGAAGGTCGTCGCGGCCGTCTCGAGGCCCGCCGACAGGGCGGGGAGGGCGTCCGAGGCCGCGCGTGCGAACGCGCGCACCGTCGCCCCGGGAGGCGGGTCGACCAGGCCGCGTTCCGACAGCCCGCGCGCGACGGCGCGGAAGCGCAGCACCACGGCGTCGTCCCAGGCGTCGCGCTGCGCCGCCGCCTCGGCCTCGGCGCGCAACTCGTCGGCCGACCGGGTGTCGTCGTCGTCGAACAGGGCGCGCGCGGCGGGCGCGGCACGCACGCTCGCCCGCGGGCGTCCCCAGATCAGGATGCCGACCACGATCGCCGCGACCACCAGAACGCCGAGGACGACGAGGACGGCGGGACCCCACCCGTCCGTCTGGGGAACCTCGAGGAGGTCGTTCAAGAAGCGGGCGACGGCCCGGGACGCGCGGTCGATGAGGGTGGGCTCCGCCGCCTGGTACGCGGGGTCGGCGAGCTCCTTCTCGGCCCACTCCCGCGCCTGATCGGGATCCGGCAGCAGGGGGGAGAACGCGGCGGCCGGCGCGGCGAGGTTCACGCGTCTCCGTTCGATCCCGGTGCCGCCCAGGTCGTCGGCGAGGACGGCGACGCGGCATCCGCGGCCGGAGCGGACGCGGGATCGGCGGTCGCGGCATCCGGGGCGCCGCCGGGGGCGGCTCCGGTGGGGGAGACGGGGTTCGATGTCGGCGCGGCGGGCGGCGGGGTCGTCTCCCCGGGAGCGGGGGCACTCGGCGCGGGGGCGCCCGGAGCTGCCGCGGCAGCCGGGGGCGTCCCGTACGGCTGAGCCCCGTTCTGCTGCGTCCCGCTCGGCGGCGTCCCATACGGCTGAGCCCCGTATTGCTGAGCCCCGTACGGCTGCGTCCCGTACTGCTGCGTCCCGTAAGGAGGCTGCGTCGCGTACGGCGGCGCGCCGTACGCCGGCGCACCCGCGCCCGGCCCGGCGGCGTAGCCCGCGAAGGCGGGGGGAGCGCCGACGGGCGTCGGAGCAGGACGTTCCACCACTCGCCCCACGCCCACGAGGTACGGATCGGCGAGGTCGGCGGCGCCCGCGTCGCGCTGTTCGACGTAGGCGGTGAGGTCGTGGTCGAGCGCCTCGACGCGCATGCGCGCGTCGACGTACACCAGCACCGCCGAGGTGGACTGCACCACCAGGGCGATGCACTGCACCAGGAGGATGCCGAACTGGCCCACCACCTGCAGACCGATGACGCCCACGAGAGCCCCCGTCGGATCTTCGCCGGTGGGGGCGAGGATGCCGGGGATGATGCCCGCGACGAGGCTGAACGGCACGGAGATGACCTGCGCGACGATGCTGAAGGCGACGGAGATGATGACGACCACGCCCAGCGTCGACCAGAAGCGACCGCGCGTCAGCTGCCACGATCGCGCGATCGCCCGGAAGAGGGGGGCGCGCTCGAGGATGATCACCGACGGCACGAGGAACAGCTTCGGCGTGAGCCAGAGGTACAGGGGGATGAGCGCCAGCACGACGAGCACGCCCACGACGACGCCCACCCAGAGGACGCTGATCACGAGGAGCGTGACGATGCCCGCGAGCACGCCGATCACCAGCAGCGTGGCCAGCAGATACAGCGCGCTGTAGCCGATCAGACGCCAGACGACCGGCTTGACGCGCGCCCACACGGCCTTGAGCGTGGGCTTCTCGGCGACGACCGCGTGCGCCACCTCGGCGACCACCACTCCTTGCACGATCACGCTCAGCGCCCCGGTGGCGATGCCGAGGACGAAGGCGGTGACGGCGGTGATGACGGCGGAGCCGGCCAGGATCGCGTCGTAGTCCTCGCTGCCGGGGGGCACGGTGTCGAGGCGCGAGAAGCTCGCGATCGCGACGCCGCCGACCGCCGCGGTGAGCACGACGTAGGCGACGGCCTGCACGATGAGGGCGAACCCGAGCAGCACCTTCGGGTTGTGCCGCAGGGCCACGAACGAGCGACCCAGGATCGTGCCGAAGCCGTACGGATGCAGGGGGACGATCCCCGGACGCGACGCCGGTCGCCAGCTCGCGGACGCGGTCATGGTGGGGCCCCTCTCCTCACGCGACGGTGCCCTCATCGTGTCACACACCTCCGACACGCACGCCTGTCGTGCAGGGAGGTCGACTACTCTCGATACGACGTGCCCCCACCCGGGGCGTCATACCCGTCCCCGAGCGGGTTCGAGACGGAAGACGTACACCCGAATGACTTCACGGATCCTGGTTGTCGACGACGACACCGCGTTGGCCGAGATGATCGGCATCGTGCTGCGCACCGAGGGATTCGACACCGTGTTCTGCGCCGACGGCGCGCAGGCCGTCGACGCCTGGCGTACCGAGCGTCCCGACCTCATCCTGCTCGATCTCATGCTCCCCGGGGTCGACGGCATCGAGATCTGCACGCGCGTGCGCGCCGAGTCCGGCGTTCCCATCATCATGCTGACCGCGCGCACCGACACCGCCGACGTGGTCAAGGGCCTGGAGTCGGGCGCCGACGACTACATCATGAAGCCCTTCAACCCGAAGGAGCTCGTCGCCCGCATCCGCACGCGACTGCGACCGGTGCAGGCGCCGGTCGACGAGACCCTCCGCATCGGCGATCTCGTCGTCGACGTCGCCGCGCACGAGGTGCGTCGCGGCGATGCGCCCATCGCGCTCACCCCGCTCGAGTTCGAGCTGCTCGTCGCCCTCGCCGAGAAGCCGCAGCAGGTCTTCTCGCGCGAGATGCTCCTCGAACAGGTCTGGGGCTACCACTACAAGGCCGACACCCGACTGGTGAACGTGCACGTGCAGCGTCTGCGCGCCAAGATCGAGGCCGACCCCGACAACCCGCGGATCGTCACCACCGTGCGCGGCGTGGGCTACCGCGCCGGCGCGGTGGCCTGAGGTCCTCATGACGGGCGCGGTGCGCACCGCCCCCTCCCCGCGGGTGGGCGGCTGGCGCGACTGGCGCCGCACCCGCGACCGTCTCGCGACCCTCTGGCGGCGGTCGCTGCGCTTCCGCACGATCCTCATCACGGTGGCACTCACCGCCGTGACCATCCTGGTCACCTGCGTCGCGATGGCTCTCGTCATCCAGAACGAGCTCTTCACCGCCCGCAAAGACCAGGTGCTGCTCGAAGCGCAGCGGGCCACCGCGGCGGCGCAGGCCACGCTCGACGCCGCCGTGGACTCGACCGATCCGGCCGCCGCGCAGACGCTCATGAACGGCATCGCCACGCGCCTGTCGCAGCAGTCCTCGAGCGATCTGATCGCCCTCTACCGCATCGGCCCGCCGTCGCCCCTGGCCCCCCAGCCGTTCATCTCTCCCGCGTTCGAGTCCCGCCTCGTCACCGACGCGCTGCGCACCCAGGTGCAGTCGAGCCCCGACCTGCAGTGGTGGCAGTCGGTCGCGCTGCCCTCCGACAACGGGCGCGAGGTTCCCGGCATCCTGGTGGGTCATCAACTGCGCTTCCCCGCCGAGGACGGCGTGGATTCCTACGAGCTCTACATGGGGTACGACCTGTCGAGCGCCTCGCAGACGCTCGCCTTCGTGCAGGTGCTGCTGTGGGTGGTCGGGCTCGTGCTCGTGGTGCTGATCGGGGCGATCGCCTGGTTCGTGCTGAGGTCGGTGACCACCCCGATCGCGGATGCCGCCGAGACCAGCGCGAAGCTCGCGGCGGGCGACCTGGGGGTGCGCCTCCCCGTCCGCGGCGAAGACGAACTGGCGACGCTGAACCGCTCGTTCAACGCCATGGCCGACAGCATCGAGTCGCAGATCAAGGAGCTCGCCGACCTCTCGCTCGTGCAGCAGCGCTTCGTCTCCGACGTCTCGCACGAACTGCGCACGCCGCTGACGACCATCAAGCTCGCCGCCGACATGATCAACGACCAGCGCGAGGAGTTCGACCCGGTCACCGGTCGCGCCGCCGAGCTGCTGCACACGCAGGTGCAGCGCTTCGAGGTGCTTCTGACCGACCTGCTGGAGATCAGCCGCTACGACGCGGGCTCCGTGCAGCTGGAGCGCGAGGCGACCAGCCTCGCGCACCTCGCCGAAGACGTGATCGAGTCGATGGAGCAGCTGGCCGAGGGGCACGGCTCCGACGTGCGCCTCGTCGCCCCCGGCGGCTACACACCGGTCGACATGGACGCGCGGCGCATCCGTCGCATCGTGCGCAACCTCCTGGGCAACGCGATCGAGCACGGCGAGGGGCGCCCGATCGTCGTCTCGGTCGACAGCGACCGCGACACCGTCTCCCTCGGGGTGCGCGACTTCGGCATGGGCATGAAGGCGGAGGACGTCGATCGCGTGTTCGACCGCTTCTGGCGAGCCGACCCGTCCCGCGTGCGCACCATCGGCGGCACCGGTCTGGGACTGTCGATCGCCCTCGGCGACGCCCGCCTGCACGGGGGCACCCTCGCGGTGTGGTCGGAGCCGGGGCGCGGATCGAACTTCGTGCTCACGCTGCCGCGCGACGGACGACCCGTGACCGGCTCGCCCCTTCCCCTCGTCCCCGACGACGAGCAGGGCGGGGCGCTCGAGGCTCTCGGCCTCACGCAGCCCATCTCCACCCGACCCGGCGTTCGGAGGACGACATGAGACGCGCCCTCTCCCTCGTGAGCCTGGCCCTCGTGCTCGCGCTCGCCGCCTGCACGGGCCTGCCGACCTCGGGCTACGTCAACCCGGGCCGCGGCCCGCAGGCCGACGACACGCAGGCATTCGCCTTCGTGCCCGACGGCCCCCAGGACGACGCGAGCCCGGCCGAGATCGTGGAGGGGTTCCTGCGTGCCGGTTCCGGTCCCGCCGACGACTGGGCCACGGCCAAGCTCTTCCTGGCGTCCGGGACGCAGTGGGATCCCCGCTCGCGCGTGACGATCGACCGCCTCGCCGACCGGCGCGCGACCGCGAACGCCGACGGCACCTCGGTCGCCGTCGCCGTGACCACCGTGGCGTCGGTCGACGCCGACGGCGCGTACACGCCGACGGCGGCGGGCTCGGCCGAGACCCTGAGTTTCACCCTCGCCCGCGTCGACGACCAGTGGCGCATCACCTCCGCCCCCGACGGCGTCGTACTGTACGAGGAGGTCTTCCCGACCGTCTACCAGTCGGCATCCGTGGCGTACTTCGATCCCACGTACAGCTTCATCGTCCCCGACGTGCGGTGGTTCCCACGGCCCCTCGTCGCGAGCCGGGTGGCGACCGCCCTCGTCGACGGTCAACCCAGTGCCTGGCTCGCCAACGCGGTGCGCAGCGCCTTCCCCGACGAGCTGTCGCTCGTGGGGCGGTCGGTGACGCTGTCGTCCGACGGGATCGCTCAGGTGCAGCTGCCCCGCGCGGCCCTCAGCCTCGATCGGACGACGCTCGACCGCATGCAGACCCAGCTCGTGCGCAGCCTGTCCACCGCGGGGATCAATGACGTGCAGATGACGGTGGAGGGGACGCCGATCACCGCCTCGGAGGTTCCCGTGCGCGTGACGCGCGTGGATCCCTCGCCCGCCGTGCTCACCTCGCTCGGCGTCTTCGGCGCACTGGCCGGTGACACGGTGGAACCGATCGACGGCCTCTCCGACGCCGTGGAGTCGCTGACCCCCTCCGCGGTCGAACTCGAGGCCGATCGGAGCCTGGCCGCCGTTCGCACGCAGCAGGGCACGGTCGCGAGCGCCCTGAGCGACGGCCGCACCTTCCTGCTCGACGACAGGCCCGGGCTCATCGCCCCCTCGATCGACGGGGAGGGCGAGATCTGGAGCGTCCCGGCCAACGCCCCCACGCAGGTGCGCGCGATCACGCCCGAGGGCGTGCCGCGAGAGGTCGGCAACGCGTGGCCCGACGCCTCCGAGATCGTCTCGATGCAGGTGTCGCGAGACGGCACCCGCGTGGCGGCGATCGTCACCGTCTCCGGGGTGCGCGAAGTGTGGGTCGCCGGTATCGAGCGCGAGGGGAGCGAGGTCAACCTCGGCCCTCCCCACGTGCTGTCGTTCAGCCAGCAGGGCGCGTTCGACCTGGCCTGGCTCGACGACACCACGATCGGCGTGCTCGTGAGCGTCGACGGCGTCAGTCGGCTGCGGGAGCTCAACGTCGGCGGCCGCGGCACCGAGGCGACCGCCCCCGACGGGGCGCGCACCCTTGCGGCGGGGAGCACGAGCGTCCGCGTCCTCGACGATCAGGGACGTCTGTACAGCCGGCGCGGCAGCTCGTGGACGCTCGTGGCCTCCGGCATCCGCGTGCTGGCGGCGCAGCAGGGCACCACCAACTGAGCCGACCCCTCCTCCCCAGCGCCGTTCCCCTCCACGGGAGGGCGATCCGCGTCCCGCGGGGCCGGCGCAGGCGCGAGGCTCGGGTCATGCACCTGCGTCCGATCGTCGCCGCGTCCCTGCGCGACGCGCTCACGTTCTGGCTCCCCGTCGCGTGCGCGGGGTGCGGGGCGCTCGATGTCGAGCTGTGCGACGGATGCCGCGGCGCCCTCGTTCCCGTCCCCGTCCGTCGCCCGCTCGCGCCGGGGTTGTCGGTCACGAGCGCGATCGCCTTCGAGGGCGCGGCCGCCCGCGTGATCCGGGCACTGAAAGAAGAGGGACGCACCCCGCTCGCCCGCGCCCTCGCCCCTGCCCTGCGAGGGCTCCTGAGCGGGATGCCGGCCGACGCCCTCGTCACGACCGTCCCCTCGACGCGCGCCGCGATGCGGCGGCGGGGGTTCCGACCCGTCGAACTCATCCTGCGGCGTGCCGGATACCGCGATCGCCGGCTCGTCCGGCTGCGTCGGACCCCGCGGGATCAGCGCGGGCTCGACCGCGACGCCCGTCGGCGCAACGTCGGGGGTGCGTTCGTCGCCCGCGCCGTCGACGGGCGCCCCGTGGTCCTCGTCGACGACGTGGTCACGACCGGGGCCACCATCCGCGAGGTCGCGCGTGTGCTGATGGAGGCGGGCGCGACCCGGGTCCTCGCGGTCACTTTGGCGCACACGCCGCGTCGTGGCGGATTCGGAGGTGAACCGGAGGTGATTGACACGTGACACGGCCGTGTCGCGGCACTAGCGTAAGGATGACTGAAGGCGACGGACGTTCCGCCCTTAGACCGGGCGGAACCCGGAACAAGGAGGTCACGGATGGACACCAACATCGTCGGCGTGGGAGTCGGGATCACCGATCGTTTCCGCTCGGTGGTCGAAGAGAAGGTCAGCCGCATCGAGCACCTGGCTCCCCGGGCGAACACCCTCGAGGTCAAGGTCACGCATCGCTCCTATCGCAACGGTCGAATGGAGGACGACACGGTCGAACTCACGCTCGACGGCAAGGGTCCCGTCGTTCGCGCTGAGGCCACCGATGCCGACAAGTTCGCGGCCCTCGACCTCGCGGTCGACAAGATCTCGGAGCAGGTCCGCCGCGCGAAGGACAAGCGCGTCGACGCCCGCAACCACCCGCGCGGCGCGAAGTTCGAGAAGGGGACCGGCGAGCTCGCCGGCATCGACGTCGAGCCCGCCTCCGTCGATGTGCTCCGCGCCGTCGCCACCGGTTCCGTGCCGGTGCAGGCCGACGTCGCCGAAGAAGAGGACTACTGCCCCGTCGTCATCCGGCAGAAGGAGTTCGAGGCCGAGTGGATGACCGTCGAAGACGCCGTCGACCGCATGGAGCTCGTCGGCCACGACTTCTTCCTGTTCATCGACGCCCGCACCGACCACCCGAGCGTCGTGTACCGCCGCAAGGGCTGGGACTACGGTGTGATCGAGCTGACGACGCAGGCGTCGCCGATGGTGTCGGTGGCGTCCTGACGCACGCATGAAGCGACGCCCCCGGCCGATGGGCCGGGGGCGTCGTCGTGACGGGGGAGCGGCTCAGCCGTCGAAGATGTCGCCGAGCAGCGAGCCGATGACGAGACCGCCGAGCATTCCGCCGACCATGTTGCCGCCGCCCATGCCGCCTCCGCGGCCGTAGCCGCCTCCGCGACCGTATCCGTCGCCGCCCCAGTCGTTCGGGCGGGACTGCTCGATGTCGCGCTGGGCGATCTGCAGAGCCTCGGATGCCAACGACCCGGCGCGCCGCGCGGTGGCGAGGGCCGTCTCGCGCTGGTCTTCCGCGACCGGTCCGAGCGGGAGGCCGGCGCGCAGTCGCTCGGCCTCGACGAAGCGGGTGCGGGCATCGGCGCCGATCCAGCCGCGGTGACCGGTGATCAGTCCGCGGGCGACCGCGAGCTGTCGGTCGGCGTCGTCGATGGCGTGCTCGACCTGCTCCTGCGACGGCACCGGACGGGCGGCGCGCTCGCGCGCGAGGTCGAGGGCGGCGTTGGCCTGACGCAGCGACGACAGCGCGGCGAAGGGGTCGCTGCGCGTCCCCGAGGCGGGCAGGGCGGTCAGGGCCTGTTGCAGCGCGGCCATCGCGGTCGTCACGGCGGGCGTCTGGGCGCCCTGCCGCGCCTCGACCAGGTCGTTGCGCGAGTCGTCGACGACGGCGGCCAGCGTGGATTCGGCGCGCAGCGCCTCGATCTCGAACGTGTCGACCGCATCGAGGAGGGACTCGGCGCGACGCACCGCTTCGGTCGCGGCCTCGAGGGCGACGGAGGCCTGCTCTCGCTGGCCGGCCTCGCGGCGACGCTCCGAGACGCCCGCGGTGTGCACCGCGAAGTCGAGGAGCTGCTCGATCTCGTCGGGATTGCCGCCGATCTGCGCGAGAGCGGATTCGCTGTAGCGGCGGGAGAGGCGGTCGACGACCTCGCGGGCGCCGGGGATTCGCGCGGCGAGGCGCTCGCGATCGGCGCGCACGCGCGCCAGGGTCTCGGGCGCGCGGCGCACGGCGTCGATCTTCGGCTGCAGCACCTGGGTGCGCTCTTCGAGGAGGTCTTCGGCCCACTCCGACAGCTGGATGATGCGCGCGTTGCGCGTGCGCAGCTCTTCTTTGGTGTCGGGGATCTCGTCGTGGTTCAGCTGATGCAGCTGGAACGCCTCGGCCAGATGCGTGCGAACGGAGTCGAGCGCCGCCGCGAGGTCTTCCGTCGCCTTGTCGCCGAGCTCGGCGCGGGCGAAATCGAGCTCATCGGAGGTGAGCCGCACCCGCTCGTCGGCGGCGACGATCGCGAGCTCCGCCCGCCGTGCCAGGTCGGCGTCCGCCGCATCCTGCTCTTCGCGCTTCCTCTTGCCCCAGAAACCGGCCATGGACCGATCCTAGGCGGCGGTTTCGCGGGCGTCGCCGTGTGTTCGCTGCGGGCGCGCGCGGAGACTTTCGGATTGCGGCCTCCTCGCAGGTCACGAACGGGTAACACGGATAGCATGAGGGTCGTATGCCTGTTCGCAGGCCGGCGTCCGCGCGGGCGCCGCACCCGACAGATGGAGATTCTTCGTGGCAAATCCGCTCGAGAAACTGCTGCGCGCCGGCGAAGGCCGCATCCTGCGCCGCCTACAGGGCGTCGTGAAGGCGACCGGCGCCCTCGAAGAGGACTACGAGCAGCTCACCGACGACGAGCTGCGCAACGAGACCATCGAGCTGCGTGCCCGCTACGACGCCGGCGAGACGCTCGACCAGCTCATGCCCGAGGCCTTCGCCGCCGTCCGCGAGGCGGCCAAGCGCACCCTCGGCCAGCGCCCCTACGACGTGCAGATCATGGGCGGCGCCGCCCTGCACCTGGGCAACATCGCCGAGATGAAGACCGGTGAGGGCAAGACCCTGACCGCGGCTCTTCCGGCGTACCTCAACGCGATCGCGGGCAAGGGCGTCCACGTCATCACGGTGAACGACTTCCTCGCCAGCTACCAGTCCGAGCTCATGGGGCGCGTCTACCGCGCTCTCGGCATGACGACGGGCACCGTCGTCGCGGGCCAGACCCCCGAGGTGCGCCGCGAGCAGTACGAGGCCGACATCAGCTACGGCACGAACAACGAGTTCGGCTTCGACTACCTGCGCGACAACATGGCCTGGCGCAAAGAAGACCTCGTGCAGCGCGGACACTTCTTCGCGATCGTCGACGAGGTCGACTCGATCCTCATCGACGAGGCCCGCACCCCGCTGATCATCTCGGGTCCGGCGTCGGGCGAGGCCAACCGCTGGTTCGCCGAGTTCGCCAAGCTCGCTCGCACCCTCGAGGCCGGGGTCGACTACGAGGTCGACGAGAAGAAGCGCACCATCGGCGTGCTCGAGCCCGGCATCGAGAAGGTCGAGGACTACCTCGGCATCGACAACCTCTACGAGTCGGCGAACACCCCGCTGATCTCGTTCCTGAACAACTCGATCAAGGCGATCGCGCTGTTCAAGCGCGACACCGACTACGTCGTGATGAACGACGAGGTCATGATCGTCGACGAGCACACCGGTCGCATCCTGGTCGGTCGCCGCTACAACGAGGGCATCCACCAGGCCATCGAGGCCAAGGAGAACGTGCCGGTCAAGGCCGAGAATCAGACGCTCGCCACCGTCACGCTGCAGAACTACTTCCGCCTCTACGACAAGCTCTCGGGCATGACCGGTACCGCCGAGACCGAGGCGGCCGAGTTCATGTCGACCTACAAGCTCGGCGTCGTCCCGATCCCGACGAACAAGCCGATGATCCGCAAGGACCAGGCCGACCTCGTCTACAAGAACGAGACCGCGAAGTTCGCGCAGGTCGTCGAAGACATCGTCGAGCGCCACGAGAAGGGCCAGCCGGTCCTCGTCGGCACCACGAGCGTCGAGAAGAGCGAGTACCTCTCGCGCCTGCTCGCCAAGAAGGGCGTGCGCCACGAGGTCCTCAACGCGAAGAACCACGCGCGCGAGGCCGAGATCGTCGCCCGCGCCGGTCGCCTCGGCGCGGTCACGGTCGCCACCAACATGGCCGGTCGCGGTACCGACATCATGCTCGGCGGCAACGCGGAGTTCCTCGCCGTGCAGGAGATGAAGGCGAAGAACCTCGACCCGGTCGAAACGCCCGAGGCGTACGAGGCGGAGTGGGACTCGGTCTACCAGGCGATGCGCGACACCGTCGCCGAAGAGGCGGCGAAGGTCACCGAGGCCGGGGGTCTCTACGTGCTCGGCACCGAGCGCCACGAGTCGCGCCGCATCGACAACCAGCTGCGCGGTCGCTCCGGCCGTCAGGGCGACCCGGGCGAGAGCCGCTTCTACCTGTCGCTGACCGACGACCTCATGCGTCTGTTCCAGTCGGGCGCGGCCGAGGCGATTCTCGCGCGCACCAACTTCCCCGACGACGTCGCGATCGAGTCGGGTCTGGTCTCCCGCGCGATCAAGAGCGCGCAGTCGCAGGTCGAGGCCCGCAACGCCGAGATGCGCAAGAACGTCCTCAAGTACGACGACGTGCTCAACCGCCAGCGCGAGGCCATCTACGCCGACCGTCGCCACATGCTCCAGGGCGACGACATCGCCGACCGCGTGCAGCACTTCATCGAAGACGCCATCACCGCCGTGATCGACGATCACACCGGCTCGGGCCACACCGAGTCGTGGGACTTCGACGCCCTGTGGACCGAGCTGAAGACCCTCTACCCGGTGAGCGTCACGATCGATGAGGTCGTGGCCGAGGCCGGTGGCAACAAGGGCCGCATCACCCCCGACGGTCTCAAGCGCGAGATCATCTCGGACGCCCGGATCGCCTACGAGAACCGCGAGAAAGCCCTCGGCGAGCAGGCGCTGCGCGAGCTCGAGCGTCGCGTGGTGCTCCAGGTGCTCGACCGTCGCTGGCGCGAGCACCTCTACGAGATGGATTACCTCAAGGACGGCATCGGCCTGCGCGCGATGGCTCAGCGCGACCCGCTGATCGAGTACCAGCGCGAGGGCTACCAGATGTTCCAGTCGATGATGGGGCAGATCAAGGAGGAGTCGGTCGGCTTCCTCTACAACCTCGAGGTCGAGGTGCGCAGCGTCGAGGGCGAGCCCGCGGCGCAGGTCGAGGCGAAGGGCCTGACCCCCACCCCGGTCGAGACGCAGCGCCTGGAGTACTCCGCGGCGAACGACGCCGGCGAGGTCGAGGTGCGCAACGACCGCGGCCAGGTGCAGCAGGCGGCGACGAACCGCCTCCGTCAGGCGCAGCCGTCGGCTCCCGCCACCGACGCCGCTCCGGCCGGCGCGCGCGGTGCCTTCGGCCAGCGCACCGACGCCGCCGCGCAGCCCGAGGCGTCCAACCGCGCCGACCGTCGCGCCGCGAAGAAGAAGTAAGAGCGACAGATACCGGATGCCGTGTCCCCGCGTGGGGGCACGGCATCCGTCGTCTGCACCCGGGGTCAGGCCGCGCCGTCGTGCCGGGCCGTCGTGCGGAGGTCGGCCGCGAGAGGCCGGACCGGGCCTCCCGATGGCGGCGTGTCGACCGCGCCATCCGCACGACGGCGCCACCCGGGGCGGGGAGGGTGCGGTCCACCGGGTGTCGATTGGCCGGATCGGCGCGGGGATATCCTGAACCGATGAGCCCGCTTCGCCCTCTCGACCAGTCGTCCAAGCTGAAAGACGTCCTCTACGAGATCCGCGGGGAGGCCCTCGTCGAGGCCGACCGACTCGAGGCCGAGGGGCACTCGATCCTCAAGCTCAACACCGGCAATCCGGCGATCTTCGGGTTCGAGGCGCCGCACCAGATCGTGCGCGACATGATCGCGTCGGTGCCGAACGCCCACGGCTACAGCGACAGCCGCGGCATCCTGTCGGCCCGTCGCGCCGTGGTCTCGCGATACGAGCAGGAGCCCGGGTTCCCGCATCTCGACCCCGATCACGTCTTCCTCGGCAACGGGGTGTCCGAGCTGATCACGATGACGATGCAGGCCCTGCTCGACGAGGGCGACGAGGTGCTCATCCCCGCCCCCGACTACCCGCTGTGGACGGCGATGACCAGCCTCGGCGGCGGCACGCCCGTGCACTACCTCTGCGACGAGCAGCGCGAGTGGCAGCCCGACCTCGACGACATCCGGTCGAAGGTCACCCCCCGCACCAAGGCGATCGTCGTCATCAACCCCAACAACCCCACCGGCGCGGTGTACTCGCGCGAGGTGCTCGAGGGGATCGCCGAGATCGCGCGCGAGAACTCGCTGCTCGTCCTCGCCGACGAGATCTACGACCGCATCCTCTTCGACGACGCCGTCCACATCCCCATGGCCACGGTCGCGCCCGACCTGCTGGTGCTGACCTTCAACGGGCTGTCGAAGACGTATCGCGTCGCCGGGTACCGCTCGGGATGGCTCGCGATCACCGGCCCGAAGGAGCACGCGCAGGGCTTCCTGCACGGCATCAACCTGCTGGCATCCACCCGCCTGTGCCCCAACGTGCCGGCCCAGTTCGCGGTGCAGGCGGCGCTGTCGGGAGTGCAGTCCATCAACGCGCTCGTCGCCCCCACCGGTCGCCTGCACGAGCAGAGGGATGCCGCCTGGCAGGGGCTGGAGGCCATTCCCGGGGTGTCGTGCGTCATGCCCCGGGGGGCGCTCTACGCGTTCCCTCGCTTCGACCCCGAGGTCTACGAGATCCCCGACGACGCGCAGTTCGTGCGCGACTTCCTGCTCGCCGAGCACGTGCTGCTCGTACAGGGCTCGGGCTTCAACTGGCCGGCGACCGATCACGTGCGCATCGTGACCCTGCCCGAGGCTCGCGTCATCAGCGACGCGATCGAGAGGCTCGGCAACTTCCTGGCGTCCTGGCGGCCCTGACGAACCATCCGCCGCGTATCGTGCGGGTGCCGTGACCACGCGGGCCCGGATGTCACAGCAGCCCCAGGGCCGTCACGCGCCAGCGGCCGTCGATGCCCTCGAGGCGCAGGGCGACGGCCCGTGTCCGCACCCGGGCGGAAGCGGTGACGGTGGCCTCGATCACGCCGTCTGCGGGTGAGGAGATGTGCACGCCGCGGATCTCGTGCACGTCGCGGCGGGCGGGCACCCGGCGCGCGCTCCGGGCGCGGGCGGCGAGATTGGCGCGCGTCACGAGCGAGCGGTAGACCTCTTCTGACAGCCACCGCGCGAGCTGCTCGACCTCGCGCACCCCGGCGAGCACCTCGAGGATGCCGCGGACGATGTTGCGGACGAAGACCTCTGGTGGCGGAAGCTCCGTGGTCGACGTCTTCTGCCGGGCGAAGTACTCCTCGCCGCGCGGGCGCGAGCGCGGCGGACGAGAGTCGGGGTCGGGTGCTGCGAATGACATGGGGTCCCTCCGGCCGGCGGCATCGAATCGTGCGGATCAACGTGCGGCCGACAGTAGGGGAGTGCCCCCTTACGCCACGGCGATTATGGGGAACCTGTGGAGGGCGTGGGGCCGGGGTGAGATGGGGAGGAACCGTCTCAGTCGTCGTGCCGGATCTCGCCGCGCCCCCACAGTTCGGGGAAGCTCGCGGCCTGCGACTGCCGCCACAGTGCGGCGCGCCGGGCATCCTCCACCCGCGCGTCCACATGCGCATCAACGCTGTCGAGGTCGATGCGCCAGCGACCGGGTGAGCCGACCCGCATGCCGCGCAGATGTCCCTCACGGACGAGATCAAGAACCTCCTCAGGCGGAAGGGCGAGGGCGGCGGCGACGTCGTCGAGCTCGGCGAATCTCTCCAGGGGTGAAGAATCGTCGGTCATCCGGTCATTATGTCCCCCCTTTCGGGGGTGGTACGAGTTCACCCGCTGAACGCGCATTTTTCGCGGGCGGGTCCGAGGACCGCTCCGACGGGGGGTTTCGGATCCTCCGCTTTCGCCCGCCCCCGCATCGAACCTCTCTGATATTCACCCGCCGGTTCACCCGACAGCGGAGTGAGGAGGCGCCGGGCGCACGGAGGCGGTGGGGCGGCCTCTAGGGTGGGAGGGTGTCGACACTCAGTGAACTCGTCTACGCCCAGGGCCGCTCCAGCGAGGCCGACGTCGAGTGGCTGCACCGGCTCGCGGGTGATGGACAGCTGCTGGCCGACCTCGCCTTCGCCGACATCGTCATCTGGGTCCCGACCCCCGACGACTCGTTTGTCGCCGTCGCGCACACCCGACCCGGCGGAGCGGCGACCCTGTTCTACCGCGACATCGTCGGCGACCGCGTCCGCCCGCAGTGGCGCACCCAGGTGCGCGAGGCCTTCCAGAGCGGTCGCATCGTCGACTCGGCATCCCCCGACTGGTTCGAGGAGACGCCCACGCGCGTGCGCGCGGTGCCGATCGTGCGCGAGCTGTCGCGCGAGGGCGCCGCGGTCACGACCGTCGGCGTGCTGACCCGGCACACCAACCTCGGCGAGACGCGGACGCCCTCGCGCCAGCAGATCACCTTCAACGACTGCGCCGACGACCTGTTCGGCATGATCTCGTCGGCCGAGTTCCCCGACCTCGCCGCCCCCACCGCTCCGCGCCGCGGAGCGCCGCGAGCCTCCGACGGGCTCATCCGCCTCGACGTCGACGGCATCACCACCTTCGCGAGCCCCAACGCGCTCTCGGCGTTCAACCGCATGGGGTTCGACGACGAGCTCGAGGGCGAGTCCCTGGCTGAAGTGACGGCCCGCATCCTCCCCGCCAAGCGACAGGACGTCGACGAGTCGCTCCCCGTCGTGGTGAGCGGGCGCGCGCCCTGGCGCGCCGACATGGAGGCGCGGGGAGTGCAGGTCTCGCTCCGCACGATCCCGCTGCGCGATCGCGGCACACGGATCGGGGCGATCGTGCTCAGCCGCGACGTCACCGAGATCCGCCACCAGGAGCAGGAGCTCATCACCAAGGATGCGACGATCCGCGAGATCCACCACCGGGTGAAGAACAACCTGCAGACGGTGGCATCGCTCCTGCGCATCCAGGCGCGGCGCACGCACTCCGACGAGGCGCGCGACGCGCTCACGCAGGCCATGCGACGGGTCTCGGCAATTGCCGTCGTGCACGACACGCTGTCGGAGGGTCTCGCGCAGAACGTCGACTTCGACGACGTCTTCGCCCGCGTTCTCAAGCTCGTCGCCGAGGTCGCCGCCGCGCCGAACACCCGCGCGCGCACGCGGACGACCGGACAGTTCGGCACGCTCCCGAGCCAGTTCGCGACGCCCCTCGCCCTCGCCCTCACCGAACTCGTCACCAACGCCGTCGAGCACGGACTCGCCGGCCAGGAGGGCGACGTCGAGATCGCCGCCGAACGGTCGGGGGAGATGCTCGAGGTCAGCGTGCGCGACACCGGCGTGGGACTTCCCGAAGGGCAGGTCGGCCGCGGTCTGGGCACCCAGATCGTGCGCACGCTCATCCAGGGCGAGCTCGGCGGCACCATCGACTGGCACACGCTCATGGGCAGCGGAACCGAGGTCACGATCGAGATCCCGCTGCGCTACATCGGCGGCTCCGCCTCCTGAGGCGCGGGGGCGCGGCATCCGGTGTCGTCCCGGGCGTCGCGCGGCCGCGGCGCGGAGTGCGATCCTCCGGGTGACCGGGACCCGGTGCCCTCAACGCGAAGACGCCCGCCCCGAGGGGGCGGGCGTCTTCGCGGAATCCGGCGTCAGGACGCGCGGCGAGCGCGAGCGGCGCGGCGCTTGAGCGCGCGGCGCTCGTCTTCGCTCAGGCCGCCCCAGACGCCCGAATCCTGGCCGGACTCGAGGGCGTACTGCAGGCAGACCTCGGTGACGGTGCAGCGTGCGCAGACCGACTTGGCCTTCTCGATCTGGTCGACCGCGGGGCCGGTGTTGCCGACGGGGAAGAACAGTTCGGGGTCGACGGTCAGGCAGGCTGCTTTGTCGCGCCAATCCATAGGGGTGCTCCTTGTAACAGAAATTTCGACGATTCGGCACCGGGATTCGGGTCCGGTACCCTGGTGGGAACGCGAGCGAACGCTCGCCCCACTTCGCTGTGGGAGCACACGGCTTGTTCCATGCTCCCATAGCGATTCCGCCTGATCAAGAGGTAACCGGCAGGTTTCCGGATCGTAACGGCGCGGCAGCGCCCGTCGGGAGGCTCTCGGATGCCCATTCGGCTGGCCGCCGCCGCTCTTCTCGGCCTCGAGGCCCTCGGCATCCTGGCCCTCGCGGGCTGGCAGGTGGTCGCCCTCGTCGGGGGCGACACCGACTCGGCGGTCAGCTCGATCGCCCTCATCGTGCTGACCGTGATCGGAGCAGCGATCGTCGCCGCCTTCGGGGTGGCGACGGCACGCGACGTCTCGGCCGGACGCTCCGGCGGGATCGTGACGCAGCTGCTCATCCTGTCGGTGGCGATCGGCGCCGTGACGGGGGAGTGGGCGTCGCCGGGGATCGCGGTCCTCATCGCCGTCCCCGCCGTGATCGGCCTCGTGCTGCTCGTGCTCGCGGTGCGCGCCGCGGCTCCGCGACGTCGCGACGACGACTGAGGCGCACGGCGAAGGCCCCGCCGGCACGGGCAGTGCGCAGCGGGGCCGGGGACGCGGAGGTCAGGCGGCGGCGAGACCAAGCGTCTTGCGAAGCCGCGCGACGTGTCCGGTCGCCTTGACGTTGTACAGCGGCTCGACGATCGAGCCGTCCTCGTCGACGACGAACGTCGAACGCAGCACGCCCGTGACGGTCTTGCCGTAGTTCTGCTTCTCGCCCCACGCGCCGTACGCCTCGTGGACGGAGTGATCGGGGTCGCTCAGCAGCGGGAAGGTGAGGCCGTCGCTGTCGCGGAACGCGCGCAGCTTCTCGGGGGTGTCGCGCGAGATGCCGAGCACCGTGTAGCCGGCTCCCTGGAGCGACGCGAGGCTGTCGCGGAAGTCGCACGCCTGCGTCGTGCAGCCGGGCGTCTGCGCCGCCGGGTAGAAGTACAGGATCACGCGGCGTCCGCGGAAGTCGCTCAGCGAGACGGGGTGTTCATCCTGGTCGAGAAGGGTGAAATCGGGCGCGGTGTCGCCCTTGTCGAGGTTGGTCACCCCTCCAGCCTAGAACGCTCGATGCCCTGGAACGTCGTGAGCAGACGCTGCAGCGAGTCCAGGCGCGCGGCGGCACCCGGGCCGAGCCGACCGGACTCGACGGCCTCGATGATGGCGCAATCGGGGGCGTCGGGGAGGTGGGTGCACCCGCGCGGGCACTCCTCGGCGACCTCGGCCAGGTCGGTGAACGCGCCGAGCACGTGCGCCGGATCGATGTGGCCCAGACCGAACGACCGGACGCCCGGGGTGTCGATGACCCATCCCGACCCCGCCGGGCCGCGGTAGCGCAACGACACGGCCGACGAGGACGTGTGGCGTCCGCGTCCCGTCACGGTGTTGACGTGCCCGGTCGCGCGCTCGGATCCGGTGAGCGCGTTCACGAGAGTCGATTTGCCGACGCCGGAGTGCCCGACGAACACCGTCGCGTGACCGGCGAGCGCCTCGCCGATCGCGTCGAGGGGCATGTCGCCCTGCGCGCTGGTGAACACGCGCAGGTCGATCCCGGCGAAGTGCGACAGGAACTCCGTCGGGTCGGCGAGGTCGGTCTTCGTGACGACGAGGAGGGGCCGGATGCCGGCATCGAGCGCCGCGACCAGGTACCGGTCGACGAGACGCTCGCGCGGTTCGGGATCGGCCGCCGCCACCACGATCAGCATCTGATCGGCGTTGGCGACGATCACGCGCTCGACCTGATCGGTGTCGTCGGCGCTGCGGCGCAGGAGGGAGGTGCGCTCCTCGATGCCGACGATGCGGCCCAGCGTGCCCTCGTCACCCGAGAGGTCTCCCACGACGCGCGCGCGGTCGCCGTTGACGATCGGCTGCTTGCGCAGCTCTCTCGCGCGAGTGGCGAGGACGCGGCGCTCGTCGGGACCGTCCTCGTCGACCAGTACCGTGTAGCGCCCGCGGTCCACACCCAGCACCCGCGCGATGCGCGCGTCGGCGTGGGCGGGACGGCGCTTGGTGCGCGGCCGGTTCGCCTTGGGGTTGGGGCGCACCCTGATCGACGACTCGTCGAACTCGAGGTCGTCGTCGTCGTCGGGGTCGTCGAGCCAGCTCACGGGTCAGTCCGCGGCATCCGCGTCCGTGCCCAGCATCGCGTGCCAGAGGGCCGCGAACTGGGGGAGGGTCTTCGCCGTCGTGCCGATGTCGTCGATCCGCACGCCGGGCACGCGCAGGCCGATCAGGGCCCCGGTGGTGGCGAGGCGGTGATCGTGGTGCGCCTTCCACTCGCCGCCGTGCAGCGGACGCGGCACGATGCGGATGCCGTCGTCGAGCTCGTGCGCCTCGCCGCCGAGGGATCGCAGATCGCCCACGAGGGCGGCGATGCGGTCGGTCTCGTGACCGCGGATGTGGCCGATGCCGTGCAGCGTGGTGGGACCGTCGGCGAAAGCTGCGAGACCGAAGAGCGTGGGGGCCAGCTCTCCGGCGGCCGAGAGGTCGAGGTCGACGCCCAGGATGCCGTCGTCTCCCGCCGCCACGGTGAGGGCACCGCCGCGCCGACTGACGCGCGCGCCCATCTCGGCGAGGATGTCGACCAGGAGCGCGCCGGGCTGGGTGCTGTGCAGCGGCCAGCCCGTGACCGTGACGGAGCCGCCGGTGACCATGGCCGCCGCGAGGAACGGCGAGGCGTTGGACAGGTCGGGCTCGATCGCGATGTCTTTGGCGCGCACGGGGCCCGCGGGCACGATCCACTCCCCGGCCGCGGGGCGCTCGACGTGCACGGCCCGGTGGGCGAGCGACTCGACGGTCATGTCGATGTGGGGGATGCTCGGAAGGCGCGAGCCGACGTGACGGAGGTGCAGACCGACGTCGAACCGCGCCGCCGCGAGCAGCAGGCCAGACACGAACTGGCTCGACTGGCTGGCGTCGATCTCGACCTCGCCGCCGCGGACGTGTCCGTGGCCGCGAACCGCGAACGGCAGAGCCCAGTGACCCCCGTCGTCGATGTCGACGCCCACGTCGCGCAGGGCGTGGATCATCGCCCCCATCGGACGGTGCAGCGCACTCTCGTGAGCGGTGACGTGCACGTCTCCGCGGGCGAGACCGGCCAGCGGCGCGATGAAGCGCATGACGGTGCCCGCCTGTCCGCAGTCGATCTCGGTGTCGCCATGGAAGGCGGCGGGCGGGGTCACGCGCAGATCGGGTCCGAAGGCGCTGCCCGTGTCGACCTCTTCGATGTCGACCCCGAGCGCCCGCAGCGCGTCGATCATGCGGGCGGAGTCGTCGGAGTGCAGCGGAGCGTGCAGCGTTCCGGGGCCGTCGGCGATCGCCGCCAGGATGAGCTCGCGGTTGGTCAGCGACTTCGATCCCGGCACCGTGACCGTGGCATCCACGGGACGGGTCGCGACGGGCGCGTCCCACGCACCGCGGGGGGTGGCGGCGGAAGGGGAATACCCGAGCGGAGTCATGGGTTCCAACTCTACTGAAAGGGGACGACACGTGACCGCACTTCTGGAGCGCGACCGCGCCGCGACGGCCATCCCGGTGGCCGTCGGGACACGCGACGTAGACTGGCGCGCGATGAACGACACCGCAGACGCCGGCCCGCTCGAGGTGGAGCCCCGCGCACAGTTCGAAGAGCAGGCCCTGCCCTTCATGGATCAGCTGTACGCGGCGGCAATGCGCATGACGCGCAACCCCGCCGACGCCGCCGACCTCGTGCAGGAGACCTTCGTGAAGGCCTTCGGCTCGTGGGCGACGTTCACGCAGGGGACCAACCTCAAGGCGTGGCTGTACCGCATCCTGACGAACACGTACATCAACACGTATCGCAAGAAGCAGCGCGAGCCCTATCAGAGCGCGATCGACGACCTGGAGGACTGGCAGCTCGGCGGAGCCGAGTCCACCACCGCCAGCAGTGCGCGTTCGGCCGAGGCCGAAGCGATCGATCACATGCCGGCATCCGTCGTCAAAGACGCGCTGCAGTCGATTCCCGAGGATTTCCGGATGGCGGTGTACCTCGCCGACGTCGAGGGCTTCGCCTACCAGGAGATCGCCGACATCATGAAAACCCCGATCGGCACGGTCATGAGCCGTCTGCACCGCGGACGCCGCCTTCTGCGCGACCTGCTGTCGGACTACGCCAGAGAGCGCGGCATCCAGGCCGCGACGGGAGAGACGAAATGAGCGACTGCGGCTGCGACAAGGCGCGACGTGACCTCGAGGAGTACCTGCGCAACGAGGTCT
This sequence comes from Microbacterium sp. BWR-S6Y, assembly GCF_041379845.1. Classification (NCBI taxonomy): domain Bacteria; kingdom Bacillati; phylum Actinomycetota; class Actinomycetes; order Micrococcales; family Microbacteriaceae; genus Microbacterium; species Microbacterium sp. BWR-S6Y. Next base: position 124,715 of record NZ_JBFECV010000002.1, read on the forward strand.
GCAAGACCGAGGCGAAGGACATCCGCGAGCATCTGGAGAACTGCCCCGGATGCCAGGACGAGGCGCACGTCGCCCGCACGCTGACCGAGGTGGTCGCGCGTGCGTGCAAGGAGACGGCGCCCGAGGAGCTCCGCGACCAGGTGCTCTCGCGGTTGCGCGCGATCCAGTCGACCCACTGACCGCCGCCGCCGGCTGCCCCTGACGCGTGTCGGGGGTGATCCCTAGGCTGGGGTCATGGCATCCCTCGACACCCTGACGCTGCCCCTCGACCAGACCTCCTCCGCCGACCTGGCGGCCGTCGGCCTGGAGTACCGCCGGATCGACGCCGACGGCGAGGGCTTCCGCCCCTTCCAGCGCGCCGTCGCTCGGGGCTTCCTCGGCGGGGAGTCGACCGACGATGAGGCCGCCCATGCGCGCAAGACGCTGCGGACGCGACGGCTGACCGGCGTCTTCGACGCGGCGGGGAGCGAGCCGGAGGTGCCCGTGGGCACGATCGACTCGTGGGCGTCGACGCTGACGACGTCGCCCGGTCGTACGGCGGATCTCTGGTCGATCAGCGCCGTCACCGTCGCCCCCACCCACCGTCGCCGCGGCATCGCCCGGGCGATGATCGGGGGAGAGCTGCGCACGGCCGCCGACGCCGGTTTCGCGCTGGCGGGCCTGACCGTCACCGAGGCGACGATCTACGGTCGCTGGGGCTTCTCCCCGGCCGCGTGGGCGTCGGACGTGGTGGTCGACACCCGTCGCGCGCGGTGGACGGGCCCGGCGACGCCCGGTCGGCTCGACTTCGTGCCCCGCGACGCGGTCGTGGCGCACGTGCGCGCGATCCACGAGCGCGTGCGGGTCTCACGGCCCGGGGCGGTCCCCGGGTGGGATGGGCGGTGGCGCGCGATCGCCGGTGCGGCGCCCGGCGACAAGGAAGCCGAGAAGGTGCGCGCGGTCGTCTACCGCGACGTCGATGGGGTCGAGCGCGGCATCCTGATCTACACCCTCGACGAGAACGACGACTACTCCTCCCACGTCCTGAACGTGCGGAGCCTCTTCGCCGACGGCGACGACGCATACGCGGCGCTGTGGCGCTTCGCGATCGAGCACGACCTGGTGGGCACGGTGAAGGCCTGGTTGCAGGCACCGGTGCCGCCCGTGCAATGGATGGTCTCCGACCGCCGCGCGGTGACCGCCACGCTCACCGACCACCACTGGCTGCGCGTGCTCGACGTGGCCGGCGCCCTGTCGTCACGGGCCTATGCGGCCCCCCTCGACGCGATCGTGCGCGTCGACGACCCGCTCGGATTCGCCGACGGCACGTGGGCCGTGCGCATCGACGAGGCGCGAGAAGCGGTCGTCTCCCCGGCGGACGCGGACGCGCCGGTCGATGTGCAGCTCACGGTCGGGGCCCTCGGCTCGCTTCTGCTGGGCGGGGTCCGGGCCTCCGAGCTCGCCGCGGCCGGACTCGTCCGCGGCGACGCCGGTGCGATCGCGGCGATCGACGCGGCGTTCGCCCCGGCGATGACGCCGTTGCTCGACATCTGGTACTGACCGTCGTTCATAGGATCCCGCCGTACGATTCCGCCGATGTCCGACGCACCCCCCACCTCCCCGGTTCGGTCCGAGCCGACGCGCCTCGACGCGCTGCGCTCGATCCTGCGTCGCTACACGCGCGAGAACCCCGTCGCGCTCGCCACGGCCGTGGTCGTGATCGCCGCCGCGGCCGCGACCGGGGCGCTGTGGGGAGAGGACGCGTCGGTGTGGGGGGCCGGACCCCTCGCGACGTTCGCGAGCGGACGGTGGTGGACGCTGCTGACGGCCCTCGCGGTCCCCGACTCCCCGGTGGACGCCGCGTCGTCGGTGCTGCTGGCGCTCACCGTGCTGGCCTACGCGGAACGGCTGCTGGGATCGCGGCGGACGGCGCTCCTCCTGCTGCTGCTCGGGGTGGCCGGGCTGTCGGTGGGCATCGGCCTGCACGCGGCGGCGTGGACGCTCACCGACCTTCGGCCCGTGGTGGCCGCGGAGGTTCCCGTCCTCGATCCCACGACGCCCATCGCGGGTGCGGTGATGGCCGCGTCGGCTCTCGCTCCGACCCTGTGGCGGCGCCGTCTCCGACTCGTCGGTTTCGCCCTGTTGGCGCTGTTCGCGCTCTACGCGGGCGACGCGGACTCCTGGTACCGCCTGACCGCCGCGGTGATCGGACTCGGGGTCGGCGCGATCCTGGCGCGCGGTCGGGAGCGCCGCTCCTGGCACCGCAGTTCGACGCGCGAGACGCGCACCCTGCTCGCCCTGCTCGTCGCCGTCGTCGGGAGCGGACCGATCGTCGCCCTCGTCAGCGGCGGCGGTCGAGGACCGCTGTCGCTCGTGGTCGACGCCTACACGCAGTACGACGACGAACTGCTCAGCAAGTGCGGCTCCGTGGCGCAGTCGGTCTGCGACGAGCAGGTCGCGCTGCTGATGACCCGCGGCGCCGGACCCGCGCTCCTCGCGATCACGCCCCTCGTGCTGCTGCTCGTCGCCGCCTGGGGCCTGCGCCAGGGGCGTCGTTCGGCCTGGACCGTCGCGCTCTTCGTGCTCGTGTCCTCGGCGATCCTGCCCATCGTCTCCCTTCTCGACGGGCGCCTGCGCATCGACCCCTGGGTCGACGGCAGCGGTGCGGAATACGTGCTCTGGGCCCTGGCATCCATCGTGATCCCCCTCGCCCTGGCCGCCGCCCTCGTGGTGGCGCGGGCGCGCTTCACGGTGCGGGCCACGCGCGCGGCGGCCCGGACGGTCGCCGCGGTGGTCGGGCTCGCCTTCCTGGCGTGCGCGACGACGCTGTTCGTCGTGGAGTCCGTCGGAAGGCGCAGCTTCGATCGAGAGCTGTCGGTGCTCGATCTGCTCGGACTGACCCTGCGCCGCTTCTTCCCGCCCGCCTTCACCAACCCCGGGGGAGGGACCGCGTTCCCCCACCACGGGCCCGCGCTGTTCGCCTACCAGTGGATCGGCGTGCTGTTCTGGGCGATCGTGGTCGCCGCGATCCTCTGGCTGTACCGTCGGGCGCGGCGGCCGGATGCCGGGGGCGAGGCGCTCTATCGCGACCTCCTGCGCCGCGGCAGCGACACCCTCGGCTTCCTCGGCACGTGGGAGGGCAACCGTCACTGGTACTCCGACGACCGCCAGTGCGCTGTGGCCTACCGTCTCGCGGGTGACGTCGCCCTCGCCGTCGCCGATCCGCTCGCTCCCGAGGGGCGTCGGCCCGAGGCGCTGCGGGGCTTCACCGACTACTGCGTCGAGCACGGATGGACGCCGGCGTTCTACAGCGTGCACACCGAGACCCTCGACGACCTGGTGGAGCTGGGGTGGCGCCACGTCCCCGTGGGGGTGGAGACCGTGATGGACCTGCCGGGCCTCACCTTCGCGGGCAAGAGCTGGCAGAAGGTGCGTCAGCCGCTCACCCGCGCCGAGAGGGAGGGCTACACCGCGGTGTGGTCGCGCTGGCACGAGCTCACCGTCGCCCAGGCGTCGCAGGTCGTGGCCATCGACGAGGAATGGGTCGCGGACCGCGCCCTGCCCGAGATGGGCTTCACCCTCGGCTCGCTCGACGAACTCCGCGACCGCGACGTGCGCCTCCTGCTGGCCGTCGGCCCCGACGAGCGCATCGAGGCGGTCACCAGCTGGATGCCCAGCTGGACCGACGGGGAGATCACCGGGTGGACCCTGGACTTCATGCGTCGGCGCACCGACGGCCCCAACGGCATGATGGAGTTCCTCATCGCCAAGGCGGCCCTCGAACTGCAGGAAGAGGGCGCCGTCGTCCTCAGCCTCTCCGGCGCACCGCTGGCCGACGACCCCGACGAGCCCGTCGATGGGGATCCCGCTCCGCTGCGGTCCCTGCTGCGCTGGCTCGCGGAGGTGCTCGAACCGGCGTACGGCTTCGCGTCGCTGTTCCGCTTCAAGGGCAAGTTCCGCCCGAGGTACCGTCCCCTGGCCCTCGCCTACCGCGACCCCCTGCAGCTGCCCGCGATCGGCGCCGCCGTCGGCCGTGCCTACCTTCCCGACGCGTCACGCCGTGAGATGGTCGCTCTGGCGAGGACCGCGTGGGAGGGGCGTCGATGAACAAGTTCGTGCTGTCGTTCGAGCTGATCGATTCGCCCTTCCTCCCGGTGGCGGCGGTGATCGCCGGTCTCGGCGTCGTCGCCGTCTTCCTGTGGGCGCCCCGCCGACTCATCCGCACGGCGGTGGTCGCCGCGGCCGCCGCGGTCGTCATGTTCGTGGTGGCGAAGATCCTCGAGGCGATGGACACGTTCCAGGGGCCGCTCCCGTCGGGCGCGATCTGGTGGGCGACGGGCGCTGCGGCCGCGGTCGGCATCGGCGTGGTCGGCATCTGCCGCCGCCCCTGGCCCCGGCGCGTGATCGGCGCGATCACCGTCGTCGCGGCTCTCCTCGCCGGGGCGCTGGGGGTCAACGCCTCGTACGGCGTCACCCACAACCTGGCCGCGATCCTCGGGGTGCAGGCTCTCGACCCGGCGTCGCTCCCGCAACGCGGTGACACCGCGGGCGACCCGTCGACGCTTTACCAGACGTGGGAGCCGCCGGCCGGAATGCCGTCGAAGGGGTCCGTGAGCGCACTGACGGGGGGAAGCAAGATCCCCACCGGTCAGTACGCCGCGCGAGACGCCTCGCTCTACCTGCCGCCCGCGGCGCAGGTCGCGAATCCGCCGGCTCTGCCGCTGCTGGTGTTCATGATGGGGCAGCCGGGCTCACCCGATCCGACCGCCCTTGCGAAGGCGCTCGACACCTTCGCCGCCGCGAACAAGGGACTCGCCCCGATCGCGATCGTGGTGGACCAGTTGACGGCGCCGGATCGGGACCCCGCGTGCGTGGACTCCGCGAAGTACGGGGCCGTCTCCACCTACATCAACCAGCTCGTGCCGCAGTGGGCCGAAGCGAACCTCAACATCGTGAAGGATCACCGGTACTGGACGATCGGGGGCTTCTCGAACGGAGGCTCGTGCGCGGCGCTGTACGGGACGAAGCACCCCGACACCTGGGGGCAGATGCTCGACATCATGGGCAACGAGTTCCCCGGGTCGGAGCACGTCGCCCAGACCGTGACCGACGTCTACAACGGTGACGCCAACGCCTTCCAGGCGAACAAGCCCTCGGTGATCATGGCCGCGGCGGCGCCCGGGACCTACACCGATCACCTCGCGATCTTCACATGGGGCAGTGCCGACACCACCTACGGTCCCGGTCAGCAGGCGAACGCGGATGCCGCGAAGGCCGCCGGATTCACGGTGCTGACGCACATCGTCGAGGGGGCGGGCCACACCGGCGAGGCGCTCGACGGCAGTCTGGCGTACGCGATACCGGCCCTGGCATCCGTTCTGGGGCTCGCGGCACCCGCGTCCTGACACGGGGGCGAGGGGCGCCGCCCGGCGCCGGTAGAAGGGCTCTCCTGCCCCGCCGCGCACGCCGAGGGGTGCCGCGGGGCCCGGTCGTGGACCGCTGCTCCAGCCCCGCCGCGCACCCCGAGGGGCCCGGCCGCGGAGCGCCGCTGCTGCCTCGCCCTGAACGCCGAAGGGCCCGGCCGACTGTCGTCGACCGAGCCCCTCGGAATGCGGGAGATCAGCGCGCGAGCGCTTCTTTCATGATCGCCGCGTGCTCGTTGGCGTGGACCTTCGGCGAGCCGGTCGCCGTCGACGCCGCCGCCGCGCGGCTGATGCGTCGCACGGGACGGTCGAGCTGGTCGGCCACCTCGAGCGCGATGAACGGCCATGCACCCTGGTTCTCGGGCTCGTCCTGCACCCAGACCAGCTCGGCGTTCGGGTACTGCGCCAGCACTCGGGCGAGCTCCTCGATCGGCGCCGGGTAGTACTGCTCCAGGCGCACGAGGGCGATCTCGGGGTTGGGGTTCTTGTCGAGCTCCGCCCGCAGGTCCCAGTGGATCTTGCCGGCGTGCAGCAGGACGCGCTTCACGGCGGCGCCGTCGAGACCGCGGTCGTCGGCGAGCACGGGCTCGAAGCGGCCCTCGAGGAAGTCCTCGACCGGGCTGGTGGCTCCGCGCAGACGCAGCATGGCCTTCGGGGTGAAGACCACGAGCGGGCGGCGCGGACGCTGGTACGCCTGACGACGCAGCAGGTGGAAGTACGACGCGGGGGTAGACGGGCGCGCGACGATCATGTTGTCTTGCGCGCACATCTGCAGGTACCGCTCGATGCGGGCCGACGAGTGGTCGGGGCCCTGGCCCTCGTAGCCGTGGGGGAGCAGCAGCACGACGCTCGACTGCTGCGCCCACTTCTGGTCGGCCGACGAGATGAACTCGTCGATGACCGACTGGGCGCCGTTGGCGAAGTCGCCGAACTGGGCTTCCCACAGCACGAGCGCGTCGGAGCGCTCGACCGAGTAGCCGTACTCGAACGCCATCGCGGCGTACTCGCTCAGCAGCGAGTCGTAGACCCAGAAACGGCCCTGGTTCTCGCTGAGGTTGGCCAGCGGCAACCACTCCTGACCGTTGTCGCGATCGTGCAGGACCGCGTGGCGCTGCACGAAGGTGCCGCGGCGCGAGTCCTGACCCGCGAGACGGACCGGAGTCCCCTCCATCAGCACAGAACCGAAGGCGAGCAGCTCGCCGAAGGCCCAGTCGATGTTGCCGTTGCGGCTCATGTCGAGGCGCTTGTCGAGCAGCTGCTGGAGCTTGGTGTGCACCGTGAAGCCGTCGGGCTTGTTCACGAACGCATCGCCGATGTGCTGGACGACCTCGCGCGAGACGCCGGTGGTCTCGGGAGCGCCGACGGCGGGCTCGTCGACCGCGTCGGTGGTCACGACGGGGTTGGTGCCGGTCTCGGCCTCGTGCGTGTCGGCGAAGGCGACCTCGAGGCGGTTCTGGAAGTCCTGCTTCGCCTGCTCGTACTCGTCTTCGGTGATGTCTCCGCGACCGACGAGGGACTCGGTGTACAGACGACGCACCGACCGCTTCGCCTCGATGAGGTTGGTCATGAGCGGCTGCGTCATCGACGGGTCGTCGCCCTCGTTGTGACCGCGACGGCGGTAGCAGACGAGGTCGATCACGACGTCGCGGTGGAATTCCTCGCGGTACTGGAACGCCAGCTCCGCGGCGCGCACGACGGCCTCGGGGTCGTCGCCGTTGACGTGCAGGATCGGAGCCTGGATCGTCTTGGCGACGTCGGTCGCGTAGACCGAGGTGCGGGCGTCGGTCGGCGTCGTGGTGAAGCCGACCTGGTTGTTGACCACGACGTGGATCGTGCCGCCGGTGCGGTACCCGCGCAGCTGCGACATCTGCAGCGTCTCGACGACCACGCCCTGACCGGCGAACGCGGCGTCGCCGTGCACGAGGATGGGCAGCCACGAGAAGGTGCCGATGGGCTTGCGGTCCTGCTTGGCGCGGACGATGCCCTCGAGCACGCCGTCGACCGTCTCGAGGTGCGAGGGGTTGGCGGCCAGGTAGACGGGGAGCTCGTCGCCGGCGTCGCCGACGAACGTGCCCTCGGTGCCGAGGTGGTACTTCACATCGCCGGAGCCGCGCTTGCTGCCCACGGCCACGGCACCCTCGAACTCGCGGAACACGTGACCGTAGGTCTTGCCCGCGATGTTGGTCAGCACGTTCAGGCGACCGCGGTGCGCCATGCCGATCGCGGCCCCGTCGAGGCCGGCCGAGGCGGCACCCTGCAGGATCTGGTCGAGCAGCGGGATGAGCGACTCGCCGCCCTCGAGGCTGAATCGCTTCTGACCGACGTACTTCGTCTGCAGGAACGTCTCGAACGCCTCGGCCTGGTTGAGCTTCGACAGGATGCGCAGCTGCTCGTCGTGGCCGGGCTTGGTGTACTTGACCTCGACGTTGCGCTGGAACCACTGGCGCTGGGCGGGGTCCTGGATGTGCATGTACTCGATGCCCATCGTGCGGCAGTACGAGTCGCGCAGCACACCCAGGATGTCGCGGAGCTTGGCGACGCGCTTGCCACCCAGGCCGTTAGTGACGAACTCGCGGTCGAGATCCCAGAAGGTGAGCCCGTGCTGTTCGATCTCGAGGTCGGGGTGCGTGCGCTGCACGTACTCGAGCGGGTCGATGTCGGCCATGAGGTGGCCGCGCACGCGGAACGAGTTGATGAGCTCCTGCACGCGCGCGCTCTTGTCGATGCGCTCGGAGACGTCGACGCTGATGTCGGCGGCCCAGTGGATGGGCGCGTAGGGGATGCGCAGGGCGGCGAAGATGTCGTCGTAGAAGCCGCGCTGCCCGATGAGCAGCTCGTGGACCTTCTTGAGGAATTCGCCCGAGCCGGCACCCTGGATGACGCGGTGGTCGTAGGTGCTGGTGAGGGTGATGGTCTTGCCGATGGCCAGCTCGTTGAGCGTCTTCTCGCTCGCGCCCATGAACTCGGCGGGGTAGTCGAGCGCACCGGCGCCGATGATCGCGCCCTGTCCGCGCATGAGGCGCGGGACGGAGTGGACCGTGCCGATGCCGCCGGGGTTGGTCAGAGAGACCGTCGTGCCCTGGAAGTCGGCCGGGGTCAGCTTGTTGCCGCGCGCCCGGCGCACGAGGTCTTCGTAGGAGGCGAGGAACTCGCCGAACGTCAGCGTGTCGGCGCGCTTGATGCTGGGCACGAGGAGGGCGCGCGAGCCGTCGGGCTTGGGCATGTCGATCGCGATGCCCAGGTTCACGTGCGCGGGGGCCACGACCGAGGGCTTTCCGTCGATCTCGGCGTAGTAGACGTTCTGGCTCGGGAACTCCTTGAGCGCCTGGATGAGCGCCCACCCGATGAGGTGCGTGAAGCTGACCTTGCCGCCGCGCGTGCGCGACATGTGGTTGTTGATGACGATGCGGTTGTCGATCATCAGCTTCGCCGGGATGGTGCGCACGCTGGTCGCGGTGGGCACCGTGAGCGAGTCGTCCATGTTGGATGCCAGGGCCTTCGGCATCCCCTTCAGAACCGTCACGCGGTCTTCTTCGGTGCTCTCGGAGCCTGCCGAGGGGACCGCGTTCGGCGCCTGCGCCGGGATGGGCTGCGGCTTCGCGGGCTTGGCGGTCGTGCGGGCCACGGGGGCCTGACCGACGACCGGGATCGGCGCCGTCACCGGCTTGGGCTCGGACGCCGGCGCCGAGGTCGGCGCGGCGGGCGGGGGAGCGGCGGCCGAGGATCCGTCGACGACCGGGTGGTACGCCTCCAGGATCGGCCACCAGGCCTTGTCTACGGAGTGCTTGTCGACTTTGAACTGTTCGTAGAGTTCGTCTACGAGCCACTCGTTCGCGCCGAACTCGCCCTCGCTCGAAGTACCGACGCCCGTCACCTGGCTCGACACAGTCGATCGCCTGCTTTCCTCGATGAAGATTCCTGTGGATGCGCCGACGTCGCCGTCGAAGACGACGAGCGTCCAACGCGTCTGCCAGCCTAGCCGAGGTTTCTGGGCGGCTTCGGGGACTTGCCATTCACGTCTGTGATGGAGTGGATCCCATGGAGTTCTCCGGCGCTCAGCCCGATGTCGATCTGACGTACTCGGACGTGTTCCTCGTCCCGCGCCACTCGGAGGTGCGCAGTCGTCTCGACGTCGACCTCGCCCCCGGTGACGGGAGCGGGGCGACGATCCCCCTCGTGTCCGCGAACATGAACTCGGTCACCGGTACCCGGCTGGCCGCGACGCTCGCCCGGCGCGGAGGCCTGGGCGTGCTCCCGCAGGACCTGGCGCTGCCGCAGCTGATCGAGGCCGTCGAGTGGGTCAAGTCGCAGCCGGTCGCCTGGGACGCGCCGCTCGTGCTGCCGCCGACCGCGACCGTCGCCGACGCCCGACAGGTGCTTCCTCCCGTCGCGGGCCGCGGCATCGTCGTGGCCGACATCCGCGACGACGGTGTCGTCGACCTCGCGGCGTACCGCGGCATCGTGCCGGCCCGTCGCCTGGCGACCGCCCTCCCCGACGCCACGCTCGGCGACATCGCGCGCGGCGACGGACCCGTCGTCGAGGTCGAGCGCATCGGAGACCCCCGCGCCGTCTTCGCCCTCATCGAGGAGGCGGGGGTCGACATCGTCGCGGTGGTGGACGGCGACCGCGTCGTCGGCACCCTGTCGGGGCGCAGCGCCCTGCGCGACTCGGTCTACCGTCCCGCGACGGACGCCCACGGGCGCCTGATCGTCGCCGCCGCGGTGGGCGTCAACGGTGATGTGGCCGGAAAGGCGTCGGCCCTCGCGACCGCCGGCGTGGACGTGCTCGTCGTCGACACCGCCCACGGCCACCAAGCGCAGATGCTGCGCGCGCTGCGCGAGGTCGCGGCCCTGGATCTCGGCATCCCGATCGCCGCGGGCAATGTCGTCACCGCCGAGGGCGTGCAGGATCTGACCGACGCCGGGGCGTCGATCCTCAAGGTCGGCGTGGGGCCGGGCGCGATGTGCACGACCCGCATGATGACCGCGGTCGGGCGGCCCCAGTTCTCGGCGGTGCTCGAGACCGCGGAGGCGGCCCGCGCCGCCGGCGCGCACGTCTGGGCGGACGGCGGCGTGCGCTACCCGCGCGACGTGGCCCTCGCCCTGGCCGCGGGCGCGGCATCCGTCATGATCGGCTCGTGGTTCGCGGGCACGATCGAGGCCCCCGGGCTCCTGCGCACCGACGACGCGGGTCTGCTCTACAAGGAATCGTGGGGCATGGCCTCCACCAAAGCGGTGCAGGGGCGCTTCGGGCGTCTGGATCCCTTCGAGCGCGCGCGCAAGGAGCTCTTCGCCGAGGGCATCTCGTCGTCGCGCATCTACCTCGACCCCCAGCGGCCGGGACTCGAGGACCTTCTCGACATGATCACCTCGGGCGTGCGCTCCTCGTTCACCTACGCCGGTGCGGCCTCGGTCGCGGAGTTCCACGAGCGCGCCCGCGTCGGCCTGCAGTCGGCGGCGGGGTACGAGGAGGGCAAGGCGCTGCCGGTCAGCTGGTGACCGCGCGCTCGAGGTCGACCGCGGCCTCGAGCGTGATCCACGCGCCGAGCTGCACCGAGAGGTCGAGGTCGTCGCCCGTCGCCCTCGCGGGGCGGCGGGGATCGGCCGGGAACAGGCCGTCCGCGCGCCCCTCCGAGAGCGCGTCCGCATTGCGACGCACGAGCCCGGCCGCAGTGGCGGCCACCTCGAGGTGGTCGTCGTCGGCCGCGTGCGCCCGGAACCACACGGCCGCCTCCGCCAGATAGCGGGCCAGAATGCCGGCGAAGAGGCCGCCGTCTCCGCCTCCGGCGGCGGGGAACAGCCCGTCGTCGGCCGCGCACCAGCGGGCCACGGCCCGCACGATCGCGGCCGCGCGCGCCTCGTGGGCGTCCCGTGCGTCGGCATCGGGGGCGCCCTCGGCCAGCGCGAGGGCGGAGCCGATCGCGACGCCCTGGTTGTACGTCCAAAGCTCGGACCGGACGACGCCGTGCTCGACGCCGTCGCGCACCAGCCCCGTCGCCGGGTCGTCGAGCGTCACGGCGACCCACGCGTCGAGGTCGACCGCCGCGCCGCGATGGGCGGACCACGCCAGGGCGATCGCCGCGGGTCCGTTCGCGGGGGCGTTGTAGAGGGAGCTGTCGATCGCCCATGGCAGCGCCCCCACCGCGGGGTCGATCGCGTCGTGCAGCCGCCGCGTGAGGCGGTCGATGCGCCGGTCGTGAACGTCGTAGCGCTGGAGGGCCAGGGTCATCCACGCCACGTCGTCGTGGAACGGGGTCGTCCACCGACCGAGCGTGCGCACGGTGATGCCGCGGTGCAGCGCCCGCAGCAACCGCGCGCGCCGCGGGTCGGGGCGGTGCTCCTCAGCGTCGCGCAGCACGTGCAGCAGATGCGCGTGCCACCAGTAGTGCCAGGTGCGTGCGCCGGGAGCCCCCGGCGTCGCCGCGTGCACCCAGGCGAGCGGACCGTAGCGGTGGACGTAGCGGCGGACGACGGCCGACTCGGCCGCCATGGCGCGCGTCTGCGCCGGGGACGTGGCATCCATGTCCCCATCCTCCCCAGGTCGGCCGTCTCGCGCAGACACGGCCCGCGAGCCTCGCGCTGCCATAGAATCGACGGCACGATGGACGACCCTCCCAGTTGTAGACCCAGGCCCCGACGACCCTCTCCCGCCGCGCATCCGAGCGGGGGTGATGCCTGATGGATTACGTCATGCTGGCCGTGGGGCTGCTGCTCACCGTGGGAACCGGACTCTTCGTCGCGAGCGAGTTCGCCCTCGTCAATCTCGACCGCGCCGACCTCGAGGCGCGCCGCGCCGCCGGGGAGACCCGGCTCTCGCTCACGATCGACGCCCTGCGCATCACCTCGACGCACCTGTCGAGTGCGCAGCTCGGCATCACGCTGACCACTCTTCTCACCGGTTACACGATGGAGCCGGCGATCTCGAACCTGCTCCGCCCCGCCTTCGAGGCGTGGGGAGTGCCCGAGGCGCTCACCGTGGGCCTCGCCGCGGTGATCGGCGTCGGGTTCGCGACCGTGCTGTCGATGATCCTGGGCGAGCTCGTGCCGAAGAACTTCGCCCTCGCGATCCCGCGGCAGACGGCCAAGCTCGTCATCCCCTTCCAGGTCGCGTTCACCGCGGTCTTCAAGCCCGCGATCCTCGTGCTCAACGGCAGCGCGAACGGAGTGCTGCGCGCCCTCGGCGTCGAACCCAAGGAGGAGCTGTCCGGCGCCCGCTCGGCGGAGGAGCTGTCGAGCCTCGTCAAGCGCTCGGCCAGCGCGGGCATGCTCGAGAAGGACACCGCGTCGCTGCTGGATCGGAGCCTCACCTTCTCGCGCCTGAGCGCCGCCGACGTCATGACCCCGCGCCCGAGCGTGCACGCGCTCGCCGCCGGAGATCCCGCGGACGACGTCGTGCAGCTCGCGCGGCGCACCGGCCACAGCCGCTTCCCGGTCTACGGCGAGTCGATGGACGACATCGTCGGCGTGGTGCACCTCAAGGCCGCGATCGGCGTACCGCGCGACCGCCGCGGCGACGTCCCGGTGGCCGCCCTCTCCACCGAGCCCCTGCGCGTGCCCGAGACCGTGCACCTCGACACACTCGTGTCGGAGCTGCGCTCGCGCGGCTACCAGATGGCGATCGTGGTCGACGAGTACGGGGGGACGGCCGGGGTCGTCACCCTCGAAGACCTGGTCGAGGAGATCGTCGGCGAGGTGCTCGACGAGCACGACCGCTCGCGGGCGGGCGTGGTCCGCTCGGCCGCGTCGGTCACGTTCCCCGGCGACCTGCGACCCGACGAGGTGCTCGATCGTGCCGGAGTGAGGGTTCCCGAGGGCGAGGTCTACGACACCGTGGGCGGATACATCATGGCCGCCCTCGAGCGCATCCCCGTCGTCGGCGACACCGTCGAGATCGACGACGGCGTGCTCGCGGTGCAGCGCATGGACGGCCGGCGCGTCGACCGGGTGCAGTTCACCCCGAAACCCGAGGAGCAGGACGTAGACGACCTCGTGCGCGCGGCGAAGGGCGGTGATCAGTGATGAGCGACTGGGCGGGAATCGCGTGGTTGGTCGTGCTGCTGGCCGCCAACGCCTTCTTCGTCGGCGCGGAGTTCGCCGTCATCTCGGCGCGGCGGTCGCAGATCGAACCGCACGCCGACCGCGGATCGCGCGCGGCCAAGACCGCGCTGTACGCGATGGAGCACGCCACGATGATGCTGGCGACCTGCCAGCTCGGCATCACGATCTGCTCGCTGCTGATCCTGAACGTGTCCGAACCGGCGATCCACCACCTTCTCGAGGGGCCTCTCGGCCTCACGGGACTTCCCGAGGCGGCGGTCGGCGTGATCGGTTTCGTCGTCGCTCTGCTGCTGGTGTCGTACCTGCACGTCGTGTTCGGCGAGATGGTTCCGAAGAACCTGGCGTTCTCTCTGCCCGACCGGGCCGTGCTCATGCTCGCCCCGCCGCTGGTGGCGGTGTCGAAGGCGTTCCACCCGATCATCGTGGCCCTGAACTGGACCGCGAACCACGTGCTGCGGCTGTTCCGCGTGGAGCCGAAGGACGAGGCCGCCTCGACCTACACGCTCGACGAGGTCGCCACGATCGTGACGCAGTCGCGTCGCGAGGGGGTGCTCGACGACGCGTCCGGAACGGTCACCGCGGTGGTGGAGTTCACCGAGAAGAAGGCCGCCGACATCGCCGTGCCGATGTCGGAGCTCGTGACGCTGCCCGAGACGACCACCCCGGCCGAGATCGAGCGGGCCGTCGCCCAGCACGGGTACTCGCGCTACGTGATCGTCGACGCGGAGGGCACCCCGACCGGCTACGTGCACCTGAAGGACGTGCTGCGTGCGGCGGAGGGGTCGGACGCCGACATGGCCCGCCCCATCCCGGGCAAGCGCGTTCACCACATGGTGTCGGTGCTCGAGACCACCGACCTCGAGGACGCGCTGGCGCTCATGCGTCGCTCGGGCCGCCACCTCGCGCAGGTGCGCGATCAGGACGGCGACGTGCGCGCGGTGCTGTTCCTCGAGGACGTCATCGAAGAACTCGTCGGCGAGGTGCAGGACGCCACAGAGCGTCGCCGTTTCGTCTGACGCCGCCGCAGAAGAACACCGGATGCCGCGGGCCCTGGGCCCCGCGGCATCCGGTGTTCTCGTTCTCGCCGTCGACGGTCGGCGAGATCACACGATCGGCGCGAGATCATCCGTTCCGCGCGCCTCCGTGCGTGTGACCTCGCGCCGATCGTGTGATCTCGCGGGCGGGTGGGGCGCAGCCGGGCGGGGGGCAGCCGGGCGGGGCGTCGCGAAGCGCCGCGAGGGCGCGGGTCAGTACGCCCGCAGGTACTGCGCGGGGGCGGGGGAGTCGGCGCCCAGCTGTGCTGCGGCGCGCAGGGCGTAGTGCGGGTCGCGCAGCCACTCCCGGGCCGACATGACGGCGTCGGCCCGACCGTCGGCGACGACGTTCTCGGCGAGCGCGGGCTCGTCGATCATCCCGACGGCGCTCACGAGCAGTCCCGTCTCCCGGCGCACGATGTCCGCATAGGCGACCTGATAGCCCGGTCCGGGCACGATGTGCTGCTGCGGAACCAATCCGCCGCTCGACAGGTCGATCAGATCCGCGCCGGCCGCGGCGACGAGGCGCGACGCGGCGACGGTGTCGTCGACGCTCCACCCGCCCTCGGCCGCGTCGGTCGCGGAGAAGCGCACGAACACCGCCGCCGCGGGAGCGGCGTCGCGCACGGCCTGCGTCACACGCACGAGCAGGCGCACGCGGTTCTCGAACGAGCCGCCGTACTCGTCGTCGCGATGGTTGGTCAGGGGCGAGAGGAACTGGTGCAGCAGGTAGCCGTGGGCCGCGTGCAGCTCGAGCACCTGGAATCCGGCGTCGACGGCCCGGCGGGCGGCATCCGCGAAATCGGCGACGACCTTCTCGATGCCCGCCGCGTCGAGGGCGACGGGCTCGGCGAAGTCGGCGTAGGCGAGGGCCGAGGGGGCGACGGTGCTCCAGCCGCCGTCGGCGGGGGCGACCGTTCCGCGCGAGCCGGCGAACGGGGCCGACGTAGACGCCTTGCGGCCGGCGTGGCTCAGCTGCACGCCCGCGACGGCGCCGCGCGCGTGGATGGCGGCGACGATGGGCCGCCACGCCTCGGCCTGGGCGTCGGTCCAGATGCCGGCATCCTGCGGGGAGATGCGCCCCTCGGGTGAGACGGCGGTGGCCTCGGCGATCACCAGCCCCGCTCCTCCCGCCGCGAACTGGGCGAGGTGGACGTGATGCCAGTCGTTCACCACGCCGTCCACGGCGCTGTACTGGCACATCGGCGAGACCCACAGGCGGTTGCGGATCGCGATATCGCGGATGGACAGGGGAGAGAAGAGGGCGCTCATGGGGACCTTCGCGTTCTAGGGTGACGCCATGACGGCGATGGACTGGGGCGCACAGGATGCCGCCCGCGTACTGCGAAGGCCAACGGCGGACGACGATAAGTATTCCCGGGGCGTCATCGGCGTGCGCACCGGGTCGGCCCGCTACCCCGGCGCGGCGGTGCTCGGGGTCGAGGCGGCTTGGCGCACCGGGACCGGGATGGTGCGCTACCTCGGACCAGCCCGGGCGCAGGACCTCGTGCTGCAGCGCCGGCCCGAGACGGTCACCGCCGACGGTCGCGTGCAGGCCTGGCTGGTGGGATCGGGGACGGATGCCGCCGAGCGCGACGCCGCCGAGACCGCCGCGCTGCGCGGCATCCTGAGCGGCGATCTGCCCGTCGTCGTCGACGCGGGCGCCCTCGACCTCGTCGCCGGGGCGACCGCTCCCGTGATCGTGACGCCGCACGCGCGCGAGCTCGACCGCTTGCGCGCGGTGCTCGGGCTGCCGGAGGCCGCGGCAGACGATCGCGAGCGCATCGCCCGCGAGACGGCGGACGCCTTCGGCGGGGTGGTGCTGTCCAAGGGCGCGGTGACCGTCGTGGCGGCCGCGGGAGGGTGGGTCCGCCGGGTGTCGGCGGGGACCCCGTGGCTCGCGACCGCGGGCACGGGCGACGTGCTGGGCGGCGTGCTCGGCGCCCTCGCGGCCGGTGCGGTCGCGGCGGGACGCGCCGGGATCGACGATCTGGCCGCGTACGCGGCGACCGCGGCCTGGGTGCACGGACGCGCGGGGGCGGTGGCCTCTCTCGCGGCGGGTGGCGCGGGCGGTCCGATCACCGCGCTCGACGTCGCGGAGGCCGTTCCGCGCGTGGTCGCGGAGCTGTCGACGGACTCGATCGCATAACGGTTGACCGGTCCGCCCCGGGCGGGCGGGGGAGCGCGTCCGGGGCCGACGGGGCGGCCCGCTTAGGATCGGGGGGTGTTGAGGCGTGTCGTTCCCCTGTTGATCGCGTTCGTCGCCGTGCACGTCGTGGTGGGGGTCCTCGGCTACCAGCAGCCGAACGAGCCCATGGGCGACGTGTATCTGGTGTACGAACCGTGGTCGCGCTGCGCGCTCTTCGGCGGCATCGACGTGACCTCGTGCACGCGCAGCGACAC
Source organism: Microbacterium sp. BWR-S6Y (assembly GCF_041379845.1). NCBI lineage: Bacteria > Bacillati > Actinomycetota > Actinomycetes > Micrococcales > Microbacteriaceae > Microbacterium > Microbacterium sp. BWR-S6Y. The sequence goes on from NZ_JBFECV010000002.1 coordinate 141,612, forward strand.
CTGGCAGTGGCCCGGGATCACCGAGAAGTGGATCTACCCGCAGCTGGCGTTCCTGCCCATGACCTTCGCCTGGCTGTTCGCCTGGGCCGTCGGATACACGCCGGCGTGGGCCATCACGGTCGCCCTGTTCAACCTGATCGCCTTCGTCGTGCTCGTGGGCTCCGGACGTTCGCGCGGCCGCGTCGTCGCCGCCTGGTTCTGGCTCGCGGCGATCCTGCTCATCGGTCCGGTGGGGATCTACCGCATCGACGGCATCACCGTGCCGTTCGCGATCCTCGGCGGCATCTGGATGCTGCGGCGCCCGTTCCTGGCATCCGTCCTGCTGTCGGTGTCGGTGTGGATGAAGGTGTGGCCCGCGGCGATCCTCGCGGCCGGGCTGGTGGCCGTGCGTCGCCGTCTCGCCCTGGTCTGGGGAGCGGTGGCCGTCTCGCTCGCGACCATCATCCCGGTGGTCGCCCTGGGCGGAGCGCCCTTCGTCTTCGGGTTCGTCGGCGACCAGACCTCGCGCGGCATCCAGATGGAGGCGCCGGTCGGGGGGCTGTACATGTTCCTCGCGGCGTTCTACGTACCCGGCAGCGAGGTCTACTACGACGGCGACGTGCTGACCTTCCAGGTCACGGGACCGGGAGCGGATGCCGTCATCGCCGCCATGACGCCGATCATGCTCCTGACGATGGTCGGCGTGGCCGCCGTCGGCGTGTGGAAGCTCCGGCACGGCGCGACGTTCCTCTCGCTCTTCCCCCCGCTGTCGCTCGCCCTGGTCACGGCGTTCATCGCGCTGAACAAGGTGGGCTCGCCGCAGTACTACGTGTGGCTGTTCGCCCCGGTCGTGCTCGGCCTGCTGGTCGACCGGCGTCGCTGGTACGGCTTCGCCGCCCTCACGCTGGTCATCGCCGCGCTGACGCAGTGGATGTACCCGCTGCTGTACGACGGGCTCATGGCCACGCACCCGAACCCCTTCCCGGTCGTCGTGCTCGAGGTGCGCAACGTCCTCGGTCTGGTGCTGCTGGTGTGGGCGATCGTGCGGGTCGTGCGGGCGCCCGTCGGCCGGGTGCGCCCGCCCGCGGGTCTGCGCGAGATCGTCACGGGGCGTCGGCCCGCCCCGCCGCGGGTGCCCTCGACGCACTGACCTGGGCGCACTGACCTCGACGCGCTGTCCTCGGGGGCGCCGGTTCGTGTGCGCCGCGGGCGCCGTCCGTTCCGTCGCGCGCTGCCGCGCCGTAGTCTCGAGGCATGCTCATCGCCTTCTCCGTCGCCCCCTCCGGCGTCGGCACCGCCGCGGCCGAGAACCCCGACGCGTCGGTGCACGACGCCGTGGCCGCGGCGGTCGCCGTCGTCCGCGCGTCCGGTCTGCCGCACCGCACGACCTCGATGTTCACCGAGGTCGAGGGGGAGTGGGACGAGGTGTTCGCCGTCGTCAAAGCGGCGACGGATGCCGTGATGCCCTACGGATCGCGCGTCTCGCTGGTGCTGAAAGCCGACATCCGTCCCGGGCGCACGGGAGAGATCGACGGCAAGGTCGAGCGGCTCGAGCAGGCGCTGGAGCGTCGAGAGGACCGCACCGGCTGAGGTCGGATCAGATCGCGGGCGGGTCGGTCCAGACGCGCTTGGTGAGGGCGGAGACGTCGGCGTCGATGCGTGCGAGATCGCCGCGCAGACGGCTCTCGACGCTGTCGATCTTGGCGTTGAGTCCGGCTTCGACGCTGTCGATCTTCGCGTTGAGTCCGGCTTCGACGCTGTCGATCTTGGCGTTGAGCCCGGCTTCGACGCTGTCGATCTTCGCGTTGAGCTCCATGCGCGTGACGCGACTCTCGGCCATCGTCTCCGCGCGCAGGGAGTCGATGCGCGCCTCCAGACGATCGGTGTTCGCGGTGATCACCTTCGTGAGCGAGCCCATGATGAGGTTCGTGCTGAAGGTCATGCCGCCCAGGACGGCGGCGGCGAACGTCCCGATCAGGACCCAGACCTGGGGTTCGGTCATCTCCGGCATCCCTTCATTGTGCGGGGGAGGGTTCGAGAGTGCCACGGGGGGAGCGGGTGAAATCCGTGGATCGGCGTGACGGGGGAGGGATCCGCCGATCGACCGTCTGGGGAGGAGGGGTGAGCCCGAGAGCGAATCGTGCGCCGGACCGCCCCGTCGTCGTCTCGAAACGATTCGACGACGCGCGGCAACCCGGCTAGCATCGACGGGTGACCTCTTCGACTCCCTCGAGAGGTGCGGCGATGCGGGCGCTCCTTTCTCTCGCCATCGGCAGCTTCGGCATCGGCATGACCGAGTTCGTCGTGATGGGCCTGCTGCCCAACATCGCCCGCGAACTCGTGCCCGGCGTCTGGGCGTCGTCCCCGGACGACGCCATCGCGCAGGCCGGATGGCTCATCTCGCTCTACGCCCTCGGCGTGGTCGTGGGGGCGCCCACCATCGCCGGATCGGTCGCCCGCTTCCCGCGGCACCGCGTGATGATCGTCCTGGCGGCGGCGCTGGCGTTCTTCACGCTGTTGACGGTCATCGCCCCGACGTTCGAGCTGGTCGCGGCATCCCGTTTCCTCGCCGGTCTTCCGCACGGCGCGTACTTCGGCATCGGCGCGCTGGTGGCGGCGGATGCGCTCGGACCCGGCAATCGTGCGAAGGGCGTCGCGTTCGTACTCACGGGGCTCACGATCGCCAACGTCGTCGGAGTGCCGCTGGGCACGCTCCTCGGCCAGCAGGTCGGCTGGCGAGCGGCGTTCGCCGTGGTGACTGCGATCTTCGCGCTCGCGGCCGTCTGCATCGCCCTGTTCGTGCCGTCGCATCCGGGTTCTCCGGGACGGCGTCTGCGCGACGAGCTGCGCGTGTTCCGGATCGGTCAGGTCTGGTTCGCGCTCGGTATCGGCGCGGTGGGGTTCGGCGGATTCTTCGCGATGTACAGCTACATCGCCCCCATGATCACCGACGTCGCGGGTCAGCCCGAATGGGCGGTCTCGCTCGTGCTGGTGACGGTGGGGGTGGGGATGACGGTCGGCAACATCGTCGGCGGCGCCCTCGCCGACAAAGACCTGCGCTTCTGGCTGTACGTCGGGCTCGTGGCTCTGGGGGTGGCATCCGTCGGTCTTGCCCTCACCGCCGCGTGGATCGTGAGTCTCGTGCTCTTCGCCTTCCTCGTGGCGTTCTGCGGAGCGGCGCTGAGCCCCGCCATTCAGACGCGCCTGATGGACGTGGCCGAAGACAACCAGTCCATCGCCGCGGCCCTCAACCACTCGGCGCTGAACATCGGCAACAGCCTCGGCGCCTTCCTCGGCGGCCTGGCGATCGCGGCCGGTCTCGGACTCGTCGCCCCGGCGTGGGTCGGTGCGCTGCTCGCCCTCGGCGGACTCGCGGTGGCGATCGCGTCGTACCGGGTCGAGGACCGTTCCGGTCGGCACCCCGCGCACCGGATGCCGGCGGCCGAGGCCGCGCAGACCGCGATCACCGGTTCGATCCCGACGCAGCGCTGAGCCCCGCCCGTCCCCAGCGCCCCGCGCTCCGCGCCAGCGCCCCGTGCTCCGCGCTCCGCGCCAGCGCCCCGTGCTTCGCGCTCCGCGCCAGCGCCCCGTGCTCCGCGCTCCGCGCCAGCGCTCCGCGCCGCGCGCCCCGCGCCGGTGCACGAGTGTCGAGCGTCCAAGACACCCGGACCCCGATCGCACCGGCTCCGGGTGTCTCGGATACTCGGCGCCCCTCGGCACCCGGCGACAGGTCCCGGCCGCCGGACGGCACGGCCCCGACCGGAGGGCGCCCGCGCGGGACGGATGCCGCGGGCGCGGCATCCGGAATCCCTCAGGTGGCGAAGAGGCGACGCAGGTGCGTGGCGACGGCGGCGGTCTCGATGAGGAAGCCGTCGTGGCCGAAATCGCTCGCGAGCACGACCGACTGGTCGCCGTCGAGCGTGTTCGGGATGCCGCGGGCGATGCGGTGCTGCCCGTCGATGGGGAAGAGGCGGTCGCTGTCGATGCCCAGCACGAGGGTCGTCGCGCTGACCCGGCCCAGGGCGTCCTCGACGCCGTCGCGGTCGCGCCCGACGTCGTGCGAGTTCATGGCCTCGACGAGGGTCAGGTAGCTGTTGGCGTCGAAGCGGCGCGTGAACTTGTTGCCGTGGAAGTCGAGGTACGACTCCACCGCGAACCGGCCGCCGCGGCCCAGCGGGCTCACCCCCGACTGCCACGATCGTTGGAAGCGCGAGTTCAACTCGGTCGGACTGCGGTAGTTCAACAGCGCCATGCGGCGCGCGAGGGCGAGACCGCGGTGGGGGCCGTCGCCGTCGCCCGCGTCGTAGTACTCACCGCCGGCGAAGCGCGGGTCCATGCGGACGGTGTCGAGCTGCACGGAGTTCAGCGCGATCTGATCGGCGGTCGTGATCGGCGGGGCCGACAGGATCGCCGCCCGGGCGACACGGTCGGGGTGCCCGACGGCCCACTCGAGGGCGTGCATCCCGCCCATCGAGCCGCCGACGACCGCGAACCAGCGTTCGATCCCGAGGGTGTCGGCCAGTGCCGCTTGCGCGGACACCTGATCGCGGATGGTGAGGTAGGGGAAGCGCGCGGCCCACTCGTACCCGTCGGGGGCAATGCTGGCCGGTCCGGTCGAGCCCTGGCATCCGCCCAGCATGTTCGGGGCGACGACGAACCACCGGTCGGTGTCGATCGCGGCCCCGGGTCCCACCAGATCACTCCACCAGCCGGCCGTGGCGTGACCGGGGCCGGCGGCGCCGCGCACGTGGCTGTCGCCGGTGAGGGCGTGCAGGATCAGCACCGCGTTGTCGCGCGCGGGGGAGAGTTCGCCCCACGTCTCGTAGGCGAGGCGCACGTGGGGGAGCGACGCCCCGTTCTCGGTCGTGAACGCGCCGAACGTGGCGAATCGGCGGTCTCCGATCGGGTCGCCGTCGCGCCACGCGCCCGTCGCCGGGGGGCGACCGAGCAGAGACCGCGCGTCGGCCTCCGTCACCGGCGCCGAGGGCACGGTGTCTTCGGAGATCTGCCAGTCCATGACATCCATTCTCGCCGGTGGCCGCGGTCGGCAACGGTCTGTTACGCGTCGGGACGGCTCGGATGCCGCTTGTCCAGCCCCCACTGACTCCCGGGTGGGGTCGTCATGATCCCGGCATGGCGACTTTCCTTCTCATCGCCGCCTCGAGCGACATCGGCCAGGCGACGGCGACACGACTGCGCGACGCGGGACACCGCGTCGTGACCACCGCGCGGGACTCCTCGCGCATCGACCCCGACCACATCCTCGACGCCACCGACTTCGACGAGGTCGATCGCGTCGTCGGCGAAGCCGGTCCGCTCGACGGGATCGCGGTGTTCGCGGGCTCGATGCTGCTCAAGCCCGCGCACCTGACCTCGCGCGAGCAGTACGACGGGCTCATCGCCGCCTCGCTGACCACGGCTTTCGCCGCGGTGCGCGCCGCCGGCGCCCACATGCGCGACGGGGGAGCGGTGGTGCTGGTGTCGTCCGCGGCGGCCCTCGCGGGCCTGCCCAACCACGACGGCATCGCGGCGGCCAAGGCCGGGGTGATCGGCCTGACCCTCTCGGCGGCGGCGAGCTACGCCGCGCACGGCCTGCGCGTGAACGCGGTGGCACCGGGGCTCGTGCAGACGCGCCTCACCGAGAAGCTCACCTCGAGCGACATGTCGCGCAAGGTGTCGGAGGCGATGCATCCGCTCGGACGGCTCGGGGAGCCCGACGACGTCGCCCGGGCCGTGGAGTTCCTGCTCGCGCCCGAGAACGCGTGGATGACGGGCCAGGTGCTGGGCGTCGACGGGGGACTGGGGAGCCTCCGTCCGCGGCAGAAGATCTGAGCGACTCCCGCGCGACTCGCCGGGAGTCGTCGCTTCGGGGGGGGCGAGGCGACGAATTCTGGCGACTCGCACGGACGCCCCGCGCCGGAGGGACCGGGGCGGGGCGTCCGTGCGCGCGTGGGTCAGGCGCGCGCGGCCTCCGACAGGCGGCGCGCGGCGGCGAGGGCCTGGTCGAGATCGGCCTTGAGGTCGTCGATGTTCTCGAGACCGACCGACAGGCGCACGAGACCGGGGGTCACGCCCGCGGTCAGCTGCTGCTCCGGCGTGAGCTGCGAGTGCGTGGTGGATGCCGGGTGGATGACGAGCGAGCGCACGTCGCCGATGTTGGCCAGGTGGCTGAACAGGTCGAGCGCGTTGACGAACTCGCGCCCCGCTTCGACGCCGCCCTTGAGCTCGAACGACAGCACCGCTCCCACGCCCTTCGGGGCGTAGTTGTTGGCCGCGGCGTACCAGGGCGAGGTCGGAAGGCCCGAGTAGTTGACGCTCGCGACGTCGGGGTGCGCCTCGAGCCACTCCGCGATCTCCTGCGCGTTCTGCACGTGACGCTCGACGCGCAGCGACAGGGTCTCGATGCCCTGGATGAGCTGCCACGCGCTCTGCGGCGAGATGGAGGCGCCGAGGTCGCGCAGCAGCTGCACGCGCGCCTTGATGATGTAGGCCAGGCCGTCGCCGACCGCCTGGGTGTAGACGGCGCCGTGGTAAGAGGGGTCGGGCGTGGTCAGGCCGGGGAAGCGCTCGGAGTGCTCCGACCACGCGAAGGTGCCGCCGTCGACGATGACGCCGCCGATGGTGGTGCCGTGACCGCCGAGGAACTTCGTGGCCGAGTGCACGATGATGTCGGCGCCGTGCTCGAAGGGACGGATGAGGTACGGCGTCGCGATCGTGTTGTCGACGATCAGCGGGACACCCGCCTCGTGCGCGACATCGGCGACGGAGCGGATGTCGAGCACGTTGATCTTGGGGTTGCCGATGGTCTCGGCGAAGAACAGCTTCGTGTTCGGGCGCACCGCGGCGCGCCACTCCTCGGGGTCGTCCTGGTTCTCGACGAACGTCGTCTCGATGCCGAGCTTGGCGAGGGTGTACTTGAAGAGGTTGTAGGTGCCGCCGTAGATCGAGCTCGACGACACGATGTGGTCGCCGGCCTGGGCGATGTTGAGCACCGCGAACGTCTCGGCCGCCTGGCCGCTGGCGACGAGGAGGGCGCCGGTGCCGCCCTCGAGGCCCGCGACGCGCTGCTCGACGACGTCCTGCGTGGGGTTCTGGATGCGGGTGTAGATGTTGCCGAACTCGGCCAGCGCGAACAGGTTCGCGGCGTGGTCGGCGTTGTCGAAGACGTAGGAGGTCGTCTGGTAGATCGGCGTGGCGCGCGCCTTGGTGACCGGGTCGGGCTGCGCGCCCGTGTGGATCTGCTTGGTCTCGAAACGCCAGTTCTCGGGTGCCGACATGGCTGCTCCTCAGGTTCTGGGGGGCCGGGCGGTCGCCCGGGCCTGCTGCGAGCGTAGGGACGGCCCGCGACGCGGACAACCGGTGCGGACACGGGCCGTAACAGCCCGGCCGCTCCGGTGTCGGAGGGGACCGATAGCGTGGACGCCATGACGCGACGCGCAGTGGTGACCGGGGCCAGTTCGGGGATCGGAGAGGCGACCGCACGCCTGCTCCGCGCGCGGGGGTGGGACGTCGTGGGCGTCGCGCGTCGCGCCGAGCGTCTCGCGGCCCTCGAGGCCGAGACGGGCGTCGTGGCGCACGCCGCCGACCTCACCGACGCCGACGCCGTGACCGCGCTCGCCGCGTGGCTCGAGAGCACCGGCGGCGTCGACGCCCTCGTGCACGTCGCGGGAGGGGCGCGGGGCAGCGACCGCGTCGAAGACGGCGACCCGGAGGACTGGCGCTGGATGTTCGAGGCGAACGTGCTGTCGGGGCAGCGGCTCGTGGCATCCCTCCTTCCGGCGCTGCGCCGCGCGGCCGACGCCGCGGGGCACGCCGACCTGCTCTTCGTCACCTCGACCGCCGCGCAGACCGCCTACCCCGGCGGTGGCGGCTACAACGCCGCGAAGGCCGGTGAGGCCATGCTCGTGCACGCGCTGCGGCAGGAGCTCAACGGAGAACCGCTGCGCGTCATCGAGGTCGCGCCGGGCATGGTGCGCACCGAGGAGTTCACGCTCAACCGGTTGGGCGGAGATCAGGATGCCGCCGACAAGCTCTACGAGGGGGTCGAGGCGCCGCTCGTCGCCGACGATGTCGCCGACGTCATCGCGTATGCGCTCGATGCGCCCGGGCACGTGAACCTCGATCTGGTCACGATGCGTCCCGTCGCGCAGTCGGCCCAGCATCTGCTGGCGCGGGGGCCGCTGACGACGCGCTGAGGCCGGGGGCGTCGACGTCCGCGTCGGCGAAAGCGACCTTCGGCACGAACAGGAGCAGAGCGGCGGCGAGGAACCCGCCCGCGCTGCAGATCACCCAGACCGTGACGTACCCCGCGAACGGGGCGGCGGTACCGATCGCCGCTCCGGCGCCGCCGGCGAGCACGACCCCGAAGATGGCCGACGACATCGTGCCGCCCACCGTCTTCGTCGTGTTGGTGAGGGCGGATGCCACGCCGGTCTGCCCCCGCGGGGCCGCGGCGGCCGCGGCCGCGGGCATGGCCGCGACCAGCGCTCCCGATCCGAGCCCGGCGATGCCGAGGCACAGCAGGACCTGCCAGAGCGTCGTGTGCAGGGGGAGGAACAGGGCGTATCCGATGCCGACCAGGGCCGCCGCGGCGATGAGCATGACGCGCGGACTCGCCCGCCTCGAGGTGACGGCGAACAGGACCGCGCCCACGATGAGCGACACGAGGTACACCCCGATCACGTTCGAGCGGTCGGTGGCATCCAGGCCCAGTCCGTATCCGAGCGCGGGGTCGGTGCCGGCGTAGGTGGCGAGCGGGCCCTGCGCCCCCAGCAGGCTGATGCCGACCAGGAACGCCGTGGCCTGCACCGGCCACATCTCGGGGCGTCGCAGGACGCGGATGTCGATCGCGGGATCGGGTCTGCGCAGCTCGTACCGCACGAACACCGCGCCCAGCGCCAGACCCGCGAGCAGCAGCCCGGCGATGACGACGGGCCCCGGGCCGTCGGGCAGCCGCACGAATGACAGGGCGCCCGTCACGCACAGGAGGGCTCCGGCGAGGATCGCGAATCCGCCCACGTCCAGACGCCGCGCGCCGCTCGATCGCTCGGACTCGGGGACGCCGAGCCAGATGACCAGGCAGACCAGGGTGACGACGATCGCGGGGACCGCGAGCGACAGACGCAGGTCGCCTCCTGTGGCGGCGAACAGACGCCCGGCGGCCAGGGCGCCGACGATGGCGCCGGCCTGCAGTCCGACCACGAGCAGTCCCGCCGCGCGGCGCGTGCGCGAGACACCGTGCTGCGCGCGACGGCCGCGGTCGAAGATGAGCGCGATCTCCAGCGGCAGCCACACGACGTAGAAGCCCTGCAGCGCCCAGGCGGCGAGGAAGGTGCCGAACGAGTCGGCGAACACCAGCCACCAGCTCGCCGCAGCGGTCGCCAGGGCGGAGAAGAGCAGGATCCGCTTGTGGCCGAACATGTCGCCGAGCTTCGCGAGCACGGGCAGGACCAGCGCCGACAGCAGCAGCTGAGCGGCCTCGAACCAGTTGACGTCGGCGTCGCGGATGCCGAGGTGCACGACGATGTCGGGGAGCAGGGGCACGTAGAACCCCTGCAGGATGCCGCTGGCGAGTTCGACCAGCACGAACCACCCGATGAGCCCGGCGGTCACGCCGAGGGCGGACGTGCGCACCCTCGCGACCGCGCCCGAGACGCGCGACATGGCGCGAGAGTAGCACCGGCGGTCGGAGCAGCGCGGGCCCGTGCGCGAACGGGGGCGGTCGGCGTGCTACTTTCACTCGTAAACGTGTAAAAACAGGGAGTAGCCGTGACGATCGAGACGAAGCGGTCCACCCTGTACCGCGGAGAAGCGGGCCTGCGGGCGGGGATGAGCACCGCCGCGATGCTCGACCGCTTCGCCCGGCTGAACGGACTGACCGCACCCGACGCGATGCAGCATATCGTCGACGCGTCGTCAGCCTCGCCCTTCCTGCGTGCCCGGCTCGTCGCCGACCGTCTCGCCGCGGAAGGCGGCGCCCGCCCGCAGGCCGAGGGGGCTGCGGCGGCGGATCGGTTCTTCGCCCGCTGGCTGTCGGCGCACGGTCTGGCCGCCCATCCGGGAGTGACGTGGGCGCGGGTGCGCACTCTCGGCCACCCTCCCGTCGTCCTCACGCTCGCCGCCGTCGCCCGCCTGCGCACGCGGGCGGAACTCGTGCGCCTGGACGACGACCTGCGGCACGCGATGCGGCACCTCGCCGTTCCGGGCGCGCGTTCCGACGGGGGTATCCGCGGTTTCGCTGATCCCGCGCGACCGTGGCTGCAGGCCGGGGTTCTGCTGAGCGCGACCCGCGCCTGGCGCTGGCTCGAATGGGAGCACCTCGCGGTGGTGCTGAAGCGGCACGGTCTGCGGGCGCGCTTCGGGCTCGACGAGGACCAGGTCTCGACCGCGGCGGCATCCGTGCCGATCGTCGTCTGGAATCCCGCGACGACGGCGGTGCCGATCGTCGGGGCGACCACGGCGACCGTCGAGCTGCGCGTGGTCGGCCGGACCTGACGGCCGACCGCGAGGGTCGGCGCCCGGGCGTCCGGTGTTGCGGCCCGCGTGACGATGTGTGTTAGTTTCTGCTCATAAACAAGCAAAAACAGCAGGAGTCGTGATGTCGAGCACCGTCCTCCCCGCCGTTTCCGACGTGCCCCTCTCTGCCGAGCGCCTCGCGCGCGAGAACCTCCCGCTGGCGAAGTACCTCGCGGTGGAGAAGGCGCGCACCGCGCAGCACGTCGACCTCGACGACCTGCTGTCGGCGGCGTACCTGGGCTTGGCCGTGGCCTCCCTCGAGTACGACCCAGGGCGCGGCATCCCGTTCGGCGCCTACGCGCGCACGAAGATCACCTGGGCCATCCTCACCGAGATGCGCACGGCCGACCCCGCCGGGGAGCGCAGTCGCGAGAAGATCGAGCGGGTGAGAGTGGCGGGCGAGCTCGTCCGCGGGCGCACCGGACGAGCGGCCACCATCGCGGAGATCGCCACCGAATCGGGTCTGGATGCCGAGGTCGTCACCCGCATGCAGCTGCTCGACGAGATGGTGCGCACCGGCACGAGCTTCGAGGCGCGCTTCGAGGGCGACGACGGGCGGCAGGCGGCCGATCTGACCGACAGCGTGATCCTTCCCGAGCACGCGGTCGAACAGGCCGAGACCGAGAGGATGCTCGAGCGCATCGTCGCGGCGCTGCCCGATCAGATGCGCCAGGTGATCCGCGGCGTGTACCTCGAGGAGCGCATGGTCAAGGACATCGCCCACGATCTCGGGGTCAGCCACGCCTACGTCTCGAAGCTCCGCCGGATCGGCCTCTCGCTCCTGCGGGAGGCGCTCGATGCGTGGGAGAACGGGACCGCACCGGACCGCTCGACCAAGGCCAAGGCCGCCTTCTTCGACGGGGTCTTCGGCCCGTCGACCCCCGCGACGCCCGTCGCCGTCCCCGCCTGAGGCGGTCGAGTCCCTGCCGGCTCGCGCGGGCGGCGGCGCGCTTCGCTGTGCCCGACGGGAACGGGTGGCCGCAGTGACGACGGCATCGCCGCGGAGAAAAAGATCGCCGTCGGTTACGCCCCGACCACGTCGTCGCGAAGGTGGGGGATGGAGGGCCACGGACGGCCCCCGCACGATAACCCCATCCACGGAGGAACAACATGGGTCTTCAGATCGCAACCAACGTCGGTGCCCTCAACGCGTACCGCAACCTGTCGGCCAACCAGGCCGACGTCTCGAAGTCGCTCGAGAAGCTCTCGAGCGGTCTGCGCATCAACCGGGCCGCGGACGACGCCGCCGGCCTCGCCATCTCCGAGGGCCTGCGCTCGCAGGTCAACGGCCTGAACGTCGCCGCGCGCAACGCGCAGGACGGCATCTCGGTCATCCAGACCGCGGAAGGCGCCCTGACCGAGGTTCACTCGATCCTGCAGCGCGTGCGCGACCTCGCGGTGCAGGCGGGCAACGACTCGAACAACGCCGACTCGCGCACCTCGATCAAGACCGAGATCGACACCCTGGGCGACGAGCTCACCCGTGTCGCGGCCAGCACGAACTTCAACGGCATCAAGCTGCTCTCGGGCGGCGACACCCTGACGTTCCAGGTCGGCGCCGGCTCCACGGCCGCCGAGGACCAGATCGCCGTCGCGCTGACCGACTTCTCGGGCCTCGGCGCGACGATCAAGGCGCTCGACGTCGACACCGCGGCGAACGCGCTCACCTCGATCGCCGCCATCGACACCGAGATCGTGAACGTCTCCACCGCCCGCTCGGGCTACGGTGCCGTGCAGAACCGCTTCGAGTCGACCATCAACTCGCTGCAGGTCTCGGCCGAGAACCTCTCCGCCGCCAAGAGCCGCATCGTCGACACCGACATGGCGTCCGAGATGGTCAAGTACACCGCCTCGAACATCCTGCAGCAGGCCGGCACCGCCATGCTCGCTCAGGCCAACCAGTCGGGCCAGGGCGTCCTGCAGCTCCTGCGCTGAGTCGCGGCGCTGATGTCCCCGGGCGCCCGGGCGGGGGACCCCTCCCGTCCGGGCGCCTTCGCATGACCCCCCACCGACTTCGACGAAAGGCAGACACAGGATGCAGATCGACGGCCTCGCCTCGGGCGTGAAGACCAAAGACGTCATCGACGCCCTCGTCAACGTCGCGGCGATCCCCAAGACCCTCGTGACCAACCGGATCACCGATCGCAACAGCGTCATCTCGAACCTCCAGTCGCTCAACACCGCGCTGCAGGGCCTGGCCGACAAGGCGAAGGCCGCGGCATCCGCCACCTCGTTGGCCCGGTACAGCGCCTCGAGCTCCTCGGAGGCGGTCACCGTCGTCGCGGGGGAGACGGCGCGGGCGTTCTCGACCGACGTCGTCGTCGACGCTCTCGCGCGGGCGCACGCGGTCGTCACTGCCGCCGGAGACGCGACGGCGTTCGGCGGCACCTTCTCGCTGGTCGCCGCCGACGGCAGCATCACCGAGGTCACGGGAGGCGGTTCGGCCGCCGAGCTCGCCGCGGCCATCAACGCGGCCAAGACCGGGGTGACCGCCACGGTCGTCCCCGGAGGTCGCGACGCGCAGGGGGCGGCGCTCTCGCGCATCCAGATCACCTCGACCCGGACCGGCGCGGAGGGGACCTTCCGCCTGCACCGGGGCACCGCGGCCGAGGTCGCGGCATCCACCGCGGTCGACGTCTCCACCGAACCGGGCGCGGCGGTGCTCGCGCAGGGACGGGACGCGGTCATCCGCCTGTTCGCCGGCACCACCGCCGAGCAGGTCGTCACGAGCGCCTCGAACACGTTCACCGACATCGGGGAGGGCATCGACATCACGGTCGGTGCGATCTCGGCCGACCCCGTCACGGTCACCGTCACCCCCGACGCGAAGGCGCAGTCGGATGCCGCGGCGGCCTTCGTCAAAGAGGTCTCGACGCTACTGACGCGCATCGACAACGGCTCGAAGGCGACCGTGGCGGCCCCCGGCAAGACCACCACGCTCGGCGTCTTCACCGGCGACAGCACGGTGCGCTCGCTGCGCGCGGCGCTCGCGGCCGCGGTGCAGAGCCCCGTCGACGGGACCTCGCCGTCGACGATCGGCATCAGCGTCGACAAGGCCGGCGTGCTGTCGTTCGACGCCGACCGCTTCGCCGCCGCGATGGCCGACGACCCGACGGCGGCGCAGGCCGTCTTCTCGGCGGTCTCCGCGCGCGTGCAGGCGACGACGTCGGAGTACTCCGACAAGTACGACGGGCTCATCACCCAGCGCATCACGGGGCAGCAGACCGAGGTGAAGAGCCTCGAGAAACAGGTCGAGCGCATGGACCTCCGTCTCGACATGCGGCGCGCGACCCTCGAACGCACGTACGCCGCGATGGAGGTGCGCCTGTCGGGCCTGCAGTCCCGGTCGGATTGGCTCACCTCGCAGCTGTCGGCCCTGACGCCGTCGTCGAAGTAGCCACCGCCCCGCCCTCGACAAGGAGAACGAGCCATGCCCATCGCCCTCGAACGCGCCCGGCAGGAATACCTGGAGCAGCAGGTCACCTCCGCGACCCCGGAACGACTGGTGACCATGCTCTACGATCGTCTGCTCGTCGACGTCGAGCGGGCGGAGGCGGCGCAGATCGGGGGCGATGCGGCGTCGGCGAGCACCTATCTCACGCACGCGCAGGCCATCATCGCCGAGCTCAGCGGCTCCCTCGAAGACGGGTGGGACGGCTCGGACGGGCTCCGTGCGCTGTACACCTACCTCACGGGTCGCCTCATCGTCGCCAACGTCGGACGCGACGTCGAGGCCACGCGCGAGTGCCGCGACCTCATCTCCCCCCTGCGGGACGCCTGGCACGAGGCCGCTGATCGCATCTCGACCGTCTGACGCTCCTGTGACGACGAACCTCGCCGCGTGGAACCGGCTGCTGGACGCCTTCGAACGTTCTCTCGACGCCGACGGCGAGGATGCCGCGGACGAGCCCTTCGAGCATCCCCCCGGCCCGCCGCCGCCGGAGGTCGTCGAGCGCGCCCGGCTGGTGCTGGAGCGCCAGCGCGCCGGTATCAGCGGCCTCCTGGCCGCCCGCGAGAACGTCGCCCGCGAGTTGGCCGCGATCCGGCGCATCCCCTCCACGCAGATCGCCGCGCCGATCTACCTCGACGTCGAAAGCTGAACCCGGGTTACGCCGGTGGCCGCGCGTCGCGATAGTCGCGGCTGAGCACGGATCGCTCGACCACCAGCCACGGATCGGCTCGTTCCTTCGACCGGAGTGCCGCGTGCTCGATTCCGTCACCTCAACCGCCCTGTCCAGCGCGCTGGACGGTCTCGCGCTGCGACAGCGTTCGATCGCGGAGAACATCGCCAACGTCAACACCCCCGACTACCAGGCCAAGCGCGTGCTGTTCGAGGACCGCCTGCGCAGCGCCGTCGCGGCGGGCGACGGGGGCGTCACGGCCACCGTCGAGCGCTCTCTCGAACCCACGCGGACCAACGGCAACAACGTCAACCTCGACACCGAGACGCTGTCGAACATCGACACCGTGCTGCGCTACCAGTTCGCGGCCCAGGCGTTGAGCGGCCAAGCGGCATCCATCACCAAGGCGATCGGCCAGGCCTCCGCGTGACCTTCGACACGATCGGCATCGCCGGCACGGGACTCACCGCCCATCGCAAGTGGATGGACGCGCTGAGCGACAACATCGCCAACGTCAACACCGCGACCCCGCCCGGACAGGACATGTTCCGCGAGAAGTACGTCGCGGTCGCCGAAGGCACCCGCAGCCCGGGGGTGTACGTCACCGGGGTCGAGGAGTCGACCGCCGAGGGGAAACTCGTCTACGAGCCCGACCACCCCTACGCCAACGAGGACGGGTACGTGCAGTACCCGAACGTCGACCTCGGCGACCAGATGAGCATGCTGATCCTCGCGCAGCGCGGCTACCAGGCCAACGCCGCGGTCGTCGATCGCGCGAAGACCACCTACGAGTCCGCCCTGCAGATCGGACGGTCCTGATGAGCACGCCGATCGATCCCATCGCCGCGATGGGGGTGAGCGCGCTGACCCCGCTGAGCTTCGAATCGGCCCCGGCCCCCTCGGCTGCGGCGTCGCCCGGGGGAGCGCAGTCCTTCGCGACCTCTCTCACCGCCGCGGTCGAGAACCTGCAGACCCTGCAGTCGACGTCGAACGAGCTCGCCGTCCGCGCCGTCACCGGCGACCTCGACGACATCCACAAGGCCACGCTCGCCTCGTCGCGCGCCGGGGTCACCCTCGACCTGATGGTGGCCGTGCGCGACCGGGGCGTCGCCGCCTTCAACGACATCATGAGGATGCAGGCCTGACATGCCCTCATTCGTCACGTCGACCCTCGGTCGTGCCAAGCAGCTCGTCGGCGGCTTCACCCTCGCGCAGCGCACCATCGCCGTCATCGGCGCCGCGCTGCTCGTGATGGGCGTCATCGCCCTGGGCAGTTGGCTGACCAAGCCCCAGATGAGCCCCCTGTTCACCGGACTGAGCGCGACCGACGCGTCGGCCGTGGTCGAGCAGCTGAAGTCGGCGAACGTGCCCTACGAGCTGACCGAGGGCGGGGCGACGATCCTCGTCCCCGACGCGCAGGTGTATCCGCAGCGGCTCACCGCGGCGGCCGCGGGCCTGCCCAGCGACACCAGCGGCGGGTACACGCTGCTGGACAAGATGGGGGTCACCGCGAGCGAGTTCCAGCAGTCGGTCACCTACAAGCGCGCGATCGAGGGCGAACTGGCCCGCACGATCGGTGCGATGTCGGGGGTCACCGCGGCATCCGTGCAGCTCGCCATCCCCGAGGAGAGCGTGTTCGTCGCCGAGGAGCGGCATCCGACAGCCTCGGTCTTCGTCAAGACGCAGGGCGGGGGATCCCTCACCGAGGACCAGGTCGCCGCGATCGTGCACCTCACCAGCGCCTCGATCCCGGGCATGACGCCCGAGGACGTCGCCGTCACCGACCAGTCGGGCAAGGTGCTCGCCGCGGTGGGCACCGGGCTGACCGGCTCGGCCAACACCCAGGCCACCGAGTACGAGGCGAAGGTGGCCTCGTCGGTGACCAAGATGCTCGAGACGATCGTCGGCCCCGGCAACGCCACCGTCAGCGTCGCCGCGGACGTCGCGAACTCCACCTCGGAGCGCATGGACGAGACCTACACCGCCCCGGAGGGCGGCCTGATGTCCACGGAGCAGACGAAGACCGAGACCTACACGGGCGGGCAGGGGCGCGGGACGGGAGTGCTCGGGCCCGACAACATCGCGGTTCCGGATGCCGCCGGCGGCGGCAACTACCAGGCCGAGGAATCCACGCGCAACAACGCCGTCAACAAGACGACCGAGAAGACGACGACCCCGGCCGGAGAGGTCACCCGTCAGACGATCAGCGTCGCCCTCGATCGGGCCGCGGTGAACGGCGTGACCGCGGAGCAGGTGCAGGCTCTGGTTTCCACCGCCGCCGGGATCAACGCCCAGCGCGGCGACACCGTCACCGTCGAGATGGTCGAGTTCAGCCAGAGCGGCGCGGCCGCGGCCCAGGCGGCTCTCGACGCGGCGGAGGCGGAGAAGGCCGCGCAGACCCAGGCCGAACTGCTGCGCGCGGCGATCATCGGCGGTTCGATCGTGCTCGCGGCGATCATCCTGGTGGTCGCGCTGCTGGTGCGCCGCAAGATGAAGCGGCGCCTGCTGTACACCGAAGAAGGGCCCATCGAGTACTTCTCGACGATCACCGAGAGCGAGGAGCAGAAGCTCAAGAGCCTGAAGGGTCTGGCCGAGCCGATCGCTCTTCCCGCGACGCCGCCGACCGCGGTGCTGCCCACCCTCCTCGACGTCGACGAGGAGCCCGAGGTCACGCAGGTGCTCGTCGAGCAGCGTCGACGCGACGTCGAGCAGCTGGCCAAGAGCGACCCGCAGAACGCCGCGAAGGCGCTGGCCCGTCTGATGGACGAGGCGATGGCATGAGCCTGCTCCCCACGCGTCCCCTCGCGGACGACGCCGGCACGCCCGCGACCCCGACCGCCGTCACGGAGGTCATGCCCACCGCGGCGCCCGTCCCGGCGATGTCGGGCCTGCGCAAGGCGGCGATCGTCATGCTCAACCTCGACCGGGAGGTCAGCGCCGAGGTGCTGCGGCACCTCGGCGAAGCACGGGCCGAACTGCTCGCGGGAGAGCTGGCGCAACTGAACGGGATCGACACGAGCGCCATCGCGACGGCCCTCGCCGACTTCCGCCGGATCGCCTCGGGGGCGTCGGCCGTCGGCCGGGGAGGACAGGAGTTCGCCACGGGCCTGCTCGAGACCGCCTTCGGGCGCGAGAAGGCCGTGGGCATGGTCGGGCGGGTGATGTCGCAGGGCGCGGTGTCGTTCGAGTTCCTCAACAGCGCCGACCCGACCCAGCTCGCCACGATCCTCGACGGCGAGATGCCCACCACGGTCGCCGTGGTGCTGGCGAATCTGCGCGCCGACCGTGCCGCCGCCGTGCTCGCGGCGCTCCAGGATCCCCTGCGCACCGACGTCGCGCAGGCCATCGCCACCCTGGGCACGGCCTCGCAGGAGGCGATCGCGGTGGTCGCGGAGGCCCTGCGCGCCCGCACCGGCGTGTTCGGCATGCGCGAGGCGCACGAAGCCACCGGGGGAGTGCAGCCCCTCGTCGACATCATCAACCGCTCGGACACGGTTCTGGAGAAGGCCCTCCTGGCCAGCCTCGAGGACCGCGACCACGACCTCGCCGAGGAGGTGCGCAGTCGGATGCTGACCTTCGCCGACATCGCCCGCCTCGAGGACCGCGACGCGCAGCGCGTGCTGCGCGGCATCGACCTGCGGGTGCTCGCCCTCGCGCTGAAGGGCGCCGATGAGCAGATCGGCGAGGTCATCCGCCGCAACATGACCGAGCGCAATCGCGAGAACCTCGCCGAAGAGGCCACGGCCCTCGGCCCGGTGCGCATGCGCCAGGTGGACGAGGCGCGCGCCGAGGTGGTGCGCATCATCCGCGAGCTCGAGGCCGCCGAGGAGATCACCATCTCTCGCGACGACGACGACGAACTCATCGAGTGAGACGACGGTCGACCCGCTCGACCCGGGCGCGGGTTACGCGCGGCCCGTCGCGTCGCGATAGTCGGTCGCGAGCAGGGATTGCTCGACCACTTGGCCACGGATCGGCTTCGCCACAACCCGCAGGGTGACCGCCGTGACCGATGCAACCTTCACGCCGCTGGTGCCGCCGCGCCTCGGCCAGGTCGTCGCGGACGCACGGACCGTCGCCGAGAAGGCGCGCGTGCGCGGCTACGCCGACGGATTCGCCGAGGGTCGCCGCCGCGCGCAGGACGACCTCGCGCGGGCGCGGGAGGACCTCGAGGCGCGGGCCGCGCAGCGCGAGATCGCCGCGCGAGAGGAGCTGGACTCCGCGCTCGCCGCCGTGCAGGCGGTGCGCACGGCGTGGGAGGAGCGACTCGCGGCGCTCGTCGGGGCCGACGCGGAGCGGGTCGAGGATCTCGCGATCGATCTCGCCGAGACGATCCTGGGCGTGGAGCTCTCGGATGCCGCCCGCTCGGCGGCCCACGCGGTGCGACGAGCGGCCGCCGAGGCGGCGCCCGCGACGTGGGTGCGGCTGACGCTGTCCGAGCGCGACGCCCGGACGCTGCGCGACGGGGACGCCGTGCTGTCGGGCACCGGCGAGATCATCGCCTCCACCGAGATCGGCCCGGGCGGCGCCGTCGTCGAGCTCGACGACGTCCGCGTCGACACCCGCGTCTCATCCGCCCTCGCTCGCGCCCGCGAGGCGTTGCGTCAGGACACCGAAGGGGACGCGCTGCGATGACCACCGTCAGCGCCTCGTGGGAGCGCGTGCGCGCCGCCGTCCGGCCGCAGCGCTCGGGCAGCGTCACGGCCGTGGTCGGGCTCGGGGTGGAGGTCGTCGGCATCCCCGCCGCCGTCGGCGACCGCGTGCGCATCACAACCACGGACGGACGACGCGTCGACGCCGAGGTCGTCGCCGTCGACGGGGGATCGACGCGCTGCATGCCGCTCGGCCCGCTCACCGGGATCACGGCGGGTGCCGAGGTCCTGCACGCGGGATCGGCGTCGCTCGTCCCGATCGGACCGACCCTGCTCGGGCGGGTGCTCGACGGTCTCGGCCGGCCCATCGACGGGCACGGTCCGCTCGCGGGTGCCCCTCGCGTCGCCCTCGGCAACGAGGCCCCGAGCGTGCTCGGACGCCGGCGCATCGATCGGCAGCACGGTCTCGGAGTGCGGGTGCTCGACACCATGACCCCGGTCGGCGTGGGGCAGCGCCTCGGTCTGTTCGCGGGATCCGGCGTCGGCAAGTCGTCGCTGATGTCGATGATCGCGCGCGGGTCGACCGCCGACGTCAACGTCATCGCGCTCGTCGGCGAGCGCGGTCGCGAGGTGCGCGAATTCCTCGAGGACGACCTGGGGCCGGAGGGCCTGACCCGCTCGGTCGTCGTGGTGGCGACCTCCGACCAGCCGGCGATGGCGCGTCTGCGCTGCGCGTTCCTCGCCACGCGCATCGCCGAGGCCTTCCGGGAGGACGGCCGCGAGGTCATGCTGATGATGGACTCGCTGACGCGGGTGGCGATGGCGCAGCGCGAGATCGGCCTGTCCGCCGGGGAGCCGCCGGCCACGCGCGGCTACCCGCCCTCCACGTTCTCGGTGCTCGCCGCCCTCCTCGAGCGCGCCGGCACCGGTCCGCGCGGATCGATCACGGGTCTGTACACCGTGCTCGTCGACGGGGACGACCACAACGAACCCATCGCCGATGCCGCCCGCGGCATCCTCGACGGTCACGTCGTCCTCGACCGTGCCCTCGCGGTGCGTGGTCACTTCCCCGCCGTGGACGTGCTCGGCTCCGTCTCGCGCGTGGTGGGGAAGGTGACCACCCCCGCGCAGCGGGAGCGCGCCGTGGTCCTGCGCAGTGTGCTCGCCGCGCGGCGGCAGGCCGACGACCTCATCGACATCGGGGCGTACAAGCAGGGGGCGAATCCCCTCGTGGACGCCGCGGTGACGCACCAGTCCGCGATCGACGCCTTCCTCACCCAGTCGATCGACGACCTCAGCACCACCGAGGAATCCTGGCGGCACCTCACCGCCCTCACCGACACCTTCGAAGGGCGGAACGCATGACGTTTCCACTGGCGGGTCTGCTGCGCGTGCGCGGCGTCCAGGAGCGCGTCGCGGCGGAGGAGGCGGCCCGCGCCCGCGCCGACGCGCGTGCCGCCGAGGCGGCCGAACAGCACGCCGTGTCGAGCCTGAGCGCTCTCGCGACGCAGATCGACGATCCGGCGACGCTCCGGGCCATGGCCGCGGCGCGGGCGGCGGGACAGGCGTCGCTCGCCGACCTGCAGATCCTCTCGCGCCTGCGCCGTACCGAGGCCGCCGAGGCGGAGGACGCGCACGTCGACGCCCGCCGGGAGCTCAAGGGTCTCGAGCGGCTCGAGGGCGCCCACCGCTCCCGCGAGCTCGAGGAGCGTGCGCGTACCGAGCAGAATGCGCTCGACGAGATCGCCACCACGCGCGCCGGTCGTTCCGAGGGGAGTGCCGCATGAGCGTCGACGCCGTCATCGGACGGATCGAGGCGATCACCGGGCAGATCTCCTCGCTGCATCCTTCCGCCGCCGCGAAGAGCGCCGCGTCGTCGGGCACCACGGCCGCGGCGGCGACGTCCACGACCTCGACCTCCGCGGCTGCGGTGCCGGCGACCTCGGCCGCCGCGGTGACGCACTTCGCCGATCTCCTCGAGGAGGCGGCCGCGGCGGCGCGTGCGCTCGTCGCCGGGCCCGCGACGACCTCCTCCGCCGCGACTTCGGCGTCTATGAGCGCGACGCCGAAGACGGCGACCGAGGGAGAGCTCGCGGCCGCCCTGCAGACGCTGTTCGCCGCGGGCACGGCCGGCACCTCCGGACTCGGGGCTCTCGGCGCGGCCGCGCTCGGGACGGGACGCTCCCGGTGACCCTGGTCGTGCCGGTGGGGACGGCGACGATGCCCGGAGCGGCGTCGTCGCCGACCGCTCCGAGCGGCGGGGCGGGGGCCGCTTTCGGTGAGGCGATGTCGCGCGCGGCCGATGCCGTCGCGCTCGCCGCCGGTGCCGAGGCCGAGCGGACCCCGCGGTTGTCGACGGATGCCGCTCCCTCGACCCCCACGGAGGGCCGCGGTGCGCGCGCGTCGACCGCAACGGATCGGCCGGCCGCAACGCCGTCCCCGCCGGTCGACGACCCCGCGACCGACGCGCCGGCCCGACCGGTGACGGCGTCCACGGAAGCGGATCGCTCCTCGAGCTCTCCGCCCGCGCTGTGGACGATGCCGGCGCCGTGGATCATGCCCCCGGCGAAGGGCCCGGCCGCGGACGGCGACGCCGCTCCCGGCGATGCTGCCCCCGGCGATGCGGGCCCCCGCCCCTCGCTGCACACGATGCCCGCTCCCGCGGTGCTGATCCTCCCCGGGACGGTGACGACGGATGCCGCTGCGACCGGCGAGGCGCCGTCCGTGAAGCCGGACGTGCCGGGAGCGTCGTCGGCGGCCCGGGAGGGCGGCATCCGGTCGGCCGTGTCGGACGCCGTGAGTGTGCCCGGCGACGCGCAGGGCACGGGGGAGGGTGCCGCGGCCCCGGCCCCCCTCACCGCGGCGACGGAGGCGCAGCACCCCGGGGAGGACGCCGCGGTCCGCGGCGCTCCCGCGGCGCTCGCCGCACCGGCGCCCGCCGCATCGATACTCGCCGCGCCGACGCCCGCCGCACCGGCGCCTGCCGCGGCGAGCCCCGTGTCGCCGGCCCCCACCGAAGGTGCGACGGCGACCCGCGCGACGGCGTCGGTGCTCGCAGCGGTGATGCCCGCGAGTCCCGCCCCGTCGCGCGAGGTCGCGGTTCCGCCTGGGGTGGTCGCCTCCGTGGCGCCCGCGGATCCCGTCCCCGTCTCGGTCGCTCCCGCAGCGGTGCCCGCGGCCCCCGCCCCGCCTCTCGGGGCATCCACCCGCGCTCCCATCGTCTCCGCTTCCGCCGTCTCCGCTCCCGCGGTCGTCGAAACCGGCACGACGGGGATGCCATCTCCTGTCCCCGCGGCCGATGCCGGCCGCGTCCCGGGAGCCGACGCACCGTCCGCAGCCGGCGCGACCCGCGCGGCGCGGGTGCCCGACGCGTCGGCAGCGCCCTCCGCCCGGGAGGCGACCCCCGCCGGGGCGGTGACGGCCGAGCGTGCGAGCGAGCCCGCCGCATCCGCACACGCGACGGTCTCCCTCCCCGCCGCCGCCGCCCCCCGGTCGACGCTCTCTCCGCAGCCCCCCGCCGCGGCCCTCGTCGTCCCGTCCGCCTCGGCGACGGCGACGGCGTCCGCGACGGCGTCGGCACCGACGTCCCCTCCGGCCGCGGCGGACGCGGCGGCGGCGGCATCCGCGTCGCCGCTCGCCGTCGGGGCACCGCCCCTCGCCCCGGCGCCGACCGCCGCCGCGCCCGCGACCGAAGCCGCGGTTCCGCGCACGGTCGCGGCCCAGGTCGCCCCCGCGGTCGTCCACCTCGCCCAGCGACCCGCCGGTGTGCACCAGCTCACCCTCACCGTGCGGCCCGAGGCCGTCGGACCGATCACCGTCCGTGCGCGCATCAGCGCGAACGGCGACGTGCGCGTCGAGGTGTCCGGGGGGACGGAGGTCGCCCGCGACGTCCTGCGCACGATGGCCTCCGAGCTGCGACGCGACCTCGCGGCGATCGCGCCGCACGCGCACCTCTCGGTCGCCGCGGGCGCGGGGGACGCGACGGGCGATCGCGGCTTCTCCGGGGGATCGGGTGGGGCGACCGGTGACACTCCGTCCGACGCCCGCGGCCCGCGCCCCGAGCCCGCCCCGCGTGCGTCCGAACGGCATCCGTCGCCGACGCTCGCCGACCCCCCGACCGATCACACCCGCGCCGGCATCGGCGCCGGGCTCGACATCTTCGCCTGAGAGGACCACCCATGACCGTCGATGCCGTCACCGCGACATCCCCCACGTTCGCGCCGACCACCGCCACCGCCGCATCCGGTGCGGCCGTCCCCAAGAAGGGGCTGGACAGCGAGGTGTTCATGAAACTGCTCGTCACCCAGCTGACGAACCAGGATCCGTCCACGCCCATGGACACCAACCAGATGATCTCGCAGACCACCCAGCTCGCCATGATGGAGCAGCTCACCGCGATGAGCCGCAACAGTTCCGAGGCCTTCGCCCTCGACATGCGCCAGGCCGCGACCGCGCTGGTCGGCCAGCGCGCCGGGTACGTCGACGCGAACGGCGTCCCGGCCTCGGGGATCGTCTCGAAGGTCTCCTTCGAAGGCTCCGTCCCCCAGGTGACCATCGGCGACGTCACCGTCGCCCTCGACGCCGTCACCTCCGTCACCCCGCCCACCGCCTGATCCACCGCTCGACCACCCACACGAAAGAGACCCTCATGCTCCGTTCGCTCTTCTCCGGGATCTCCGGACTCCGCTCCCACCAGACGATGCTCGACACGACCGGCAACAACATCGCCAACGTCAACACCGCGGGGTTCAAGGGATCCTCGGTGCTCTTCCAGGACTCCCTCTCGCAGGTCGTCGGCGAGGCCGGCATCCCGGATGCCGAGAACGGCGGCCGCAACCCCGCCCAGGTCGGGCTGGGCGTGCAGGTCGGCGGCATCCGCACCAACTTCGCCCAGGGAGCGGCGCAGACGACCGGTCGCGGCGGCGACCTGATGATCCAGGGCGACGGCTTCTTCGCCGTCCGCGCGGGCGGCGAGACGCTCTACACCCGCGCCGGCGGCTTCTCGTTCGACGGCCAGGGCAAGATGGTCACCGCGGACGGCTCGCTCGTGCAGGGTTGGTCGGCGCAGAACGGGGCCGTCGACACCGGTCAGGCGCCCGGCACGATCTCGATCCCCCAGGAGCTCGTCTCGGCTGCCCGCGCCACGACGACGGCCACCGCGACGGGGAACCTGCCCTCCACGGCCGCCGTCGGCACGCAGCTCGTGCGCGACATCGAGGTGTACGACGCCCAGGGCACCAAGACGTCGCTGAGCCTCACGTTCACGCGCACCGCGGCCGGCTGGAACGTGACCGAGCCCACCAGCGGGGCCACCGGAGCCCTCGCCTTCACCGACGGTCGTCAGACCGCCGGTCTCACGCTCGCCGCCGGTGGCATCCAGGTGGATTTGACCGCCCTGACGGGATTCGCCGACATGAGCACCGTCGCCCTCAGCGGGCAGAACGGCGCGGCCGCCGGCACTCTGAAGTCGTACGCGATCACGCCCGACGGCTCGATCGTCGGCACCTTCAGCAACGGTCGCACCGAGACGCTCGCCAAGATCGCGATGGCCACCTTCGCCAACGCCGAGGGCCTCGAGAAGGTCGGCGGCACGGCCTACCGGGCGACGGTCAACAGCGGGGCCGCGCAGATCGGCGAGGCCGGTCAGGCGGGCGTCGGCACCCTGCTCTCGGGCGCCCTCGAGATGAGCAACGTCGACCTGTCCCAGGAGTTCACGAACCTGATCGTCGCGCAGCGCGGCTTCCAGGCCAGCGCCCGCATCATCACCACCAGCGACGAGGTGCTGCAGGAGCTCACCAACCTCAAGCGCTGACCCCGCCCTCCCGCCGCGCGCGAGGGTCGCCCGCGCGGCCCGCCCGAGTTACCCCGGGTGGGCCGCGTCGCGATAGTCGCCACCGCCCCCTTCCGCACCGAAAGACGAGACCGTCCGATGATCACGCTCACCCGCCTCGACCACACGCGGTTCGCGGTGAACCCCGATCTCATCGAACGCGTGCACGAGTCGCCCGACACGACCCTGCACATGGTGGACGGTCGGGTCTACAACGTCGAGGAGAGCCTCGACGAACTGATCGCGCGGATCGTGGCCTATCGGGCCCGCGTCCTGGCCGCGGCCTCCGCCCTCACGGCCGCCTCCGCGCAGGACTGACCGTCGTGGACATCGCCTTCATCCTCGGCGTGGTCGCCGCCTTCGGCGCCCTCTACGCGATGATCACGATGGAGGGCGCGTCGCTGAGCGCCCTCTTCCTCCCCGCCCCGATGATCCTGGTGCTCGGGTCGACCATCGGCGTCGGCATCGCCAGCCACACCCTCCGCGACGCGATCGCCGCGTTCGGTTCGCTCGGGCGCATGGTGCGCGGCCCGCGCTCCACCCCGGCATCCGTCATCCCCGTCCTCGTCGGCTACGCCGAGAAGGCGCGCACCGACGGGTTGCTGCGCCTCGAGGAGGAACTCGACAGCGCTCCCGACGACTACACGCGTCGCGCGGTTCAGGCCCTCGCCGACGGGGTGGATGCCGAAGACCTGCGCACCCTCATGATGGACGAGATCGACGCGGAGTCGGCGCGAAACCGCGTCTCGGCGAAGTTCTTCGCCTCGCTGGGCGGATACGCCCCGACGATCGGCATCGTCGGGACCGTGGTCTCGCTCACGCACGTGCTTGAGAACCTGAGCAAGCCCGACGAGCTCGGTCACATGATCGCCGCGGCCTTCGTCGCCACCCTCTGGGGCCTGCTGTCGGCCAACTTCATCTGGAACCCGATCGCGGGTCGACTGAACCGTATGGTCGTCCTCGAGCAGGAGCGGATGACGCTGGTGTGCGAGGGGATCCTCGCCATCCAGGCCGGAAGCCCTCCCCGGTTGCTCGAGGAACGGCTGCAGGCGATGACGACCTCCGCCCCGGCGAAGAAGAAGCAACCGCGGGCCGACACCGCCCCCGCCGTCGAGGACGCGGCGTGACCAGCGCCCGGCGCGCGAGAGGACGCGGACACGAGGACGCCGCGCACGACGAGCCCGACGAGCGGTGGGCCGTGTCGTACGCCGACATGGTGACGGTGCTGATGTGCCTGTTCATCGTCCTGTACGCGGTGTCGGTGGTCGACGAGACGAAGTACGACCAGCTCAAGAACGGTCTGGCCGCCGCGTTCGGTCAGTCGCAGGTCGAGGGCGGCGGCGACCTCACCGAGGGCCTGGTGATCCCCCCGGACCTGCTCGCCGACGACGGCGTACGCGACGTTGCGACGCGGGCCGCGCGCGAAGTGGACAGTCTCGAGAAGATGCGTCAGGACATCACCGCCGCCCTGGCCTCGCAAGGGCTGCAGGACACGGTCGACTTCGTCATCGACGAACGCGGGCTCAAGGTCGGGCTCGTCGGCGCCGAGACGTTCTTCGCCGACAACCGCGCCGATCTGAGCGAGAAGGCCGATCGCGTCCTCGACCTCATCGGCGGTGTGCTTGCGGCCACCGGCAACCAGATCAGCATCGAGGGGCACGCCGACCACCGCGCGGCGATCCCGCCGTTCGACAGCAACTGGGAGCTGAGCAGCGGCCGCGCGACGAAGGTGGCCCGCTTCCTCGTCGAGCGCAAAGGCATCACCGGGACCAGGGTGCAGGCCGTCGCTTTCTCCGACCAGCGGCCCATCGTCGCCGGGGACAGCCCCGAGGACCTCGCCGCCAACCGACGCGTCGACATCGTCGTGCTCTCGGCGGAGGACGAACAGGTGCGCTCCCTGATCCCCGGTCTCGTCCAGGCCACCCCGCAGAGCTGACCCATGAGACATCCCCTGGAGGACACCGCCATGCCGACAGCGGCCGTTCGCGACGACTCCCTTCGTCGCTATCCCGCCTACGACTTCAGCCGCCCGGCCCAGCTGGGCCGCGAACACACGCGGCAGCTCGAAGCGGCCTTCGAGACGTTCGCCCGGCAATGGGCCTCGCAGCTCACGGCCAAGGTGCGGATGCGCACGCATCTCGCGCCCGAAGGGCTCGAGCTGATGTCGTACCAGGAGTACGCCGACACGCTGCCGACGACCACGGCCATGGTGGCCGGATCGACCGCCGGCCGCGAAGAGCCGTGCGTGGTGCAGTTCGGTCTCGACAGCGCCCTCATGTGGGTCGTGCAGATGCTCGGCGGCAGACCCACCGGGCCCATCGCGCCGCGCACGCTGACCCCGCTCGAGTCGGCGCTGATCCTGCAGATGATGGACGGCACGTTCGAGCTGCTCACCGCCTGCATGGGATCGCTCCTGCCGGGACCGGTCTCGTTCTCGGGCCTGCACGAGAATCCCCAGTACATGCAGGTGATCTCGCCCGGCGAGGCGGTCATCGTCGCGCGTTTCGCGATGAGCGCGGGGGAGTCCCGCAGCACGGCGACCGTGATGCTCCCCGCGGCCGTCGTCGTGGACCAGCTCGCCGAGAGCGACCGCCACGCCGCGACCGCGCACCGCGAGGGCGCGGTGCGCGATCAGGTCCTCGACACCCCCCTCGAGGTGTCGCTGCGCGTGGCACCGCGCGTCATCGCCGCCGGAGAGGTGCTCGACCTCGCACCCGGCGACCTGCTGAGGTTCGGTCATCCCGAGACGAAACCGTTCGAACTCGTCGCGGGCGGCACCCCGATCGCCCGCGCGGTCCCGGGGGCCCAGGGCTCGCGCCTCGCCTGCACGATCACCACCATCCACGAGGAGAAGACCCGATGAGCACTTTCCACGCCGCCGCCATGGCCGCCGCGATCGCGGCCAAGCTCCCGTTCTCGTTCCCGGTGCTGCCCGCGCCGTCCACCGACCCGGGCGCCACCGGCCGCGCCGTGGCCGTCGCCTTCGCGGGGGCGCCGGGGGCGACCCTCGCGATCCAGGTCGCCGACCTCGCCACGCTCGACGACGGTTCGGCCGGCGGCGCCCTGGCCGACCGGCTGCACCCGGTCTTCGAGGCGGCCGTCGCGGTGCTCGGCCCCGGCACCCTCGCCGACGGCGAGGAGGTCGACGCCGCGGGGGTGTTCACCGTCGCGGGGGCGCAGGTGTTCGACCTCGTCCGCGAGGACGGTTCGGTGGTCGCGCGTGCCGCCATCCGCATCGACGACGCCGCGTCGGCGGCTCCCGCCGCCCCCACGCGCCTCAGCCGCATCGCGGGCGTCGAGATGGAACTCGTCGTCGAGATCGGCCGCACGCGGATGGCGGTGCGCGACGTGCTCTCGCTGGAGCCCGGCCGGGTCGTCGAGCTCGACCGCGCGGCCGGATCGCCCGCCGACATCACCTTGAACGGCCGCCTCATCGGCCACGGCACCGTCGTGGTGGCCGACGGCGACTACGCCGTGCGGGTCGAGCGCATCATCGACCAGGCGGAGGGCGCGTGAACGGCGACGACCTGCTCCAGGTCCTGCGCACGGTCGTCTCGCTCGCGGCCGTGCTGGGGTTGCTGCTCTTCCTCGGCAAGCGGCTCCAGAAGGGACAGGCGGCCGGGGGCAACCCGTTCGCCGGGCTCGTGCCGCGTCGTGGGCTGGGGCGTCTGAGGGCGATCGCCGGTCTGCGCATCGCGCCCGCCCCCCGCGCGAAGACCGAGAAGATCACGCTCGTGGCGCGCACCGGCCTCGGCGGCAAGGCGCAGCTCGTGGTCGCCGAGTTCGGCGGCATCCGCTACGTCCTGGGCGTGAGCGAGAAGGGCATCGACGTCGTCGACACCCAGGAGGCTCCGTCCGCCGACGACGAGGCGTCCGAGAACGTCATCTCGCTCGCGGACGCCGGCGTCGCCCGCGGAGAGGATGCCGGGGCGAGCAGCGCCGCCTGACCTCGGCGTCGGCGCGGGTTACGCGGGCCGTCGCCGTCGCGATAGTCGGTCGCGAGCACGGATCGCTCGCATTCCTGGCTACGGATCGGCCTCGACCCCCTTTTCGAAAGCGCCGTCGTGCCCGCACCCGTCCGTCTCGCCGCTGCGGCGCGCGAGGACGCGCCCCGACGCCGGCGGCTCGCCCGCATCGCCGGCGCCCTCGGCGGTGCCGTGGTGCTCGCGGGGGTGCTCGACCTGGTCACCGCCCACGCCGCGGCCGCGGCGACCGGGGGCTCGGGCGGCATCAGCATCAACGGGATCAACGGGTCGCCGTCCGACAGCATCACGACGCTGCTGGGCATCACGGTGCTCAGCGTCGCTCCGGCGCTGCTGCTGATGATGACGAGTTTCACGAAGATCTTCGTCGTGCTCGCCCTCACCCGCAACGCGCTGTCGCTGCCGTCGATCCCCCCGAACCAGGTGCTGGCGGGGCTCAGCCTCTTCCTGACCCTGTTCATCATGTGGCCGGTACTCACCGACATCAACCAGGTCGCGGTGACCCCGTTCACCTCGGGGCAGATCGACTTCGGTCAGGCCTTCGACGCGGCCCAGCAACCGCTGCGCACCTGGATGCTGCACTTCACGCGCGAGGAGGACATCGCGCTGATGCACCGCGCCGCGCAGATGGACAACCCCGCGGCCCCCGACGCCATCCCGCTCTACACGCTCATCCCGGCCTTCATGCTCAGCGAGCTGCGGGCGGCTTTCGTGATCGGGTTCATCGTCTTCATCCCGTTCCTCGTCATCGATCTCGTCGTCTCGAGCGCGCTGATGTCGATGGGCATGATGATGCTGCCGCCCGTGATGATCTCGCTGCCCTTCAAGATCCTGCTGTTCCTCCTCGTCGACGGGTGGGGATTGGTGATCACCTCGCTGGTGCAGTCGTATCGGGGTGCCGGGTGAACCCCGAAGCGGTCGTCGACATCGGTCTGAGCGCACTGATGCTGGCCGCGAAGCTGAGCGCCCCCCTGCTGATCACCGCGCTGGTGGTCGGTTTCGCCATCTCGCTGCTGCAGTCGATCACGCAGGTGCAGGAGATGACGATGTCGTTCGTGCCGAAGCTCGTCGCCGTGGGCATCGCCCTGCTCGTGTGCGGCAATTGGATGATCGCCGAGAGCATCGCCTTCACGAACGAGCTGTTCGCCCGCATCCCGTCGTTGTTGAACGGCGGCGCATGAACATCCCCGTCGACTTCGTCTGGCTCGAGGCGACGGCGCTCGCGATCGTGCGCATCACGGCGTTCCTCGTCGTCGCCCCGCCGTTCAGCCACGGTGCGATCCCGCTGCGGGTGCGGGCGATGCTGGGCGTCGGCCTCGGTCTGGCGGTGTCGCCCGTGGTCGTCGTCGGCTACCAGCGCCTCGATACCGGGGGGTTCCTGCTCGCCCTCGCCGGTCAGGTCCTCGTGGGCGCGCTGCTGGGCTTCCTCGTGCTCGTGCTGTTCAGCGCGGTGCAGAGCGCGGGTTTCCTCGTCGACACCTTCGGCGGATTCCAGCTCGCCCAGGCCTACGACCCCGGGATGAACGTCAACGGTGCGCAGTTCACGCGTCTCTTCCAGATGACCGCCATCCTGCTGCTGTTCGCGTCGAACGGGTATCAGCTGGTGCTCGGCGGGCTGTTCCGCTCCTTCGACGCCGTCTCGGTGGCCGGGACGATCGATCTCGGTCGTCCCGCCGAGGTGCTCACCGACGCGGTCGGGCAGATGCTCGTGAGCGCGGTGCAGATCGCCGGACCGCTGCTCATCGTCCTCTTCCTCGCGGACGTGGGACTCGGGCTCGTCTCGCGCGTCGCCCCCGCGCTCAACGCGTTCGCGCTCGGCTTCCCGATCAAGATCGCGCTGACCCTCCTGCTGGTCGGGTTCGTCTTCACCGCGTTGCCGGCGATCGTGTCCTCCCTCGCGGGCGATGCCGCGCAGGTGCTGATCGGGGTGACGCGATGAGCGGGACCGACAGCGGGGAGCGCACCGAGAAGGCGACGCCGGAGCGCCTGCGCAGAGCCGTCCGCAAGGGGCAGATCGGACGCAGCCAGGACTTCACGGCCTGGGTGTGCATCGGTGCCGCGGCGGTGATGATCCCCTCGACCGTGGATGCCGCGTCCCGCGCCCTCTCAGGACAGATGGCCGCGGTGTCGACGGTGGCGCGCGATCCCGATCCCTCCCGCGCCGTCGAGGCGATCGGAGCCGCCGTCGCCACGGTCGGGGAGGTGCTGCTCCCGCTGCTGCTGGTCGTGCTGGTGGCCACCACCGCCACGGCGATCGCGCAGGGCGGCATCCGTCTGCGGGGTGTCCCCCTGCGCGCCGAGCAGTTCGACATCGTCGCGGGACTGAAGCGCATCGTCGGCAAGGCCGCGCTGTGGGAGGGGGCGAAGGCGCTGCTCAAGACGGCGGCGATCGGCGCCGCCCTCTGGATCGTCGTCGCGGGGCTCGTGCCCGTGCTGATGGGCAGCGGGCGGCACACGGTGAGCTGGTTGCTGGAGCGGGCCGGCGGGGGAGTGGCGACCCTGCTGCAGGTCGCGGTGGCGGTGGGCCTGCTGTTGGCCGCCGTCGACGTGTTCGTGGTGATGAAGCGCAACCGGCAGCACACGCGCATGACGAAGCAGGAGGCGCGCGACGAGCACAAGAAGAGCGAGGGAGACCCGCTCATCAGGTCGCAGCGCCGTGCCCGGCAGATGGCGATGAGCCGCAACCGCATGATCGCCGCCGTCGCCGACAGCGACGTGGTGCTGCTGAACCCGACCCACATCGCCGTGGCCCTGCGCTACGAGCCGGGTCGGTCGGCGCCGCGCGTCGTGGCGAAGGGCGCCGGCGTGATCGCGCAGAAGATCCGCGAACGCGCCGAGGGCGCGGGCGTTCCGATGGTGCGCGACGTCGCGCTGGCCCGTGCCCTGCACGCCGCTGTCGAGGTGGGTCACGAGATCCCCGAGCACCTGTACACCGCTGTCGCGCAGGTGCTCGCCTTCGTCCAGCAACTGACCAAGAGGGGTTCGCGCGCGGGAACGCACACGATGCCCCCCGCGGCCCTCGTCGGTCGCGACCTGTGACGGCCCGTCGCGGGCCGCGGAGAGAAAACGGAAGGCGGAGATCATGATCGGTCGCGTGCTGTCGAAAGGCGCCGTCCCCCTCGGCGTCGTGGGGATCATCCTGCTGCTGATCGTCCCGATCCCCGCGGCGCTGCTCGACGTCCTCATCGTGGCGAACATCATGTTCGCCCTGCTGATCCTGCTGACCGCGATGTTCGTGAAGAAGCCCCTCGACTTCTCGGTGTTCCCGAGCCTCCTGCTGGTGGCCACGCTGTTCCGCCTCGGGCTCAACGTCGCCTCCACCCGCTTGATCCTGAGCGAGGCGCACGCCGGTCAGGTCATCGCCGCCTTCGGGCAGATCACCATCAGCGGTTCGCTGGTGATCGGCGCCGTGATCTTCCTCATCCTCGCCGTCATTCAGTTCGTCGTCGTCACGAAGGGTGCCGAGCGCGTCGCCGAGGTGGGAGCGCGGTTCACCCTGGATGCCATGCCCGGCAAGCAGATGGCGATCGACGCCGACCTGAACGCGGGCCTCATCACCGACGACGAGGCACGTCGTCGACGCGCGGAGGTCGCCGCCGAGTCCGACTTCTACGGGGCGATGGACGGCGCGAGCAAGTTCGTCAAGGGCGACGCGATCGCCGGCATCGTCATCCTCGTCATCAACTTCGCCGGCGGCATCGTCATCGGCATGACCATGCACGGCATGACGATCGACAAGGCCCTCGAGACCTACAGCCTGCTGACCATCGGCGACGGACTCGTCACGCAGATCCCGGCGCTGCTGATGGCCGTGTCCACGGGCATGATCGTCACGCGCGAGAACGCCGAGGCCGAACTCGGTCGTGCCGCGGGACGCCAGCTCATGCAGTCGCGCAACGCCCTCATCATCACGGCGTTGGCGGCGCTCGGGTTGGGACTCATCCCGGGGATGCCGTTCCTGGCGTTCCTCGCGATCGGGGCCGCTCTGCTGTTCGCCGCCTCGCGGGTGAAGGCCAACGCCGATCGGGCCGCCGCCGATGCGGCCGATGCCGAGGCGCACCAGGCGGCGGAGGCCGCCGCCGAGCGCCCCGACGACCTCCTCGACACGATGCGCGTGCACGCCCTGGAGATCTCGCTGGCCCCCGACATCGTCGACCTCGCCGCCGGCGGCCAGGGCGATCTGCTCACGCGGGTGAAGGCGCTGCGCCGCAAGGTGGCCCTCGAACTCGGCACCCTCATGCCGCCCGTCCGCACGCGCGACAACGTCGAACTGCCGGCCGAGACGTACGCGATCCTCGTCGCGGGGGTCGAAGCGGGCAGGGGCACGGTGCCCCGCGGGCACGTCCTGGCGCTCGGCGCGGGCCTGGAACACCTCCCGGGCCGGGCCGTGGTCGACCCGGTGTTCGGGCTCGAGGGCAAGTGGGTGCGCACCGAGATGTCCCACGCCGCCGACCTGGCCGGGGCGACCGTCATCGATCGGTCGAGCGTCATCATCACCCACCTCTCCGACCTCGTCCACGCGCACGCGCATCGGCTGCTCTCCCTCGAAGACGTGCGACAGCTCACCGAGCACCTCAAGCAGTCCACGCCCGCGGCCGTGGACGAGCTCACCCCCGCACTGCTGCCGCTGCCCGTGGTGCAGCGGGTGCTGGCCACCCTCCTCGCCGAGAGGGTGTCGATCAACGACCTCGGGCGCATCTACGAGGCGCTGGCCCTGCGCGCGAAATCGTCGACGGAGATCCCCTCGCTGGTCGAAGCCGCCCGCAGTGCCCTCGGCCCGGCGATCGCCGCGCGCTTCGCGCAGGACGGCCGACTGCGCGTGGTGATGTTCGACACGGTCCTCGAGCAGCAGATGCTCGAGGGTCTGCGGCACGTCGACGGTCGCGCGCAGATCGTGCTGAGCGCCGAGGCGACCATGCAGGTGCTCGAGGGCGTCCGCCGCACCGTGTCCGAGATCGATCCCTCGGGGGGCGAGCCCGTGCTCGTGTGCGCGCCGTCGCTGCGTCAGGCCGTGCGCGCTCTCGTGTCCGGGCAGGTCGCGGGGATGCCGATCCTGTCCTACGACGAAGCCGCCGCCGGCGGGTTCGCGACCGACGTCATCGGGGTCGTGCGCAGGGAACAGGTGGCGATCGGCGCCGCCGGGTGAGCGGAATCCGCTCGTGATCGAGCAGAAAAGGTATATTCGTCGATAGGACGGCGCTCTGCGCACAAGCCAGGGAAGGCGGTCACGGCGGCATGCTCGTACTCACACGGCGCCCCAACGAGAGCATCATGATCGGCGACGACGTGACGGTCACGATCCTCGGGATCACCGCCACCGGCGTCCGCATCGGCATCGACGCCCCGCGTGACACCCGCATCCACCGCAGCGAGATCGTCGTCGGCGTCGTCTCCGAGAACCAGGACGCCCTCACCGCGTCGCGCTCCGACGAGGCGCAGACCGCCCTGCTGTCGGCACTGCGGGCGGTCGTCCCCGGGGAGTAGGGCGGGTCGTCGCGGCGGGGTCGCCGGTTACTGGCGCGCCGTTTCGTCGCGATAGTCGCGGGAGTGACGGGTGCACCGCACCGTCACGAGAACCCGACCCGAACGAGGGGACTTCCGTGGCAGCCACCGATCTGAGCATGCACCTGCTGCGCCAGCGCGAACTGCTCGAGCTGATGCTGTTCAAGCTCGAGGAGCTCGAACTGCTCGTGACCACGGGGCGCACGCGCTGGGTCCCGCAGGCCACGACCGAGGTCGAGCGCGTCGCCAAGGCCCTCGGCTCGGGCGCCATCCTCCGCGACACGATCTTCGTCGACGTGGCGACGGAGTGGGGAGCGCCCGAGGCCACCACCCTTCGCGAGCTCGTCGAGGTCGCGCCCACCGAGGCGTGGCGCGAGGTCATGGGGTCGCATCACACGGTCATGACGGGTCTGGCCGACGAGATCGCCCAGAAGAGGGACATCGTCAACCAGCACCTGCGGGCGGCGCTGCGGGTCACGCAGGAGACGATCGCCGGCCTCGG
This sequence comes from Microbacterium sp. BWR-S6Y, assembly GCF_041379845.1. NCBI lineage: Bacteria > Bacillati > Actinomycetota > Actinomycetes > Micrococcales > Microbacteriaceae > Microbacterium > Microbacterium sp. BWR-S6Y. The sequence goes on from NZ_JBFECV010000002.1 coordinate 176,636, forward strand.
CGAACCGACCGGCGAGTACGCGGCGAGCGGGTCGCTCATCGCCGGTCGCGGCTCCCGTCTCCTCGACGTGCAGGTCTGAGCGCATGTCGACTTTCGCCGGACTCCAGGTCGCCGCGTCGGGACTCGCCGCGGCCCGCGCGGGGATGAACGTCACCGGGCAGAACATCGCCAACGAGACCACCACGGGCTACACCCGCCAGCGCGTCGAGCAGACCTCCGTGGCGCCGCCCGGCACCGCCGCCGCGTGGGCATCGGGGCTGAGCGCGGGGGGCGGGGTCGCTGTCACGGCGATCGCGCGCCTGGGCGACGAGGTGCTCGACGCCCGCGTGCGCGACGCACTGTCGGCGTCGGGGTTCTGGTCCGCCCGGGCTACGGCCGCGGGTGCCGCGGAGACCGTGCTCGCCGAACCGACGAAGGACGGGTTGGCGGCGAACCTCAGCCGTTTCTGGGCGGGGTGGTCCGATCTGGCGAACACCCCCGAGCCCGCGGCCGCGCAGGTGGTCCTCACCAACGCGACGGTCCTGGCCGCGCAGATCTCCTCGGGCTACGACAGCGTCGTCGGGCAGTGGTCCGACGCGCGCGCTCAGCTCGACCGCCACATCGCCGACGTCAACGTCACCGCGGCGCAGGTCGCGACCTTGAACGGGCAGATCCGGACGGCGCTGCAGTCGGGTCGATCGGCGAACGAGCTCATCGATCAGCGCAACGTGCTGGCCCAGCAGCTGTCGAGCGTCGTCGGAGCGACCGGTCGCCTCGAGGACGACGGGACCATGACCCTGCGCGTCGACGGCAACGCGCTCGTCTCGGGTGACACGAGCCGTTCCCTCGCCGTCACCGGCCCGCGCGAGATCACCGATCCGACGCGCATCACCGTGTCGTGGACGGACCGCCCCGACCTTCCGGTCGCGGTGACCGGCGGTTCGGTGGGGGGAGTGCTCAGCGTCCTGGCGCCCGCGGCCGAGGGGGGCACGCTCGCCGCGGTCGCGGACGCCTACAACGCCGTCGCCACCTCGCTCGCGCAGGCCGTCAACGGCATCCATCGTTCCGGGGTGACCTCGACGGGCGCCGCGGGCGGAGATTTCTTCGCGATGGATGCCACGGGTCCGGCCGCGCGCGGCCTGCGGGTGGTCCCCACGGGTCTCGATCAGCTGGCCCTCGCCGCACCGGGGGCGGGCGCGCTGGACACCTCGGTCGCCGACCGCATCTCGGTGCTCGGCGCCTCGCCCACCGGTCCCTCGCAGACGTGGTCGAGTTTCGTCACGGGCTTCGGCGTCTCGGTCGCGGGGGACGTGCAGCGCGCCGACACCGCGGACCGGGGCGCGATCGCCGCGATCACGGGCCAGCAGTCGCAGGCGTCGGTCGACGGTGACGAGGAGACGATCAACCTCCTGAAGTACCAGACCGCCTATCAGGCCGCCGCTCGCGTGCTGACCGCGGTCGACGAGGCGCTCGACCTGCTCATCAACCGCGTCGGCCTCGTCGGCCGCTGACCCCGGAGTGGCCATGATCGGACGCATCACCAGCAGCACCGTGAACCAGCAGGCGCTGCGCACCCTGCAGGCGGGACTCGCGGACCGCGCCCGCCTGCAGGATCAGGCGACCTCGCAGCGCGCAATCCGCTCGGCCAGCGACGACCCTGCGGCCGCGGCCGCGATCCTCGGGGTGCACGGCGAACAGGCGCGGGTGTCGCAGTACGCGCGCAACATCAGCGACGGACTGGCGTGGGTAACCACGGCCGACACGGCGCTGGGGGCGAGCATCGACCTGCTCAACCGAGCGCGCGATCTGACCGCGCAGGGCGCGAACTCGGGCGCCCTCAGTCAGACCGCTCGCGAGTCGATCGCGGCGGAACTCGACAGTCTGAGCAGGGAGCTGCTGGCGCAGGCGAACACGACGGTGCTCGGACGCACCGTCTTCGCGGGAACGGACGACAGCGGGTCCGCGTTCGACCCGACCACGTTCGCCCATGCCGGTTCGGGCGGCGCGGCCGTCGAACGGCGCGTCTCGGACGGTGAGAAGGTGCGCGTCGACCTCGACGGCGCGGAGGTGTTCGGGGACGGCGCCGACAGCGTGTTCGCGGCCCTTCGGGGCGTGGCCGCCGATCTGCGTTCGGGCGTCGAGGTGGGACCGCGGCTGGCCGACATCGACGGGCACCTCACGTCCCTCGCGACCGCCCGCGGGGTCACCGGAGCCCGTCAGGCGCAGATCGAGCGGGCGTCCGCCGCGAACACCAGCGTCGGTGTCGACCTCGAGGCGCGCCGCGCCGAGGTCGAGAACGTCGACACGCTCGAGGTCTACATCGCTCTGCAGTCGGCCGAGCTCGTCTACCAGTCCGCCCTGCAGGTGACGGCGAAGTCGCTGCAGACCAATCTCCTGGAGTTCCTCCGATGACCGTCACCACGGAGATCACCGATCTCGACATCGAGTTCGCCGCGTCCCTGCCCGGGCTCGCGCCGTTCACGTCCTTCCGTCTCTCCCGCATCGAGGGTGCGCAGGGACTGTACGCCCTGCGTTCCCGCGGCGAGGAGGTGCGGTTGTTCCTCGTGGATCCCTCGCTCGTCGTCGCCGGATACGCCCCGCGCATCACGCCCGCCATGCGCGAGGGGATCGGGGCGGGGGAGGACGATGCCCGGGTGTTCGTCGTGGCGAATCCGTCGGACGACGGGGTCTTCGTGAACCTCCGCGCGCCCGTGCTCCTCAACCCGCGCACGGGCGCGGCGGTGCAGGTCATCTTCGACGACGCGTCCTACCCGTTGCGCGCTCGGCTGGGCGCGACCGCGGCGCCCTAGGCGCGCGCCGGCCGCCCGGCGAATCGACGCGAAACACTCTCCCGCCGGGGGGTTCGACGCGCTAGGATCATCACGAAAACGAGCAGAAACCGTCCCCGCACCGCGCCCGAACGCGATGCGTGCCCACCCGAAGGGCGTGGGACGGACTCAGCCCGCGGTGCGTGATCCCGGTTCCGGGAGAGCACGGTGGCGAGCTCGGCGGCCTTCGCGTGCCGCCGGATTCGAGGCCGTCTCGGTCGGAGGCGTGTTCCCGGCGGCGGGCGACGACGTGCACCTCCGCCGCCCCACCCCGAGGGGCGGTCCGCCGGCATCCGGTGGGGGAGGGCGCGCCGCAGCACGGTCCACCTGTCGTCAGCGGATTGGCAACCCCGAATCCCCTTCCGATGGCGACGCATACGCTCGTTCACGAGCACAAAGCAATGGATGGTGAGATATGCCTGTCACGAGGTCTGATGAGCCCAAGGTGAGCAAGCGCGAGTTCGTCCAGCGAGTGTCCAAGCGCGCCGGATTGTCCCTGCGGACGACCCAGCTCGCTTACGACGCGATCTTCGAGGAGATCCTCGACCTGGTCAACGCCGGCAACCGCGTCACCCTGACCGGGTTCGGCAAGTTCTACGCCCAGCCCCACAAGGGACACAACGTCGTGCTGAACATCCGCGACGACCCCCATGCCCGCGGGCAGGTCGACGATTACGCGGTGCTGAAGTTCTCCGCCACCCGCGAGGTCAACAAGAAGGTGACGGTGACGCCGAGATCGCGTGACGGCGAGTCCCGTCAGCGCTCGAACGAGTAGCTGGTCTGTCCGACGAGGGTGAGGGTGATCCGGGCCGGGAGCTCGTCGGGGATCTCCTCGTCCTCGTCCATCGCATCGATCTTGGACACGGGGATCGAGATGTTCCCATCGTCCTCGAACACCACGTCGCGCGGTGCGAAGGAGAAGAAGAGCGAGCGCTGGGTGTTGCGCAGCTCGACGGAGCGGTGCACGTCGCTGCGCTCGTGGAGGTTGAGCACGGTCTCGTCGGCGAGGATCGAGCCGTCGAGATACTTCGCCTCGATGCGGTAGGTGCTCGGTTCGATCGCCTTGATGTTCAGGTCCTCGACGACCTCGGAGAATCTCGCGTCGGGGTGGTTCATCTCGAAGGCGATCGCGCGGAGGTGGTCGTAGGTCAGATTCACGCGACGCGAGAACAGGGCGGCGTTCTCCACCTCGGATGCCGCGGCGTGCGGCGCCTGGTCGGCGAGGTATTCGCGGACCTCGTCGGGACCCGGGTAATCGAACCGCATGTGGTAGTGGAAACGTCCCGGACGATTGACGATGTAATGGCTGACGTCCTGAACGTCGTTGACCGTCACGCAATAGATGCGGCGCACCGACGACATTCCGTCGAAAAGCGTGAGGAACTGATTCTGGCGGTTGGGCCCGGCCAGATGGCCGCGCCCCGACGTGAAGACCTTCTCGAACTCGTCGAAGATGACGAGGCATTCGTCGAGGGTGTCGAGGAAGTCGACGATGCCGTCGGCGTCTTCGCTGACGACGATCACCGGCAGGCCCTGGGAGATGGCTCGTTCCGCGACCATGCGGAGGAACATCGACTTGCCCTGGCCCTTGTTGCCGGACAGCATCACGCCCAGGTTGCGATCGAGTCGCGCGTAGGTGCGGAAGATCTTGTCGACCTTCGCCTCGCGGTGGCCGTAGACCTTCTCGGCGCCCACCTGCAGGTCGGCGATGCGGACGAGGCTGAATCCCTCTTTGCTGCTGAAACGTACGCGGTACGTGCCGAGGGGAAGGCAGTCATGAGCTTTGACGGCGGAGTCGTAAACCCGAACCTGTCCGCCGGTCTCGATGTAGGTACTGCTCACGTGGTCGTGCTCCTCAATGGGGGAAGGGGCGTGCCGGTGGGGCTGTCAATACTCTAAGAATTAGATGAGTAGTTTCTAATCTAAGCCCCGAAAGGCTCGTTTCAAGACCATTTCGACGGGGCGGGAGAGCCGCCACGCCGCTTCCGCGGCGTCGAGTCGGCCAGGGGCGGAACGACTCGTAAAGGAAAGGAAAAGCGCGCATGCGAAATGCGGATCCGACGCGGGGGCGGTCGGCGCGCGCTCTTCCCCGGGGGGCATGGACCCGCCTCCCCGCAGGTGGGGTGCGCCGGCCGTTCGAGGGAGCGACCGGCGGGGGCGGTACGTGACCCCGGCCGCCCCCGAGATCGACGGCGGCGGGGCGCACGACGGCGTCGGCGGCGCGGCGATCGCGCTGAACCTCACGTTCCGCATCGGCGATCAGCGGACGAGGCCCGAGGTCTGGCGCGCCCTCATCCACTCCTCGGTCGAGGGAGGCCGCGGGGAGCACGTGCTGGCCGAGGCCACCCTCCACCGCGTCCACTACGCGAACCCTCGCTGGCTCGAGCAGCTGCGGGACGCCGTTCCGGATCTGTCGTCCATCGGTTCCGCCTTCGCCGATCGCGAGCTGATCTCGATGATCGACGAGTCGTCGCTGTTCACCGACAGCCTCTGCGTCATCTCCTCCATCGAGGTCGACGATGCCGCGGTCGGCTCCCTCGTCACGCATTCGCTCGTGCGCGGGGTCGCGCGGGTCTTCGACGGCGACACGATCGCGCTCGTGATCGCGGGTGCCTTCGCCGTCTCGGGGTCGGCGCCGGCGCTCGATGCCCCGGGGCTGGCCGCGCGGCGGGCGCACTGGGCGCAGATCGGTTTCGTCGACATCCCCGGCACGGCCTCGATGCTCCTTCCGGTGGGCGCGCGGCCCTGACGGCGGACGTCGGAGGGGTGCTCCCGTTCGGCGCTCTAGGGTGAGGGGAGACGATGAGAGGGGCCCGCGAGTGGCTGACGAACGCGAACGACTGAGCTGGGACGACTTCGGGTCCGCGACGAGGGACATCTCGCGCGCGATCGTGGCCGACGGATTCCATCCCGAGGTCGTCGTGGCCATCGCGCGCGGCGGGCTGCTGCCCGGCGGCGCGATCGCGTACGGCCTCGGCGTGAAGAACTGCGGCGCGCTGAACGTGGAGTTCTACACCGGCGTGGGAACGGTGCTCGATGCCCCCGAGGTGCTCCCTCCCGCCCTCGACCTGTCGTACCTGAGCGGACGCCGGGTGCTGCTCGTCGACGACGTCGCCGACAGCGGGCGCACACTCGATCTCGCCGTGAAGCTCTTGGACCGGCACGGCGCCGAGGCCCGCTCGGCGGTGATCTACACGAAGCCGTCGACGATCATCACGCCGGACTACTCGTGGAAGAACACCGACCTGTGGATCGATTTCCCCTGGTCGCACCAGGGCTCGGTCCACGAAGAAGACGCGGCGTGACGGCGAAGTCGCTCGCCGAACTCGCGGACGCCGGCCTCATCGACCCGTCGTGGGTCGAGCCCCTCGCCCCGGTCGCCGACGATATCGCCGCGGTGGGCGAGCGCCTGCGCGCCGAGGGGCAGCCCTATCTCCCCGCCGGCGATCTCGTGCTGCGGGCGTTCCGCACCCCCGTCGACGAGGTGCGCGTGCTGATCGTCGGCCAGGATCCCTACCCGACTCCCGGGCACCCGATCGGTCTGTCGTTCGCCGTCGACGCGCACGTGCGGCCGCTTCCGCGGAGCCTCGCGAACATCTACCGCGAGCTGGACGACGACCTCGGCATCGCTCCGGCTCCGCACGGCGACCTGTCGGCCTGGGCGGCGCAGGGCGTGATGCTGTTGAACAGGGTGCTGACGGTGGCGCCCGGGCAGCCGGCATCCCATCGCGGGTGGGGCTGGGAGCGGGTGACCGCGCACGCGATCCAGGTGCTCGTCGAGCGCGACCGCCCGCTCGTCGCGGTGCTGTGGGGCAAGGATGCCGGCAACCTCGGCCCCCTGCTCGGCGAGACGGCGATCGTGTCGTCGGCTCATCCGTCGCCGCTGTCGGCGCGTCGCGGGTTCTTCGGTTCGCGGCCGTTCTCGCGCATCAACGCCCTGCTCGAAGAGCAGGGGGCGGATGCCGTGGACTGGCGCATCCCCGCCTGACCCGGTTCCGCACAGTCGCCGCCCGCCGCCCGCCGTCGCCACGAGGACGTCGGGGATCCGCCGCCGCGTGACCCCTCGCCGCGCTCGATCCTGAGCCCGCCGGCCGCGAGGAGGCGCGGGACCCTCCGCCGCGCGACGCGACGCCCCGACGGGCGCGGCACCCTCCGCCGCGCGACCCGACGGGGCACGTGGCCCCTCGCTGCATCGGGCACGCCTCCGTGGACGCCCGGGCCGGGACACACGCGCGAAACCACCGCGCCCGTAGAGTGGCGGGGTGCTGGAAGAGGAGTACGAGAAGAGCCGTCGGCGTCTGCCCGCCCACCTGCGGCGCGCGCCGGAGCCGGAACGCCCCTTCTCGTTCGAGATCCGGCCGGCGACCGAGGCCGACATCCCCGACATCCGCGAGATCTACAACTACTACGTGCGCAACTCGGTGGTGACCTTCGACGAGAAGGCCTGGTCGATCGCGAAGTGGCGCGACAAGTTCGCCACGCTCCACAAGCTCGGCCTGCCCTTCCTCGTCGCCCAGTCTCCGAGCGGCCAGATCCTCGGGTACGCGCTCGTGCAGCCGTGGCAGTCGAAGTCGGCGTACCGCTACACGGTCGAGAACTCGATCTACCTCGGACAGGCGGCCGCGGGCAAGGGCCTCGGTCGTGCGCTGCTCGAGGCGCTCATCGCCGCATGCCAGGATCTCGGCATCCGCGAGATGGTCGCCGCGATCAGCGACAAGGGCGCCGACGCCTCGATCGCCCTGCACGAGAAGCTGGGCTTCACCGAGGTGGGCCGCATGGGTCGCGTCGGCTTCAAGTTCGGACGGTGGCTCGGCGTCGTCTACCTGCAGAAGAGCATCCCGTCGAAGAAGAAGCGGCGCAAGCTGTTCGGCTGAGGGCCGGGCTCCTCTCCGGATGCCGCGGGCGGCGAGCGAAACTCCTGAGGGTCGGGTCCCGAGCGCCCTTCGCGGGCGCTGCGGCGGGATCCGGCGTCCGGTTTCTCAGGAGGTTCGCGCGTGGTCGGCGGGACATCCGCCCCCGGGCGACGCCGTGCGCTCAGCGCTCGCGCGGCGAGGGCGATGCGGCGTGACGCACCTCGTCGACGAGCGTGCGCCACGGCCCCTCGATCTGCGCGTCGCCGAGCCGAGCCCGGTGCACGGCGGTGTCGCCGCGGTGCACCTCGATGCGCCACTGGTAGCGGTCCGCGCCGGGCGAGGCCGTCGCGGCGGCATCCCACGGGCAGCTCTCCACGAGCTCGCGCCAGCGGGGAGCACGCTCCGGATCGGGCTCGGCCCGCCACTGCTTCGACAGGCCCGCGATCCCGCCCGAACGCACCACGATCACGACGAAGCGCTCGGGCGACGTGCTGTCAGGCTGCGGCATCCTCCTCGACGCCGACCCCGGCCCATGCGGCGCGGACGGCGGCGACCTCCTCCGACTCCTCACCGTACTGGGTGGCCGCCGCGGCCAGGGTGGCGGCGGCGAACGCGCGGAAGTCGGCGGTCGGTGAGAGCGTGCCCGCGGTGAGGGTGCGGTACCAGATGAGCCCGGCGCGCTCCCACGCGAAACCGCCCAGGGCCGTCGCCGTGAGGTAGAACGCGCGGTTGGGGATGCCGGAGTTGATGTGCACGCCCCCGTTGTCGTCGGAGGTCTCGACGTAGTCGCGCATGTGCCCCGGCTGGGGGTCTTTGCCCAGCACGTCGTCGTCGTACGCCGTGCCCGGCGCCTTCATGGACCGCAGCGCCTCACCCTGCACGTCGGGCGCGAAGATGCCCGCACCGATCAGCCACGTCGCCTCGTCGGCGCGCTGCCGGCCGTGGTGCTGTTCGGCGAGGGCCCCGAAGACGTCGGAGAGGGATTCGTTGAGCGCCCCCGACTGCCCCTGGTATTCGAGGCCGCCGGAGGCCTCGGTCACCCCGTGGCCGAGCTCGTGGGCGATGACGCTCAGCGACCGGGTGAACCCGACGAACACGTCGCCGTCGCCGTCGCCGAACACCATGCGCTCGCCGTTCCAGAACGCGTTGTCGTAGTCGTCGCCGTAGTGCACCGTGGCCAGCAGCGACCCGCCCGCGGCGTCGATGCCGTCTCGACCGAAGGCGTCCCAGAAGAAGTCGTACGTCTCGCCCAGACCGTCGTACGCCTCGTCGACGGCCCCGTCGCCGGTGGGGGCGTCGTCTTCGCTGCGCACGCGTCGGCCGGGCAGGTTCTCGGTGTTCGCCGCGTCGGAGATGATGCGGTCGGGGGCGGGGCCGGTCTCGGCGACCAGCGCGTCGCCCTCGATCGACAGTCGCAGTCGCGTGCGCGTGGGCCGCGGCGGGCGGGGCAGGGCGAGGGTCTTCCGCGCCGCCGCGGCCGCCCGCGCGAGGCGGGGGTCGTCGGTCTGCGCGAGACGGTCGAGCAGGAACGGGGGGACGATGCCGGGGGTCATGCGCCGAGGGTAGCGCCGAGCTCCGACATCGCGGCATCCCTTGCTCGAGGCCGGTGGACGGGATCCGCCGTCGAGCGCCGGGGGAGGAGCCGAGCTCGAGGTCGGGCGCGGGAGTCTCCCCGGGAGGAGCCTTACCCCGGGAGCGTCGGAATGGATGCCAGCAGCTGCCGCGTGTACGCCGCCTGGGGCTGCAGCAGCACCTTCTCGGTCGGCCCCTGCTCGACGATGCGGCCGTCCTTCATGACGACGACCTGGTCGCACACGTTCTGCACCACGCCGATGTCGTGCGAGACGAGCACGAGCGTGAGCTCCTGCTCGGCGCGCAGGCGGGCGATCAGCCGTAGGATCTGCGCCCGGACGGTGACGTCGAGCGCCGACAGCGGCTCGTCGCCGACGAGGATGCGCGGGCGGTGCACGATCGCCCGCGCGAGGGCGATGCGCTGACGCTGTCCGCCCGAGAACTCGTGCGGGAACCGCGGCCCCGCGTCCGCGTCGAGGCCCACCTGTTCGAGCACCTCGCGCACCCGCGCCCGCCGGTCGCCCTCGATGCCGAGCGCCCACAGCGGCTCTCCCACGATCCGCTCGACGTTCATGCGCGGGTCCAGCGAGGCGTAGGGGTCCTGGAAGACGATGCCGGTGGCCTGGCGCAGCCAGTGCAGCGAGCGGGCCGAACCGCGGCCGTCGACGGTGCGCCCGTCGACCTCGACGGTGCCGGTGCTGGGCACGTCGAGACCGAGCAGCAGGCGCACGAGCGTCGACTTGCCCGAGCCCGACTCGCCGATGATGCCGACGGCCGACCCCGCGGTGACCGTCAGGTCGACGTCGACGAGCCCGGCGGTGCGCTCGGCGCGGCCGAAGCCGCGCGTACGCGGGGCGAGGTAGTCGCGCGAGAGCCCGCGCGCGCGGATCAGCGCCTCGGTCACGGTGACTCCTCTCCGTCGGGGTCGACCGAGGGCGCGGCATCCGGGAGCGGCGTGGATGCGGGCGGCCCCGATCGCTCCGGATGCCACAGCGTCGCGGTCGCGTCGCGCAGCAGCGCCCGCGTGACCGGCGACGACGGCGCGCGCAGCAGGTCGTCGACCGCGCCCTGCTCGACCACCCGCCCGTGTTCGAGCACGACGGCGTGGGTCGCCACCTGGGCCAGCACGGCGAGATCGTGAGTGATGAACACGAGCGACATCCCGGCATCCTGGACGAGGTCGCGCAGCAGCGCGAGGATGCCCGCCTGGATGGTCACGTCGAGCGCCGTCGTGGGCTCGTCGGCGATGAGAAGGCGCGGGCGACACGCGAGCGCCATGGCGATCGCGACGCGCTGGCGCTGCCCGCCCGACAACTGGTGCGGGTAGCGCGAGACGAGCCGCTGCGGATCGGGGAGGGCGACGCGCTCCGCCTCGATCACGGCGCGGCGCAGGGCCTCACGGCGTGAGACGCCCTCGTGGATGCGCACGGACTCGCCGATCTGGCGGCCCACGGTGCGGATCGGGTTCAGCGCCGTTCGCGGCTCCTGGAAGACGATGCCGATGTCGTCGCCGCGCAGGGCGGCGAGCTGCGCGTCGGGCAGGCCGAGGATCTCGCGGTCGTTCCACCGCACGCTGCCCGTCGCGCGCGCGCCCTCGGGGAGGAGCCCGAGGATCGCCAGGGAGGTCAGCGATTTACCCGAGCCCGACTCTCCGATCAGGCCCACGCGGGCGCCGTCGGGCACGTCGAACGACACCCCGTCCACGACCGTGCGGCCGCCGATCTCGATGCGGAGGTCTCTCACGACGAGGCTCACGCGACCACCCCCGGGACCGGGGTGCGCGCGGACGGGGTCCGCTCGGCGAGCGTCGGGTCGGCGGCCTCGCGCAGCGCGTCGCCGAGCAGGTTCAACCCGAGCACGGTGAGGGTGATCGCGAGCCCCGGCCACACGACCGTCAGCGGATGAACGGCGATGTAGCGCTGCAGATCGCTCAGCAGCACGCCCCACGACGGCTGGGTGACCGGCGCGCCGAAGCCGAGGTACGACAGTCCCGCCTCCGCCAGGACGGCGACGGCCATGCCCCACGACAGCTGCACGATGAATACCGGAGCGACGTTGGGCAGCAGGTGGCGCGTGAGGTTCTGCCACGTCGAGAGGCCGCTCGCGCGCCCCGCGAGCACGAAGTCGCTGTGCAGCACGCGACGCAGCTCGGGACGCGTGACGCGGGCGATGTTCACGCCGAAGCCGATGCCCACCGCCCAGATCACGACGAGGAGCGACCCGCCCCACACCGCCGAGATCATCATCGCGATGATCAGCACCGGGAACGCCACCAGGATGTCGACGAGCACGGCGACGCTCTCGCGGATCCACCGGGCGGTGAGCGCGCCGAGGGCGGCGAGGGCGATGCCCAGGACCGAGGCGACCACCCCGGCGCCCACCGCCACGACGACGGTGGTGCGGGCTCCGGCCATCATCAGGCTCGCGATGTCGCGGCCGCTGTCATCGGTGCCGAGCACGTGCGGCCACGAGGGGTCCGCCCACCGCGATCTCACGTCGACCGAGGCCGGGTCGAAGGGCGTCCAGACGAGCGAGACGAGGGCGGTGAGCAGGACCAGCCCCACCACCAGGACGCCGAAACGGCCGGTGCCCATCGCGAGCAGACGTCTCAGGGTGCTCACGCGGCCTCCCGCTGTCGGGGGTCGATGAGGCGGTGCACGAGGTCGACGACGAAGCCCACGATGAGCACGACCCCGGTCAGGGCGAGCAGCTCGCCCTGCACCTTCGGGAGGTCGCGCGCGGCGACGTCGGCGACGAGCATGCGCCCGACCCCGGGAAGGGTGAACAGCTGCTCGATGACGACCGCGCCCACGATGATGCCGGCGATCTGCAGACCGAGCACCGTGATGACCGAGAGGCCCACGTTCGGCAGGCCGTGGCTGAGCAGGGCGCGCGTGCGGGTCAGGCCCTTGGCGGCCGCGGTGCGCACGTAGTCCTGACCGAGGGCCTGCAGCGTGGCGCTGCGCACGAAGCGCAGCAGCATCGCGCCCTCGACCACGCCGATGGTCACGGCGGGCAGGATCAGGGCGCGGAACGCCGCCGCGGGATCACCCCAGCCGGCGCGCGGGAACCCCTGGGGCGGCAGCCATCCGAGCCAGACGGCGAAGACGACGACGAGCATCATCCCCGCCCACACGACCGGCACGGCGGCGAGGCCCTGCGCTCCGACGCTGAGCGCCGTCCCCCACGCGCGTCGCCGGCCGAGGGCGGAGAGCACGCCGAACGGGATGCCGACCACCACCGCGACCGCCAGCGACATCGCCGCGAGGGGCACGGTGACCTGCGCCTTGTCGAGGAGCTCCGTCACCACCGAGGTGCCGGTCAGCAGCGACGTGCCGAGATCGCCGCGGAAGAGCCCGCCGATCCAGGCCGTGTACTGCTGCCACAGGGGCACGTTCAGTCCGAGGCTCTCGCGGATCGCGGCGACCTGCGCGGGGTCGGCCTGCGTGCCGCCGACCAACTGGGCGACGTCGCCGGGGAGCACCCGCAGGGAGAGGAAGATCAGCACGCTGGCCACGGCCAGGCCCACCACGAGCAGGCCCAGCCGTGTCAGCGTGTAGCGGATCACTCCGCCGCGACCGTCACGCCCGCGAGCGGCAGGCGCACGTTGAGGGAGTTCTTCGGGAAGTTCGCGACGTCGGTGGCCACCGCGGTGCGCGGTGCCGACAGGAACAGCCAGTCGGCGGCATCCTCGTCGTCCACGATGCGGGCCGCCTCGGCGAGCAGGTCGGACGACTGCTGCTCGTCGGTGCTGGCGAGCGCCTGCGCGTACAGACCCTGCACCTCGGGGTTGTCGTAGCCGAAGTAGTACGAGGGGTTCGCCCAGTTGCCGAAGTCGCGGGCCTCGACGTGCCGCACGAAGCTCAGGTCGTAGTCGTGGTTCGTGTACACGTCGGTCAGCCAGGTGGAGAAGTCCACCTGGTCGACCTTGAGGGTCACGCCCACGTCGGCGAACGACGACACCAGGAAGGTCGCGAGCGTCCCGGGGTAGACGTTGGGGATGGTGAGCGTCAGGTTCAGGTTCTCGGCGCCGGCCTCGGCGAGGAGTTCGCGCGCGCGGTCGGGGTTGTACGAGATGCTCCCCGTGAGGTCTTCGTATCCCGGGTCGAGAGGGGGGATCGGGCCGTTCAGGGGCTGCGCGGTGACGAGCGTCTCGGCGAGGGCGTTGTGGTCGATGGCCAGGCGCAGGGCCTCGCGGATGCGCTGGTCGTTCAGCGGTGCCCGGGCGTTGTTGAACGCGAGCGTGCCCTTGTCGGTGGTCAGCCCGGTCTCGATCGTGAAGGTGTTCGTCGCCTCGATCTGGCTCTGCAGTTCGGGGTCGATCTCGAGCGCGACGTCGATGTCGCCGCTGACCGCGGCGTTGGTGGCGGCGCTCTGGTCGGGGATGTAGTCGAGTACGACCTCGGCGACCCCTGCCTTCTCGCCCCAGTAGCCGTCGTAGCGCGAGAGGGTCAGGCTCTGGCCGGTGCTCCAGTTCTCGACGCGGAACGGGCCCGTGCCGTTCGCGGCCGTCTGGAGGTTCGTGGTGTCGCCGTTCTTGAAGACGAGACCGGCGCGACCGGTGAGGGCGAACAGGAAGTCGCTGTTCGGCTGCGCGAGCGTGACGACCACGGTCGTCGCGTCGGGGGAGGCGATCGAGGTGACGCCCGCGAGATCCGCGCTGCTCTGGATGGTCGCGTCGTCCTTCGCGGTCTGCAGAGAGGTCACGACGTCGTCGGCGGTGAGGGCGCTGCCGTCGTGGAAGGTCACGCCGTCGCGCAGGGTGAAGGTGTAGGTGAGGCCGTCGGGGGAGATCTGCCAGGCGGAGGCGAGGGCGGGGACGATGGCGTTGTTCTGGTCGCCGTCCCGCGTCACGAGGCCCTGGTAGACGTTGTCGATGAGCGCCTGCTCGAGAGCGGCGCCGCTCGTGTGACGGATGTCGAGGTTCGAGGGCTCGAGCGACAGGCGCACCGTGAGGGTGGCGTTGGGATCGGGGTCGCCCGTCGGCCCGGGGGAGCTGGTGGTCCCGGTGCACGAGGTCAGCAGGAGGGCTCCGATCAGGAGCGTGCTCGTGGCGAGAGCGGTGCGGCGCAGCATTGCGGGGGTGTCCTTTCGCAGGCCGAGGGCATCCGAGTGCTGTGGATGCCATGCAGGAGTGCAATCAGCCTACTTTCACCGGCATTCCCGGACCGCCGTTCGTGACGGAGCGCGACCGTATGTGACGCGCCGCGCGGAGGGGGTGCGGCTCAGCGCGCGGGGTCGCCGACCGCCACCTCGCGGATGAGGGCGGCGAGGCCGGCCGGATCCTCCTCCTGCGCGTTGTGGCCCGTGCCGAGCACCCGCACGTCGGCTCCGGCGACCCGGCGCGCGAGGTCGTCGGCGTCCGCCGCGGTGACGAAGCCGCGCTCCCCGCGCACGAGGGTGACGGGGGCGGCGACCTCGGTCAGATCGTCCCAGCCCGTGCTCGCGAGCACCGCGCGAACGGCATCCGGGGTGGTCGGATCGGCTCCGGCGTTCGCCGCGGCCGCGGCCAGATGGGCGAAGTGGTGCTTCCACTCCACGCGGCCGTCCGCGCGCACGCGGGAGTTGAGGAAGACCCCGCGTGCCGCCGCCTCCGGCGAGCCCCCGAGTCCGAACGACAGCGCGCGCTCCACGAGCTCGTCGCGCGAGGCCCAGTCGGTCGGACCGGCGAAGAACGCGCGGATCTGCGCGGGACCCGCGCTCGGATCGACCCCGGGGGTGATGTCGACGATCACGAGTCGAGAGACCAGATCGGGTCGGGATGCCGCGACCGCGGCCGCCGTGAGCCCGCCCAGCGAGTGGCCCACGAGCACCTGAGGGGTGCTCGCCCACTTCTCCAGGGCGCTGATGACGTCGGGAGCGAGCACGCGGGCGACGTAGGCGGCGTCGTCGCGCCACGACGAGTCGCCGTGGCCCGGCAGGTCGAGGGCGAGGGCGGGCAGCCCGAGGTGCAGGAGGGTCGTGTCCCACGTGTGCGCGTTGAGCCCCGCCCCGTGCAGGAGCGTGACGGCCGGGGGAGCGTCTCCCCACCGCAGCCCGCTCAGGTGCCGCCCGTCCGCGAGCGGGAGGTCGACGCGCGAGACCGGGGGGACGGCGGCGCCGAGGGCGGCGGCCTGGGCGGGGAGGAACGAGAACTCGTCGAGCTCGGGCATGGGGTTCAGCCTGTCACCCGCCGACCGGATGCCGCCAGCCCGCCGCCGTGCGGCGTCACGCGCGATGGTCGTCTCGGTGTTCCCGCCGCGCGAGGGGGCGCGGGCGGGGATGCCGAGACGTCAACGAGCGTTCCCACGCCCGTCGCCGGCCGCGGTCCTAGGCTGTCGCCATGGGCGAGGAACGGCGTGTGCACCTGTCGAGGTCGGCTCCCGAGGCGTATGCGGCGCTGCGCGCGTTCTCGACGACGGTGGGCCGACTCGCGGCCGAGGCCGGGATCGACGCGCGGCTGCGCGAGATCGTCCAGATCCACGCGTCCCAGCTCAACGGCTGCGCCTATTGCGTGCGCGTCCACGTCGACGGTGCGGTGAAGGCCGGCCTCGACGCCGACGTCATCGCGCAGATCGCGACATGGCGGGAGTCCGGGGTGTTCGACGAGCGCGAGCGCGCGGCCCTGGAGCTGACGGAGTCGTTCACCTTCATCCACAGGGACCGCGGGATCTCCGACGAGGTGTACGACCAGGCGGGCGGCATCCTGAGCGAAGCCGAGTACGTCGCGATCAGCTGGGTGCTCGTGGCGATCAACGCCTTCAACCGCGTCGCGATCGCCGGCCGCTATCCGGTCCCACCGCGCGGCGCCGCCGGGGTCGTCGCCTCCGACGCCGCACCCCCCGCCACGACGGCGCCGCGTACGCCGCACGTGCACGCGGACGGCACCGCGTGACCGGGTCGCTGGTCTCGGGGGCGAGCAACTTCCGCGACGTCGGCGGTCTGCCGGCGGGGGCGGGGCGCACGCGGTCGGGGGTGCTGTTCCGCTCGGGCAACCTCGCCGCCGTCGACGACGACGGCATCGAGGCGCTGCGCGGGATGGGGCTGCGGCGGATCGTCGACCTGCGCGACGAGAGCGAACGCGCCCACGACCCCAGCCGGCTCGACGACCTGGCCGTCGAGGTGCAGCACGAGCCGCTCTTCCTCGGCTCGGTCGCCTCGTTCTTCGCGCGGGACCTGAGCCTCGAGCAGCTCTACGCCGAGATCGCCGACGCCTCCGCGGACCGCGTGGTGTCGGCGATCCGCGGCATCCTGATCGCGCGCCCGGTGCTCGTGCACTGCACGATCGGCAAGGACCGCACGGGTGTGACGATCGGCATCGCGCTCGCCGCCGCCGGGGTCGACCCCGACGCGGTCGTGGCGGACTACGCGCGCACCGAGGCCCTCCTGCCCGCGCGGCGCAACGCCCAGGTGCTCGCCGCCATCCGGGCCCTGCATCCCGAGAACGTCCACGCCGAGGATCTCGCGACCCGGTCGCCCGAGCGCGCGATGCGCGCGCTGCTGGCTCACCTCGACGCGACCTACGGTTCGGCGGCCGGCTATCTGCGCGCTCACGGGATGACGGATGCCGAGATCCACCGTCTCCGCGAGGTGCTGGTGGAGTGATCCACGCGTGGATCATCAGCCCGAACACAGGTTAGGCAACCCTTCATCGGGCGTATACTCGTCTCATCATGCCCACCTCCTCCGAGCACAACGACGCCGCCTGCCGCGCGTCGCGGCACACCCGCGTGCAGCACCTCGTGACCGCCGACGAGACCTCTCTCGCCGAGCTCGAGGCGCTGCTGGCGACCCTGCCGATCTGCTCGACCGGGCGCGTGTTCATCGAGGTGCCCGACGAGTCCTGGATCGGACGCGTCGCGGCCCCCGCCCGCATGACGATCGCCTGGCTCGATCGATCGCGCCGCGGCGGCGCCCCCGGCACCGGCCGCACCTGCGCGCCCGGCCAGGCCCTCGCCCGCGCCGTGTCGGGCTGGGCCGGAGAGATGCTCTGCTGCGACGACGACGCGACCCGCGTCATCCTGATCGGCGGCTACCTCGGCACCGCGGAGATCGTCGACGAGCTCGTGTCGCGGCACGGCGTCGACCCGCTCGCGATCCACACGCCCGAGCGCTTCGGTCTCGCGACCGCGCGCTGACGGCCGAGACCCGCGCGCCCCGGCCCGGATGGCGGCTCGGACGCGCTCGACGAGACGTCGAGAGTGCTCAGCTGCCCCGGGGCACGTAGTTGCCCTCGACGAGACCGGCTTCGATCTCGAAGCGGTTGCGCAGGGGGTTCCGCCCGGCGAGGGCGTACAGCAGGGGCATGAGGAACCCGTAGCGCTGCCACTGACGCTTGTGCACGGCCTCGTGGCCCAGCACGACGTCGGTGGGGCGGTCGTCGCCGGTGAGGAAGCATCCGCCCACGCACACGCCCCCGCGCGGGAACGCCCACGCCGGCAGGCCGCGGAACACCCACAGCCCGTGCCGCTTCTCGACTCGACCGGTGCTCCAGATCGAGCCCCACACCCACCCCACGGTGCAGCCGTACCAATAGCCGACGCGGCTGACGGGGGAGTCGAGGAGGATGCCGGGGATGAAGCGGTCGAGACGGCGACCGCGCGCCACGGCGCGCTCGGCGCGCTCCCGCCAGTCGGCGGGCGGGCGGGGGATCGGGCTCACGCGAGGGCGCCGATCAGCCGCAGGATCGTGCCCAGGTCGTCGACGGCCGCGGCGGGACTCGACGGCGAGAACGCGGTCAAGGTCGCGCCCGCGAGCGGCACGCGCGCGCGCAATGCGCGAACGGATGCCACGACGTCGGCGGTGCGCGCTCCGAAGGGGACGGCGTGGGCGACGCCGCCCATCTCGGCCGGGTCGAGGGCGTCGAGGTCGACGTGCACGTGCACGCGGGTCGCTCCCGTGGCGGCGACGGCGTCGGCGAGGGACTCGGGGGCGGAGAGCTCTTCGGCGCGGAGGACGGTGATGCCGTGCGCGGCGACGAACGCCTCCTCGTCGGGGTCCCACGCGCGGGTGGCAACGAGCACCAGTCGCGAGGGGGCGATCCCGGGCTCGAGGCGCAGGAGATCCTCTCCCTCGCCGGCGATGGCGCGCAGCACCATTCCCGTGAACGCTCCGCTGGGGGAGGAGTCCGGGGTGTTCAGGTCGGGGTGGGCGTCGATCCAGACCACCGTGAGGTCGTCGCCCGCGACGGCCGAGACGGCGCCGAGGGCGACACCGCAGTCGCCGCCGACGACGAGGGCCGGCTCCGGCGAGGAACGCACGGCCTCCTCGATGCGTTCGCGCATGCGCACCAGCGCACTGAGGCGGTGGACGCGCGTGCCCTGCGCGTCACCGGCCTCCGCGGGCGCCTCGAGCACGGTCGTGGCGGCGCGGGGCAGGTCTCCCGCAATCGCCTCGGCTCCGTCGATGAGCTGCATCGCGCGGGACGACGACGATCCCTGCCACTGCGGGGCGACGATGAATCGGGCCATGGGTGTCCTCACCGCGAGAGGGGGAGTGCGCCGCCCGACGGATCGGACGGCGCACTCCGGGGATCGATCAGACCTGGTCGGGGCTGGGGGCGTCGATCGCGGCCCGCTGCGGGCCGCCGACCTTGAGCGCCGCCAGGCGCGCCTCGACCTCGGTGAGCTCGCCGACGTCTTCGAGGGCGTTGAACTGCGCGTCGATGCTCGAGGCGGCCAGCTCCTGCTTTCCGGCGGCCAGGGCCTCCTCGCGGCGGATCTTGTCTTCGAAGCGGCCGAGCTCGCTGGTCGGGTCGAGGACGTCGATCGACTTGACGGCGTCGTGCACCTTGTTCTGCGCCTCGGCGACCTTCGCGCGCGCCGTGAGCTCGTTGCGCTTGGCCTTGAGCTGCTCGAGCTTGGTCTTCATGCCGTTGAGGCCGTCTTTGAGCTTGTCGACGACCTCGGTCTGGGCGGCGATCGTGGGGGCGGCGGCCTTGGCCTCGCCCTCGGCGGTGATCTGACGCTGCAGCGCGATCTTCGCGAGGTTGTCGAACTTGTCGGCCTCGCCGACGTTGCCCGCCGCGCGCAGCTCGTCGCCCTTGCGGCTCGCGGCGAGGGCCTTGTTGCCCCACTCGGCCGCGGCCTGGACGTCTTCCTGGTGGTCGCGCTCGAGCAGGCGCAGGTTGCCGATGGTCTCGGCGATGGCCGACTCGGCGTCGGCGATCGAGTTCGAGTAATCGCGCACGAGCTGGTCGATCATCTTCTGCGGGTCCTCGGCCTGATCGAGGAGCGCGTTGATGTTCGCGCGGACGAGGGTCGAGATGCGACCGAAGATGGACTGCTTGGCCATGCGGGGTGTTCCTTCCTGAGGGCGACGATGTCGAGTCTGGTGTCGGATGCTACGAATTCTCTGTGATCGCGGGCTGCGCCGCGAGGGGGTCAGCGTCGACGGCCTCCGCCCCCGCCGGAACGGCTTCGACCGCCGCCGCTCGAGAAGCCGCGGCCGCCTCCGCTGCGCGAGCGACCGCCCCCCGAGAAGCCTCCGCCTCCGCCGCTGCGCGACCGGCCGCCGGAGAATCCGCCGCCGCCCCCGAGGCCGCCGAATCCGCCGCCGAGGCCGCCGGTACCACCGAAGCCGCCCAGGCCGCCGAGTCCGCCGCCCCCGAAGCCGCCGCGACGCCGGCTCCCGCCGGAGAGGGCGTTGATGGCGATCCCGCCGAGGATCGCGCCCATGAGGTCTCCGCCGCCCCCGCCTCCGGCCCCGAACGAGCCCACGTCGCTCTGAGCGAGCGAGGCGGCCTCTCCGGCGCGCTGCGCGGCGCGCTGGGCCGTGGCCAGCGCCGCCGTGGGGTCGGTGGAGCGCAGCTGCTCGGCCTGCACGAGAGCCGCCCCGGCCTCGGCCAGCCGGGTGCGCGCGGTGGGTCCCACGGCGCCGCGTCGCGCCGCGATGAAGTCCTCGGTCGCGCTCACCTGGGCGCGGGCCTGGGCGAGCACGGTGTCGAGCTGGCTCTCGGCGCGTCGGCGGCGCTCCGCCTCGTCTCGCGCGGCGTCCAGGACGCCGTCGATCGTCGCGTTCGCCTGCTGCAGCTGCTCGACCGCGCGCAGGGGACTCGTCCGATCCGCCGCGAGCAGGGCCCGGGCGGCCTCGAGCTGAGCGCGGGTCGAGGTCGACGCCGCGGCGACCCTGCCGTCGGGATCCGTCAGGCTCTGCGCCGCGACGAGATCTCCCTCGATCTCGGCGACGAGGGCGCCCGCCCGCCGGGCGGCGTCGTCGAGCGCGCCGCCGAGGGTGCCGACGGCCTGTTCGAGGGTGTCGGCCTGGGCGACGGCGGTCTGCGCCGCGCGGATGGCCACGGCGGCCTCGCCGGTCCGCCCGGCCGCGAGCGCCTCCGCGGCCTCCGCCTCCTGCGCCGCGGCGAGATCGAGACGCGATCGCGCCTGGGCGGGGTTGTCGGCGATCGGGCTCAGGGCGTCGTCGTCGAACCGCGCGCGGAGGCTCTGCAGATCGGTGTCGGCCGCGTCGAGGGCGGCGGCGACCGCCTCGCGACGCGCGTGCGCGGCCTCGAGCGCCGCCGGTGCATCGGCTTCGAGGGCCCGCAGCTCGTCGAACGCCGCGGCCTTGGCATCCAGGGCCTCATCGGCGGACTGGCACAGTCGCAGGATCTCGGTATAGGCCGCGCGCTGCTGGTCGGGCGTCTCGGGGGTGTCGTCGTCGAGCTGCTGCTGCAGCGTGAAGGCACGGTCGAGGTCGGCCTTGGCCTGCGCCAGAGTCGCGGCGAAGGGCGCCGCCGCGTCGTCGCCGAACTGGGCGCGGGCGAAACCGAGCTCCTGCTCGCTGGTCTTGAGGGCGTCGTCGGTCGCGACGAGCGCGGAGCCGGCGCGGCGCGCGAGCTCGTCGATGCTCTCGGCCGGGGCGGGTACCGCGGCCGCGCCCGCGCGGCGGCGGCGGAGGAAGAGCCACAGCAGCACGCCCGCGATCGCGACCAGCAGGACGGCCACGAGCACGATCGGACCGAGGGCGGGGCCGCTCTCGGTCGCGGGCGTCGGGGGAGGGACGGGGAGGTTGCCGCCGGCCTGCGCGTGCGCCGCGCGGATGCCGTCGGCGGCGGCGATCGCCGCTCCCGCGTCGTCGCCGGCCTCGAGGGCCGGCTGGATGCGGTCCTGCTCGATGGACGACAACTGCGCGGCCGACAACTCTCCGCTGTCGACGTCGCCCGAGAGGTAGAACGAGAAGGCGTCGCCGTCGACGGCGATGGCGAGCACGTACTGCCGCGCGTTGAGCTGGTTCTGGTTGGCCGTGTCGTTGGCCCAGTCCTGCGCGTCGGACGGGTCGGTGAACGCGTCGACGTAGACCACCCACAGGTCGAGCCCCGTCTGCGCGGACAGGGCCGAGAGCCTCGACTGCACGTCCGCCTCCTGGGCGTCGGTGAGGGCGTCGACCCGGTCGACCACGTAGCTCGAGCCGAGCGACGGCGGAGGAACGGCGGCCGCGGTCAACGGCATCCCCAGGATCGCGAAGACCGCGATCACGACGACACCGATCGCCTGTGCCACCCTCGGCATTCGCATGCATCCTCCTTCGGCGCCCGACGGATCCACCCTATAAACGACCCCCGACACCCGGGTAGGAGCGGCGCGTCCGCCCTCGGCGTCCACGCGGGCCGCTTAGGCTCGAACGCTCGGAGGTACAGCACCATGGACGACCGTTACGGCACCGACGTGCTCGCGCGCGGCTGGCGCGACGCCGGACGCATCAGGCCCGTCGAGGTCGCGGCATCCGCAGATCTCGTCGTCGAGGTCGCGGGCGACGGCTACGTCGGCGCGGTGACCCGCATCGAGGGGATGAACGTCGAGCTCGAGGACCGCTTCGGCAAGCGCCGGCTGTTCCCGCTCGGCGGCGGGTTCCTCGTCGAGGGGAAGCCCGCGGTGCTGAAGGCCCCCGCGGCCGCGCCGAAGGGCCGCACGCGCACGGCCTCCGGCTCGTTCGCGGCAGAGGACCAGCGCGCGCGCACCGCCCGCGCGAGCCGCATCTTCGTCGAGGGCAAGCACGACGCCGAGCTCGTCGAGAAGGTCTGGGGCGCCGACCTCCGCGCCGAGGGCGTCGTCGTGGAGTTCCTCGAGGGCGTCGACCTGCTCGAAGAGAAGCTGGATGCCGAGCCCCCCACCGCCGAGCGGCGCTACGGCGTGCTGGTGGACCACCTCGTGCCGAACTCGAAGGAGTCGCGCATCGCCGAGAAGATCGCGCGCGGCCGGCACGGCGCCCACGTGCGCATCGTCGGCCACCCCTTCGTCGACGTGTGGCAGTGCGTCACCCCCCGCGCCCTCGGCATCGCCGCGTGGCCCGAGGTGCCCCGCGGCATCGAGTGGAAGGTCGGCGTGTGCCGCGCCCTCGGCTGGCCCGCCGAGGAGCAGGCCGACACGGCCCGCGCGTGGCAGCACATCCTGTCGAAGGTCACCACGTTTCGCGACCTCGAACCGGCCCTTCTCGGCCGCGTCGAGGAGCTCATCGACTTCGTGACGGTCCCGTGAGCGGCCGCAAGGTGCCCGTGCGGCACACCCCCGAGGGGCAGCCGAATACCCTGGAGGACATGGATGCCGCCGCCCCCGTGTTCCGCGACAAGCCGGTGTCGTTCGTCCGGCGCAGCGGCCGCATGTCCGAGGCGCAGGACCGCGCCTGGGCCGAGCTGTCGCCGTTCTACCTCCTGCCGGTCGAGCGCGCCGCGGCCGCCACGAGCGTGAAGGCCGGGACCGCGATCGACCCCGCGGCCGTGTACGGCCGCTCGGCCCGGCTCGTCGTGGAGATCGGCTCCGGGCAGGGGCACCAGATCGTGTCGGCCGCCCAGGCCGCGCCCGAGACCGACTTCCTCGCGGTCGAGGTGTTCACCGCGGGACTGGCCCGCACGATGCTCGACGCCGATCGCGAGGGCGTGAAGAACCTGCGCCTGGTCGAGGCGAACGCGCCGGAGGCGCTCGAGCACCTGCTGCCCGCGGCATCCGTCGATGAACTGTGGGTGTTCTTCCCCGACCCGTGGCACAAGAACAAGCACACCAAACGCCGTCTCGTCGCCCCCGACTTCGCGCGCATCGCGGCCCAGGCACTCCGCCCCGGCGGCACCCTGCGCCTCGCGACCGACTGGCAGGACTACGCCGACCAGATGCGCGACGTCCTCGACGCCGCCCCCGGCTTCGAGCGGGCGTTCGCGGGGGAGTGGGCCGAGCGCTTCGAGGGGCGCGTGCTCACCGCCTTCGAGCGCAAGGGGCTGCGCGTCGGCCGCGACATCCGCGACCTGACCTACACCCGGGTCTCACCGTGACCGCCCACACCGCGGTGCCGGTCCGCGAGCGTTCCACGTGGACGCCCAAGCTGATCCCGGCGCTCGCGGTGTGCCTCGCCGCCCCGGTGCTGTTCGTCGTCCAGATCGTGTGGCTCGGGTGGATCCTGCTCGCCCTCGCCGTGGCATCCGCCGTTCTCGTCGATCGCCGCAACGGCGTCGCCCTCGCTCGCTCCGACGAACCGAGCATCGCCCGCGACATCTCGCTGGTCGCTGCGGGGCAGTTCATCGTCAGTCTCATCCCGTTGCACGCCGAGCTCGACAACGCGGCCTTCGTGCGGTTCACGCTCGCCCTCGGCGGGGCGGTCGTCGTGCCGTACGTGATCTCGCGCTTCGTCTACCGGGATCGCGCGATCTCGTTCCCCTGGCGCGGCGGCGGACGCTGGACCTGGTGGCAGTGGGCGTGGCTGGCCGGCGTCATCGTGCTCGGCTACCTGATCCTGCCGTTCTACTTCATCACCTCCGGCGTCTACACGAACTGGCCCGAGGTGACCACCCCCGACCTCATCGCCCGCCTCTTCGTGGGCGTCGGCGCGGTGGGCATCTGGGACGAGCTCTTCTTCATCTGCACGGTCTTCGTGCTGCTCCGCCGGCACTTCCCCGACCTGACCGCCAACCTGCTGCAGGCGGTCGTGTTCGTGTCGTTCCTGTGGGAGCTCGGCTATCAGGCGTGGGGTCCGTTCCTGACGGTGCCGTTCGCGATCGTGCAGGGCTTCCTCTTCCTCAAGACGCGCTCGCTCTGGTACGTCGTGACGGTCCACCTGCTCTTCGACGCGGTCGTCTTCGGCGTGCTCGTGCACGCGCACAACCCCGGCGCGGCCTCGATCTTCCTCCTCTGACCCCGGACCCGGGCTTCCGGATCCCGGATGCCGCGGTGCCCGGGTTCTGCCCAGGTGCGCTCGCTACCCTGGACACCGGACGCCCACCGCGTCCCCGGACGAGGGATCAGTACCCGGACAGCGACAAGACTGGCCAAGGAGCTGTGCTGTCATGTCGTGGGTCATCCTCATCGTCTCCGGTGTCCTCGAGGCCGTCTGGGCCACCGCCCTCGGTCGGTCGGAGGGCTTCACCAAGCTCTGGCCGAGCGTGATCTTCGGCGTGGCCCTGGTGGCATCCATGGGAGGACTCGCCGTCGCCATGCGCGAGATCCCGACCGGCACGGCCTACGCCGTGTGGGTGGGGATCGGAGCGGCCCTCACGGTCGTGGTCGCCATGGTCAGCGGCGCTGAGGCGATCTCGGTGGTGAAAGTGCTGCTGGTGCTGGGCCTGGTCGGCTGCGTGATCGGCCTGAAGCTCGTGGGCGACGCCCACTGACCAGGGGATTTCGGCGGAAGTCAACCGTAGGGAACGGTCAGTTTCATCCGGTACCATCTGGCGTCACTGCACTTCTCCGGGCCAGACACCGTCGTCACTCGCCCATGTCTTCCCCTGTGAAAGGTTCCGAGTGAGCGCACCGCCGAGCGAGCTTGTCACCCCGACGCAACCGTCGAGGGTCATCGGTCGTCCGTCCCGACGGCTGGATCGCCTGCGCGACTCGCGCGTGGGCCGCGCCCTGCGCCAGTACGGCCGCGACGTCCTCCGCACGCCCGAGGGTATCGTGCCCATCGAGCGCGGGGCGTTCGCCCGCGTCCTGCTCCTGTGGGCGATCGCCCGCACCGTGAACTTCGGCCTGCTCTGGGGCTTCTACTCGATCGCGAAGGCCGCACGCTGGGGCTTCGGTCCCGACAGCGAGCGCCTCGGCACGTTCTTCGACTACCTCACCGGGTGGGACGCCGACCGTTACGGCCAGATCGCGGCGCAGGGCTACCCGATGTCGCTGCCGATGAACGTGTCGGGCGACATCCTCCCCAACAACTGGGCCTTCCTGCCGGTGTTCCCCACGATGGTGCGCGTGGTCTCGGGAGCGACCGGTCTCGGCTGGCAGCCGGTCGCGGTGCTGCTGAGCCTGGGGGCGAGCCTCGGCGCCACGTGGCTGCTCTTCGTGCTGATGCGCACCGTCACCAAGCCGCAGCCGGCTTGGTGGGCGGTGGTGTTCTTCTCCTTCGCGCCGATGTCGTTCCTCTTCGTGATCGGCTACAGCGAAGGCCTGTTCATGCTGCTGATGTTCGCCGGCATGCTGCTGGCCATCAAGCGCCGCTACCTCTGGATCCTGCCGATCGGCCTGATCACCGCGTACACGCGTCCCGGGGTGCTCGCCCTCGGACTGGCTCTGGGCATCGTCTTCCTCGTGCGGTTCTTCCGCCGTCGGGTGGATCCGTTCCCCGTGCGTCAGTGGGCCTCGCTCATGGCATCCGGTCTCGTGATCGCCGTCGCGGGGCTGTCGTGGAATCACATCGCGCAGTTCGTCACGGGAACGCACAACGCCTACATCCGCACGGAGCTCGGCTGGTGGCTCGACTACGTCGGCAACGACGAGTTCACGCCCTTCACGCCCTGGTTCCGGCAGGCGGGGACGCACCTCGGCGTGGTGGGCATCGTGCTCGTGATCGCGCTGATCGTCGCCTTCCTCGCGCTGATGTGGTCGCGACCCGTCCGCCGCCTCGGTCTCATGGTGGTCGCCTACGCCTTCAGCTACGGCGTGTACATCTTCGCGGTCTTCCTGCCGCAGCAGAGCACTTTCCGGCTGCTCATGCCCATGGCGCCCCTCCTGGGCGACGACCGGTGGTCGTCGACACCGCGGCGCCGCACGGCGATCCTCGTGGGATGCCTGGTGCTGCAGGCCGTCGCGATCCTCCTGCTCTGGACGCGCGGAAACCCCTGATCCCGTTCTGAACGACAGAGGGGACGATGCCGGTCGGCGTCGTCCCCTCTCGCGTTCCCGGCCGGGTCAGTCGGGGCGCCCGCCGGGGTCCACCGCGTCGACGACGGCCTCCTCGACCTCGTTGTCGGCAACGGTCTCGGCCGTGCCGATCGTGTCGTCGTCCTCTTCGGCGAAGGCACCCGCGGCATCCGCGCCCGGCGTCTCGGCACCCTCGTCGACTCCGGCATCCGCGTCGTCGGCCGGAGCGGTGCCGGGTTCGGGCGGGAGCGGCACCGTCGGTTCCGACGGTGTCGGGGTGGAGGGTTCCGCGGGCGTCGGGGTGGTGGGCTCGGACGGGGTCGGGGGAAGCGTGGGAGTGCTCATACCGCGACTCTGCGCAAGGAGGGCGACGCGGGCGAGGGCCTTCCCGATCGGGCCGATGCGGTGTAACCGGCAGCCGATAGGCTTTCGGCGGATGAAAGCAGGGGGGATGCCGTGTCGACCGCGCACGATGTGACCAGACGAGACGCGATCGCGCAGTATCACCTGGTGGGTGAGCCGTCCGAGCCCGATCTGCAGGGCCTGGTGGAGCTCGCCGCGACCGTCTGCGGCGTCCCGACCGCCGTCATCAACATCATCGACGACCGGATGCAGCATCAGATCGCCGCCGTCGGCATCCAGGCGGCGACCTGCGAGCGCGAGGATTCGATGTGCGCGGCGGTCATCTCGAACCCCGGGCGCGTGGTCGTCCCCGACGCCCGGCTCGACGATCGCTTCGCGGCGAACGCGTTCGTCACCGGCGAGATCGCGAACGTGCGCTTCTACGCCTCGAGCCCGCTCATCACCCCGTCGGGGGTCGCGATCGGAACGCTCTGCGTCTTCGACGACGAGGTCGGGGAGTTGTCGGATGCCAGCAGCCGAGCGCTCGATCTGCTCGCTCACCAGGTGATCGACGTCCTCGAGCTGCGGCGTGTGCAGCGCGACCTGGTGGCGTCCAACCAGCAGCTGGAGAGCTTCGCGACCCAGGTCAGCCACGACCTGCGCAATCCGCTCACCGCGCTGACGGGCTTCCTCGAGCTCGCCGCCGACAGCCCCGAGATGGCCGACGCACCGCGTGCGGCGCAGTCCCTCGCCCGCGCGGAGGCGGCGGCCGGCCGGATGACGTCGATGGTCACCGACCTGCTCGACTTCGCCCGGATGGGCGGCGCGCGCCCCCACATGACGCAGGTGGACGTGGCCGAGACCGTGGATGCGGTCCTCGAAGACCTCGACGGCGCACTCGTGCGCACGGGGGCCGAGGTGACCGTCGACGCCTCGACGTTCGTGCGGGGCGACGACACGCTGCTGCGCGTGCTGCTGCAGAACCTCATCGCCAACGCCGTGAAGTTCACCGTCGCGGCCGAGAAGGTGCCCGACGTGCGCGTGAGCGTCGAGACGCTGTCCGACGGATGGCGGATCAGCGTCGACGACAACGGCGACGCGGTGCCGACGGAGCTGCGTGAGCGCGTCTTCGAGCCCATGCAGCGCGGACACGGCGCCGACGTGCAGGGCATCGGCATCGGTCTCGCGACCTGCCGTCGCATCGTCGAGGCCCACGGCGGGACGATCGGCCTCGACGACTCCCCGGCGGGCGGGACGAGGGCGTGGTTCGTCCTCCCCGCGGCCGCCTGACCCGGCCGTTACCGGCCGCGGAGCCGGGGCGCAACCACCGCGACCGGTGTCGGGGGTGGACCGTAGCGTAAGCGCTGTCGGGGGTGATGCCCCGGCATCCGCCCGTATCGAGACGACGACGAGGAGCGACCCGTGGCCCGCAACGTCCGTCTGCTGCACTGCACTCCGGAGGACGTCTTCCGCGTCCTCGCGAACGGCTGGCTCTATCCGCTGTGGGTCGTCGGCACCTCGCGCATGCGCGACGTGGGCGCCTCCTGGCCCGCGGAGGGGGCGACGCTGCACCACTCGTTCGGATCCTGGCCGGTGGTCGTCGACGACACGACGGTGATGCGCGTGTGGGACCCGCCGCGGCGGGCCGTGCTCGAGCCCCACGGCGGCCCGATCGGGATCGCGCGCGTCGCGATCGACGTCAAAGCGCGCGGCGCGGGGTGCGTCGTGCGCATCCAGGAGGAGCCCGTCACCGGTCCCACCCGGCTGCTCCCCGATACCGTCTTCGACGCCATCACCCGCTGGCGCAACGCCGAGACCCTGCACCGCCTCGCCTACCTCGCCGAGGGCGGCGCCCCCGGCACCGACGGCGGCGCCGAGGCGATCGGGCACGAATCCACCGCCGAGGGAGAACCGATCCAGCGATGAGCGAGCACTACGACGCCGCGATCGTCGGTTCCGGTCCCAATGGCCTGGCCGCCGCGGTCACCCTGGCACGGGCCGGTCTGTCCGTAGCGGTCTACGAGAAGTCGTCCACCTTCGGCGGAGCGGCATCCACTGCGGAACTGACGTTGCCGGGCTTCCGCCACGACGTGGGGTCGGCGGTGCATCCCCTCGCCCTCGAGTCTTGGTTCTTCCGCGAATTCGGGCTCGAGCGTCGCGTGCCGTTCGTGGTCCCCGAGGTCTCGTACGCGCACCCGCTCGACGGCGGGCGCGCGGGCCTTGCCTTCCGCGACCTCGCGCGGGCGGCCGAGGGGCTGGGCGTCGACGGCCGCGCGTACGAGCGGCTCATGCGCCCCCTCGTCGATCACCTGCGCGGTGTCGCCGACTTCACGGGCAACGCGCTGCTGCGGGTGCCGGGCGACCCGCTCGCGGCGTTCTTCTTCGGCGTCCGGGCGCTCGAGCAGGGCGGCCCGTGGTGGAACGCCCGTTTCCGCGAGGAGGTCGTCCCGAGCCTCATCACGGGCGTCTCTGCGCACACGATCCTGCACCAGCCGAGCCTCGCCGCCGGAGGGGCCGGCCTCGTGCTGGCGACCTACGGGCACGGGCGGGGGTGGCCCATCCCGGTCGGGGGCAGTCAGTCGATCGCCGACGCGATGGTCGCCGACATCCGCGCGCACGGCGGGGTTCTGCACGCCGGCGTCGAGGTGACCTCTCTCGCCGAGCTGCCACCGGCCCGGGCGGTGCTGCTGGACACCACTCCGCGCGCGCTCCTCCGCCTCGCGGGGGAGCGGGTGCCGGCGGCCTACCGTCGGGCGCTCGAGCGGTTCCGGTACGGCGGGGGTGTGGCGAAGGTCGACTTCGCGCTGTCCGAGCCGGTGCCGTGGACCACCCCCGAGATCGGCCTGACGGGGACCATCCACGTCGGCGGGACGCGCGCCGAGATCGCCGCGGCCGAGAACGCCGTCGCGCGCGACGAGCTCCCCGACGCCCCGTACGTGCTGGCGGCGCAGCCGACGCTGTTCGATCCCACCCGCGCGCCGGCCGGCAAGCACGTCCTGTGGGCCTACACCCACGTGCCGTCGGGGAGTCCGGCCGACCGCGAAGAGGCGGTCGTGCGGCAGATCGAGCGCTTCGCCCCCGGCTTCCGCGACACGATCCTCGCCTCGACCTCGCGCACGGCGGTCGACATCGCGGCGTGGAACCCCAACTTCCCCGGGGGCGACATCTCGGCCGGAGCGCCCACCTTCACCCAGTTGCTCGGTCGCCCGGTCTACCGCCCCGATCCGTGGCGGACGCCGATGAAGGGCGTCTACCTCTGCTCGTCGTCGACGAGCCCGGGCCCCGGGGTGCACGGACTGGCCGGGTGGCAGGCGGCGCTGAGCGCGCTCCGGCACGAATTCGGCACGCGTCTGCGCCCCGACCTCGCTCCGCGCGACGATCAGCTCTTCTCCGCGGCGCGCTAGACGTGCCGGAGGGAGACAGCGTCTACCGCCTCCGTCGACGTCTGGATGCCGCGACGACGGGCGCCCGTGTGCGCGACGGCGAGCTGCGCGCGGGCAACGCGGCCGGCCGTGCGCTGGGCGGTCGCACGATCCTCGGCTACGACACGCACGGCAAGCACTTGCTCACGCGGTTGGACGGCGGCGAGACCCTGCACACGCACCTTCGCATGCAGGGGTCGTGGACGATCACGAGGCCCGGCCGCGCGCTCCCGACCGCCGCGCGCGAGAAGGCACGCGTCCGGCTGCGTCTCGACGACGGGCGGGAGGTCTGGGGTCTCGATCTCCCCGTCGTCGAACTGGTGGCCACGACGCGCGAGCGCGACGTACTCGGCCATCTCGGTCCCGACCCGCTGCGCGACGACTGGGATGCCGCGGAGGCGGTGCGTCGGCTCGCCTCCCGGCCCGATCGACCCGTCGTCGCGGCGCTGCTCGATCAGCGCGGCATGTCCGGGCTCGGCAACCTGTGGGTGAACGAACTCGCGTTCCTGCGCGGCATCCATCCCTTCGCGCCGATCGGGGCGACCGATCTCGACGCGCTCGTGGCGCTCGCCGCGCGGTGCCTGCGGGTGTCGGCGACCGTGCCGGGCATGTACCAGGTGACCACGGGCGATCGTCGTCGCGGGGCGTCGCACTGGGTCGTCGGTCGTGCGGGTCGCGCGTGCCTGCGCTGCGGAACGCGGGTGCGGGTGCGCGACGAGGTCGCGAACGACCCGGAGCAGCGGCGCACGTGGTGGTGCCCCCGGTGTCAGCCGGTTCCCGCCGGCGCCGATGTCGGACCCTCGGCGTAGAACGGACCGATGGCCGTCGATCGAGAGAATCTGCTGCGCGTCACGCGCATCTACGCGGAGGGCGCCGCGCTCGAGCTGGAGCGCGGGCGGGAGATCGTGGCGCGCTGGCCCGAGGCCGACATCGTGCCGATCGCCTCGCACTGGCAGATCCCCGAGGTGCACGGCGACGAGACCAACGTCGCCCGGTGGGTGCGCATCAAGACCGAAGCCCTCGTGCTGGGTGTGAAGAAGAGCGTCGTCACCCGCGTCAACGGGCGCTCCGCCGACTTCATCGCGCCGTCGTTGTCGAACGGGTGCGCCATGGCGTGCGCGTACTGCTACGTGCCGCGGCGCAAGGGCTACAGCAACCCCATCACGCTGTTCGCCAACATCGAGCAGATCAGTCGCCACCTGGCGCGCCACGTCGCCGCCCGGGGCCCGAAGACCGAGCCCAACCAGTGCGATCCCGACGCGTGGGTGTACGACATCGGCGAGAACGGCGACTGCTCCGTCGACGCGCTCCTCAGCGACAACGTCCGTGACGTGTGCGACCTGTTCCGCATGACCCCGACCGCGAAGGCGTCGTTCGCGACGAAGTTCGTCAACCGCGACCTCCTCGAGTGGGACCCGGCGGGGCGCACGCGCATCCGCTTCTCGCTCATGCCGGCGGGCACGGCACGGGTCACCGACCTGCGCACCTCCCCGATGGCGGAGCGCATCGCCGCCATCAACGACTTCGTCGACGCGGGTTACGAAGTCCACGTCAACTTCTCCCCGGTCATCCTCACGCCGACGTGGCTCGCTGACTGGGCCGAGCTCTTCGAGCAGCTCGACGCGGCACTGCACGCCCGGGCCAAGGCGCAACTGGCCTGCGAAGTGATCTTCCTCACGCACAACGAGGCGCTGCACGAGGTGAACCTCGGCTGGCATCCGAAGGGCGAAGAACTCCTGTGGACGCCGACGGTGCAAGAAGAGAAGCGATCGCAGAACGGTGCGGTGAACGTCCGGTACCGGCATCCGCTCAAGGCGCAGAGCGTGGCGGCCCTCACCGACCTGATCGCGCAGAAGCTGCCCTACTGCCGCGTGCGGTACGCGTTCTGATCCCACAGAAAAGACCGACGCCGTGACGCGGCGCCGGTCTTCGTCTTCGTCTGGTCAGCCGATGTCGCCCGTGGGCGAGTCGTCGGTCGTGGCCGCCTCATCGGCGTCCTTCTGGGCCGCCGCGCCCTCGTCGGGCGATTCGCTGCCCGCGCCGTTCGACGTCTCGTCGGGGGCGTCGGCGCTGCGATCGTGGTCGTTGCTCATGGGGTCTCCGTCCGTCGGTGGTTCGCTGACCGTGTCACGAGGGGTGCGCCGCGTCCAGGGGGTGGACGGTCAGAGCGGAGTGACGCCGTAACGGGCCGCGAACTCCGCGCTCGCGGCATCCTCGAAATCGTCCGCGTCGTCGCGCAGCTCCGGCTCGGGCAGGTCGTTCACAGGTACGGCGCCAGGGCGCCCGCGGTGAGCGCGAAAGCCAGGGCGGTCCCGCCGACGGCGGTCGCGGCGAGGAGCGAGGCGCGCTCGACGCGGCGACGACGCGACTCGTTGGCGGGGTGGGTCGTCGAGCGCAACGACGCCTTGGCGGCGTCGAGGCTGTCGTACCGGCCGATCGGCACGCCGTGCGCGTCGCGCGAGACGTATCCTCCCGCGACCGCGTCGACGCAGCCGTCGTACTCGCCGCCGCGGTGGGCGACCCAGAAGCCGGTGTCGACTTTCGCCCACAGGACGCGGGCGGTGACCACCGGGGCGGAGTGGGGGAGCGTGGGTGCACTCATGTCAGGCGGCCCTCGACAGCGAGCGCGGGCGCGACGAGGTCGCGGTGCGGGCGGGGGCGACACGCGGCGCGGACGCGGACGCGGTTGCTGTGGCGATCTCGGCGGTGAGGTCGACGACAAGGCCGGCCGAGGAGTTCGCCAGGTCGGCCATGTTCTTCAGCGTTGCCGCGTCGAGGGTCTCGGGCTCGGCCGAGTCGAAGACGAAGCGCAACGGGATCGCCGGCTGCAGCCAGAGGGTGGAGCGGCCGGGGGTGCCGTCGACGTGGGTCCAGGTGAGGGTGAAGCTCTCGCTGCGGCGGAGCTTGGTGGTCGTGACCACCTTGAGGTGAGAGAGAAGGCGGTCGGGGATGACGACGGCTTCGGTGGACGTGCCGTAGAACAACTGGCCCATGGGAACTCCCTTCGTTAGCGATTAGCTGTGTGTAGAACATACTCGCTTAGTAACTAGTTTGTCTAACTATTATTTCCGTTGTATAGTCAGGCGGAAGAGCGGGGAGGAGTGTGTCATGACAGACGTCGAAACCACGTCCCGCGGACTCACGCCCACGGGATCCACCGAAGAGGTCACCTACTGGTACGGCGACGAGCCGTCCGACCGTCGGCGACGCAGCAAAGCCGTGCTCGAAGCGCTGCGCATCTACCGCGCGGCCGAGGTGGCCATGCGCCGACGTACGCGCGATTCCATGTCGATGGGCGAGAACGAACTGCTCGTCCTGCGTTATCTGCTGCGCGACGCCTCGCGGCAGGTGAGGCCGGGCGAGCTGACCCGGTATCTCGGCCTGTCCACCGCGTCGACGACGGCGATCCTCGACCGCCTCGAGCGCTCCGGACACGTCACGCGCACCGCGAACCCCGACGACCGACGCAGCATCTTCATCCGTGCCACGCCGCGCGCTCACGCCGAGGTGCGGCAGACGCTCGGCAACATGCACGACCGCATGCTGGCGGCGGTGATCGACATGACGCCCGAAGAATCGGCGGCCGTCGTCGCGTTCCTCCACCGCATGAGCGACGCCGTCGACGGTGTCGCCGTCGACAAGCCGGCGGTCGATTCCCCGTGATCTACGTGCTCGTCGGCGGCCCGCGCGACGGACAGCACGTGGATGATCTCCCTCGCGGTTACCGCCTCTCCCTCACCGACCCGCAGCCGGAGCCGTTCGCGGAGTTCGACACCGTGCGCGCCGTCTGGTTCGAACTCGACGAAGCGATGTTCCGCTCCACCCAGCGGCGGGACTGAGTCGTATCCCACCGGCGATGCCGTGGCAACCCGCCCCCCGCGTGCGCCGATCATCGTCAGGGTGGACTCATGCGATGCGTGACCTATGCCGGCGAGACCGTGATGACCACTGACGACGTCGCCGCGTCGCTCATCGAGCTGACGGCGGCCGTGGCCAAGGAGGGTCAGGCGGAGGCGGTCAGCATCCCCATCGTCACGGACGACAAGAAGGTGGCGCAGGCCGAACTCGTCATCGGCGTCGGCAACGACGTGCTCTCCGCCCCGATGGAGTGGAACGAGGAGGAGCCCGACTTCTCCCACGCGGCCGACGACCTCAAGAACCACCGGCTCTTCCCCCGCTCGCACCTCCGTGCGGTCGAGCCTGACCCGCACGACGAGGACGACGAGCCCATCGATTGGGACTTCGATCAGCCCACCCAGGCGTGAGGCAACGGTCCGGGTGAATCCCGGCCCTTCGATGGTGATCGGATGCCGCGGCTCTTGCGACGAGCTCGCGGCATCCGTTATGTTCGCAAGCCTGTGCCGATCGGCACGGGAGCCGAGGAAAGACGAGACGATGACCGCGAACCGCGATCGCCGCGCTGAGCAGCAGGGGAAGCAGGAGCAGTACCTGCCGTTCCTCCTCTCGTCGTACCCTCCGGCGCCGGTCGTCTAGACACCCGTCTTCTCACGCCCCGCACCGTCAGGTCGGGGCGTTCCTCTTTCCACGCGAGTGGGGGAGTGTGCCCCGACAGAGGCTCACTCGTCGCGCGTCAGCGCACCACACGAAGGAAAGGATCCATGCAGAAGCTCACCGAACGACTGGTGTCGTGGGCGAGCCTGATCGATGAGAAGACCATCGAGCAGGCCCGTACCTCGGCGACCATGCCGTTCATCCACCCTCACCTGGCCCTGATGCCCGACGCCCACCTGGGCTTGGGCGCCACGGTCGGCTCGGTCATCCCGACGCTCGGCGCGATCATGCCCGCAGCCGTCGGAGTCGACATCGGCTGCGGCATGATCGCCGTCAAGACGCAGTTCGACGCCGCAGACCTCGACGGCCGAGACCTCGCCGAGCTGCGGCAGCAGATCGAGCGCGCCATCCCGCTCTCGGCCGGTCGCGACAACCGCAAGATCGTCGCGACCGCCGAGCCACGTGTCGCGGAGCTCGAGGCGCTCGCCGAGAAGGCGGAGTTCGACCCCGCGTCGTACGCCGGCCATTGGCGGCAGCAGCTCGGGTCGCTGGGCAGCGGCAACCACTTCATCGAGATCTCGCTCGACGAGAACGACGACGTGTGGATGTTCCTGCACTCCGGCTCCCGCGGGGTCGGCAACCGCATCGCGCAGCACCACATCAAGGTCGCGCAGCGTCTGGCGAAGCAGTGGTGGATCGAGCTTCCGCACCCCGACCTGGCTTACCTGGTCGAGGGGACGCCCGAGTTCACCCGGTACATCCGCGAGCTGCGGTGGGCGCAGCACTTCGCCCTGCTCAACCGCGAGGAGATGATGGACCGCGTCGCGAACCAGCTCGGTCGCTTCCTCGACAACCCGGTCGAAGAGCGCGAGCGGATCAACTGCCACCACAACTTCACCGAGTCCGAGAGGCACTTCGGCAAGCAGGTGTGGGTGTCCCGCAAGGGGGCGATCATGGCCGACGCCGGTCGCCCGGGACTCATCCCGGGGTCGATGGGCACCGCGTCGTACGTCGTCGAGGGGCGGGGCAACGCGATGGCCTTGAACTCGTCTCCGCACGGCGCCGGCCGGGAGTACTCGCGGTCGGCCGCGCGCAAGACCTTCACGCACGAGCAGTTGCGTGAGGCCATGGCGGGGATCGAGTATCGCGACACCGAGGCCTTCATCGACGAGATCCCGCAGGCGTACAAGCCGATCGATCGGGTGATGGCGGATGCCGCCGACCTGGTGACCGTGCGGCACACACTGCGGCAGATCGTCAACGTGAAGGGCGACTGAGAACGGATGCCACGATCGCGAACGCGCGGTCGTGGCATCCGTCGTCCGCGGTCGCAATATCGTCCTCAGGGATGATGTGCCGCGCCCGCGGGTCGGAGAGGCTGGATGAGAGCTCGCAGCCGCGCGAGCCGGACGCTTCCCCCGGAGTGGAGATCATGTCGCCCGACCAGCCGCGAACCGCCCCCACCCTCGACCTCGCCGACCGCCGTGAGCGCCAGCGCCGGAGCATCCGTCACGCGCAGGCGAAGCTCGCCGCTTTCGTGCGCAGCTCCGCCGACGATGTGGCCGAGGCCGCCCACGCCGCGGAGGCGGCGTTGCGCGGCGCTCTCTCCTCTGGCGCGGAGGTGGAGCGCGTCTCGGCGGAGCTCGAGGTCAGCCCCCGCGCCCTGCGCGCGATCGTCGACGGGTCGGTGCCGTTGCGCAGTCTGCACCCCGACGATCGGCTGCGGCTCGCCTGAGGGTCGCTGCGGAGTCAGGCCAGGCGCTCGGGACGGTACCTGTCGTCGCTGAATCCGAGCACGAGGTAGCCGATCACGTAGAAGATCACGAGCAGGAACAGCGAGAACACCCAGCCGTGACCGAAGGCCCGGCCCACGCGAAGGTGCACGATCACGTGGAAGACGACGTTCACGATCGGCACGAGGTACAGCAGCGTCAGCCAGCCGGAGAAACCGGCGATGCGCACCATGACGACGAGGTTGACGATCGGGATGATCGCGAGCCAGCCCGCGTGCCCGGCCTTGCGGAAGACGCGCCAGAGCGCGACGACCATCAGGACGTAGATCGCGAGGGCGATGAGCGAGTTGGACGCGCTGAGCGCGAAGATCGAGGTCTGATCGGTGATCGACGACGGCGATGAGGTCAGCATGCGCTCATCGTAGGGGTTCTCCCAGCCCGCTTTCAGGTTCGTTCGCGGCGGGACGGACCGGCGGCGGGCGGGGTTACGCTCGGTGCCAGGAAGGCGGCGACATGGGCGAGCGCAGGTTCGAGTGGGGTGGGCTGAGCGCCGACCGCGCCGACTACGTCACGGCGGCCGAGGCCCTCGCGATGCTCGAGGTGCTCGTGGTCGCCCAGGCCGATCTCGACGTCGTGACCGAGCTGCGCGACGGTGCGGCGTGGGCGCGCTTCTCGCGGGGCTCGCGGTGGGCGCTCGTCTCCACGCCGGGATCCCGGTGGTTCTCGGTCGAGACCGACACGGGGCACCGGATGCAACTGGTGGACGCCTCGTCGTCGAAGGATCAGAGTGCTCGACTGCTCGCGGTCTACGTCGACGTCGCCGAGGCCTACGTCCGCTCCGACGTCGGGCCGTCGCCGGGTCGAGGTCTCGGGGGCTCCGTCGTCACCGTCGACGTCGACGGCCGCGAGGTGCTGCTGCACCTGCCCCTCACTCGACGCGTCCGCGGCATCTTCCGCCCCTAGGGCCGCTCGCGGAACCGGTCAACCCGGTGCGCCCGGCGGCCTGTGGTTGCGAGGCTGGATCCCTCGACGAAGGGAACACCATGAGCGACCCACAGAACACCTCGCCCGACGAGGGCTCCGACCTGGCCGACGACCCCACGGTCAAGCCGAGCCAGGAGAACGACGTCGACGAGGCCTCGAAGGCACCGTCCGCCGACGACCCGAACGCCGACCACCAGGCGAGCGGCATCGGCGTCATCGGCGGCGAATGATCCGGATGCCGCGGACCGGCGCCCCCACGCGGGCCGATCGCTCCGCGGCATCGGTTCCGCGGCGCCGGCTCGGCCCGTCGGGTCGGCCCCCGGCGCGGTGATAGCCTGGACCCGTCCGCCTCCGTAGCTCAGGGGATAGAGCGTTGGTTTCCGGTACCAAAGGTCGCAGGTTCGATTCCTGTCGGGGGCACGCATGTGACAGAGGCCGCGGTCGGTGACCGCGGCCTCTGTCGTGTGATCCGACGGTCAGCCCTCGTCGGTCGGCGCTCCTGTCGGTTCCGCGTCCTCGACGATGTGCCGCGACCCGAGCTCGTCGGCGGTCGCACGGCCCTGGTCGATCGCCTCCTCACGGCTCGAGAAGCTGGCGGACAGCTCCGGTCGCCCTTCGACCGCGTTCTCCCACTGGCCGCGGTTCGATCTGGTCGTCACGTCGTTCTGGCTCATGGCACCAGGACACACCGACGCCCCCCGAGGAGGCATCGGGTTGACACGGCGTCGCGCCGGACCGTCGGCGGCGCGCCCATTGCTTCACCCGCCCGTTCACCCCGCGGTTGGGCGCGTCGTCGACGTGACCAGTGACCTGACGATCGACGCCGCGATCGTCAGGGCTCGGCGCGCAACGGGGTCGGAGGCGCGGGCGCCGTCATCAGCCCGGCATCGCAGAGGGCTGTCACCGCGGTGCGCACGGCGGCGCGCGCGTCGCCCTGCGGTGGTCGGCCGTGCTCTGCGATCACCGCCGACAACAGTTCGTCGAACGACGCACCGTTCGCGGCGCGCCAGAGCGCGGGACCGATGCCGTCGACGAGGTGGATGGCGGTCTCGTCGTGCGGGCCGCGCCGCAGCAGAGCGAGACGATCGCCCCCGATCGTCACGGCATCCACGACCGGAGTGCGGACGTAACCGGCCGGGTCGCGGGGTTCATTCCTGTCCTGCGCCGCGACCGGCAGGGGCGACCGCGGGCGGTGCGACGCGAGCAGGTCGGCGACGAGCGGAACGACCTCGCTCGCCTCGCGATAGCGCAGTCGCAGAGCTCCGCCCACGGCGCTCACGTGTCCTGTCAACGTCGCGAGCGGGTGAGCGAGCTCCGCGAGGTAGCTGCACTGCGGTGCGATCGCGCTGATCGCGTCCGTGATCTCGAGCTCCTCGACGCGAGGGGCCGCGCACAGCGGATCCCGGTCGAGAACGACGATCGCGTGCAGACGGAGCGAGGCGGTCGTCGGCAGGTCGCGCAGCCCCAGGCTGCTCGGCGAGGCCTGACGTTTTGCTCGGTCGGTGCGATCGATGATCGACAAGGGCTTCCGGTAGGGCAGGACGCGACCATCCGCGGCGACGCCGACGCTCTCGTCGCTCACGTAGGCGTACTCGCGCGCCAGGTGCGACATGAGGGTCGTCTTCCCCATCCCCGAGCGTCCGGAGAACAGCACGACCCGCCCTTCGTCGTCCGCGACGGCGGCCGCGTGCACCATCCACAGGTCCCCGCGCCGGGCGGCGAGAGCCGCGAGCGTCACTCGCGTCGAGAGCGCGGCGGCGGCCTCGTCGAAGGGAAGAGAGGGATCCGGACGCACGACGGCGACGGGGGAGGAATCATCGTCGCGCGCCGCGCCGGACCACGCGCGGGCGATCCGTTCGCGGTCATCCGGCGCCGACGCGCTCAGATCGATGCGTATGGTCGCCCCGAGCGCGTCGAGGTCGAGGTGGTCCGGGGCGCGCGTGAGCGGGGGGCGTTCGCGGGTCATCGCGGAGAGTCTGCCGGTTCGGGGACGCGATCGATTCCGCGCATCGCGTCGGGAGGCGGGTGAAAGCGGCCCGTTCGAGCGAGCAGGCCGCCCCGCGCGTGTGCGGGTGCCCTTGTCAAGACCATGCCGGTATCCGACCCGGGGTTGGGATGCTGGAGGCCTCCCTTCGAAAGGACCTGCCATGAGCATCGGAGCCGGCATCGCGCTGTTCGTCATCGGCGCCATCCTCGCTTTCGCCGTCAACCTGCCCAACGACTACGTCAGCTTGAGCATGGTCGGCTACATCATGATGGGAGCCGGCGTCGTCGTCTTCCTGATCGGCGTCGTCCTGCTCGCGCGCCGTCGGCAAACCGACACGGTCACCCGCACCGAAGGAGTGGGGGGCGCTCAGGTCACCCGCTCGACCACGCGCTCGTCCAACGACGACCTCGTCTGAACCCCGCCGGGGTCGTCACCCCGGAGGTGCATCCATGACCGAACCGACGCCCACCGTCGCCTACGACCCGGCCGACGACGGTCTCTTCGACGGCCGCTACCGCCTCGGCCGACTCCTCGGCCGGGGCGGTTACGCGCGTGTCTACGAGGCGGTGGACACCGCCCTCGAGCGCACCCTCGCGATCAAGATCATCGACGGAGAGGGAGCAGACCCGTCCGACGTGGCGCGCGTGCGATCCGAGACCCGTCTGCTCGCCTCGCTGTCGCATCCCTCGCTCGTGACCCTCTACGACGCGCGCTTGAACGCGACGCCCGCGTACCTCGCGATGGAGCTCATCGCCGGTCCGACCCTCGCCGACCTCATCGCCCGCGGTCCCCTCCGCGGTCCCGAGGTCGCCCGTATCGGCCGGGAGGTCGCGGAGGCCTTCGCCGTGATCCACAGCCGGGGGATCGTGCACCGCGATGTGAAGCCCTCCAACATCCTCATGCGACCCGCCGCGCACACGGGGGAGACGCCGCGGGCGACCCTCGCCGACTTCGGCATCGCCTCTCTCGTCGGCGCGACGCGGGTCACCCGCGCCGACACGGTGATCGGAACCGCCGCCTATCTGAGCCCGGAGCAGGCGCGGGGGATGCCGGCGGCACCCGGGAGCGACGTCTACTCCCTCGGTCTGGTGCTGCTGGAGTCCCTCACCGGGTCGCGACCGTTCGGATCCCGCACCCCGCACGAGGCGCTCGCGGCTCGTCTCGTGTCACCCCCTGACATCCCCGCGTCGATCCCGGCGCCGTGGCGCGAGGTGCTCGCGCACATGACCGCGATCGATCCCGCCGAGAGACCGGATGCCGCGGGTCTCATCGTCGCGCTGCGCACCCTCTCCCACGTCGAAGTCACGGCACCCTCCGCGCGCCTTCCCGAGGGGACGGAGTCGACCGGGCCGACACGCGTCTACACCACCGCGGGGGAGTCCCGGCGGCCCCGCTTCTCGCGCAAGGCCGTGATCGTGGCTGCCGTGGTCGCCGCTGTCCTGGCGGTGGGAGGCATCTCCGCGGCGGTGGCCGCCGGAGGGGGAGGCGGGGCGGCGGAGCCCGCGCTCCCGTCGCTCCCGCAGCCTCTCGACCAGCACGTCGAAGACCTGTGGAAGGAGGTCGGGCCGTGATCCGACGCACCGGTGCCGTGACGGCGCTGCTCCTGGCCGCGACTCTCGCGCTCGCCGCCTGCACGCCGCCGGCGGCGACGCCGAACGGGTGGCAGCAGAACGTGCAGACCATCGCCGAGCAGGCCGCGGCCGGCGACTACGCCTCGGCGCTGGCGGGCCTCGACACCCTCGAGGCCGATGTCACCGCGCGGCGCGACGCCGGTGAGCTCACGGCGGAGGAGGCCGACGGCATCCTGACGCGTGTCGCGACCGTCCGCGCGGACCTCACCGCCCTCGTCCCGACGCCCACCCCGACGCCCACCCCGACGCCGACGCCGACGACCGACCCGGAGCCGCAGGACGAGTCGACCGTGCCGACCGACACCTCCGGCGACGACGATCAGAGTGGTCCGTCGCAGCCCGCGCCGGGCGCGCCCGACGATCGCGGCGGGAAGGACAAGGGCGGCGGCAAGGACGGAACCGGTCCCGGTTCGGGCCAGGGGCCGGGCAAGAAAGACGGCTGAGCGTCGGGGCGAGTGATTTCGGGGCTCCCCGCGTCCGGTATCGCGCCGAGAAGGCGCCGCCCCGATGCTCGGCGGGCGTGGAATGGGCGGCATGCTCGTCGACCTCCCTTCCCGTCCCTCGCCTCCCTCGCGTCGCGCGATGCTCGCCACCGCGGTCTGGGGACTACCCGCGGTCATCCTGTCGGTTCCGCTCCCGGCCTCGGCCACGGCCTCCGCGGGGGCGCCCGTCACGGTCTCGACTCCCGGTGATCAGACACCCCCGAGCGGCGAGGTCTGACTCACGGTCACGGCCCGTTCCGCCGACGGCTCGGCGCTGGCCGGGGCGAGCCTCACCCTCACCGGCCCCTTCGGCGCTCGGTTCGGTTCCGCCGCCGGGATCACCGATGCGGCCGGCGCGTTCTCCACGGGCTTCGACCTGCAGCAGCCCTCCGCCGCTCCGGGTCGACGGTGACCGTGACCGCCGTCGTCGGGGGCCGCAGCGGCTCGGCGGCGCTCACCGTCGTCGGGCCGCTCGGGTCGTGTCGCGCGGGCTGACGGCATCCGTCGGGAACGGGTTCGCGCGGTGCGCGCCGAGGGCGTTCTGCGCGTGCGAGGATTGCCCGGTGCCGCGCCGCGTGACCGCCGAACTCGACCTCGACCTGGGGGCGTCCGTCGACCTCATCTTCCAGATCACGGCCGCCCAGGGCGTGCCCCTGCTGAGCGAGGATCTGACCTTCGCGCAGGGCGATCGCGTGTACACGCCGACCGAGATCGTCGACCAGTCCGGCTCGCGTCTGCACCGGGTCACCGGTGAGCCCGGGCCGCTCACGGTGCGCTACGAAGCCGTCGTGTCCGGCGCCGCCCAGACCCCCCGCACGAGTGACCTCGAGACCATCACCTATCTGCGTCCCAGCCGCTACTGCCAGTCCGACGAGGTGTTCGCCCAGGCGCGCCGGCAGTTCCGCGGGCTTGCGGGCGAAGAACTCCTGGCCGCCGTCTCGTCGTTCGTCGCCTCGACGGTGACGTACACGCC
The DNA here is from genome assembly GCF_041379845.1 of Microbacterium sp. BWR-S6Y. Taxonomy (NCBI): domain Bacteria; kingdom Bacillati; phylum Actinomycetota; class Actinomycetes; order Micrococcales; family Microbacteriaceae; genus Microbacterium; species Microbacterium sp. BWR-S6Y. Next base: position 218,967 of record NZ_JBFECV010000002.1, read on the forward strand.
GGGCCTGAGCCTCGGCACCGACAGTGCGGTGACGACCCTCATGACCGGTCAGGGCGTCTGCCGCGACTACGCCCATGTCGTGATCGCTCTCCTGCGTGCGATGGACATGCCCGCACGCTACGCCGCGTGTTACGCGCCGGGGCTCGAGCCGATGGACTTCCACGCCGTCGCCGAGGCGTACATCGACGGCGCCTGGTACGTCGTCGACGCCACCCGCTTGGCCGACCGCCGATCACTCGTACGCATCGCCACCGGTCGCGACGCGGCCGACTGTGCCTTCCTCAGCTACCACGGCGGGTACGTGGGCCTCGAGCGCATGCACGTCGACGCGGTTCTCGACGCCGACACCCCGGATGCCGCGAGCCCGGACGATCACGAAGCCCTGGTTCAGATCGGCTGAGTTCCTCGCCCCGCCACGCTGCCGCCGGTCGGCGTGCGCCGCGAAGGCCCCCGCACACCGCGACGCGTGCACGACGCAGGAGTCCCGGCACTCGCCCGGCGCCCACGCGTCCCACACACGTCGATGACGCCGTTTCTCCTGCGTCATGCCCGCAGACGGCGGATGACCCTGCTCCGCCTAGACTTGAGGGGTTATGGATCCCGCAGCCCTCTCCGCAGCCCTTCTCGCCGTCATCGCCCCGCTCGCCGAGGCTCGACGAGAGGGTTCCTCGGCGGGACTGACCGCGGCCGACCTTCCGCTGGAGCGTCCGAAGAACCGCGACCACGGCGACTGGGCCTCCAACGCCGCGCTGAAGCTGTCGAAGGTCGTCGGCGCGAACCCAAGGGAGTTCGCGGGCGAGATCGCCGCGCGTCTCGAGTCCGTCGACGGCATCGCGAGCGTCGAGGTCGCCGGGCCCGGCTTCATCAACATCCGGTTGGATGCCGCGGCCGCCGGCGCCCTGGCGAAGACGATCGTCGAGCAGGGAGCGGCGTTCGGAACGAACGACTCGCAGCGCGGCAACACGATCAACCTCGAGTTCGTCAGCGCGAACCCGACCGGGCCGCTGCACATCGGCCACACCCGCTGGGCGGCGCTCGGCGACGCGATCGCGCGCGTGCTGCTCGCCAGTGGTGCGACGCTCGTTCGCGAGTTCTACATCAACGACGCCGGCGCCCAGATGGATCGCTTCGGGCGCTCCGTGGTCGCGGCCGCGCACGGGGAGCCGACGCCCGACGACGGCTACGGCGGGGCATACATCGCAGCACTCGCCGAGCGTGTCGTGGCCGAGCGGCCCGACCTGCTCGACCTCGACCGCGACGAGCAGATCGCCGTCGCCACCGAGTCGGCCTATCGCCTGCAGCTGGGCGAGATCCAGGCATCCCTCGAGCGCTTCAACGTGCACTTCGACGTGTGGTTCTCGGAGCGTGACCTGCACGCGCACGTCGACGGGCGGCCGAGCCTCGTCGACGATGCCGTAGACCGTCTGCGTGAGCAGGGTCATGTCTTCGACCAGGATGACGCCGTCTGGGTGCGCACGACCGACTTCGGCGACGACAAGGACCGGGTGATCCGTCGTTCGAACGGCGAGTACACCTACTTCGCAGCCGATGCCGCGTACTACCTCAACAAGGGCGATCGCGGTTTCGCGCACAAGATCTACCTGCTCGGCGCCGATCACCACGGTTACGTGCACCGCCTCAAGGCACTTGCGGGCGCCGCGGGCGACGATCCCGAGACGGACATCGAGGTGCTCATCGGGCAGCTCGTGTCGATCAACGGCGCCAAGCTCTCCAAGCGCGCGGGCAACATCATCGAGCTCGACGACCTGCAGAAGTGGCTCGGCACCGACGCGCTGCGCTACTCGCTGGCGCGCTACCCCGCCGATTCCCCGCTGACGCTCGACCCCGAGATCCTGCAGAAGCGCACGAACGACAACCCGGTGTTCTACGTGCAGTACGCCCACGCGCGCACGCACAACGTGGCCCGCAACGCCGCCGACTCCGGGGTCGACCGGTCGGAGTTCGCCCCCGAGCTGCTCGACCACGAGACCGAGTCCGCGCTGTTGGGCGCCCTTCAGGAGTACCCGCGCATCGTGGCCTACGCGGCCGAGGTGCGCGAGCCTCACCGTGTCGCCCGCTACCTCGAGGAACTCGCCGGGCTGTACCACCGGTGGTACGACAACTGCCGCGTCATCCCGCAGGGAGACGCCCCGGTCGAGCCGGTGCACCGTACGCGCCTGTGGCTGAACGACGCGACGGGTCAGGTGCTCCGCAACGGTCTCACCCTGCTGGGCGTCTCCGCGCCGGAGCGGATGTAAGTCGGATGACGGATGCCGTGGCCCCGCGCCGCCGTTCAGGTCGCTGGATCGCGGTGCTCATCGTGCTCGTCGTCCTGGTGGCGGGCGCGGTCGTGGCGGCCGAGTTCATCGCGAGATCGGTCGTCACGAACACCGTGCGATCCCTCGTGGTGAAGAACGTCGGCATCCCGGACGGTCAAGAGGTCGACGTGTCGGTGGCCGGCATCGTGTTGCCCCAGCTGTTGAGCGGTCGACTCGACGACGTGTCGGTGCGCTCGGACGACGTCACGCTCGGCCCGCTCACCGGCGACGTGCTCGTCGAGATGCAGGGCGTGCCCGTGTCCGGCGGTGCCGCGGCGACGGGCGGATCGGCTTCCGTGCGACTCGACGAGGGCCAATTGCGCACGCTTCTCGCGCAGATCCCCGACTTCCCGTCCGGAACCGTCGGTCTCGCCGCCCCCGAGGTCACGTTCCAGAGCGAGCTCTCGCTGTTCGGCGTCGGCGTTCCCGTGGGCGTCGCCGTCACCCCGGGGGCGACCCAGGGCGACATCACCCTGACTCCGGCGTCGTTCGACCTCGCCGGCAACACCATCGACGCCGACACCCTGCGTGCCCAGTTCGGTGGGGTCGCGGATGCCGTCCTCGGAACCCGGTCGCTCTGCATCGCCGATCGGCTGCCCGCCGCTCTCACCCTGACCTCGGCCACGGTGCAGGGACAGACGTTGGTGGCCGCCTTCGACCTCGCCGGCGGAGTCCTGAACGACCCGTCGCTGCAGGCGAACGGCTCCTGCGGCTGACGGGGCGTCCGCCCGCGCGCATCGGTGCCGTGAGCGCCGACGCCGGTGCGCTCGGGCCCGAGAACTCGGCGGACGCCGACGCCTGATCCACCGTCTTCCGGAGACGCGGGGTCTCTCACCCGGCTCCGCGGTCGATGCCGGTCGCGGCTCCCGCCCCCGGATGTCCTAGCGTCCCCCGGGGTGCCCTGCGGTCGGAACGGATCGCGAGGCGCACCCGGAGGGAGACCCGTGATGACCAGCCCCCTGTCCCGTCGGACGGTGATCGCCGCGGGCGCGTGGTCCGCGCCCGTCATCGTCCTCAGCGCGGCCGTCCCCGCTCGCGCGACGAGCGCAGCGCCGGGCGCGCCCACGGTCGCTCTGGACCGCGCGCGCCTTCACCCCGCTGAGGCCACCGGGGTCCGCGTGACGCTCCGCGACGCCGCGGGACGACCGATCCCGGGGGAAGCGATCTGGGTGACCACGGCCGATCCGTCGATCGCCCGTATCGAGCAGCCGTCGGGCGTGACCGGCCCCGACGGTGTCTTCTCCACGACGGTTCGCGTGCTCACCGACGCACCGCCGACGACCACGACGGTCGTGGCGACATCCTCCGGGGCGACGGGATCGAGCTCCCTCGAGGTGCTGCAGACGACGGTGATCGTGCACGATCCGACGGGCGCGTCGACGACGGTGCTCGCCCTCCCGCACGGAGATCAGGATGCCGTTCGCGACCTCGAGAATCGTGGATTCGCGCACAGCGACCTCCAGCCCACCGGTCGCTGGGTGCGGGCGAATGACGTGCTGGACGTCGACGTCGTCGACGGTCCGGCGGGCGCGCTGGCCCTGTCGGTCGGCGCGCGCGGACCCTGGCAGGCGTTCAACGGCGGGCAGAGCCTCGACGTCGTCCGCGTCGCGCTCGTCGCCGGGTCGCAGCGGGTGACGGCTCCGTGCGACGGCATCGTGTTCGTCTCCAACTCCTCCGTCGAACAGGTCGCCACGGTCACGATCGCCGGGGGAAGTGCCCATCCGGTGTGGGTGAAGGACCGGACGACCCCAGACGATTTCGCGGCGCAGCTCTCGAGGTTCTCCACGGCGCCCCTCGTCTCGATCGTGGGAGAGCGCTCGTTCGTCGACGTGCAACGCCGCGTCGTCGACGACCTCTCCTCACGCGGTGTCGCGTGGGACCCGGCCGATGTGGCCTTCCGTCTCGACCGTGTCCTCTCGGACACGTGCGACGTCTACGGTCTGACGTACGCGGCCGTCGGCATCGCCCTCAAGTACCCCGGGAGGGCGTACTTCTCCGGCGCCGACTCCGGCGCGGGCTGGGCCTTCGCGACGAATCAGTGGCTGTCCTTCCAGGTCGACACCGGAGCCAGCGAAACCCTCCTGACCACGCCCGACAACTGGGGTACCTGGCACGAGGTGGGACACACGTTCCAGACGCCGGCCTACACGTGGTCGGGCCTGGGTGAGGTCACGGTGAACATCTCCTCGCTCGCGCTGCAGCAACGTCTGACCGGCGAGCATCGCTTGGATCAGTCGACGGATGCCCAGGACCGCATCTCCCGCTACTTCGCGCAGCAGCTCTCCGATCGCGACTTCGCGACGTTGACCGACGAAGATCCCTTCCTCCCGCTGTTCCTCTTCGATCAGCTGCGGCAGTCGTTCGGCGAGGGCTTCTACCCCGCCGTGAGCCAGGTGTACCGCGTGCGGCGCATCCGGGGTCTCGCGATGCCGTCGACCGACCAGGACAAGAAGGATCTCTTCGCGCAGGTCGCGTCCCAGGTCGCGGACCGCGACCTGGGACCGTTCTTCACCGCGTGGGGAGTCCCGGTCTCCGCATCCGTCTCCTCCGCGCTCGGATCACTCCCGGCCTTGCAGAACCACATCTGGACGGCCATCGACTCCCGCGACTCCCGCCGTGAGCGGGACGTCGGCTACAACCTGCCCGTCGGAGTGCTCACGACCGCCGATGTCACGCTCTCCCTCGGCGACCGCGACGCCGTTGCGGCGACGGTGTCGGGTCTTTCCACGCTCGACGGATCGGCCAGCTCCGTGGTGGCACGCGAGAGCGTGGCGGTGAACGTCGGCCCCCGGGAGGGACGCGTCCTCGCCGTGCTGCAGGCGTCGGATGCCACGCAGGAGGTGCTGTGGCGCGCGGTTCCCGTCACCGTCACCTCGGCACTGGAGTTCGTCGGCTGGTACGACAAGATCGCGGGATGGATCGGCATGAGCGCGGACGGGACGCGCCTGGTGGCGACCTCGACGGGCGCGCCCCCGCACGAGGTCTACTTCCGCGGGAAGTCCTACTACCAGGTGACGCTGCAGAACGCGTCGAGACGAGTGATCGCCACGGTGACGGTGCACGGTGACGAGACGCACGACAAGGTCGTCGCCGTGATGAACGGCGTGAGGGTGGCATCCGGATACCGACTGATCGTGAACGCGGCGGAGCCGTCCCGCGTCCACGTGTACCAGAACAGCGTGCAGGTCGGGTCGCTCTCGTCTGCGCCCCAGACCGTGACGATCCGCAACGGACGGTTCGTCGTGTGACCGCGTCCGTCTCACGAGGGCAGTCGAGATGCCGGAGGTCAGAGGCCCCCGGTCGTCCAGCCGGAACTCTTCTCCTCCCGGAGCTGTCGGGCCAGATGGAGCGTCGTCCGGGCCCATGACCACGTCGTGCCCGGGGTGACGGCCGTCTTCATCTCCGCCGGGATCCCGTACGCGTCGAGGAGGTCGTCGAACTCGCTGGGCGACACGTCGATCTGCGAGAGGCGCTTTCCCCCCGCGTAGAGGAGCATCCGGGGCGCGATGGCCGGGCGGACGTTGCTGATGAACCCGGGTGCCAGGATGTAGAACGCCTCCGCTCCCTCTCCGGTCGTCACTCGAACTGCCGTACACATGTCATCCGCCTTTCAGACGATCGCGCTCAACATCCCTCGGCGGAGGAAGGCCTCCGCGTCACCGCCCGCGCACTCCGCGATGGCGAGCGCTTGGTTCCTGTCGAGGAGGTAGCGGTCCATGACGACCGAACCCTGTGTCCCCGCCCGGGGGAAGAGCTGCTCCGCGGTGAACGGGATCCGGAGGAGGCTCAGGATGTAGTCCAGTTCCGTCGCCTGGAGTGTCCAGGGGACGCCGCCCACCCCGGTCGGGAGCAATCGCTCGAAGACGCCGCGCCGCGGGAACTTCGATGCGTGATCACTCGGAGGTCGGAAGACGGCCAGATGCCCGGGAGAGACGACGATGAGGCGCTCATGTACCCAGAAGGTGGCGGGCATGACCTCGCCTCACGTGCTCTCGTCGAGGGGCGCCGTCGTGCGCCATGCGTACGCCTGCTCCAAGAGACGGATCTCCCTCGTCAGCTGCGCCGCGATCCCCCAGAAGGCTGGATTCTCACCGACGACCGACACCGCATCGGCCCCGAGGATCTCCTGGTTGACACGCAGCTGGGACGCGGTGATGGACGCGGGGCGACTCCGGGGTCTCCCGTAGGGCTCGCCCCACCCCAGGAACGGATTCAGGAACCTCAGGAGAGGGTGCGTGAAGTCGCCCGAGAGCGCGCTCAAGAATTCCGGGGCGAGGAGGACGTGGTTGATGTGCGTGTCGGCGTCGCTGACGACATGCTCGAAGCAGATGATCATGGCCGGGAACCCCTCCCTGCGGGCTGAGGCGGATCTTTCCATCGTCGATTCATGCGTCCGCCCGGTCCGCAGATCTCACCCCTCCTCGGGGCCGATTTCATGCGTGTCCGGCGCGCATCGGTTGCCTGCGACGTTCCCGCGCGGTCCCACCCGTGCCCGAGCGCCGCTCCGCGGCGCGGGAAGGGAGCGGCATACGCCGTGCTCTAGACTGATCGGACTGCCCGCCGCGTGACTCTCCGCGGGGGTGGGAGCCGTGATCCGCGGCCGTCGCGTCGCCGCCAAACCCGATAGGTTCCTCCGTGTCCGCCTCGCACTCCGCGCTCGTGCCCGAGTGGCTCACCGCCCCGGCCGAAGCGAACGAGCTCGTCGCCCCCGTCTGGCCCGCCAGCGCGCACCGTGTCGACGACGGTTCCGTCGAGATCGGCGGGGTGTCGGTCTTCGACCTGCGCGACCGGTTCGGCACTCCGCTCTACGTCGTGGACGAGGACGAGGTGCGCGCGCACGCCCGCCGCGCTCGCGCGGCCTTCGACGGTGCGGCCGAGCGGCACGGCATCCGGGCTCGCGTCTACTACGCGGGCAAGGCGTTCCTGTCGACCGAGGTCGTCCGCTGGGTCGTCGACGAGGGGCTCTCGGTCGACGTCTGCACGCTCGGCGAACTCGAGGTCGCCCTGGCCGGGGGAGCGGAGCCCGCGCGACTCGGCTTCCACGGGAACAACAAGAGCGTGCGCGAGCTCGAGCGGGCGGTCGAGGTCGGGATCGGCTCGGTCGTCGTCGACAGCCCCATCGAGATCGAGCGCCTCGCCGCGGTCGCCGAGCGGCGCGGGGCGGTGCAGTCGGTGCTCGTGCGCGTGCGCACCGGGGTGCACGCCGAGACCCACGCCTTCCTCGCCACGGCCCACGAGGACCAGAAGTTCGGCTTCTCGCTCGAGGGGGCGGCCGAGGCCGTCGCGCGCATCCGCGAGCTGCCGAGCCTGCGCTTCGTCGGGTTGCACGCCCACATCGGCTCGCAGATCTTCGACTCGTCGGGCTTCCGCGAGTCGGCGGCGCGTCTCGTCGACCTCCACGCCGACCTGCTCGCCGGGGGAGAGATCCCCCTGCTCAACGTCGGCGGTGGCTTCGGCATCTCGTACACCTCGGTCGACGACCCGAAGCCGATCGAAGAGATCGCCGACGGCATCCTGGACGCCATCGCCGACGAGTGCGCGGTGCGCGGCATCCCGATGCCCGACGTTGCCACCGAACCCGGCCGCGTGATCGTCGGCCAGGCCGGCGTGACCCTCTACGAGGTGGGCACGGTCAAGACCGTCACCGCGGCGGAGGGACTCGAGCGCACCTACGTCAGCGTCGACGGCGGCATGAGCGACAACGCCCGCCCCGCCCTGTACGGCGCCGACTTCTCGGCGCGCGTCGTCTCGCGCGCGAGCTCCGCGACGCCGGCGCTCTCGCGCGTGGTCGGTCACCACTGCGAATCGGGAGACATCGTCGTGGATGCCGAATATCTCCCCGGCGACGTCACGCCCGGCGACCTGCTCGCCGTCCCCGCCACCGGCGCGTACTGCTTCTCGCTCGCGAGCAACTACAACTACACGCCCCGCCCGCCCGTCGTCGCCGTGCGCGGGGGCGAGGCCCGGGTGATCGTCCGCGGCGAGACCGTGGCCGATCTGCTCGCGCGCGACGCCGGGTTCTCGGCATCCGCTTCCACCGCAACACCCCACGGAGACACCGAATGACCGACTACCGCACGCTCCGCGTGGCGCTCCTCGGCGCCGGCGCCGTCGGCTCGCAGGTCGCCGACCTGCTGCTCAAGCACGGCGACGAGCTCGCCGACCGCGCGGGCGCGAAGCTCGAACTCGCCGGCATCGCCGTGCGCAACCTCGACGGCAAGCGCGACGCCGACCTTCCGCGCGAGCTGTTCACGACCGATGCCGAGACGCTCATCGTCGGCAGCGACATCGTCATCGAGCTGATGGGCGGTATCGAGCCCGCCCGCACCCAGGTGCTGCACGCGATCGCCTCGGGCGCCGACGTCGTCACCGCCAACAAGGCCCTGCTCGCGACCCACGGCTCCGAGGTGTTCGAGGCGGCCGACCAGGTCGGAGCCGAGGTCTACTACGAAGCCGCCGCCGCCGGGGCCATCCCGATCATCCGGCCGCTGCGCGACTCCCTCGCCGGCGATCGCGTCGTGCGCATCATGGGCATCGTCAACGGCACGACGAACTACATCCTCGACCGCATGGACACCGAGGGCGCCGACTTCGCCGACGTGCTCGCGCAGGCGCAGGCGCTCGGCTACGCCGAGGCCGACCCCACCGCCGACGTCGAGGGCTTCGACGCCGCGCAGAAGGCCGCGATCCTCGCGAGCCTCGCCTTCCACACCACGGTGCCCCTGGACGCCGTGCACCGCGAGGGCATCACCTCGGTCGACGCCGCGATGATCGAATCCGCGCGCCACGCCGGGTACGTCATCAAGCTGCTCGCCGTGTGCGAGCGCCTCACGGCGGACGACGGCTCGGAGTCCATCTCGGTGCGCGTGTACCCCGCCCTCGTCGAGCGCACGCACCCGCTCGCGAGCGTGCACGGGGCCAACAACGCCGTCTTCGTGCAGGCCGAGGCCGCGGGCGACCTGATGTTCTACGGCGCCGGCGCCGGCGGCGTGCAGACCGCCTCGGCCGTGCTCGGCGACGTCGTGTCGGCCGCGCGCCGCCACATCGCCGGGGGAGTGGGCGTGGGCGAGTCCACGCGCGCGAACCTTCCCGCCGTGCCCATCGGGCACGTCATCACGCGCTACCAGATCACCCTCGAGGTCGACGACCAGCCCGGCGTGCTGGCGACCGTCGCCGGCATCCTGAGCGAGGGTCGCGTGTCGATCGCGACCGTCGAGCAGACCGTCATCGAGGCGGACGAGAACACCCAGACCGGCGGTTCCGCCCGTCTGGTCATCGGAACACACAAGGCCCGCGAGCAGGACCTGAGCGAGACCGTCGAGCGTCTCGCCGCGAGCGGCGTCGTCGAGCGCGTGGTCTCCGTGCTGCGTGTGGAAGGGAACTGACATGGCACACCTCTGGCGCGGAGTCCTCCGCGAATACGCCGACCGTCTCGGTGTCACCGACGCCTCCACCGTCGTCACCCTGGGCGAGGGCGGCACGCCGCTGATCCCGGCTCCGGCGCTGTCCCAGCGCACGGGCGCCGAGGTCTGGGTCAAGTTCGAGGGCATGAACCCCACCGGATCCTTCAAGGACCGCGGAATGACCGTCGCGCTCTCGCGCGCCGTCGAGCACGGTGCCAAGGCGGTCATCTGCGCCTCCACCGGCAACACCTCGGCGTCGGCTGCGGCCTACGCCGCACACGCCGGCATCACCGCCGCGGTGCTCGTGCCCGAGGGCAAGATCGCGATGGGCAAGCTCAGCCAGGCCGTGGCGCACAACGGTCGCCTCATCCAGATCCGCGGCAACTTCGACGACTGCCTCGAGATCGCCCGCGAGCTCGCCGACCACTACCCGGTCCACCTGGTCAACTCGGTCAACCCCGACCGCATCGAGGGGCAGAAGACGGCCGCCTACGAGGTCGTCGCTCAGCTCGGCGACGCCCCCGACTTCCACTTCATCCCGGTCGGCAACGCGGGCAACTACACCGCCTACTCGCGCGGATACCGCGAAGAGGCCGCCCGCGGCGTCGCGACGAAGGTGCCCCGCATGTTCGGCCTGCAGGCGGCCGGGTCCGCGCCGCTGGTGCGCGGCGAGGTCGTGAAGAACCCCGAGACGATCGCCAGCGCGATCCGCATCGGCAACCCCGCCTCGTGGGATCTCGCGCTCGAGGCGCGCGACGCCACCGACGGCTGGTTCGGCGCGATCGACGACGACGGCATCCTCGAGGCCCAGAAGATCCTCGCGGGAGAGGTCGGCGTCTTCGTCGAGCCCGCCTCGGCCATCAGTGTCGCGGGTCTGCTCAGCCGCGCCGAGGCCGGCGTCGTCCCCGCGGGCGCGAAGGTCGTGCTGACCGTCACCGGCCACGGACTCAAGGACCCGCAGTGGGCCCTGCGTCGCGCCGACGGGTCGACCGTCGAGCCCACCGTCGTCGACGCGACCACCTCGGAGGTCGCCTCCGTGCTCGACCTGCAGCCGGTGACCGCGTGAGCTCAGGCCCCGGACGCCGGGTCGCGGTCCGCGTTCCCGCGACGAGCGCGAACCTCGGCCCCGGCTTCGACACCCTGGGCCTCGCCCTCAGCGTCTACGACGAACTGGTCGTCGAGCAGCTCGACGGCGACCGCCTCGAGATCGAGGTCGAGGGCGAGGGGACGGCCGACGTCCCCCGCGACGCCTCGCACCTCGTGGTGCGCGCGATGGCGCACACCTACGCCTCGGTCGGTCGCACCCTGCCCGGATTGCGGCTGACGGCGCACAACGTCATCCCGCACGGCCGCGGCATGGGCTCCTCGGGGGCGGCGGTGGTCGCCGGCATCCTGGCCGCGAAGGGACTGCTCGAGGGAGAGGTCGCCTTCAGCGACGTCGACCTGCTGCGCCTGGCCACCGAGATGGAGGGGCACCCCGACAACGTCGCGCCCGGCCTGTTCGGCGGTCTGACCATCGCGTGGATGGATGCCGAGGGCCCCCAGCACAAGCAGCTCATCGTGCACCGCGGTGTCTCGCCCCTCGTCTTCGTGCCGAGCTTCACGATGTCGACGGCCGTGGCGCGGAGCCTGCAGCCCCTGCAGGTGCCGCGCGAGGACGCGGTGTTCAACGTCTCGCGCTCGGCGCTGCTCATCGCGGCGATGACGCAGAGCCCCGAGCTGCTGATGGCGGCGACGGAAGACAAGCTGCACCAGAACTACCGCGCGCAGGCCATGCCCGAGACCGACCGGCTCGTCCGGGCGCTCCGAGCGGAGGGGTACGCCGCCGTCGTCTCGGGTGCGGGACCGAGCGTGCTCGTGCTCGCCGACGGGCCCGGGCAGCGACTCGCGGCGGCGGATCTTATGGCATCCGTCGTCGACACCCCGTGGCAGGCGCTCATGCTCGCCGTCGACGTCAAGGGTGGTACAGTGAAAAACGCAGAGGGTTCCGCGTAATCTCGCGAATCTGAGCCTCTGCACACCTGCGAAATCCGCAACACATCGCGAACCCGGTATCGGCTGCAGTCTTCCGAACCGCTGGTGTCTCTTCGTCTGCGTTCTGCATGGCGAAGCGCGATCTGATCACGTTTCATTTCTGAGGAGCACTCGTGGAGTCCATCTCCGAGACCCAGCCCGTCGACGCGCCCGAGGGCGCCGAGAACATCGAGCAGCCCGTCGCTGCCGACGAGGCGACCGACAACGACACCGCCACCGCCGAGGCGGAGCAGACCGAGGGCACGGAAGCCCCGGATGCCGCGGCCCCGGCCGACACGGAGGCTGAGGCTGACGCCGACGCGGGCGCCACGGCCGAGCCCGAGGCGCTGTTCACCGACGACGCCCTCGCCGCGAGCGCGCCGGCGGAGGAGGCCCCCGTCGAGGAGCCTGCCGCCGAGGCACCCGCCGCGGAAGAGGCGCCCGTCGAGGAGCCTGCCGCCGAGGCGCCGGCGGTCGCTGACGAGGCGCCCGCCGAGGAGCCTGCCGCCGCCGAAGAGCCTGCCGCCGCCGAAGAGCCCGCGCCCGCCGAGAAGCCGGCCCGCGCGCCGCGCAAGCGCGCCCCGCGCCGTGCGACCACCGCCTCCGCGAAGGAGAAGGCCGCGGCCGAGGCCGCCGCTGCCGAGGCCGCCGCCACCGAGGCCGACGCGGACAAGGCCGACGCCGCCGCCGAGGAGCCGACCACCCCCGCGGCCGACGTCGCCGGGGATTCCGCCGTCGAGGCCCCGGCCACCGCCGCCGACGCGTCGCCCGACGAGGCGACCGCGACCGAGACCGCGACCGAGACCACCGCTGCCGAGACCACCGCCGCCGGGGATTCCGCTCCGGCGGAGTCGGCGGCATCCGAGGCCCCCGAGGCCGACGCCGTCGAGCAGGCCGACGAGACGCCCGCCCGCGGCCGCGGACGCAGCCGCTCGCGCAACCGCAACCGCAACAAGGGCGAGACCGCCGAGAAGAACGACGCGCAGCCCGCCGCCGACGAGACCGAGCAGCAGAGCGCGCCGCAGGCCGCGAACAGCTCGGCGGCGCCGTCGGGGAACCAGCGCGACGCCTCGCAGAACGGCTCGCAGGCGCAGCAGCAGCAGGGCGCGTCGAACAGCCGCAACCGTCAGCGCAACAAGCGCCGCGGCCCGAACACCACGGGTGACGAGTTCGAGACCGAGATCGGCGAGGACGACGTGCTCGTCCCGATCGCCGGTGTGCTCGACGTGCTCGACAACTACGCCTTCGTCCGCACCACCGGCTACCTCCCCGGCCCGAGCGACGTTTACGTCTCGCTCGGTCAGGTGAAGAAGTACAACCTGCGCAAGGGCGACGCCGTCGTCGGTGCGATCAAGCAGCCCCGCGAGGGCGAGCAGCAGGGTCGCCAGAAGTACAACGCGCTCGTGCAGGTCGACTCGATCAACGGTCTGTCGGTCGACGACGCGGCCGCCCGCGTCGAGTTCAACAACCTCACCCCGCTGTACCCCCAGGAGCGCCTGCGCCTGGAGACCGGTCCCGAGAAGCTCACGCAGCGCATCATCGACCTGGTCGCCCCGGTCGGCAAGGGCCAGCGCGGCCTGATCGTCGCGCCCCCGAAGGCCGGCAAGACGATCGTGCTGCAGCAGATCGCCAACGCGATCGCGACGAACAACCCCGAGGTCCACCTCATGGTCGTGCTCGTCGACGAGCGCCCCGAAGAGGTCACCGACATGCAGCGCACCGTGCGCGGTGAGGTCATCGCCTCGACCTTCGACCGTCCCGCCGAAGACCACACCACGGTCGCCGAGCTCGCCATCGAGCGCGCGAAGCGCCTCGTGGAGCTCGGTCGCGACGTCGTCGTGCTGCTGGACTCCATCACCCGCCTCGGCCGCGCCTACAACCTCGCCGCCCCCACCTCGGGTCGCGTCCTGAGCGGCGGCGTCGACGCCTCGGCGCTGTACCCGCCCAAGCGCTTCTTCGGTGCCGCGCGCAACATCGAGAACGGTGGTTCGCTCACGATCCTCGCCACCGCGCTGGTCGAGACCGGGTCCAAGATGGACGACGTGATCTTCGAGGAGTTCAAGGGCACCGGCAACAGCGAACTGCGCCTGAACCGTCAGCTCGCCGACAAGCGCATCTTCCCGGCCGTCGACGTCAACGCCTCCAGCACGCGCCGCGAAGAGATGCTGCTCTCTCCCGACGAGGTCAAGATCACCTGGAAGCTGCGTCGCGCCCTCGCCGGTCTCGAGCCCCAGCAGGCCCTCGAGGTCGTGCTCGGCAAGCTCAAGGAGACGCAGTCCAACGTCGAGTTCCTCGTGCAGATGCAGAAGTCGATCCCGGCGCCCGCGCGCGGCGGTGACGACAACAGCATCCGCTGATCGGCGGCGCTCGCGATGTCGGTCCCGGCGATGTTCGAGTCGGTCCGCGGGCTCCTCGATGAGCACGCGGCCGTCGAACTCGAGCTGAACGATCCCGCGGTGCACGCCGACGCGGCGCGTGCCAAGCGGGTGAACCGGCGCTACGCCGAGCTGAGCCGCATCGTGCACGCCTACGAGGCCTGGCGCGCGGCATCCGACGATCTGGATGCCGCGCGCGAGCTCGCGCGCGAAGACGAGGCCTTCGCCGACGAGGTCCCGGCGCTGGAAGAACGGGTGGACGAGACGCAGGAGCGTCTGCGGCGCCTGCTCATCCCGCGCGACCCCGACGACGCCCGCGACGTGATCATGGAGATCAAGGGCGGCGAGGGTGGCGCCGAGAGCGCGCTGTTCGCGGCCGACCTGCTGCGCATGTACCTCCAGTACGCGGCGTCCATGGGGTGGAAGACCGAGCTGCTCGAGCGCACCGAGAGCGACCTCGGCGGCTACAAGGACGTGCAGGTCGCGATCAAGGGATCGTCGAGCGACCCGGCGCAGGGCGTCTGGGCGCACCTGAAGTACGAGGGCGGCGTGCACCGCGTGCAGCGCGTGCCGGCGACCGAATCGCAGGGGCGCATCCACACCTCCACGACGGGCGTGCTCGTGTTCCCGGAGGTCGACGAGCCCGAAGAGGTCGCGATCGACCCCAACGACCTCAAGATCGACGTCTTCCGTTCGTCGGGTCCCGGCGGGCAGTCGGTCAACACGACCGACTCGGCCGTGCGCATCACCCACGTGCCCACGGGCATCGTCGTGTCGATGCAGAACGAGAAGTCGCAGCTGCAGAACCGCGAGGCCGGGATGCGCGTGCTGCGCGCCCGCCTGCTCGCGAAGCAGCAGGAGGAGCGCGACGCCGTCGCCGCCGACGCGCGCCGCTCGCAGATCCGCGGCATGGACCGATCGGAGCGCATCCGCACCTACAACTTCCCCGAGAACCGCATCGCCGATCACCGCACCGGCTACAAGGCGTACAACCTCGACCAGGTGATGGACGGCGCCCTCGGCCCGATCATCGAGTCGGCGATCGCCGCTGACGAGGAGGCGCGGCTCGCCGCTCTCGCCGACTCCTAGGATCGGATGATGCCCACCGCCGCCGAGATCGTCGCGTTCGACGACACGCCCCCGCCGCCCGGGATGTCTCCCTGGGTCGGTGCGGCGGAGCAGCCTCGGCGTATCGAGGTCGTGGATCCGGATGCCGCGTGGCCCGAGGTCTTCGACACGCTCCGCGCGCAGATCCGCGGGGCCCTCGGCGAACGCGCCCTCTCGATCGAGCACGTCGGTTCGACGTCGGTGCCCGGTCTCGCCGCCAAACCGGTGATCGACATCGACGTCACCGTCGGCGACACGGACGACGAGGCCGCGTACGTTCCCGCGCTGGAGAACCTCGGCTTCGTGCTGCGCGTGCGGGAGCCCTGGTGGCTCGGGCACCGCTGCCTCGTGCGCACCGCGCCCGCCGCGAACCTGCACGTCTGGCCCCCGGACAGCCCCGAAGCGGCGCGGCACCGGATCTTCCGGGACTGGCTGCGCGCGGATGCGGGCGACCGCGAGCTCTACGCCGAGACGAAGCGCGCCGTCGCTGCCCACGGCCTGATGAGCGCCTACAACGCCCGCAAGGAGCGCGTCGTCCGCGAGATCTACGCGCGCGCGTTCGCCGCGGCCGGCCTGCTTCCCTGACGGGCCGTCGCTCGACGTCGAGTCACGAGGGCCGGGGCCACAACGCAGGATCGGCCGATCCTCGGGACCGTGGACAGCGCTCGCAGGCCGTTCTCCGGCGGAATGTCCTGTGTCGTGTCGCTGCGAGCGGTCAGGCGTCCCACACGGGCGGGTGGGGGAGCGGGCCGCGGCGGCGCTCGAGCTGCGCGGCGAGCGAGAGCAGCACGGCTTCGCCGCCGGGCCGACCGACCAGCTGAACCGACACGGGGTGGCCGGAGGGGTCGGCGGTCACCGGCAGCGTGAGGGCGGGCAGACCCGCGACGTTGACGAAGCTCGAGTACGGCGCGTACTCGACCTGCATCGCGAAGGTGCGCTCGGGGCTGTGACCCGCGTAGGCGCCGACGGGCTGCGGCGGCTGCGCGAGAGCGGGCGTCAGGACGGCATCGAAGCGCGCGAAGTCCGCCACGGTCCGCCTCTCGAAGGCGCGAGCAGCGGCGAGGCCCCCGAGCAGCTCGACCGCCGACAGGCGGCGCCCTTCCTCGACCAACCACGCCGTCAGCGGCTCCACGAGGGCGGCGTCCGCCTCGTCGAGGGGGATGCGCGCCGCGCTCGCGCGCCAGAGGATGTGGAAGAGATCGGGGTAGCCGACCGGATGCCAATCGGCATCCGTCACGTCGTGTCCGGCATCCGCGAACCAGGCCGCCGCCGTCGCGAACGCGTCGCGGGCGGCGGCATCCAGGACGATGTCTTCGCTGTCGTCCCAGGGCGACACCGTGGTGACACCCAGGCGCAGGGGACCGGGATCGCGTCGGGCGGCGTCGGCGAACGGGCCCGCCCCGGGTGCGCCCGTGGCATAGGGGAAGGGCGCAAGGGAGACGAGGGCGTCGAGCAGCAGGCCGGCGTCTTCCACGGTCCGGGCGATCGGCCCGGTCACCGACAACTGGTCGGGGGAGTCCAACCCCGAACCGATCGGCAGCCGACCCCGCGAGGGCTTGAGCCCGACGACTCCCACGGTGGCCGAGGGGATGCGGATCGACCCGCCGCCGTCCGACCCGACGGCCGCGGGGAGCAGACCCGCCGCCACCGCGACCGCCGCGCCGCCGCTGGATCCGCCCGCGCCCGCCGACGGTCGCCACGGATCGCGCGCCGGGGCGTGGATGAGCGGCTCGGTGAACCCGGTGAGCCCGAACTCCGACGTGCTCGTCTTGCCCACGTTGACCGCGCCGGCGGCGTCGAGCGCGATCGCCAGCGGATCGGATGCCGCCGGGACGTGGTCCTCCCGCGATCTCGACCCGTAGCGCGTCGGCACGCCGGCCCGCGCGACGAGATCCTTGTCGGCGAGCGGAACGCCCCACAGCGACCCCCGCGCCGGCCGCTCGAGCCCCGCGGCGCGACGGACCGCGGCATCCGCTGTCACCTCCGCGAACGCGCCGAGGTCGTCGAGGCGCTCGATGCGGTCGAGGTAGTGCCCGACCACATCGACGGGGGAGAGGTCACCGTCGCGCAGCCCCCGTACCTGGGCGGTCAGGGACAGGTCGTGCAGGCGGGTCATGAACCGAGCCTACGTCCGTGCTTCGCCGGGCCGCCCGGCGGTCAGATCCAGTACTCCGGCGTCGTGAGCAGCGCACGCGTGTCTTCGCCGTTGCGGCGCGTGCGCGCCTTGGCCGGGACGCCCACGAGCACGCTGTCGGCCGGGGCGTCGCGCGTGACGACGGCGTTCGCCCCCACGACCGAGCGGGCACCGAGGGTGATCGGCCCGAGGATCTTCGCCCCCGCGCCCACCGCGACGCCGTCGTGCAGCGTGGGGTGCCGCTTCCCGCCCTCGCGCTGCCGACCGCCCAGGGTCACGCCGTGATACAGCATGACGTCGTCGCCGACCTCCGCGGTCTCGCCGACGACGACGCCCATGCCGTGGTCGATGAAGAACCGCCGACCGATCGTCGCGCCGGGGTGGATCTCGATGCCGGTGAGCCAGCGGGTCACCTGCGACAGGGCGCGCGCGGGGAAGCGCAGCCCCCGTCGCCACAGGCGGTGGGCGACGCGGTACGCCCACACGGCGTGCAGCCCCGGGTACAGCAGCGCGATCTCGATCCCGCCGCGCGCCGCGGGATCGCGGAGCTTGGCGGAGGAGATGTCTTCTCGGATGCGGGAGAGCACTCCCACGTCAGTCTTCGCGCAGGTGCTCGTAGAGCGCCGTCGAGAGGTACCGCTCGCCGTAGGACGGGATGATCACGACGATGTTCTTGCCCGCGGCCTCGGGGCGACGAGCGACCTCGAGGGCCGCCCAGATGGCGGCACCCGACGACATGCCGACCAGGATGCCGTCTTTCGCGGCCGTCTCGCGGGCGAGGCGGATGGCGTCGTCGAACTCGACGTCGATGACCTCGTCGATGATGTCGCGGTCGAGGATCGCCGGCACGAAGTTGGGTCCGATGCCCTGGATCTTGTGGGGTCCCGGGTGTCCCTTGGTCAGCACGGGGGAGTCCGCGGGCTCGACGGCAACGATCTTGACGTCGGGGTTGCGCTCCTTGAGCACCTGACCGACGCCGGTGATGGTGCCGCCGGTGCCGATGCCGGCGACGAAGTAGTCGACCTTGCCCTCGGTGTCGCGCAGGATCTCTTCGGCCGTCGTCTTGCGGTGGATCGCCGGGTTGGCCTCGTTCTCGAACTGGCGGGCCCAGACGGCGCCCGGCGTCTCGGCGACGATGCGCTTGGCCTCGTCGACGGCGTGCGACATGCCCTTGGTGGGATCGGTCAGCACGAGTTCGGCGCCGAAGGCCTTGAGCAGGATGCGGCGCTCCTTCGACATCGAGGCCGGCATCGTCAGGATGACCTTGTAGCCGCGCGCCGCGCCGACCATCGCCAGCGCGATGCCCGTGTTACCGCTCGTCGACTCGACGAGGGTGCCGCCGGGCTTGAGCTCGCCCGAGGCTTCGGCGGCGTCGACGATTGCGATGCCGAGGCGGTCCTTCACGCTCGAGGCCGGGTTGTAGAACTCGAGCTTCGCGAGGATCTGCCCCCCGGCGCCCTCGGCCACGCGGTTCAGCCGCACGAGCGGCGTGTCGCCGAATGCAGAGGTGATGTCGGAGTGGATGCCGGGCATGGCTCGCCTTTCGCCGTCGGTCGGGACGCGATCATTTTAGGCGAGCCCTCCGACACGGCGGCTCGTGTGACGCTGCTTGACGCGGCGGGGCGCACCCGTCCCGAGCCCGCGCAAGCCGGAGCCGTGCCGCGGATAGGCTGGGTGCCCGTCATGTCTGAGCCCGCCTCGCCTCCCCGCCCCCCGGTCCCCGCCCCCGAGCGGGTCTCCGACGTCCTCCGCGACACCACGGAGCGTCTCCGCGCCGCCGGCGTCACCGACCCCCAGGTGGATGCCGAACTCCTCCTCGCGCACGTGCTCGACTCCTCGCGCGGAGGCGTGCAGGCCGCCGCGATCCGCGGGGATCGCCTGCCCGAGGCGGCATCCGTCGCCCTGGCTCCGCTCGTGGACCGCCGCTGCGCGCGCGAGCCCCTGCAGCACCTGACCGGACGCGCCCCCTTCCGCTCCCTCGAGCTGGCCGTCGGACCGGGCGTGTTCGTGCCGCGACCCGAGACCGAGATGGTCGCGCAGCTCGCGATCGACGCGCTGCGGGCCGTCGCCTCCGACGCCCCCGTCGCTGTCGACCTCGGCACCGGCAGCGGCGCGATCGCCCTCGCGATGGCGACCGAGGTGCCGCACGCACGCGTGTACGCCGCGGAGAACAGCGTCGACGCGTTCATCTGGACGAAGCAGAACCACGCCCTCGTGGGCGCCGAGAACCTCACCCTCGCCTTCATCGACCTCGCCGACGCCTTCCCCGAGCTCGACGGCACGGTCTCGGTCGTGGCATCCAACCCTCCCTACGTGCCCGACGACGCGATCCCGCGCGATCCCGAGGTGCGCCTCTACGACCCGCCGGCCGCGCTCTACGGCGGGGTGGACGGATTGGATGCCGTGCGCCGGCTGAGCCGCGTGGGGCTGCGCCTCGCGCACCCCGGCGGGACGATCGTCATCGAGCACGGCGAGTGGCAGGGAGAGGCGATCCGGCAGATCCTCACGGCGGACGGCTGGCTCTCGGCATCCACTCATCCCGACCTCACCACGCGCGATCGCGCCACGACCGCCGTCCGTCCCTGACCGGACCGCTCGAGCGTGAGCGTGCAGCGCGCGCGGCGCGACTAGACTGGCGCGCGTCATGTCACCCGTCTACGACTGCCGAGACGAGTCGCAGCTGCTGTCTGGAATGCGCCATGCGCGTCAGGCGATCGGCCGAGGCGAACTCGTCGTGCTCCCCACCGATACCGTCTACGGAATCGCCGCCGACGCGTTCAACGCGCGCGCCGTCGCCGGGCTTCTCGAAGCGAAGGGGCGCGGCCGTCAGCAGCCTCCGCCGGTCCTGGTCGCGGGCGTCGGCACGCTCCGCGCGCTGGTGGCCGAGATTCCCGCCGCCGTCGAGGACCTCGTCCGCGAGTTCTGGCCCGGAGGCCTCACCATCGTCCTCCCGGCGCAGCCGTCGCTGTCGTGGGACCTGGGCGACACCCACGGGACGGTGGCCGTGCGCATGCCGGCCCAGAAGATGACGCTCGAGCTGCTCGAAGAGACCGGGCCGCTCGCGGTGTCGAGTGCGAACCTCACCGGCATGCCCGCCGCCGTCGACATCGACGCCGCGCGCGACATGCTCGGCGACAGCGTCGCGGCCTACCTCGACGCGGGCGTGAGCGAGACCGGGGTCGCCTCGACGATCGTCGACGCCACGCTGCTGGTCGGGGGAGCCGATCCCGTCGTGCGCGTGCTGCGCGAGGGAGCGATCTCGCGGGAGCGGCTGCGCGAGGTGCTCGGCGACCTGCTCGAGCCCGATCCGGCCGACGATCGCGACGCCTCGGCCGCCCCGGCCGATCCGGCCGACGCGCCCTCCGACGCAGCCCCGGATGCCGAGGCTCCCGGTCCGTGACCCAGTACCTCCTCACCATCCTCTTCACGGCGGCGGTCACACTCGCGCTGTCGTGGGTGGTGTGGAAGCTCGCGCTGCGGTTCAAGCTCTACCCCGGCATCCGTGACCGGGACGTCCACAAGACACCCACGCCGCGCCTGGGCGGGGTCGCGATGTTCCTCGGCGTGGTCGCCGCCTTCGCGCTGTCGAGCCGCAACCCCTACTTCTCGATCTTCTGGACCGATCCGGTCCCGGTGCTCTCTCTGCTGGGGGCCGTGCTGCTCATCGTCCTCGTCGGCGTCGCCGACGACCTCTGGGACCTCGACTGGATGATCAAGCTCGGGGCGCAGTTCGTCGCCGCGGGCGTCATCGCCTGGTTCGGGCAGCTGCAGATCCTCTCCCTGCCCATCGGCGCCCTGACCGTGGGCTCGAGCTGGGTGAGCTTCCTGCTGACCGTCTTCGCCCTCGTCGTCGTCATGAACGCGGTGAACTTCATCGACGGGCTCAACGGTCTGGTCGCGGGGGTGTGCCTGATCGCCAACGGCGTCTTCTTCGCCTACTCCTACCTGCTGGTGCGCGACACCGGAGCGAGCACCTACTTCAACCTCGCGTCGTTCATCGCGGCGGTCCTGGTGGGTGCCTGCCTGGGCTTCCTGCCGATGAACTGGACCCCCGCCAAGCTGTTCATGGGTGACGCGGGCGCCCTCATGCTGGGCCTTCTCATGGCCAGCTCCGCCGTGGCGATCACCGGGCAGCTCGACCCCGCTGTGCTCGACCCCGAGAAGATCGGTCGCTCGCAGCTGCTCGGTGCCTTCATCCCGATCCTGCTGCCGGTGGTCATCGTCCTGCTGCCCCTGCTCGACTTCGGCCTCGCCGTCGCCCGGCGGCAGTGGGCGGGGAAGTCCCCGTTCTCGCCCGACCGCAAGCACCTGCATCATCGGATGCTCGACATGGGGCACTCCGACCGCGACGCCGTGCTGATCTTCTACAGCTGGACGGCGGTGGTCAGCCTCGCGTTCCTGCTGATGTACATCGGCACCCAGCAGAGCTGGCCCGGCGACTACGCCATCGGGATCGCCTTCGGCGTCACCGGGGTGCTCGCGTGCGCCGTCCTGACCCTCCTTCCCTCATCGCACCGTCTGCGACGGCTCTCCCGTCGCGTCCGACCCACCCGACCGGAGTCCCCCTCATGAGCAGCGTCTCTCCCGCCCCCCGTCGTCCTCTCTCCAGCACGCCCGTCCTGCGCACCGCCCTCGTCTGGGGCGGGATCGTCACGGCCGTGCTGCTCGTCGTGGGCGCGGTGGTCGGTTTCGCCGTCGGGGGAGCGGGGGGTCTCGGCAGCGCTCTGTCGGGGGTCGCCGTCAGCGCGATCTTCCTCGCCGTCACGGCGACGAGCATCCTCGTCGCCAACCGATGGTTCGGCGACCCGCTGTACGTGCCCATCTTCTTCGGCATCGTCCTGGGCGGGTGGCTGCTGAAGCTGATCCTCTTCATCGTCGCGATCGTCGTTCTGCGGGGGCAGGGCTGGGTCGACCCGGTCGTCTTCTACGTCGCGCTGGTGGTCAGCGTGATCGCCTCTCTCGCCGTCGACGTCGTGGTGCTGCTGCGCATGCGCATCCCGAGCGTCAGCGACATCACGCTGCCCACCGACCCCGACGCCGGCGACCTGCGCGCCTGACGGATGCCATAACCCACTCATCCGTCTCGTCGCGCCCTTTAGTCCGCGGACGAGACGATCGGCCCTCGCGGACTCATGGATCCGCCGGGAGTTTGATAGGGTGGCATAAGTACCCGCCCGCGATGGGAAATCTTCTCCAGGTTCGCACTTCGGGTACCATCACCGACCATCGTCGCAACGGTTCACACCGATGCCCCGAAGCTGGAGCCAGCGCTGTCCACTCAAGCTGCGACCCTGATCACGAACTTCGCGTCTGCGGGTGCGGAGTTCCACCCGCCCTCCATCTCTGAGTTCTTCCCCGACGCGGTCCTGTTCGAGGGCACGATCTTCGCGATCACCCGCATCAACCTCACGCAGATGCTGGCGACGCTCGCGCTCGTCCTCTTCCTCGTCCTCGGCACCCGCCGGATGAAGATCGTCCCCGGTCGCTTCCAGAGCGTCGCCGAGATGGGCCTCGACTTCGTCCGCGTGAACATCGCCGAAGACATCCTCGGGCGCAAGGACGGCAAGCGGTTCCTGCCGATTCTCACCACGATCTTCTTCATGGTGCTGTTCATGAACATCACGGGTGTCATCCCGTTCCTGAACATCGCCGGTACGAGCGTCATCGCCGTGCCGCTGCTGCTCGCGATCGTCGCCTACGTCACGTTCATCTACGCCGGCATCAAGAAGAGCCCCGGAGGATTCTTCAAGAACGCACTGCTGCCCTCGGGCGTGCCGTGGCCGCTGTACATCATCATCGTCCCGCTCGAGTTCCTCTCGACCTTCATCATCCGCCCCGTCACGCTGACGCTGCGTCTGCTGATGAACATGGTCGTCGGCCACCTCATGCTGGTGCTGTTCTTCTCGGCCACCCAGTTCTTCGTGGTCGGGCTCAGCGGCTGGTGGACGGCGCTCGGCGCCGGCTCCCTCGCCTTCGGCTTCGCCTTCACCCTGTTCGAAATCTTCGTCGCCTTCCTCCAGGCGTACGTCTTCGCGATCCTCACCGCGGTCTACATCCAGCTCGCGGTCGCAGAAGAGCACTGAGCGGCCCGGCGCACGCCGAGCCACCCAACGAAAGGAAAAAACCCGTGGACGCAACTACGGTTCTCGCCCAGGTCACCGGTAACGTCGCCACGATCGGCTACGGCCTCGCCGCCATCGGCCCCGCCATCGGCGTGGGCATCGTCGTCGGCAAGACGATCGAGGGCGTCGCCCGTCAGCCCGAGCTCGCGGGCCGCCTGCAGGTCCTGATGTTCATCGGTATCGCCTTCACCGAGGCGCTCGCCTTCATCGGTATCGCGACCGGCTTCATCTTCACCTGATCCGGCCGCTCTCGACTCACTGTAAGGAGACAGGATGCTGAACGCTCTTGTCACACTCGCCGCGGAGCCCGCGGGAGAGGCGCAGAACCCGCTGATCCCGGCGGTGTACGACATCATCTGGTCGGCGGTGTGCTTCGTCGTCATCATCTTCGTGGTGTGGCGTGTGGCCCTGCCGCGGATGGCGAAGCTGCTCGACGAGCGCAGTGCTGCCATCGAGGGCAACATCGCCAAGGCCGACGAGGCTCAGCGCCAGGCCGAGGCCGCCCTCGAGGAGTACACCGCGCAGCTCGCCGAGGCGCGCCGCGAAGCCGGTGAGATCCGCGAGTCCGCGACCCAGGACGGTCGCAAGATCGTCGCCGAGGCCAAGGAGACCGCCGCGTCCGAGGCGGCTCGCATCACCGCGAGCGCTCACGCGCAGATCGAGGCCGAGCGTCAGACGGCCCTCGTGCAGCTCCGCTCCGAGGTCGGGACCCTCGCGGTCGACCTCGCGGGCAACGTGATCGGTGAGACCCTGTCGGACGACGCGCGCGCCAACGCCGTGGTCGACCGCTTCCTCGCCGAGCTCGAGGCCTCCGAGAAGGCGGCCAAGTAATGGGCAGCGCGACCACTCAGGCCCGGACCGCGACGTCGGAGGCCCTGGCCTCCGCGTCGGGTGTCGATCTCGACGTCGCACGCGAGCTGTTCGCTGCCGTGGCCGCCGTGAGCGGATCGGCGCAGCTGAGCGGCGCGCTGTCCGACTCGTCGGTCCCGCCCGAGGCCCGCGCGGGCCTCGTGTCGGCCGTGTTCGGTCCGTCGTATCGGCCCGCCACGGTGTCGCTGCTCACGAGCGCCGCCCAGCAGCGCTGGTCGAGCGCGGCGGAGTTCGTCGAGGGTCTCGAAGAGCTCGCCGTCCGTGCGACCTCGGTCGCCGAGACCGGCGACATCGAGGCGGAACTCTTCTCGTTCTCGCGCACCGTCGCCTCCAACGGCGAGCTCGAGCTCGCCCTCGGCGGACGCATGGGCGGCGCATCGGCGAAGGGGACGCTCGTCTCGACCCTGCTCGACGGACGCGCGAGCGCCGGAACCGCCCTCATCGTGTCCTCGCTCGTCGAGCACGCACGAGGCCGTCGGGTGCGTGCCCTGCTCCGTCGCGCGGAGCGCATCGTCGCCGACCAGCGTTCGCGCATCGTCGCCACGGTCTCCGCGGCCGCCCCCCTGAGCGCCGACCAGCAGACCCGTCTGCAGAACGCTCTCAGCGCACGTTACGGCTCAGCTGTCACGCTGAACACCGTGATCGACCCGACCGTGCTCGGAGGCCTGCGCGTGCAGGTGGCCGACGACGTCATCGACGCGAGCGTGTCCGCACGTCTCGCCGACCTCCGCCAGCGGATCGCCGGCTGAAGACTTTCCGCCCGAGCGGGCGTGATCT
The DNA here is from genome assembly GCF_041379845.1 of Microbacterium sp. BWR-S6Y. NCBI lineage: Bacteria > Bacillati > Actinomycetota > Actinomycetes > Micrococcales > Microbacteriaceae > Microbacterium > Microbacterium sp. BWR-S6Y. Next base: position 244,086 of record NZ_JBFECV010000002.1, read on the forward strand.
TGGGGGCCGAGGGCCCCACGAACGAAGGAAGACAATGGCAGATCTCTCTATCAGCCCCGACGTCATTCGTGACGCGCTGAAGGACTTCGTCACCGCCTACGAGCCCACCGGCGCCGCGGCGACCGAGGTCGGCGCCGTCGTCGACGCGGCCGACGGCATCGCTCACGTCGAGGGCCTTCCCGGCGTCATGGCCAACGAGCTCATCCGCTTCGCGGACGGCACGCTCGGCCTCGCCCAGAACCTCGACGAGAACGAGGTCGGTGTCGTCGTGCTCGGCGAGTTCTCCGGCATCGAAGAGGGCCAGAGCGTCACCCGCACGGGCGAGGTCCTCTCGGTCGGCGTCGGCGAGGGCTACCTCGGCCGCGTCGTCGACCCGCTGGGCAACCCCATCGACGGTCTCGGCGAGATCGCGACGACCGGCCGCCGCGCCCTCGAGCTCCAGGCTCCGGGCGTCATGCAGCGCAAGAGCGTCCACGAGCCCCTGCAGACCGGTATCAAGGCGATCGACGCCATGATCCCCGTCGGCCGCGGCCAGCGTCAGCTCATCATCGGCGACCGCCAGACCGGCAAGACGGCCATCGCGATCGACACGATCATCAACCAGAAGGCCAACTGGGAGTCGGGCGACGTCAACAAGCAGGTGCGCTGCATCTACGTCGCCATCGGCCAGAAGGGCTCGACCATCGCTTCGGTGAAGGGCGCGCTCGAGGACGCCGGTGCGATGGAGTACACCACCATCGTCGCCGCCCCCGCCTCCGACCCCGCGGGCTTCAAGTACCTTGCGCCCTACACCGGCTCGGCCATCGGCCAGCACTGGATGTACGAGGGCAAGCACGTCCTGATCATCTTCGACGACCTGTCGAAGCAGGCCGAGGCCTACCGCGCCGTGTCGCTCCTCCTGCGTCGCCCGCCGGGCCGCGAGGCGTACCCCGGCGACGTCTTCTACCTGCACTCGCGTCTGCTCGAGCGTTGCGCGAAGCTGTCCGATGAGCTCGGCGCCGGATCGATGACGGGTCTGCCCATCATCGAGACCAAGGCCAACGACGTCTCGGCATACATCCCGACCAACGTGATCTCGATCACCGACGGCCAGATCTTCCTGCAGTCCGACCTCTTCAACGCCAACCAGCGTCCCGCGGTCGACGTGGGTATCTCGGTGTCGCGCGTCGGTGGTGACGCCCAGGTCAAGTCGATCAAGAAGGTCTCCGGAACGCTGAAGCTGGAGCTCGCGCAGTACCGCTCGCTCGAAGCCTTCGCGATGTTCGCGAGCGACCTCGACGCGGCTTCGCGTCGTCAGCTCGCCCGCGGTGCACGCCTGACCGAGCTTCTCAAGCAGCCGCAGTACTCGCCGTACCCCGTCGAGGAGCAGGTCGTCTCGATCTGGGCCGGCACCAACGGCAAGCTCGACGCGGTCGAGGTGTCCGACGTGCTGCGCTTCGAGCGCGAGCTGCTGGACTACCTGCGCCGCAACTCGACCGTGCTCGACACGCTGCGCGAGACCAACGTGCTCGGTGACGACACGCTCGCGGAGCTCGAGAAGCACGTCGACGCGTTCTCGAAGGAGTTCCAGCCCGGCAAGGACCAGAGCGTCGTCGGCGCCGAGAAGGTCGACGCCGCGGAGGCCGAAGACGTCAACCAGGAGCGAATCGTCAAGGGCCGTCGCTGAGTAGCGGCGACACGAGGACGTAAATCATGGGCGCACAACTGCGGGTCTACAAGCAGAAGATCTCTTCTGCTCAGACCACCAAGAAGATCACCAAGGCGATGGAGCTCATCGCGGCCTCGCGCATCCAGAAGGCGATGGCGCGTGTGCGCGCGGCATCCCCCTTCGCGCGGGCCGTCACGAGCGCCGTCTCGGCGGTCGCCACGCACTCCTCCGTCGATCACCCGCTGACGACCGAGCGCGAGAACATCCGCCGTTCGGCCGTGGTCATCTTCACCTCCGACCGCGGTCTCGCCGGCGCGTTCAACTCGCAGATCCTCCGCGAGGGTCTCGAGCTGGCCGAGCTGCTCCGCTCGCAGGGCAAAGAGGTCGTCTACTACCTGGTCGGGCGCAAGGCCGTCGGATACTTCCAGTTCCGTCGCATGCCGAGCGTCGCCCAGTGGGTCGGCGACACCGACACCCCGCAGTTCTCCACCGCGGAGGAGATCTCGGATGCCGTGATCGAGGCGTACCGCAAAAGCGGCGAGAACGAGGGCGGCGTCGACGAGATCCACCTGGTCTACAACCGCTTCGTCAGCATGATGACCCAGTCGCCCGAATCCGTGCGTCTGCTCCCGCTCGAGGTGCTCGAGGCCGATGAGGCTCCCGCGCAGTCCGAGGTCTACCCGCTCTACGAATTCGAGCCGGACGCCGAGACGGTTCTCGACGCGCTCCTGCCGACGTACGTCCAGAGCCGCATCTTCAACGCCCTGCTGCAGTCGTCGGCCGCCAAGCACGCCGCGACGCAGAAGGCCATGAAGTCGGCCAGCGACAACGCCGACAAGCTCATCACCGACTACACCCGCCTGCGCAACAACGCGCGTCAGGCGGAGATCACGCAGCAGATCGCCGAGATCGTCGGCGGCGCCGATGCCCTGGCATCCGGCAAGTAAGTTCCCAAGGAGAGAAGAAGCCATGAGCCTCACCGCCGAGAAGACCGACGCGGCCGTCGTCGGACGCGTCGCGCGCGTCACCGGCCCGGTCGTCGACATCGAGTTCCCGCATGACGCGATCCCCGAGATCTACAACGCGCTGAAGACCACGATCACCATCGGTGACGAGTCGACCGAGATCACGCTCGAGGTCGCTCAGCACCTCGGTGACGACCTCGTCCGCGCCATCGCCCTCAAGCCCACCGACGGCATCGTCCGCGGTCAGGACGTGCGCGACACCGGCGGCCCCATCTCGGTGCCCGTCGGCGACGTCACCAAGGGCAAGGTGTTCGACGTGACCGGCGAGGTGCTCAACGGCGCTCCCGGCGAGACCATCGAGGTCACCGAGCGCTGGGGCATCCACCGCAAGGCGCCCAGCTTCGACCAGCTCGAGTCCAAGACCGAGATGTTCGAGACCGGCATCAAGTCGATCGACCTCCTCACGCCCTACGTGCAGGGTGGAAAGATCGGTCTGTTCGGTGGTGCCGGTGTCGGCAAGACCGTCCTCATCCAGGAGATGATCCAGCGCGTCGCGCAGGACCACGGTGGTGTCTCGGTGTTCGCCGGTGTCGGCGAGCGCACCCGTGAGGGCAACGACCTCATCGGCGAGATGGAAGAGGCGGGTGTCTTCGACAAGACCGCCCTCGTCTTCGGCCAGATGGACGAGCCGCCGGGGACGCGTCTTCGCGTGGCCCTGTCTGCGCTGACGATGGCGGAGTACTTCCGCGACGTGCAGAAGCAGGACGTGCTGCTGTTCATCGACAACATCTTCCGCTTCACGCAGGCCGGTTCCGAGGTCTCCACGCTGCTGGGCCGCATGCCCTCGGCCGTGGGATACCAGCCGAACCTCGCCGACGAGATGGGTGTGCTCCAGGAGCGCATCACCTCGACCCGCGGTCACTCGATCACGTCGCTCCAGGCCATCTACGTGCCCGCCGACGACTACACCGACCCGGCCCCGGCGACCACGTTCGCGCACCTCGACGCCACCACCGAGCTCTCGCGTGAGATCGCGTCGAAGGGTCTGTACCCCGCCATCGACCCGCTGACGTCGACCAGCCGCATCCTCGACCCGCGCTACATCGGTGCGGACCACTACCGCGTGGCCACCGCCGTGAAGCAGATCCTGCAGAAGAACAAGGAACTGCAGGAGATCATCGCGATCCTCGGTGTCGACGAGCTCTCCGAGGAAGACAAGATCGTCGTGTCGCGTGCACGTCGCATCCAGCAGTTCCTCTCGCAGAACACCTACATGGCCAAGAAGTTCACCGGCGTCGAGGGCTCCACGGTCCCGATCAAGGAGACCATCGAGTCGTTCGACGCGATCGTCAAGGGCGACTTCGACCACGTCGCCGAGCAGGCGTTCTTCAACGTCGGTGGCATCTCCGACGTCGAGGCCAAGTGGGCGCAGATCCAGAAGGAGAACGGCTGACATGTCGTTGCGCGTGAGCCTGGTGTCGGCGGACGCCGAGGTGTGGACGGGGGAGGCCTCGCTCGTCGTGGCCAAGACCGTCGAGGGTGAGATCGGCTTCATGCAGGGTCATGAGCCGGTGCTCGCGATCCTCGCCCAGGGCGAGGTGCGCATCACCCGCGCCGACGGCACGAAGATCCTGGCCAACGCCGAGGACGGCTTCCTGTCGATGGCCGACGACGAACTCACGATCGTCGCCGGAAACGCCGCTCTCGTCTCCTGACACCGCTTCATCGCCGACGCGCGTCGCCCGACTCCGGGCGGCGCGCGTCGCTTTTTCCCGGAGGACCCATGCTCGTCCTGCTGCCGCCGTCCGAGACCAAGACGCCGGGCGGTGATGGCGCGCCGCTGTCGCTCGCGTCGCTGTGGGCTCCCTCGCTCCTGCCGCAGCGGGAGGCCGTGGTGGACGCCCTGGTCGCGCTGAGCGCCGACGAAGACGCGGCGGCGCGCGTGCTCAAGCTCAGCGCGAAGCGCCGGCACGAGATCGCCGACAACGCCGCTCTGCGATCGGCGCCGACGATGCCCGCGGTCGACCGCTACACCGGCGTCCTGTTCGACGCTCTGGATGCCGGCAGCCTCGACGGGCCCGCCCGCGGCTGGCTCGCGGAGCACGTCGTCATCCATTCGGCACCGCTCGGTCCGGTGGCGGCGCTCGACGGCATCCCCGCGTACCGTCTGGCGGCGGGGACGTCGATTCCCGGCCTGCCGGCGCTCCGGCGCGTGTGGGCGGACGCCGTCGGGGCGGCGCTGCCGGATGCCGGTGCGCCGTTCGTGCTCGACCTGCGCTCCGAGGCGTACGTCGCTCTCGGGCCGGTGCCCGATGGGGTGGCATCGGCGTACGTGCGCGTGGTCACCGCGGGGGAGGGCGGCGCCGTCCGCGCGCTGAACCACTTCAACAAGCACGCGAAGGGCGAGCTCGTGCGCGCGCTGGCGATCAGCGGAGCGCGCATCTCGTCCGCGGATGATTTCATCGACTGGGCGGACGCGAACGGGTTCACCGTCCGGGCCTCGGGCGAGGACGAGCTGCTCCTGGCAGTATGAGGCGCGCGAAATCGGGGGATGTCAGCGAACACTCAGGTTCGCTAGCATGTCACGCGCGGGAGACACCCGCCGGCTCGTGTGACCGCGTGAGCCGCTCGAGAGGATCGACGTGAACAACATCAATCTCGCTTACTCCGACTACGGGACGACCAGTGCCGGCGAGGCGGCATTCCTGGCCGTCGCCTACCTCTTCGTCTTCCTGTTCTCCATCATCGGCTACGTGATCATCGCCTTCCTTCTGATGAAGGTGTTCGATCGGGCGGGCGTGCAGGGCAAGTGGCGCGCCTGGGTTCCGGTCTACAACGCGATGGTCTTCGCCAAGCTCGGCGACGTCTCGCCGTGGGCCGTGCTCATCACGCTCGTGGCGGCGAGCATCCCGGTGCTCAACTTCATCGCGCTGCCCGCCTACCTGGTCGTCATGATCATGGCCGCGGTGCGCGTCAACGCGAAGTTCGGTCGCACCTGGCCGATCCTGCTGCTGTTCCTGCTGAACGCCCTCGGCATCTGGATATGGCTCGGCATCCTCGGCTTCAGCAGCAACCGCTGGAACCCGGCCGCGGCGTCGCCGTCGCCGTGGGGCTCGTCCTTCATCGCCGACAAGACCTTCTGGAACGGCATCCCCGCGCAGCCCGCGCAGAACGTCCAGGGCCAGAACGGCGGCGGTTACGGCGCCCCGGTCGCTCCGCCCGCGCAGGGCTACGCCCCGCCGGCCGCTCCCGGAACCACGCCCCCGCCGCCGGCGCCTCCCGCCGGACCGCAGGTCTGATCGAGCACGACCCGATCCACGGGCTCCCCGCGCGCTCCGCGCGGGGAGCCCTTCCTCGTTCCCGGGGATAGCGTGGAGGTATGAGCTCCCACCCCGTTCCCCTCCGTCCCGTCGGCCGATCCGGACTCCGCGTCTCGGCGGTCGGCCTCGGATGCAACAACTTCGGGCGGGCGGGCACCGCCACCGAGACCCTCGAGGGCACGCGCGACGTGCTCGACGCGGCCATCGAGGCGGGGGTCACGTTCCTCGACACCGCCGACATCTACGGTCGCTCGTTCGGACTCTCCGAGACACTGATGGGCGAAGCGCTCCAGGGTCGACGCGACAGCGTCGTGCTCGCCACCAAGTTCGGTCACGCCGACCTGGCTCCCGCTCTCCCCGGGGGAGCGAAGGGGTCGCGCGCGCACATCCGCCGCGCGGTCGAGGACTCCCTCCGCCGCCTGCGCACCGACTGGATCGACCTGTACCAGCTGCACACGCCCGACCCCGAGACGCCGATCGACGAGACGCTCGACGCCCTCGCGGACCTCGTGCGAGAGGGCAAGGTGCGCTACGTCGGGCACTCGAACTTCGCCGGGTGGCAGATCGCCGAGGCGGATGCCGCGGCCTCGGGCGTGCGTTTCGTGTCGGCGCAGAACCAGTACAGCCTGCTGGCCCGGGCGGCGGAGCGGGAGGTGCTGCCCGCCGCGCAGCACTTCGGACTCGGGTTCCTCCCCTTCTTCCCGCTGCACAACGGCCTGCTGACCGGCAAGTTCACGCGCGACGGCGGGCCGGAGGGGAGCCGCATCATGCGCCAGCGTCCGCACCTGTGGCGCGACGCTCCCTGGGACGCGTTGGAGAGCTACCAGGCGTTCTGCGACGCACGCGGGATCTCGATGCTCGAGGCCACCTTCGGGTGGTTCCTCGCCCACCCGGTCGTCTCCAGCGTGATCGCGGGAGCGACCAGCGCCGAGCAGATCCGGTCGAACGCGGCCGCCGCCACCGCGTGGTCGCCGAGTCCCGAGGATCTCGCCGAACTCGACGGCATCCTGGCCCTTCCCGCCGACCCGGCCGCGGGGTGATTCCCGACGCGGGGGAGGCGGTGTCGCGCGGCGCGTCCCCGGGCTCGGCGCACGGGTCGACTAGGATGACAGGGCCGCGCGGTTCCGCCGGCGCAGCTGTCGGCCAACCGGAGGATCTTTCGTGCCCGAGGTGACCACCCACACGCGTACCGTCTCCCTTCCCGACGGTTCCCTCGATCTGCGGTGGGCGGCCCTCACCGACACCGGGCGTCGACGCGAGGTCAATCAGGACGCCGTCCTCGCCGACTACCCCCTGTTCGTCGTCGCCGACGGAATGGGCGGTCATCTGGGCGGCGAGATCGCCAGCGCGAGCACCGTCGATCGTCTGCGCGCCGTGGTCGAGGCGGGGCCGGTGACGACCAGGAACATCGAGAAGGCCCTCTCGCGCGCGGTGAAAGACATCGTCTCCCACCCCGAGACCACCGACGAGGGGACCGGCACCACGCTCACGGGGCTGTACCTCGAGACGCAGACCGACGAGCCGCACTGGGTGACGCTCAACATCGGCGATTCCCGCGTCTACCTCCTGCGCGACGACGAGATCGTGCAGGTGACGACGGATCACTCGGTGGTGCAGGAACTCATCGCCGCCGGTCGACTGAGCCCCGAAGAGGCCGAGAACCACCCCTACGGCAACGTGATCACACGCGCCGTCGGCCCGAGCGACAGCGTCAAGCCCGACTACCTGCGCCTCGACGTGCTCGACGGCGACCGGTTCGTCGTCTGCTCCGACGGCCTCACCAAAGAACTCACCGACTTCGGCATCCGTCACTTCCTCGAGGCCAACGCGGACCCCGCCGCGGCCGTCGAGGCGATGATGGCGGCAGCGCTCGAGAACGGCGGGCGCGACAACATCACGATCGTCGTGCTCGACGTGGCCCGCCGCTCCGCCTGAGAATCTCCTCTTGACCGCGGCTGGCCGCGGATTCTACGTTCGGCATATGACCTCCGCACCCGAACGGACGGCCGGCAAAGGCCTGGCCAGTGGAACGCTGGGGCTGTGGGGCTCGACCGTCATCGGTCTGGCATCCACCGCTCCCGTCTACTCCCTCGTGGCCACCCTCGGCTTCGTCGTCCTCGCGGTCGGCGCGCAAGCGCCCATCGCCTTCGTCGTGGCCTTCGTGCCGATGCTGTTCATCGCGTTCGCGTACCGCGAGTTGAACAACGAGATCCCCGACTGCGGAACCACGTTCACGTGGGGCACCAAGGCCTTCGGGCCCTGGATCGGCTGGATGGGCGGGTGGGGCGTCGCCGTGGCCGGCATGGTCGTGCTCGCCAACCTGTCGCAGATCGCCGGCATCTACCTGTGGTCGCTCATCGGCGACGGCTCGCTCGCCGAGAACGTGCCCCTGGTCACGGCGACCGGTGTCGCCTTCATCGCCGCGATGACGTACGTCAGCTACCGCGGCGTCGAGATCGGGGAGCGGATCCAGAACGTCCTCCTCGCCGTCCAATACCTCGTCCTCGCGCTTTTCGTCGTGCTCGCGCTGTGGAAGTTCTTCGACGGAACGGCCCCGAACCCCACCCCGTTCGACATCGCCTGGTTCAACCCGCTGGGCTTCACGGACTGGAGCGGGTTCACCGAGGCCGTCCTGCTGGCGCTGTTCATCTACTGGGGATGGGACACCTGCCTCGCGCTCAACGAAGAGACGAAGGACCCCAAGCGCATCCCGGGGCGGGCAGCCCTGCTGACCACCGTCATCCTTCTCGGCACCTACGTCACCGTCACCGTGGCGGCGATGATGTACGCCGGCGTCGGGGAGGACGGGGCCGGCCTGGCCAACCCCGACAACGCGGACGACGTCTTCCTCGCCCTGAAGGACGGCCTCTTCGGTCCGTTCGGGTGGGTGCTGATCGTCGCGGTGCTCATCTCGGCCGTCTCGTCGACGCAGACCACCATCCTCCCGACCGCGCGAGGAACGCTCGCCATGGCCGCGTACAAGGCGCTTCCGGAGCGGTTCCGCTCGGTGCACCCGCGCTACAAGACGCCGTCGTTCTCGACGCTGGTGATGGGCATCGTCGCGAGCATCTACTACGTCGGGATGACCCTCATCAGCGACAACATCCTGCAGGACTCGATCCTCTCGCTCGGCCTCGCGATCGCGTTCTACTACGCGATGACCGGATACGCGTGCGTCTGGTACTACCGACGCGAGCTGTTCTCCTCCGGCAAGAACCTCGTGTACCGCGGCATCCTGCCCCTGCTGGGTGCGCTCATGCTGACCTACGCATTCGTGCAGTCGGCGATCGACATGTACGACCCGGAGTACGGCAACACCGTGCTGCTGGGCGTCGGCGGGACGTTCGTGGTCGGCATCGGCGCCCTCGCCATCGGCGTCGTGCTGATGGTGGTGTGGTTCGCCTTCCCGGGGTCGAAGCCGTTCTTCCGGGGCGAGAGCCTCAACCGCGACACCGAGGTGCTGGTGCCCGACGAGCCCATCGCCTACCCGCGCTCGGTCGACGGCGGTATCTGAGGGCGCCGCCCGGTCGGACGCGGCGGGATCCGCGCGAGCGGGCGCGGGCCGGGGCTGTGCACGCAAGCGCGAGCGGTGGCCACGCGAGCGGGCGCGGGCCGGGGCCCGAGCGAGAAGGAGCGAGCCGGGGTCCGCGCGAGCGGGCGCCCCGGCCGCGACGGATCAGACCACGGCGCGGATCGAGCCGACGACGCCCCCGCCGCCCGACACCGTGAGCGGCAGGAGCGCGAGCGTGTCGGCGACGGCCTCGGCCGAGAGGGCTCCCGCGCGCTCGAGCAGGCGCAGGGCGACGGCCCACCCCGCCCGGTTGGAGCCGTCGAGCATCTTCAGGGCGACGGTCGTGCCGTCGGGGGCGGTCATGACCTGCACGCCCTCGGCGCCCATCTTGGAGAAGACGCCGAGACGCTCGATGACGATCGTGTCGGGACGGCCCGGACCGTCGATGGTCCAAGGGTGCTCCTTGACGGCCCGCACGAGCGCTCCGGCGCTGCGGTGCAGGGCGAAGGGGGATCGCTCGGACGAGGTCGCGATGCGCTGGATCGCCCGCGCCAGCCCGACGAGGCTCATCGCGTAGACGGGGGCGCCGCAGCCGTCGATGGCCGTGGTGGTCATGCGCTCGCCCACGAGACGCTCCAGCACCTCGCGGATGTGCACCTGCAGGGGGTGCTGCGGGTCGAGGTAATCCGCGGTCGACCACCCGTTGGCCACGCAGGTCAGCAGCATCGCGGCGTGCTTGCCCGAGCAGTTCATGCGCAGCGGGGAGGGGGCGCCGTGATCGCGCACCAGCTCGTCGCGCGACGCGGTGTCGGTGGGCCAGGCCGCGGGGCAGCCGAGGTCGTCTTCGGTGAGTCCGGCGGACTGCAGGATGCCGCGCGCGAGCTCCGCGTGGCGATCGGTGCCGCAGTGGCTCGCCATCGAGATCGCGAGGCGCTCGTCGGAGAGGTCCGCCCCCGCGGACAGGCACGCCAGCGCCTGCAGGGGTTTCATGCTCGAGCGCGGCAGGAACGCCGCCGTCACGTCACCCAGGGCGAGCTTCTCGGTGCCGTCGGGGGCGAGCACGACGGCGACGCCGACGTGGCGGGATTCGACGAAGCCGTTGCGGTCGACGACGGCGAGTTCGACGGAGGCGGGGGGCGTGGCGGGCATCCCTTCATCGTATCCCGCCGGCCCCCTCCCGACCCTGCCGAGCCGCCCGCGCGAGTCGCCAGGATCCGTCGCTTCGGCGGCCCTCGAAGCGACGAATACCGGCGCCTCGCGCGGGGGAAGAGGGCAGACTGGAGGGCATGAACGGAGAGCACCACTACCGCCTGCGCTCGACCTGGACCGGCGATCGGGGGACGGGCACGAGCGGGTACCGCGACTACGACCGGGCGGTGACGCTGACGGTCGACGGCAAGCCCGAGATCGCGGCATCCGCCGACAAGCCCTTCCGGGGCGACCCCGCCAAGTGGAACCCGGAGGAGCTGCTGCTCGCCGCGCTCAGCGAGTGCCACCTGCTGTCGTATCTGCACGCGTGCGTCACGACGGGGGTGGTCGTCACCTCGTACGAGGACGACGCCTCGGGAACGATGCAGGAGGACGGCAACAGCGGGGGAGCGTTCACCGAGGTGGTGCTGCGTCCGCGCGTCACGGTCGCCGAGCAGTCGATGGTGGAGGCGGCCACCGCCGCCCACCGTCAGGCGCGCGAGTGGTGCTTCATCGCGAACTCGGTCAACTTCCCGGTCCGGCACGAGCCGGTGATCACCGTCGGCTGAGGCGCGCCCACCGCTCGGACAGCCCGCGCGGACCCGCCGGCCGGACGGTCCGACGCGTCCGCGCGTCGTACAGTGAGCGCATGCAGATCGAACCCGCTTTGCGTCGACTCGACCGCGTCGCCGGAGGCCGACAGGCCGACCACCGGGTGCAGGTGTCCGACGACCCGAAGGTGCGGCGCGCGTTCCGTGCGATGACGCTGCTGCTCGCCCTCGGTTTCGTCCTCGGCGTCGCGACGGTCGTGATCGCCCTCGTGATGACGCTCAACGGCGACGACGTGGGCTTCGCCGTCTGGATGCGCTGCCTCGTGGTGCTGGCGATCACCACGACCCTGTTCTACTTCCTCTGGCGCGCGCACGCCGGTTGGTACTGGGCCTTCCGTCGCCTGCAGCTGTTCAGCCGCATCTTCCCGGTCGTGGCGCTCGTGCTCGCGGCCATCCCCGGGCTGTACCCGTTCTGGGTGGTCACCGAGCAAATCCTCTTCGCCATCCTGCTCATCGGCGTCTCGGACTACCTGCAGTCCGACGCCGTACGGGCGGCGTACCCCAAGCCGCAGCGCTGAGGCGGCGGCATCCGGATGCCGCATGGCCGGCGCCTGGCGATCTGTTCGGCGGGCGCGGGGGAGCCGCGGCGAGGCTCGCGAACGCACGGGCGACGGCGCGCGACGCGACGCCGCGGACACCCGGGAGAGACGACGGAACCCCGCCGGCACGAGGCCGACGGGGTTCCGGAAGGGGGCGTGCGGGTCAGCGCACGTCGTCGTCGATCCAGTCCATCGACTTGGTGACGGCCTTCTTCCACAGGCGCAGCTCGCGCTCGCGCTCGCTGTCGTCCATGTTGGGCTCCCAGCGCTTGTCTTCCTGCCAGTTGGCGCGCAGGTCGTCGAGGTTGTCCCAGAAGCCGGTCGCCAGACCCGCGGCGTAGGCGGCACCGAGCGCGGTGGTCTCGGCGACGACCGGGCGCACGACCGGGACGCCGAGGATGTCGGCCTGGAACTGCATCAGCGCGTCGTTGGCGGTCATGCCGCCGTCGACCTTGAGCTCGGCGAGGTCGACACCGGAGTCGGCGTTGACCGCGTCGAGGACCTCGCGCGACTGGAAGGCGGTGGCCTCCAGCGCGGCGCGGGCGATGTGGCCCTTGTTGACGTAGCGCGTCATGCCCACGATCGCGCCGCGGGCGTCGGGACGCCAGTAGGGAGCGAACAGACCCGAGAACGCCGGCACGAAGTACACGCCGCCGTTGTCGTCGACGCTCGAGGCGAGCGCCTCGACCTCGGGGGCCGAGGAGATGATGCCGAGCTGGTCGCGCAGCCACTGGATGAGCGAGCCGGTCACGGCGATCGAACCCTCGAGCGCGTAGCGCGCCGGCTGGTCGCCCAGTTTGTAACCGAGCGTGGTCAGCAGGCCGTTCTTCGAGTGGACGATCTCTTCGCCCGTCTGGAAGATGAGGAAGTTGCCCGTGCCGTAGGTGTTCTTGCTCTCGCCCGGATCGAACGCCGCCTGGCCGAAGGTCGCGGCCTGCTGGTCGCCCAGGATGCCGGCGATCGGGGTCTCGCGCAGCAGCGACGAGGACTCGACGGTGCCGTACACCTCGGAGGAGGAGCGGATCTCGGGCATCATCGAGCGCGGCACGCCGAAGTCGGACAGGATGTCGTCACGCCACTCGAGGGTCTCGAGGTCCATGAACAGGGTGCGGCTGGCGTTGGTGACGTCGGTCGCGTGCACGCCGCCGTCGATGCCGCCGGTGAGGTTCCACAGCACCCAGGTGTCGGTGGTGCCGAAGATCAGGTCGCCGGCCTCGGCCTTCTCTCGGGCCCCGTCGACGTTCTCGAGGATCCACACGATCTTGGTGCCCGAGAAGTAGGTGGCCAGGGGCAGGCCGACGATGCTCTTGTACCGCTCCGGGTCGCCGTCCGCGAGGCGGTCGACGATCGACTGCGTGCGGGTGTCCTGCCAGACGATGGCGTTGTAGACGGGCTTGCCGGTGTTCTTGTCCCAGACCACCGCGGTCTCGCGCTGGTTGGTGATGCCGACGGCGGCGACGTCGTGGCGGGTGATGTCGGCGCGGCTGAGGGCCAGGCCGATCACCTCCTGGGTGTTGCGCCAGATCTCGAGCGGGTCGTGCTCGACCCATCCCGCGCGCGGGAAGATCTGCTCGTGCTCCTTCTGTCCGACGGAGATGACACTCCCGGACTTGTCGAAGATCATCGCGCGGGTCGAGGTCGTGCCCTGGTCGATGGCGAGGACGTAGTCGGCCATGGATGGACTCCTTTGTCTTGTTCGGTGAACGGTGTTGCGGGAAGGAAGAAGGCGGGGGCGCCGGGCGACGCCCCCGCGGAAGTGTTACTTGCCGAGGCTCAGGAGCACCGGGGCGAGCAGACCCGCGAGCAGACCGCCCACGAGCGGGCCGGCCACGGGGACCCAGGCGTAGCCCCAGTCGCTGGAGCCCTTGCCCTTGATCGGGAGGATCGCGTGGGCGATGCGGGGGCCGAGGTCACGGGCGGGGTTGATGGCGTATCCCGTGGGGCCACCGAGCGAGGCGCCGATGCCGACGACGAGCAGGGCCACGGGCACGGCCGCGAGACCGCCGATGCCGCCGGGGACGCCGATGTCGGCCACGCCGTAGTCGCTGAAGCCGAAGATCACGAAGACCAGCACGAAGGTCGCGATGACCTCGGTGAGGAAGTTGAAGCCGTAGGAACGGATCGCGGGGCCGGTGGAGAACACGCCCAGCTTGGAGGCGGGGTCGGGCTCGTCGTCGAAGTGCTGCTTGTAGGACGCCCACGCGAGAACGGCACCGATGATCGCACCGACGAGCTGGGCCGCCACGGCCACGAGGAACTGGACGAAGCCGATCTTGCCGGCCACGAGGAGGCCGATCGACACGGCGGGGTTCAGCTGTGCGCCGGAGTAGGCGGACACGATGACACCGGCGAAGACCGCCAGGCCCCATCCCCAGTTGACCATCAGGGTGCCGCCGGCGTTGCCCTTGGTCTTGGCCAGGGCCACGTTGGCGACCACGCCACAGCCCAACAGGATGAGCATCGCGGTGCCGACCACCTCCGAGAGGAAGTACAGCCCCAGGTTCACTTCTTGCATGTCGTCATCGACCTTTCTTTTCTCACCCGGACACCTTCGGCACGGGTGGTGATGCGGCTCGGTGTTCCGAACCTATGCGCGAGGTGCGGGCGCGCGACAGACGGCGCGCCCGCACGTTCTCTCAGATTCGCGCGACTCCGGCCTGGGCCAGGTCGACCCGGTGCGCCGAGCGCAGGATCTCGGTGGTCCGGGCGATCTCCTCGTCGACGCGGTCCGCGTCCCAGCCGAGGGGGCCGGAGACGGCCTCCGCGACCTCGCGCAGCGTGCGCTCGGTCATCCCGCCGACGAAGGCGAGGTGCGTCCGGCGCAGCAGCACGTCGATCAGGTGCACGACCTGCTCGTTCGCGGCGATCCACTCGAGCTCTTCGCGGTAGTAACCGGGGGCGTCGGCGACAGGGGTCGGCTCGGCCGGCAGCGCGTCGAGGATCGTGTCGGCGCGGGTGCCGTAGCGCTCGAGCATGGCCTCCACGAGCTCGGCGGAGTGCGCATTCGTGCGGGCGGCGACCCAGCGCCGGCGCTGCTCGGGCGTGGCCGGGAAGCCGGCGCCGCCACCGATCGACAGTCCCTGCGTGCTCACGCGGTGGGGACGGCGGAGCTTCTGCAGCGTCTTCATGCTGAGGTGCTCCGCGAGCGCGCGGAAGGTGGTCCACTTGCCACCGACGAGGCTCATCGCGGGCGTGCCGGCGATCTCGTCCTCGACGATGCGGTAGTCGCGCGAGACGAATCCGGGGGCGGTGTCGTCGTGACGCGGGAGCGGGCGGATGCCGCTGAAGGTGTAGACGATCTGCGAGCGGTCGACGCCGATGGTCGGGAAGACATGCCCGATGAGGTCGAAGAAGTACTCGATCTCGTCGTCGGTGCACACGACGGGCTTCGACGGGTCGGCGTCGATGTCGGTGGTGCCGACCAGGACGCGGTCCTTGAGCGGGTAGATGAGCACGATGCGCCCGTCCGAGTGCTCGAAGAAGATCTCGCGGCCGCCGGTCGCGGCGAGGAGCTCGGGGTTGTCGAGCACGATGTGCGAGCCCTTGGTTCCGCCCATGAACTGCGTCTTCAGGCCCATGGCCTCGTTGGCGAGGTCGGTCCAGGGGCCGGCGGTGTTGAGGATGACCTTGGCCTTGACGCTGAACTCCTCGCCGGAGACCTCGTCGCGCACCCGCACGCCGTTCGCGTCGGCGCCGACGGCGGAGACGTAGTTGACGGCCTGCGTGCGACCGGCGCCGGCCTCGATGCCGTCGCGCAGCACGTCGAGGGCGATGCGCTCGGGGTCGTGCATCGACGCGTCGAAGTACGTCGCCGTGTAGGCGAGGTCGTGGTTGAGCTTCGGCAGTTCGGCGAGCGACTTCTTCTTGCCGAGGAATTTGTGGCGGGGCACCGATCCGCCGTCGCGCGAGAAGGTGTCGTACATGATGAGGCCGACCTTGATCAGCAGAGCGCCGCGCTCGTTCGGCTTGCCGCGGCCGTGCGTCACCAGCAGGCGGAACGGGGCTGACAGGATGCCGGAGAACGTCTTGTAGATCGGGATGGTCGTCTCGAGCGGCTTGACGTAGTGGGGCGCCGTCTTGAGCAGGTCGTTGCGCTCGGTCACGGCTTCCTTCACGAGGCGGAACTCGCCGTTCTCGAGATAGCGAATGCCGCCGTGCACCATGTGGCTGGAGGCCGACGAAGCGCCCGACACGAAGTCGCCGCGCTCGACGAGGGCGACGCTGACACCCTGAAGGGCCAGATCGCGCAGGGTGGCGAGGCCGTTGATGCCCCCACCGATGATCAGGACGTCGAGGTCTTCGGCGTCACGGAGCGCCTGGACGTCGGCGCGGAGCGAAGAAGTAGGGGACGACATGTCGACTGCGACCTTTCGTTGTTGGTACGACGATCAGGATGCGCCCCTCTGCACGTTGTTGCAAGCCCCTTGAACAAACGTGCAGAATGGTGCTCATGAAGGTGTCAGGACGGTGACGACGCAGGCGGAGGAGCGCTCCCGCGACGCGTTGCGCGCAGCGCAGCTGTACTACATGCAGGACCTGACGATGGATGCCATCGCGCACGAGATGCGCGTCTCGCGGTCGTCCGTCTCGCGTCTGCTGCAGCACGCCCGCGACGTGGGCCTGGTGACGATCTCGATCAGTCCCCCCGACGACGCGCGGGGGCAGATGGCGCAGCGCATCGCCGACCGGTTCGGGATCACCGCGCACATCGTTCCCACCCCGGCCCGCACCTCGGAGGCCGAGCGCCTCGAGCGCACCGCCCTGACGGCCGCGCGCATCCTCGCCGAGCGCGTCGAGTCGTCGATGACCGTGGGCGTCGCCTGGGGATCCACGCTCTCGGCGATGGCGCGACACGTACCGCAGAAAGACGTCCACGACACCCACATCGTCCAGATGAACGGCGCGGCCAACGTCCGCACCTCCGGCATCCCGTACGCGGGGGAGATCCTGTCGAAGTTCGGGGCGGCCTGGTCGTCGTCGGTGCACCAATTCCCGGTGCCGGCCCTCTTCGACGACCCGCGCACGAAGCAGGCGATGTGGCGGGAGCGCTCGGTGCGGTCGGTGCTGGAGATCCAGCAACGCGTGGGCCTGTTCGTCTTCGGACTCGGATCGCCCCACGCCGACGTGCCCTCGCACGTCTACAGCGGCGACTACTTCGACGAACGCGATCGCGCGGTGATCGAGCGCGAGGGCGTCGTGGGCGATTGCGCCACGGTCTTCTACCGCGCCGACGGCTCGAGCGACATCCCCGAGCTCAATGCGCGCTCCAGCGGACCCGACCTCGACACCGTGCGTCGCATCCCGCGGCGTTTCTGCGTCGTGTCGAGCCTGTCGAAGCTCGACGGCCTGCGCGGCGCGCTCGCCGCGGGCCTGGTGACCGAGCTCGTCGTGGAGGAGTCGCTCGCGCGTCGGCTGTTGAGCGTCACGCGCTGACCCCGCCTCCTCGGGGCGGGCTCAGCGCTCGCCGAACCCGTCGTCGATGAGGGAGCGCAGTTCGTCGAGGGCCTGCCGCGCCTGCGGCCCGGTCGCGCTGACCCGCACCCGGGACCCCTGCCGGACCCCCAGAGCCATGAGCGCGAGCAGGCTGCGGCCCGAGACCTCGTCGCCGCCGGCCTCCAGATCGGCGATGCGCACGTCGGCGTCGTAACGCGACGCGGCCTTGACGAACGTCGCCGCCGGACGCGCGTGCAGGCCCGACGGGTTGACGACCACCGCCTCGAAGGACGGCGCATCGGCGGTGTCCTCGTCGACGGATGCCGCAGGCGAGGGGCTCGTGGCCTGGTCGCCCGCCGCGCCGAGCTGCCGTCTCTTCGCGTCACCGGCACCCGCCACCTCGGCGGCGACCTCGTCGAGACCGGCGCCGCCGGCCGCGGTCACGACCGCCGCCACGAGACCCTCCACGAAGGGCGCGGGGCTCAGCCGGACCCGCTCGGGGGCGCCGACGAACTCCAGAGCCGTCTCGGCGCTGAGGATCGCGGACCCCAGGTCCATCAGGACGAGCACGCCGTCGCCCGAATCCGCCTCGTCGACCGCGGCGGCGATGGCCACGGCATCCGTGCCGAGATCGCCGTCGGGGCCCCCCGCCGCCACGCGCACGGCGGGAGGCTCGGCGCCGCCCATCTGCAGCGAGAGGTGCACCGCGGCGTCGGCGAGGGCGCGGCTGTGCGAGACCGCGACGATCCCGATCACTCCGCGGCCGCCAGCGTGTCGGCCAACGCCTCGAGGAGCAACGTCGAGGAGGCCGCTCCCGGGTCGATGTGTCCGGCGCTGCGTTCGCCGAGGTAGCTCGCGCGCCCCTTACGGGCGACGAGCGGTTCCGCGGCGTCGCGGCCCCGGGCGGCGGCCTCGGCGGCGGCGCGCGCGGCCGCGGCGGGGCCGCCATCGGCTGCCGCGTCCCACGCGTCGATCGCGGGGGAGAGGGCGTCGATCATCGTCTTGTCGCCCGGCTCGGCCTTGCCGCGGGCGATGACGCCCTCGACACCTGCGCGCAGCGCCGCGCCCAGGGCTGCGGCATCCACCCCGTCCGAGGAAGACAACGCGGGCCCCATGCGCAGGAAGAGCGTTCCGTAGAGCGGGCCGCTCGCCCCGCCGACCGTCGAGACGAGCGTCATCCCCACCGTCTTGAACAGCTCGGCGGGGCTCGCCGGCGCCGGGTCGAGCTTGGCGACGACCGCATCGAGACCGCGGGCCATGTTCGAGCCGTGGTCGGCGTCGCCGATCTCGGAGTCCAGGCGCGTCAACTCGTCTTTGTGGTCGGTCACGGCCTCGCGGAACGCGCGGATCCAGGCGACGAGATCGTCGGTCGACACCGCGGCGCTCACGCGCCCCACCGCAGACCGGGGGTGACCACGGGCGCGTCCCACAGCCGCAGCATCTCGTCGTCGGCCTTCACGACCGTGAGCGATGCGCCCGCCATGTCGAGGCTGGTGATGTAGTCGCCGATCAGCACGCGCTGCACGTCGACCCCGGCCTCGGCGAGGAGAGGGGCGATCTCGCCGTAGAGCAGGTACTGCTCGATGAGGGGAGTGCCGCCGAGCCCCGACAGCAGGACGATCGCCGGTCCCGCCGTGTCGCCGAAATCGTGCACGATCGGGTCGACCATCAGCTTCGCGATCTCGCGGGCGGAGGCGAGCTTGACGCGCGAGCGTCCGGGCTCGCCGTGGATGCCGACACCGACCTCCATCTCGTCGTCGGGGAGCTCGAACGTGGGGCGGCCGGCCGCGGGCACGGTGCAGCTGGTGAGGGCGACGCCCATCGAGCGACCTGCCTCCGACACGCGGCGCGCGAGGGCGGCGACGGCGGCGAGGTCGGCTCCCGCTTCGGCGAGGGCGCCGACGATCTTCTCCAGGACGACGGTGGTCCCCGTGCCGCGCCGGCCGGCGGTCCACGTGGAGTCCTGCACGGCGACGTCGTCGGCGACGACGACCGACTCGACCTGCACGCCCTCGGCGGCGGCGAGCTCGGCGGCCATCTCGAAGTTGAGCACGTCGCCGGTGTAGTTCTTCACGATGTGCAGCACGCCCGCCCCGGAGTCGGCGGCCTGCGTGGCGGCGAGCACCTGATCGGGCGTGGGGGAGGTGAACACCTCGCCCGCCGCGGCCGCGTCGAGCATGCCGCGTCCGACGAAGCCGCCGTGCATCGGCTCGTGTCCGGAGCCTCCACCCGAGACGAGAGCCACCTTGCCCGCGCGGGTCGGTTCCGCGCGCAGGATGACGCGGTTCTCGGCATCCACGCGGAGATCGGGGTGAGCGACCTGGATCCCCCGCAAGGCTTCGGCCAGCACATCGGCCGGGTCGTTGACGAACTTCTTCACGATGCCTCCTCGTTGTGGCTTCGACGGTTCGGGCCGTCGGTTTCGACCCTGGTCGTCGGACGCCGTCGCGTCAAGGGCGAGGAGGCGCGTGTCAGAGGCGCTCGTGCGGGAGGACCTGCTTGATGCGTTCGATCGGATTCTGCGCGGGGGCCTCGTTGTACGCGTTCGCCAGTTCCTGCCCGCTGAGGGCGTGGATCGCGGCCATGATCTCGTCGGTCGCGCCGCGACGCGCCCGGCCCGAGGTCGCCGGACCGTGCGGCGAGAGGTCGAGCGGCTCTCCGAAGCGCACCGTGATGCGCTCGCTCGTGCTGGGGAACTTCGCGCCGACGGGCATCGCCTTGTCGGTGCCGATGAGGCCGACCGGGACCACGGGGGCGCCGGTCTGCAGCGCGAGGAAGGCGACACCCGTGCGGCCCTTGTAGAGCCGGCCGTCGAGGGAGCGCGTGCCCTCGGGGTACAGCGCGACCGCGCGACCGTCCTCGAGCAGAACGCGCTGCTGGTCGAGGGCGTCGAGGGCCTTCTGGCCGGCTCCGCGCTCGACGGCGATCGCGCCGATCGCGGTGAAGAACTGCCGCGACGCCCACTTCTCGAAGTACGCCGACTTCGCGAGGAAGTGCACGGGCCGGGGAGCGGCGACCGGGATCGCGATCGAGTCGATGAACGACAGGTGGTTGCTCGCGAAGATCACCGGTCCGGTGCGGGGGACGTTCTCGCGCCCCTCGACGTGCGGCCGGTACACGGCGCGGGCGAGCGGGGCGATGAGGAACCGTCCGAGGCCGTAAGCGGCGCCCATCTGCTGCGGCGGTGCGGCGGCGGGGGTCTCGGCGGGCAGGTCGGAACTCACCCGACGAGGCTACTAGCCGCCGCATGCCGAGGTGCGCATGGGGCGCGGCGCGCGACGGACGTGCGCACCGACCGCTCTCCCAGCCGCGCCAAAGCCGGATGCGCGAGGATAGGTGCTTCCCGTCTTCTTCCGAGAGGTCTCCCGTGCGCTTCCGCCCGATCGCTTCCCTGTCCGTCGCCGCCGTCGCGGTGCTGCTGCTGGCCGGGTGCTCCGGCTCGTCCACCGACGCGCAGACGCCGGATGCCACGGCCACCCCGGATGCCGGCGCGTGCCAGACCCCGTTCACCGGCGACGTCCCCGCGGGACTCGAGGTGTCGGGCGACTTCCAGGGCCCCGTCACGGTGACCCGTCCCGACGGCTTCGCCCCCAGCGACATCCAGCGCAGCACGCTCATCGAGGGCACCGGGCAGGAGATCCAGTCCGGCGACATCGTGAAGGCCAACTACACGGTCCTCGACGCCGCCACGGGCGAGGTGGTCCTGGACTCGCTGACGTCCGACCCCTCCGGCATGGACATGATCGTCAACTCCCAGCAGATCTTCGGTGCCGCGGTGTCGTGCGTCCCGGTCGGCTCGCGCACCGTGTCGACCTTCCCGGCCGGCATCCTGGGTGAAGGCTCGCCCGCGTACGTCCTCGTGGCCGACGCGATCTCGGAGCTGCCGACGCGCGCCGACGGCACCGAGGTCGCCCCGGTCGACGGCATGCCGACCGTGACCTTCGCCGACAACGGCGCCCCCACCATCACCGTCCCGAGCACCCCCGCGCCCACCGAGACGCGCATCGAGAACCTGCGCCAGGGCACGGGCGACGTGGTCAACCCCGGCGACACTGTGATCGTGCAGTACACCGGCGTGCTCTACGACGGCGGCACCGTCTTCGACTCGAGCTGGGACAAGGGCGCTCCGACGCAGTTCGCCACGACGGCCGTCGTGCCCGGCTTCAAGAAGGCCCTCGAGGGGCAGACCGTCGGGTCGCAGGTGCTCGCGGTGATCCCGCCGGCCGACGGCTACGGAGACCAGGCGCAGGGCTCGATCCCGGCGGGCGCCACGCTCGTCTTCGTCGTCGACATCCTCGGCGTGCAGCACGCCCCCGCTGCGCAGTAAGCCCCCGCGCCGCGGCGTCCTCGTGGCGCCGCGGCATGCGGGGCGCGGTCCGTTCCGCACGACCCGGGCGGGCGCGGGTCGCGTCGCGGCTCAGTAGGCTGACGGCATGCGCCGCGTCCTCATCCTCGGTTCCACCGGTTCGATCGGCACCCAGGCGCTCGACGTCATCCGGGCCCACACCGACCGCTTCGAGGTCGTCGGCCTGGCGGCGGGGTCGGACCGCGTCGGCGTCGAGGCGCAGGCGCGGGAGTTCGGCGTCGAGCACCTCGCCCTCGGGGCGGTCGAGGCCGAGCAGCTGGTGCGCGACGTCGAGGCCGACGTCGTGCTCAACGGCATCACCGGCTCCGTGGGACTCGGCCCGACGCTCGCGGCCCTCGAGGAGGGACGCACCCTCGCCCTGGCGAACAAGGAGTCGCTGATCGTCGGGGGAGAGCTGGTCACCGCCCTCGCCGCCCCCGGCCAGATCGTTCCGGTCGACTCGGAGCACTCCGCGATCGCCCAGGCCCTGCGCTCCGGGGCGGCCCACGAGGTGCGACGGCTCGTGCTCACGGCATCCGGAGGTCCCTTCCGCGGGCGCTCGCGCGACGAGCTCGGAGACGTCACGCCCGCACAGGCGCTCGCCCACCCCACGTGGGACATGGGACGCGTCGTGACGACGAACTCCGCGACGCTGGTCAACAAGGGCCTCGAGGTGATCGAGGCGCACCTGCTGTTCGACGTCGCCTACGACCGCATCGCCGTCACCGTGCACCCGCAGTCGATCGTGCACTCGATGGTCGAGTTCGTCGACGGCTCGACCATCGCCCAGGCGTCGCCGCCCGACATGCGACTGCCCATCTCGCTCGGCCTCGACTGGCCGCACCGCGTCGGCGGGGTGGGGGCGCCCCTGGACTGGACCACCTCATCGCAATGGACGTTCGAGCCTCTCGACGAGGAGGCCTTCGGCTCCGTGGCGCTCGCCAAGCGCGTGGGACGCGCGGGGGCGACCTTCCCCGCCGTGTTCAACGCCGCGAACGAGCAGGCCGTCGACGCCTTCCACGAGGGGCGTCTGAGCTTCCTCGGCATCGTCGACCTCATCGAACGCGTGGTCGACCGGCACGAGCCGCCCGCGACCCTCACGCGGGAGTCGCTCGCCGAGGCGGAGGCCTGGGCGCGGCGGACGGCCGACGAGATCATCGCCGCGCGCTGACGCCACCGCGGGCGGCCGTGACCGCCGTGGGTCGACCCCGGTGGGGGCTCGACGGATGAGCGCGACACAACGCAGGACTTCCGTTCGCGTGAGCAGGGCGGGCGGCTCCGCAGACGGTTCCCGCGCGCGAAACTCCTGCGTCGTGTCACGCGGGAGCTGTCCGGCACCGCTGGCGATCTCGCTGTCGGCCGGGCGCCCATCACCGTGCGGGATGTGGCGCAACGCAGGAAACGGTTCGGCCGGAGGGGAGTGGAGGACGGCCGGGGTGCGGCGCGCACCGCATCTCCTGCGTTGTGTCGGCGGGCGATGTCGCGGGGCGATTCCCGCGGGCCCAGGCGTCAGGCCGGGAAGTCGACGGGGCGCTCGGGGTCGGACGACGGGGTGCTGTCGGCCGGGTAGGGCACCGGCCACTGCGGGTCGGGCACGGCCCACCCCGCGGCGCGCAGGGCCCGACGCGACAGTTCGCGCGCCGAGTACGGGGTGCGCACGCCGCGGATGTCGCGGTAGTCCTGGTGTCCGGGGCCGGCCCACAGGATCGCATCGCCCTCGCCGACCAGCTTCACGGCCTCGAGGATCGCGCGCTCGGGCGGCGTGAACTCGAGGATCTCGGCGTCGGGACGCGCGAGGCGTGCACCCTCGACGAGCACCGTGCGGATGGCATCCGGGTTCTCGTGACGGGGGTGGTGGTCGGTGACGATGAGGATGTCGCTGCCCTCGATCGCCGTGCGACCCATGTCGTGACGCTTCGTGGCGTCGCGGTCGCCGTCGGCGCCGAAGAGCATGACGACCGTGCCGGGGGTCACGCGGCGGACCGCGGCCAGGGTCTTCTCGAACGCGTCGGGGGAGTGCCCGAAGTCGACGTAGACCGCGGGGCCCTCGGCGCCGGACACGAGCTGCGTGCGTCCCGGGAGGGACGCGTCGATGCGCTCGCCGTCGAGGGTGCTGAACAGGTGCTCCCAGGTGTAGCCCGCCTCGAGCAGCATGACGATGGCGAGTCCGGCGTTGGCGGCCATGTGCCGACCGATCACCGGTACCACCGTCGTCAGCGAGCGGCCCTTGCCGTCGGAGAGGGTGAACTCGGTGCCCTCCTGGCGCTCGTCTACGATGTCGACGGTCCAGTCGGCCCCGGCCCCGGCACCGGCATCGTGCGCGATCGCGGGGGTCGCGATGGTGACGACCGGGATCTCGGCGCGCGCGGCGATCTCGGCGCCCGCGGGGGAGTCCAGGCAGACCACGCCGCGGCGGGCGCGGTCGGGGCGGAAGAGCGGGAGCTTCGCCTCGAAGTACTCGCGCATGTCGGCGTAGTCGTCGAGGTGGTCGTGCGTGAGGTTGGTGAAGCCGGCGACGTCGAATACGAGGCCGTCGACGCGGTGACGCGTGAGGGCCTGGGCGCTGACCTCCACGGCGACGGCTTCGACGCCGCGCTCGCGCATGAGGGCGAGGAGGGCGTGGAACTCCGAGGCCTCGGGCGTGGTCAGACGCGAGACGATGACCTCGCCCGCGATGTGGCGTTCGGCGGTCGACGACAGGCCCGTGACGACTCCGAGCTGGCCGAGGATCCCCTCGAGCAGGTGCGACACGCTTGTCTTGCCGTTGGTGCCCGTGGTCGCGAGCAGACGCGGCAGGTCGTCGTCGGGTCCGGTGCCGTAGACCCACGCCGACAGGTCTCCCAGCAGCGCGCGGGGGTCGTCGACCACGACGATCGGAAGACCCGCGGATGCCGCGATGGCGGCGCCCGCCTCATCGGTGACGACGGCGACCGCGCCGCGCTCGGCCGCGGTGGTCGCGAACTCCGCTCCGTGCCGGTTCACGCCCTGGATGGCCACGAAGGCCTCGCCGGCGCGGAGGTCGGCCGTGGCGAGGGTGATCCCCGACAGGACGGTCGCGTCGATGTCGCCGACCGTGCGCACTCCCCACCGGCGGGCCAGTTCCGCGAGGTCGCGACGGGGCGGACGCTCCGGTCGGAGGACGGGGGGCAGGTTCGAGGGGGCGTCGCTGGGCATCGCCTCCATTGTCTCATCCGGTGTCGCACAGACACCGCATCGCGGCCGCACGGGCCGTTCAAAGGCTGTCGGCGGTATCGTCACCGGGTGACCGCGATCGCCTTCCTCATCGGCGTGCTCGTGCTCGTGATCGGTCTCGCGATCTCGATCGCCCTGCACGAGATCGGGCATCTCGTGCCCGCCAAGCTCTTCGGCGTGCGCGTCGGCCAGTACATGATCGGCTTCGGTCCGACGCTGTGGTCCAAGCGCATCGGCGAGACCGAGTACGGGTTCAAGGTGCTGCCGCTCGGCGGGTTCATCTCGATGGCCGGCATGTACCCGCCCGCCCCCGACGACGCCGAACCCGGGACGAAGCGCTCGCGGTTCTTCGCGACCATGGTGCAGGACGCCCGGGATGCCAACGCCGAGACGCTCATCGCCGCCGACGACCGCGTGTTCTACAAGCTGCCGGTGTGGAAGCGGATCATCATCATGCTCGGTGGGCCGGCGATGAACCTCGTGCTGGCCGTCGTGCTGTTCACGATCGCCTTGAGCGCGATCGGTATCCAGCAGGGCACCACGACCGTCGCCTCGGTCTCCGAGTGCGTCATTCCGGCTAGCCAGCAGCGCCAGGATTGCCAAGCCTCGGACCCGGTAGCGCCGGCCCGGGCCGCCGGCCTGCAGCCTGGCGACAAAATGATCTCGATCGATGGGACCCCGGTTTCGACCTTCACCGAAGCGGCGGCGATCATCCAGGCGTCTCCGGGCGCGGACCTCTCGATGGTCATCGAGCGCGGCGGTGCCGAGCAGACCGTGCAGTTCACTCCACAGTCGACGGATCGCGCCGTGACGGATTCTCAGGGTCAGCCGGTGACCGACGCCTCGGGCGCTCCCGAATACGAAACGATCGGCTTCGCGGGACTGAGCCCACAGTTCGCGTTCGTGCCCCAGCCCCTTTCGGCGGGCGTCGAGGCGACGGGTCAGTACATTGGCCACGTCGGCCAGATCATGTCGCAGCTGCCGGTGCGTATCTACGAGGCCGCCGCCGACACGCTGACGGGTCAGCCGCGCGATGCGAACAGCCCGATGAGCGTGGTCGGTGCAGGACGCATGGCGGGCGAGATCGCCGCCGTGAATGCCCCGATCCTCGACCGGGTTCAGCAGATGATCCTGCTCGTGGGCGGTCTCAACATCGCCCTGTTCGTGTTCAACCTCATCCCCCTGCTGCCCTTGGACGGCGGGCACGTCGTGGTCGCGCTGTGGGACGGGATCAAGCGGTGGTTCGCCCGCATGCGCGGAAAGGTCGCGCGGCCGGTGGATGCCACGAAGCTCGTCCCGCTGACGTTCGTCGTCGTGGTGCTGCTGGTCGGTATGGGCGGCGTGCTGTTCCTCGCCGACGTCTTCAACCCGGTGCAGATTCTGTAGGCAGAACCCGCAACCGTGTGCGTTGTGGAAGCGTGCGTGCCCACTGACCGGGCATTTCGACACGCCGCGACACGCCGGGGGGTCGTCGCCCGCGCCTGTGGAAGGTCGCCCCCCCTCCAGCGACAAATCTGTGGAGAGGGGAGAACAGAACTCCGAAAGTCCGCGGAATCACGCCGGAGTCGGCGGTCTTCAACCCTCCTCGGTCTGTGGATGAAATCGTGGACAACCCGTGTTGTACATGGGGAGAGACGGTGGAAAATCACAGGGATGTAACTACTACCCCTTGTGGTTCCTCCCGATGTCGGTACCCATATGTAGTATTGAGCCCGGAACGCAGCACGACCCCGACACCAGATCGGGGAAGCCGAGCGGTTCGGGGTCGAGGCACCAGTTGGGAAGCCGGTTGTCCGACTCTAACACCGCAGAGCAGGGGCACCGGCCAACCTGGCCGGGGCGCCTGTCGGCCGACGCGAGGCTCGTTCTGATTGGAACTGAGATGGCCACCAAGCCCCCTCTTTCGCCCGGTAACATCACGCCCGCGTCGGGCCAGTACGAGATCGTCGGTCCTCGCGGCGGTCGTACGGGTCGCGAACGTACTTCGACGGAAGGCCACCCCCTTCCGCCGACGCCCCAGCGCGGCCAGGGTTACATCCTCGTCGACCGCACGCGGCACTAGTCATGGTGATCAAGCGGGTCAACGGCCCGATCTACGTGCCCTGCCCCGGCTGTCGCCGAAATCTCGGCCCGTTCTCGCGGCTGACTAGCGGACGTGCTCGTTGTGCCCACTGCGGTACGACGTTCACGGTTCGCATCTAAGCGGTCCAGCAGATCGAAGGCGCGCCCCTCTTGGGGGGCGCGCCTTCCGTCTTTCCTTGCCGGACTTACTTCGGCGCGGCTAGTCGCGCTTGTAGCTCCGCTACCCGTGCGTTGAGTTGCGCCGTCTGGGCGATGAGTAGCTGGATGAAGTCGATGGAGTCCACGACGTTCGTAGCGGCCCAGTTGCCGTCATCGTCAACCGTGGTCTGGTAGACGGCGAAGCGCTGGAGGTCGGGGCTAGCGGCCACTTTCTCAGCGAAGTAACCCAGGGTCGGCTTGCCGTCGCCGTTCTTCATCTTGTACTGACGGAGCGCCGGGAAGATGCTCCCCAGGGTGCTCAGGTCCGGGTCGTCCAGGAGGCCGGTCCGACGTCGCGGTGTCGTCGTTGCAGGACCAGCTCGCGGTGAACCTCATCGCGCCCGCCGAGCTCACCCGGCTGACGTCGCGACAGGCGCGTCGACCCGGAGCGCGGGACGCCCGAGCGGCCACCGCGCGCCCGCATCCGCGTGGAGTGCGGGGTGCCGCCGGACTCCCGCGTGGGCGCCCGCCGTCAGAGCACGTGCGAGATCAGCCGCTCCAGTGTCCGCATGCCGTCGCGCGACAGGATCGACTCGAGGTGCCCCTGCACGCTCGCGAACCCGGGGCCGCGGAGGGCGTACACGTCGCCGGTCTCGGCATCCGCCGCGACCTCGGTGATGATCTCGGTCGTCACCGATCCGCGACCTGTCGTGAGCCCCCGCTGCGAGGTGCCGGGCACGACGCGCGCCGTGAACGTGTTGTAGAACCCGATCGACGCCGGTTCGCCGAACACGTCGACGCTCTTCTGCAGGCCCTGGTGCGGCTGCGCGAGGGGGGCGAGGTCGATCCCCAGCTGGTCGGCGAGGATCTGGTGGCTCAGGCACACCGCCAGCAGCGGAGCGGAGTCGCTCAGCCGCCGCGCGACGACCCCGTGCATGGCGGCGATGCGGGCGCTGTCGGCGTCGCGCGGGTCGCCCGGTCCCGGGCCCGAGACGACGAGGTCGGCGGCATCCACCTCCGCATCGGTCACCTCGGCCCAGTGCACGATGCGGGTGTCGAGCCCGAGGTGGCGCAGCTGGTGGGCGAGCATCGTGGTGAAGCGGTCCTCGGCATCCACGACGAGGGCGGTGCGGCCGGCGAACGGTCCCGATCCTTCGGGGTCCTGCGGGTTCATCCAGAACGGGGCGAGACGCTCGTTGCGCGAGGCCAGGAGCTCGGCGATCGCGGGATCCTCGGCGAGCGGTCGGCGCTCGGCGACGGGGGCGTCGGGGTCCGCCTCGGCGGGGGCGACGGGCACGTCGCGCGGGATCGCGCCGATCGCGCCGAGCACGCCCGCGGCCTTGCCGTGCGTCTCGCCGACCTCGCCGTACGGGTCGGAGTGCCGCACGAGCGTCGCTCCCACCGGTACGCGCAGGCGCCCGTCGACGAGGTAGGCGGTGCGGATGAGGATCGGCGCGTCGAGATCGTGGGACGGTCCGCCGGCGTCGCTGTTCGGCGTGAACAGCGCCGCGACGCCGGAGTAGTAACCGCGCGGGGTCGTCTCGTGACGGGCGATGACCGTGCACGCGTTCTGCATGGGCGAGCCCGTGACGGTGGGGGCGAACATCGTCTCGCGCAGGATGTCGCGGGGATCGAGGTCGCTGTGCCCGCGGAGCATGTACTCGGTGTGGGTCAGCCGCGACATCTCCTTCAGGTGCGGGCCCGTGATGCGGCCGCCGTCGCTGCAGACGGCGCTCATCATCTTCAGCTCCTCGTCGACGACCATGAAGAGCTCCTCGGTCTCCTTGGTCGAGCGCAGGAACTCCGCCAGGGTCTCGGCCGTCGACCCGCCCGCCGGGTGGCGGAACGTGCCCGAGATCGGGTTCATCGTGACCACGCCGTCGCGAGCGCTGACGTGCGCCTCGGGGCTCGCGCCGACCGCGACATGCCCGTCGGTGACGACGGCGAAGGTCCAGTACGCGCCCTTCTCGTGTTCGAGCAGCGCGCGGAACCACGTCAGCGCCGCCACGCGCGGGTCGGCGTCGACGTCGGCGACGAAGTCGCGGCGGATGACGAAGTTCGCGCCCTCGCCCCGACCGATCTCGTCGGCGATCACGCGGCGCACGATGTCGGCGTAGTCCTCGTCGGCGATGTCGAAGCCCGCTCCGTCGAGGTGAACGGGGGAGGAGGGCAGGGATGCCATGACCTCCGCGCGCGACAGGATCGTCCGCTCCCCGATGACCAGGCAGCGCAGCGGCGCACCGTCGTCGTGGCACACGAACCCGCGCTCGCGCACCTGGCGGAAGGGGACGAGCGCGAGGACCTCCCGAGCGGTCCCGTCGTCGTCGATCAGGGGGATGTCCGCGAGGAGCTCGACGTCGACGACGTCGCCCGTGAGCACCTCGACGGTGTCGGGGTCGCGCGCGATGAGCGCGAACGGCGCGTCGCCGGCGAGGAGGCTGTGGAGCGGAGAGGAGGGGTCGGGCCCGGTCATCGAAGTACTTCCGTCTGTGAGCGAGGGTCCTATGCGGCCGCCGAAAACACGAAGACCGCCCGGATCCCGAGGGAGGGCGGTCTGTCGCACGCGAGCTCACCGCCTAGACGGTGGGCCACCAGCTGAAATGCGCGCGCATGGCGCCGAACCTACCACAGGGAGCATTCGCAGCCTGTTCCGACTCCGTGCAGCGAGGGCGGCGTAGGCTGAGCGCGTGCCTGCTGTGAATCTCGGAATGCCCCGCGTGCCGGAGACCCTCGCTCCCCGTCGCAAGACCCGTCAGATCCGGGTCGGCAAGGTGCTCGTCGGGGGCGACGCCCCCGTGAGCGTGCAGTCGATGACGACGACGCCGACGACGAACATCAACGCCACCCTGCAGCAGATCGCCGAGCTCACGGCATCCGGCTGCGAGATCGTGCGCGTGGCCGTACCGTCGCAGGACGACGCCGACGTGCTGCACATCATCGCCAAGAAGAGCCAGATCCCGGTCATCGCCGACATCCACTTCCAGCCGAAGTACGTCTTCCAGGCGATCGACGCCGGCTGCGGCGCCGTGCGCGTGAACCCCGGCAACATCCGCAAGTTCGACGACCAGGTCGGCGCGATCGCGAAGGCGGCCAAGGACGCCGGGGTGTCGCTGCGCATCGGCGTGAACGCCGGTTCGCTCGACCGCCGCCTGCTCGAGAAGTACGGCAAGGCCACGCCCGAGGCGCTCGTGGAGAGCGCCGTGTGGGAGGCCTCGCTGTTCGAGGAGCACGACTTCCACGACTTCAAGATCTCGGTCAAGCACAACGACCCGATCGTCATGGTCAAGGCGTACCGCCTTCTCGCCGAGCGGGGCGACTGGCCCCTGCACCTCGGCGTGACCGAGGCCGGCCCCGCGTTCCAGGGCACGATCAAGAGCGCCACGGCCTTCGGCATCCTGCTCTCCGAGGGCATCGGCGACACGATCCGCGTCTCGCTGTCGGCCCCGCCGGCCGAAGAGGTCAAGGTCGGCCACCAGATCCTGCAGTCGCTCAACCTGCGCGAGCGCAAGCTCGAGATCGTCTCGTGCCCCTCGTGCGGTCGCGCGCAGGTCGACGTCTACACGCTCGCCGACAACGTCACCGAGGGCCTGAAGGACATGACCGTGCCGCTGCGCGTGGCCGTCATGGGCTGCGTCGTGAACGGTCCCGGAGAGGCGCGCGACGCCGACCTCGGCGTGGCGTCGGGCAACGGCAAGGGCCAGATCTTCGTCAAGGGCCAGGTCATCAAGACCGTGCCCGAGGCCGAGATCGTCCAGACCCTCATCGAGGAGGCCAACCGCCTCGCCGATGAGATGGGCCCGGATGCCGCGCCCGGGACCGCGCAGGTCATCACGGCCTGAGCCGCCCGGCGCGGGGCGGCGCCCGGTCGTCCGATAGCGTCGGGAGTCCCATGACCGTGACTCCCGCGCCCTCTCTCGCCCGTCCGCTCGTCGCCGGGGTCGTGACCGCCCTCGTCGGTTTCACGAGCACCTTCGCCGTCGTGCTGACCGGTCTTCGTACGGTCGGCGCCTCTCCGGCCCAGGCCGCGAGCGGGCTGCTCGCGATCTCGATCGTCGTCGGCATCGGATGCATCGTGCTGGCGGGACGCTTCCGCATCCCCATCACCGTGGCGTGGTCGACCCCGGGCGTCGCCCTGCTCGCGGCGACCGGCGCGGTCGACGGCGGGTGGCCGGCGGTCGTGGGCGGCTTCTTCGTCTGTGCCGCGCTCATCCTCTGCACGGCCCTGTTCCCCCCGCTCGGCGCCCTCATCGCGCGGATCCCTCCCTCGATCGCGCAGGCGATGCTCGCGGGTGTCCTCCTGCCGCTGTGCATCGCCCCGTTCGTCGGCCTGGTCGAAGACCCGTGGGGCGTCGCGCCCGTGCTGATCGTGTGGCTCGTGGCATCCCGCCTGCTCCCGCGGTGGGCGGTTCCGCTCGCCTTCGTCGCGGCGATCGTCGTCGTCGCGGTCGAGTTGACCCGCTCCGGCGTCGACACGGATGCCGCTTCTCTGCTGCCGCGGCTCGAGTTCACCGTCCCGACCCTCACCGTCGGCGCCGTGGTGGGGATCGCCCTGCCCCTGTTCGTCGTCACGATGGCCTCGCAGAACGTGCCCGGGGTCGCGGTGATGAAGAGCCTCGGCTACACGATCCCGTGGCGTCCGGCGATGCTCGTCACCGGGCTCGGTTCGGCGGCGGCCGCCGGGTTCGGCGGTCACGTGATGAACCTCGGCGCCATCAGCGCGGCGATCGCGGCGGGTCCCGACGCGCACCCCGACCCGCGTCGCCGGTGGGTCGCGGGCGTGTCTGCCGGGGGGACGTACCTCGTGCTCGGGGCCCTGTCAGCGGCCTTCGCGGCGATCGTGCTGCTCGCTCCGGCGGGGGTCATCCCCGCGGTCGCCGGCGTCGCCCTGTTCGGGGCCTTCGGATCCGCGGTGCAGCAGGCGATCGACGACCCCGGCGAGCGGGTGCCCGCGGTGGTGACCTTCCTCGTCGCGGCATCCGGGATCGCGGTATTCGGGGTGAGCGCCGCGTTCTGGGCGCTGCTGGCGGGGCTCGTCACGCGCGCGGTGCTGCACCTCGGGCGGCGAGCCGGCTGACCACCGTCACCGTTTCGTTATCCGCGGCCTCGTCCGCGTGGGAACCGAACGGGGATTCGCGGACACTACAGAGTGTGGATGACGACGACACCGGGCTGTGGGACCGGGTACGCCAGGGTGACGAGCTCGCGCTCGGCGCGCTGTTCGACCGCTACGAGGGGCGCCTGTTCCGGCACGCCGCGCGGCTGCTGACGGCGCGGGAGGACGCGCGGGATGCCGTGACCGTGGCGTTCTTCGAGCTGTGGCGCAAGCGCGCGTCGGTGCGCCTGGTCGACGGCTCGCCCCTGCCGTGGTTGCTGACGACCGTCGCCCACTGCGCACGCAACCTCGAACGAGCGGGCCGGCGGTACCGAGCACTGCTGGACCGCGCGCCGGTGACCGAGCCGCGGGCGTCGCACGACCACGACGACAGCGGTGTGATGGCGGCGCTCAAGCGGCTCCCCGAACGGGAGCAGGCGGTCGTCGTGCTCGCGGTGCTGGAAGGCTACGCGGAACGCGAGATCGCCCAGGTCCTCGGCATTCCGGCCGGCACGGTGAAGTCGCGGTTGGCCCGCGCGAAGGCGAAGCTGCGCGACGACATCGCGCGGGAAGGGGTTCGGGCATGAACGACGAATTGACGCCCGACGAGCGCGCCGCTCTGCGCGCCCGCATCGTGGGCGGCGCCCGCGACATCAAGCCGGCCGGAGCGCATCGCGGCGCCTGGGTCGCCGGATCGATCGCGGCGGTGCTGGTGGTCGGCATCGCCGGGGGAGTGGCGGTGACCTCGACCCGGAGCGCCCCGCAGGTCGCCACCTCGCCGTCACCGAGCCCGACGTCCTCGATCCTCGAACCCGCACCCACCCCGACCCCGAGCGCGTCATCGGTCTCGCCCCCGGCGCGGCCGGAACCCGCCGTCGTGCTCGGCGGTCGGTGCGACGCCCTGCTCGACGCCGATGAGGCGAGCGGATTCGTCCAGGACGCGGTCGCCTCACCGTTCGCGAACAGCATCCGGTCGACTCCACCGGTGCAGAACGACATGCTGGGACTGCTCGGCGGGCTCTCATGCGCATGGTCGACGGACCTGGACGGCTTCAGCGTCACGGTGCTGCCGAGCGCGGCGCTTCCCGCCGGTACCGTCGATGCGTGGCGCGCCGACGAGCGCTGCGGCCCGGGCGAGCTCTGCCTCGCCGAGAAGACGATCGGCGACCTGTGGGTCGGCGTGAATTGGTGGGACCCGGCGTACAACCGCGACCCGTCGCCGGAGGTCACCGCGGCGGTGGAACGCGTGCGCGCGGCGGCCGAGGACGTGCTGTCCACCGTCGAGCCGCGTCTCGCGGGCGCCGTCGGCGTCCCCCGTGTCGAGGTGGCCGGAGCGCCCCTTCAAGCGTGCGCGGTGCTCGACGCCCTGGTGTCGGACTGGGCGGGTGCCGACGTCGAGACCGGCTACCCCAGCGACAACATCGCCTCCGGGCCGGTCTGGGACATCGCCGTGGCCGCGGGGGTCGCTCGATTCTGCGGATGGTCGTCGTATCCGACCGACGACTCCGGTCGGGCCCTCGCCCTCGGCTTCTACACGCAGCCGCTCCTGGGCGAGCCCACCGCCGCCGACCTCGAGGAGCGCTCCCTGCGACCGATCGAGGTCCCGGGGACGTCGGCCGCCTGGATCGAGGACGGCACGTCGAACGGTGCGGGGATCACGATCATCGCGATCGTCGGGGAGACCCGGCTCACCGTGTACGGCAACGGGCGGGGCGTCGATGAGTGGGTCGACCTCGTGTCGCGGCTCGCGGGCGATCCGGACGTGGCGGCGTGAGGCGTCCGGCATCCGTCCCTCCGGTCCGCGCGGCCTAGACTCGACTCTCGTGGTCACCCGTCTGTCGAACTACTTCCTCCGCACGCTCCGCGAAGACCCCTCGGATGCCGAGGTCACGAGCCACCGCCTGCTCGTGCGCGCCGGCTACATCCGCCGCAACGCCCCGGGTATCTTCGCGTGGCTGCCTCTCGGACTGAAGGTCAAGGCCAAGATCGAGGCCGTCGTGCGCGAGGAGATGGCGAACGCCGGCGCGTTCGAGGTGCACTTCCCGGCGCTGCTGCCGCGAGAGCCCTACGAGGTCACCGGCCGCTGGGAGGAGTACGGCGACGCCCTGTTCCGCCTGCAGGACCGCAAGGGCGCCGACTACCTGCTCGCGCCCACGCACGAGGAGATGTTCACCCTGCTGGTGAAGGACCTCTACTCGTCGTACAAGGACCTGCCGCTGACGATCTACCAGATCCAGGACAAGTACCGCGACGAGGCGCGTCCCCGCGCCGGTCTCCTGCGCGGCCGCGAGTTCACGATGAAGGACGCGTACTCGTTCGACGCGACCGACGCCGGTCTCGACGCCTCGTACCAGGCGCAGCGCGACGCCTACGAGCGCATTTTCACGCGTCTGGGGCTCGAGTACGTCATCGTCGCCGCCGACGCCGGCGCGATGGGCGGGTCGAAGTCCGAGGAGTTCCTGCACCCGACCCCCATCGGCGAAGACACCTTCGTGCGCTCCGCGGGCGGCTACGCCGCGAACGTCGAGGCCTTCACGACCGTCGCGCCCGAGGCCCTCCCGATCGAGGGACAGCCGGATGCCGTGATCTTCGACTCCCCGAACACGCCCACGATCGCGACCCTCGTCGACCACGCCAACGCGCACCTCGACGCCCCCGCCCCCGGCATCGCCGGACCCGCGACCGACGAGGCCACCGCGTGGACCGCCGCGCACACGCTCAAGAACGTCGTCCTCGCCCTCACCCACCTCGACGGCACGCGCGAACTGGTCGTCGTGGGGCTGCCCGGCGACCGCGACGTCGACGACAAGCGCGTCGAGGTCGCCTTCGCCCCGGCCGAGGTCGAGGCCGCGACCGAGAAGGACTTCGCCGAGAACCCGCTCCTGGTCAAGGGCTACATCGGCCCCTGGTCCCCCACCGGTCCCGTTCTGGGCGAGGAGTCGGCGACGAAGATCCGCTACGTGCTCGACCCCCGCGTGGTCGACGGAACCGCGTGGATCACCGGCGCCAACGTCGACCAGAAGCACGTGCACTCGCTCGTCGCCGGTCGCGACTTCGTCGGCGACGGCTTCGTCGAGGTCTCGACCGTGCGCGCCGGCGACCCGGCTCCCGACGGCTCGGGCCCCGTGGAGCTCGCGCGCGGCATGGAGATCGGCCACGTCTTCCAGCTCGGCCGCAAGTACGCCGAGGCCCTGGGCCTGAAGGTCCTCGACGAGAACGGCAAGCTCGCCACGGTCACGATGGGCTCGTACGGCATCGGCGTGACCCGCATCCTCGCGATCATCGCCGAGCTCAACAACGACGACAAGGGTCTGATCTGGCCGGAGTCGGTCGCGCCGTTCGACGTGCACGTGGTGGCCACCGGCCGCGATGCGGCGGCGTTCGAGCTCGCGGCATCCGTCTCCGACCGGCTCGAGACCGCGGGACTCGACGTGCTCTACGACGACCGCCCCAAGGTCTCGCCCGGTGTGAAGTTCGGCGACGCCGAGCTCGTCGGCATCCCGCGCATCCTCATCGTGGGCCGCGGCGCGGCCGACGGCCAGGTCGAGATGTGGGACCGCCGCACGGGCGAGCGCGAGACGGTGTCGGTCGACGACGCCGTGGCGGCTCTGACCCGCTGACGTCGCCGCTCCGGCGCCTCTTCAGCGCGAGAAGGCATCTCGCTGACGAAACCGTTGCAGGCTGCAACCGACTCGTCGGCGAGATGCCGTTTCGCGGTCGTCGGGGGGTCTGCCGGGAGGGCGGAACCATCGGTAGCGTGGATGCCATGATCTCCGCTCCCCGCCTGTCGCTGAGCGACGGCTCCACGATCCCGCAGCTCGGCGTCGGTACGTACAAGGTGCCGGCCGAGGTCACCGCCGACCTCGTGGAGGGCGCGCTCGCCGCGGGCTACCGCCACGTCGACACCGCGGCCCTCTACGGCAACGAGGCGGAGGTCGGCGCGGGACTGCGTGCGTCGGGCCTGGACCGCGACGAGGTCTTCGTCACGACCAAGGTCTGGAACGACGATCAGGGCTTCGACCGCACGCTGCGGGCGTTCGACGACAGCGCCGCGAAGCTCGGCCTCGACCGGGTCGACCTGTACCTGATCCACTGGCCCATCCCGAGCGCCGACCGGTACGTCGACACCTGGAAGGCGCTGCTGCGCCTGCAGCAGGAGGGGCGCGCCACCTCGATCGGCGTGAGCAACTTCTCGGTCCCGCACCTGGAGCGCCTGCGCGACGAGACGGGCGTGCTGCCGGCGGTCAACCAGGTCGAGCTGCACCCGCGCTTCCCGCAGGACGAGCTCGTCGCGTGGCACGCGGCGCACGGCATCGTGACCGAGTCGTGGGCCCCGCTCGCGCGCGGTGGCCTGCTCGACGAGCCGGTGCTGTCGCAGATCGCCGCGAAGTACGGCAAGACCCCCGCTCAGGTCGTCATCCGCTGGCACCTCGACCGCGACCTCGTGGTCTTCCCCAAGTCGGTGTCGCTGGACCGCATCCGCGAGAACGGGGACGTGTTCGACTTCACGCTCGACGCCGACGATCGCTCGCGGATCGCCGGGCTCGAGACGGGCGAGCGGACGGGGCGCGACCCCGACCTGGACTGACCGCGCGGGTCGTGCTTCCCGCGACGGAGTGCACGACGCAGGAGATCCGGCGAACGTCGGGCGGTCACGGGCGTGGGCGCGGGCCCGCCGGCGACGACTGGACGCCGATCTCCTGCGTTGTGCTCGGGCCCGGACGACCGTTCAGCTGGGCCCGGTCGACGCGGGCCGCCGCTCACGCGTCGAGGCGGGCGTACCGTGACCGGAAGACCGTGAACACGCCGTAGGCGACGAAGCCGAGGCCGACGAGGCAGGCGAGCAGCGGGCCCGCGGGCACCGCGAGCACCGCCGACACGGCCCCGTCGAGTCCGCCCGCCGTGTCGGGCTCGACGGTGACGGCCGCGACGACGACGAGCGTGCCGACGATCAGCAGCGCGATTCCCTTCGTCACGAATCCGATCACCCCGAGGGTCGTCAGGGCGAAGCCCGCCGGTCCGTCGGGCGTGCGCACCTTCGTGTGGAACGACCGGCGCACCCCCATCCACACGAACCCGACGCCCACCGCGGCCACCGCGACGCCGACCGTCCCGAGCACGAACCCGCCGACCGACCACGTCAGCACGCCCTCGCTGAGGTCTTCCGCGGCTTGTTCGGCGCGCGGGCGCGCACCGAGGGCGACGGATGCCGAGACGAGACCGATCGCGACGAAGACCACGCCCTGCGGCGCCTCGGTGAGGATCCGGCCGATCCGGCGCCACACGGTGAGGTGGCGGGGCGCGAACGCCTGCAGCAGATGCCAGCCCCCGAGGGCGACGAGACCGACCGCGAGGGCCCACAACGCCGCCGCCCCGAGGGGCACGGCCGCGAGGGCGCGGAACGCCCCCGTCTGATCGCTGTCCTCCTGCGCGCCGAAGCCGACGGCGATCACCAGCCCGCCGATCAGCAGGTGCAGGACGCCGTTCGCGGCGTACCCGGCGCGCGCGGCGACGCGGAACGCGGGGTTGGCCTCCGCGTCACGGGCGGCGGCGCGGGCGGGGGTCGACATCACGCCACCGTAGGCGCGCAACCGGTGTCCGCGCGAGGGGCGTCGGGCCCGCCGACGTGATGCCTATCATGGCCTGATGCCCGCCACCCGCCGACCGCACCTGCGCCGGTGGAACGCCCTCCCCGCCCTCGTGCGCGACGCGCCCCCGCGGGTGCTCCTGATCGTCGGCGTCGTCGTGGTGGTGCTCGGTGCGCTGATCCTCTCGCGCCCGCTCACCTCGCTCGTGCTCCTGGGCGTGTACGTGGGCGCGAGCGCCGTGGTCATGGGCATCCTCGAGCTCGTCGGTCGCCCCGCGAGCTGGTGGGCCCGCTCGGTGTCGGCGGCGTGGATCATCGCGGGCATCGCCGTGCTCGTCTGGCTGGGCCGCAGCCTCGAGCTGCTGCCGCCGGTGCTCGCCGTGCTGCTCGTGATCGGCGGTCTCGCTTCGATCGGGCGCGCGGTCAGTCGGGGAGGGGTCAGCGCGCGCGTGCTCGCCCTCTCGTGGGGCGTGGCCCAGGTGGCGTTCGGCGTGCTCTCCTTCACCTGGCCGGATGTCACGGTGCTCGTGCTGGCGGTCGTCTTCGGTGTGCGCACGATCGTGTTCGGTTTCGGGGTGCTCGGGCGCGGGATCGCCGGCATCCGTCGTCCGCGGCCGCGAACGGAGCCCTTCGACGCGCAGCGCGCGGTGCGGCGGCGGCGCGTGCGCGCGGGGTGGGCGGCCGCCGGTCGCTACGCCCTCTCGCTCGTACTGGTGGCCACCGCGGCGGGCGGGTGGTGGCTGAACGACTGGCTCGACGCCGGAGCCCCGGTGGTCGATGCGTTCTACGACCCGCCGGCGCAGGTGCCCAGCGGGCACGGCC
This sequence comes from Microbacterium sp. BWR-S6Y, assembly GCF_041379845.1. Lineage (NCBI taxonomy): Bacteria > Bacillati > Actinomycetota > Actinomycetes > Micrococcales > Microbacteriaceae > Microbacterium > Microbacterium sp. BWR-S6Y. The sequence continues at coordinate 282,559 of NZ_JBFECV010000002.1, forward strand.
GGCTCATCCGCTCCGACGCCTACCTCGGACGCCTCCCCGAGAACGGCGACGTCTCGCGCATCCTCTACACCACACGGGATGCCGAGAACCGACCGGCCGTGGCCAGCGCGCTCGTGATCGTGCCGAAGGATCCCCCCGCGGGTCCGCGCCCGGTCATCGTCTGGAATCACGGCACGACCGGCGTCGCCCAGGGGTGCGCGCCGAGCCTGCGCGACGCCTCCGCGACCAAGTGGTCGATCCCCGCGCTCGAGCAGGCGCTCAAGGCCGGGTGGGTCGTCGTCGCCTCGGACTTCTCGGGACAGGGCGCCCCCGGCGCCTACCCGTACCTCATCGGGGAGGGCGAGGCCCGATCGTCCCTCGACGCCGTGCTGGCCACGAGCGAGCTGCGCACCGACCTCACGCTCTCGCCCGACACCGTCGTGTGGGGGCACTCGCAGGGCGGCCACGCGGCGCTGTGGACCACGGCGATCGCGAAGGACTACGCCCCGGGCCTCGACGTGCTCGGCACCGCGGTGGTCGCCCCGGTCGCCGATCCGCCCGCTCTCGCGCGCGAACTGCTCTCGGGACCGCCGAACGCGATGCTGTCGGTGATCACGTCGTGGGTGCTCGTGCCGTACTCCGAGACCTACGCCGACGTGGACCTCGACGATTACATCGCCGAGGGGTCGCGCTCGATCGTGCTCGAGATGACCCAGCGGTGCCCGAGCGAACCGGGCGTCGTGGTCTCGGTGCTCACCGCGCTGGGCGTGTCGGAGGATCGGCCGCTGTACAGCGCCGATCTGACGTCGGGAGCGCTCGGTCGCCGTCTCGCCGAGAACGCCATGACCGCGCCGCTGGGCACGCCCATGCTCGTCGCGTGGGGCGCCGACGACGAGGTCATCCCGCCGACGCTGCAGCGCGACTACGTGCAGAAGCTGTGCGCGGAGGGGCAGCCGGTGCGCTGGGCCACCTACGCCGGATACGACCACCTGCGCCCGATCCTGCCGAAGTCGCGCTTCCTCCCGGTGCTCTACACGTGGACGAAGAACCTCATCGACCGCACGGACCAGGTCGTGAACGGCTGCGGGCTGCGCTGACCCGTCGGGCCCGTCCGAGGCGGTTCCGCCCGTGCGGCGAACGGGTGAAGATCATGTGTCGGCTCGAATGACGTCTTGGCAGGCGGAGGGGGTTCTGATTACGGTCGGAGGGTGCCCGAGAACACCCCTGAGCTGCGCCCCACTCACCCCCTGGCTCTCGCGCCCGTCGTCGCCCCCGCGGCATCCGTCGACGGCTTCGCGAAGCAGTTCCTGCAGAACCTGAACTTCGACCAGGGGGTGACGCTGTCGAACTCCGACGTCAACGACCAGTACCTGGCCCTGGCGTACACGGTCCGCGACTACCTCATGGCGCGCTGGTTCGACGATCGCGCCCAGCAGAAGGCGCAGCAGAACAAGACCGTCTGCTACCTCTCGGCCGAGTACCTGCTCGGCCGTCAGCTCGACAACAACCTCCTCGCCGCGCGCCTGACCGACATCGCCACCGAGGCACTCGCACAGTGCGGCATCGACATCGACGACCTCCGCGCGGTCGAGATCGAGCCGGGCCTGGGCAACGGCGGCCTCGGACGCCTGGCCGCCTGCTTCGTCGACTCGCTCGCGACCATGAGCATCCCGGCGATCGGGTACGGCATCCGCTACGAGTACGGGATCTTCCGTCAGGCCTTCGCCGACGGACAGCAGGTCGAGCAGCCCGACGCGTGGCTGCGCATGGGCTCGCCCTGGGATTTCGCCCACCCCGAGGCCGCGCAGACGATCTCGTTCGCCGGAACCACCGAGACCTACGACGACGAGGGCGTCGAGCGCACTCGCTGGGTCCCCGAGTGGAACGTGCTCGCGGTGCCCTACAACATGATGGTCCCCGGCTACCACAACGGCCGCGTGAACACCCTGCGCCTGTGGCGCGCGGTGGCCACCAACGCCTTCGACCTGCACACCTTCAACTCCGGCGACTACGTCGAGTCGGTGCGCGCGCAGACCTTCGCCGAGAACATCTCCAAGGTGCTCTACCCCGAGGACTCCACCCCCCAGGGCAAGGAGCTGCGCCTGCAGCAGCAGTACTTCTTCGTCGCGGCATCCATCGCCGACTTCATCGAGAACGTCCTGCCCGACGACTTCGACCTCGAGAAGCTCCCCGAGCGCGTGATCTTCCAGCTCAACGACACGCACCCCGTCATCGGCGTGCCGGAGCTCATGCGCGTGCTCGTCGACGAGAAGAAGCTCGAGTGGGATGCCGCGTGGGCCATCACGCAGAAGTGCTTCGCGTACACGTGCCACACGCTGCTGCCCGAGGCGCTCGAGGTCTGGTCGGTCGATCTGCTCGGTCGGCTCCTTCCGCGCCACCTCGAGATCATCTACCGCATCAACGACGAGTTCCTGCTCGAGGTGCGCGAGCGCTTCGGCGACGACGAGATGCTCATCCGCAACATGTCGATCATCGGGGAGCACCCGTTCCGCTCCGTGCGCATGGCGTACCTCGCGACCGTCGCCGGCTCCAAGGTCAACGGCGTCGCCGAGCTGCACTCGCAGCTGCTGCGCGACAACGTGCTGAAGGACTTCGCCACGATGTGGCCCGACAAGTTCACCAACGTCACGAACGGCGTCACGCCGCGCCGCTTCCTGCGCCTGGCGAACCCCGACCTCTCCGCCCTCATCACCGAAGCCCTCGGCGCGGGCTGGACCGTCGATCTGGAGCGCCTTCGGGGCCTGGAGGCCCTCGCCGACGACAGCGACTTCCGCGAGCGGTTCGCCGCGGTCAAGGCCGCCAACAAGCGCCGCTTCGCCCGCGTGCTCGAGGCGCGCGGAGACCAGCCGCTCGACGACGGCCACATGCTCGACGTGATGATCAAGCGCCTGCACGAGTACAAGCGGCAGACGCTGAAGGTTCTGCACATCGTCAGCACCTACGAGGGCATCGTCTCGGGTCGCCTCGACGTCGACACCGTGCAGCCGCGCACGTTCCTCTTCGGCGCCAAGGCCGCCCCCGGCTACGGCATGGCCAAGCGCATCATCCACCTCATCAACGCCGTCGGCGAGGTCGTGAGTGCCGACGAGCGCGTCAAGGGCACGCTGAAGGTGCTGTACCCGGCGAACTACAACGTGACCCTCGCCGAGAGCATCATCCCCGCTGCCGACCTGTCGGAGCAGATCTCGCTCGCCGGCAAGGAGGCCTCCGGAACCGGCAACATGAAGCTCGCCCTCAACGGTGCCCTCACCATCGGCACCGACGACGGGGCGAACGTCGAGATCCGTCAGCTCGTCGGCGACGACAACTTCTTCCTCTTCGGTATGAGCGAGCCCGAGGTCGAGGCGCTGTGGGCCGAGGGCTACCGCCCCGCCGACTTCTACCAGGCCGACGACGAGCTGCGTCGCGCGATCGACCTCATCGCGTCGGGGGCGTTCTCGGGCGGCGACCGCACCGTGTTCGAGCCCCTCGTGTCGAACCTGCTGTACGACGACCGCTTCATGGCGCTCGCCGACTTCCGCTCGTACCTCGACGCGCAGGACCGCGTCGACGCCGCCTACGCCGACCAGGACGCGTGGGTGCGCTCGGCGATCCTCAATGTGGCTCGCAGCGGATACTTCTCCTCCGACCGCGCGATGCGCGACTACCTCGACCGCATCTGGCACGCCACCCCGGTGAGCTGACGCGGCCCGCGGATGCCGCGACCCGGGCGCTCGCCCGAGGCCGCGGCATCCGTCGTTCCGGCGGTGGAACGCGGGGCGGGTGCGGGACGCGGGGCGGTGGCCGGCGGGGCGGGTGCGGGACGCAGGGCGGTGGCCGGCGGGGCGGGTTCACAACGCAGGAGATCCGGATGCCGCGCGGCCCGCGCCCCGCGGAACCGCGCGGTCGTCGTGGCGTTCGGCGCCCGGATCTCCTGCGTCCTGCCCGCGCGCTGGCGGGAAGGCTGCGAAGGGTGGCCGCCGCGCGTCTGGTCGACGAGCGCGGGTTCCGCGAGAGTGGGGGTCCACCCGATCCCGGAGGCCCCGTGCGCATCAGCGACTTCCCCGTTCCCGACACCCTCGCCGCCCGCGGCGCCCTCGCGCTGGCGCAGCAGTACCAGTCGCCCGCGATCACGGCGCACGTGCTGCGGTCGTGGCTGTGGGCCGAGGCGTTCGCGGTGGTCGACGGCATCCGGGGCATCGACCGAGAGCTGCTGTACGTCGCGGCGGTGCTGCACGACATCGGAACGGTGACGGAGTTCGACAACCACACGATCTCGTACGAGCACGCCGGCGGTCACGTCGGCGTCGCACTGACCGCGGGCGCGGGGTGGGAGCAGCCCCGACGCGAACGCGTGCTCGAGGTCGTGGTGCGGCACAACTGGCCGGGCGTGGATCCGACGGAGGATGCCGAGGGGTACCTGCTCGAGATCGCGACGGGCCTCGACATCTCGGGGGCCCGCCCCGACGCGCTGCCCGAGGACTTCCGCCGGGAGGTGCTCGCCGCCCACCCGCGCGGCGCCCTCGCCGAGGAGTTCGGCGCGTGCGTGCGCGACCAGGCCGCCCGCAAGCCCGACACCGCCGCGCGGCGCCTGGTCGACGGGGGAGTGGTGGCCAAGCTCGCCGCGAATCCGCTCGAGCGTCTGTGAGGGCGGCGGAGCCGGATCGACACAGCGCAGGAGATCCACCGTCCGAGGCCGCCGGTTCTCGTGCAACGCGCCATTTCGCCCGGATCCTCCTGCGTCGTGTCGCCGAGCGCGAGGGGTCCGACGTTCCGCGGGTCGCGAGCCGGGTGGCATCCCGGGTATCGTAGGAGGGTTGTCGGCGCCGGTCGCGCCGACGAAAGCTGAACAACGGAGGGCCTTGTGGACATCGATCTCGCACTTCTCAAGACGATCGAACGCGAGAAGGAGATCCCCTTCGACGAACTCGCGCGCATCATCGAGCAGGCGATCCTGACCGCCTACGCCAAGCACATCTCGTCCGAGGGCGAGATCCCGGCGGGCGCCCGCGCCTCGCTCGATCGCAAGACCGGTCACGTGGGCATCTTCACCCCCGTCACCGACGACGAGGGCGCCGTCATCGGCGAAGAGGAGCAGGCTCCCGACGACTTCGGCCGCATCGCCGCCTTCGCGGCCAAGCAGGTCATCAGCCAGCGTCTGCGCGACATCGCCGACGACGCGGTGCTGGGCGAGTTCCGCGGCAAGGAGGGCGACATCGTCGCCGGCGTCGTGCAGCAGGGACCCAACCCCCGCATGGTGCACGTCGACCTCGGCACGGTCGAGGCGATCCTCCCGCCCGAGGAGCAGGTGCCGGGCGAGACCTACCCGCACGGCTCCCGTCTGCGCGTGTACGTCACCAGCGTGGCCAAGGGCAACAAGGGCCCGCAGATCACCGTGTCGCGCACGCACCCGGGCCTGGTCCGCAAGCTCTTCGCCCTCGAGGTGCCCGAGATCGCCGCGGGTCTCGTCGAGATCGTCTCGCTCGCCCGCGAGGCCGGGCACCGCTCCAAGATCGCCGTCAAGGCCAACGACCCGACGGTGAACGCCAAGGGCGCCTGCATCGGAGAGCTCGGCCGCCGCGTGCGCGCGGTCACCGAGGAGCTCGCCGGCGAGAAGATCGACATCATCGACTACGACGCCGAGCTGCCGCGTTTCGTGGCGAACGCCCTGTCACCGGCGAAGGTGACGTCGTCGTTCGTGCTCGACGCGTCGACCAAGGCCGTGCGCGCCCTGGTGCCCGACTATCAGCTGTCGCTCGCGATCGGCAAGGAGGGTCAGAACGCCCGCCTCGCCGCCAAGCTGACCGGCGCCAAGATCGACATCCAGCCCGACAGCATCCTTGAAGACAACTGACCGTCAGATCGTCCGGGCGATCGCGAGGTGTAGGATGGAACCCGTACGAACGTGCGTCGGATGCCGCGCACGCGCCCCCCGATCCTCGCTTCTGCGTGTGGTCGCCGACGGATCGGTCCTCGTCGCTGACGAGCGAGCGGTGCTGCCGGGCCGGGGAGCGTGGGTGCACGAGACGGACGCGTGCGTGAGCAAAGCGCTCGCGCGTCGCGCCTTCGTACGAGCATTGCGTGTGTCAGGCCCGCTTGACACGCAGACCTTCGAATCAACCCTCCAGCGAAAAGGCTGAACGGCTATGGACACGAAGTGAACGGCTCGAAATGAGACCCGTCCGCAACTAGCGGTCTGCCCTGTCCGGGGTAGGCCCTCAGACAGGAGAATTGTGGCAAAACCACGCGTGCACGAGATCGCTTCCGAGCTCGGCGTCGACAGCAAGGTCGCGCTTGCGAAGCTGAAGGAGCTCGGCGAGTTCGTCAAGAGCCCCTCATCCACCATCGAGCCCCCCGTGGCTCGCAAGCTCCGCGCCGCCCTCGCGGCCGAGGGCTCCTCCGGATCGTCGGATGCCAAGCCCGCCGCCCCCGCGGCGCGCCCCGGTTCCGGCGCCCGCCCGGGCCCGGCCCGTCCGGCGGCGACCCCCGGCGCCCGTCCCTCGGGCCCGACCCCCGGACCCGCCAAGCCCGCCGCGCCGGCGGCTCCCGCCGCAGCGCCCGCGCCCGCGGCATCCGCCCCGGCCAAGCCCGGCGCGAAGCCCGCGGCTCCGTCGGCAGCGCCGACCCCCGGTGCCGGTGCGCCCAAGCCCGGCCCCAGCTCGCCCCCGCGTCCCGGTGGCGCGCGTCCGGGCAACAACCCGTTCGCCTCGTCGCAGGGCATGGGCCAGCGTCCCGCCGGCCCCCGTCCGGGTAACAACCCGTTCGCGTCGGCGCAGGGCATGGGCCAGCGCCCGACCCCCGGCAACATCCCGCGTCCCCAGGCTCCGCGCCCCGGTTCGCCGCGTCCCGGCGCGCCGCGTCCCGGCGGTGCCGGTCGTCCCGGCGGCGGCGGTCGTCCCGGCGCCCCGTTCCAGCAGCGTCCCGGCGGTCCCGGTCGTCCCGGCGGTGCCGGTGGCGGCTTCCAGCGCCCCGGTGGCGGCGCTCCCGGCGGTGGTTTCGCCGGTCGTCCCGGTGGCGGCGGTGGCCGCGGCCGTGGTCCCGGCGGTGGCACCGCGGGTGCCTTCGGCAAGGGCGGCGGCAAGTCCAAGCAGCGTAAGTCGCGTCGGGCGAAGCGGCAGGAATTCGAGATGCGGTCGGCGCCGGTCGTCGGCGGCGTCAACGTCTCGAAGGGCAACGGCGAGATCATCCGTCTGCGCCGCGGTGCCTCCATCGCCGACTTCGCGGACAAGCTCGAGGCGCTGCGCGGCTACACCGTGCAGCCCGGCACGCTCGTGACCATCCTGTTCAACCTGGGCGAGATGGCCACCGCGACCGAGTCGCTCGACGAGGCCACCTTCGAGGTGCTCGGTGCCGAGCTCGGCTACAAGATCCAGATGGTCTCGCCCGAGGACGAAGACAAGGAGCTCCTCGAGGGCTTCGGTCTCGACCTCGACGCCGAGCTCGAGGCCGAGAGCGAGGACGATCTCGAGATCCGTCCTCCCGTGGTCACCGTCATGGGCCACGTCGACCACGGTAAGACGCGACTGCTCGACGCCATCCGCCAGACCAACGTGGTCGCGGGCGAGGCCGGCGGCATCACGCAGCACATCGGTGCGTACCAGATCTGGACCGAGCACGAGGGCATCGAGCGCGCGATCACCTTCATCGACACCCCGGGTCACGAGGCGTTCACCGCCATGCGTGCCCGTGGTGCGCAGGTGACCGACATCGCGATCCTCGTGGTCGCGGCCGACGACGGCATCATGCCCCAGACGGTCGAGGCGCTGAACCACGCCCAGGCGGCGAACGTGCCGATCGTGGTCGCGGTGAACAAGGTCGACAAGCCCGACGCCAACCCGGCCAAGGTGCGCCAGCAGCTCACCGAGTACGGTCTGGTCGCCGAGGAGTACGGCGGGGACGTCATGTTCGTCGACGTCTCGGCCCGACAGAACCTCAACATCCAGGCCCTCCTGGATGCGGTCCTGCTCACCGCCGACGCCGGTCTCGACCTCACGGCCAACCCGAACAAGGCGGCCCGCGGTGTCGCGATCGAAGCGAAGCTCGACAAGGGTCGCGGTTCGGTCGCCACGGTGCTCATCCAGTCCGGAACCCTGCGCGTCGGCGACGCGATCGTCGCCGGAACGGCGTACGGCCGCGTCCGCGCGATGATGGACGAGAACGGCGAAGCGGTCGAAGAGGCCTACCCGTCGCGTCCCGTGCAGGTGCAGGGTCTGAACTCGGTTCCCCGCGCCGGCGACGTCTTCATCGTCACCGAAGAAGACCGCACCGCGCGTCAGATCGCCGAGAAGCGCGAAGCCGCCGAGCGCAACGCCCAGCTGGCCAAGGCCCGCAAGCGCATCTCGCTCGAGGACTTCACCCGCGCTCTCGAAGAGGGCAAGGTCGAGTCGCTCAACCTCATCATCAAGGGCGACGTGTCGGGTGCCGTCGAGGCGCTCGAGGAGTCGCTGCTCAAGATCGAGGTCGACGACAGCGTCCAGCTGCGCATCATCCACCGCGGTGTGGGTGCGATCACCGAATCGGACATCAACCTGGCCACGATCGACAACGCGATCGTGATCGGCTTCAACGTCCGCCCCGACACGAAGGCCCGCGAGCGTGCCGCCCGCGAGGGTGTGGACGTGCGGTTCTACTCGGTCATCTACAACGCAATCGACGACGTCGAGCAGTCGCTCAAGGGCCTGCTCAAGCCGGAGTTCGAAGAGGTGCAGTCGGGTGTCGCCGAGATCCGCGAGGTGTTCCGCTCCTCGAAGTTCGGCAACATCGCCGGTGTCATCGTGCGATCGGGAACGATCACGCGCAACGCCAAGGCCCGCGTCATCCGCGACGGTGTCGTGCTGGCCGACGGCCTGGCCATCGAGTCGCTGCGCCGCTTCAAGGACGACGTCACCGAGGTCCGCACGGACTTCGAGTGCGGTATCGGCCTGGGCAAGTTCAACGACATCCAGGTCGGCGACGAGATCGAGACCACGGAAATGGTCGAGAAGCCGCGAGGCTGATCCGCTGGGCGGGGGTCGCGCTGATCGGCGCGGCTCCCGCTTCGGCCTGCGGGGGTGTGCATTCCCCCGAGCAGAGCGGGGCCCCCACCCCGATGCTCGGAGGAATGCACACCCCCTCCGGCCTACGCTGGGGGCGGCATCCTCATGGGGATGCTTACCCTCCGCGATCACTCGCGGCGGTATGAGAGAAGGAGAAGGCTGTGGCAGGGGAACGACAGGCACGCGTGGCGGACCGCATTCGCGTGGTGCTCGCGGAGCGCCTCGAGAAGGGGTTGCGCGACCCGCGGCTCGGATTCGTCACGATCACCGACGTACGGGTCACGGGCGACCTGCAGCGCGCCTCGGTGTTCTACACCGTGATGGGCGACGAGGCGCACCGCGCCGACACCGCCGCGGCGTTGAAGTCCGCGACCGGGATGCTGCGCAGCGAGGTCGGCAAGCACCTCAACACGCGGCTCACCCCGTCGCTGGAGTTCATCCTCGACGGCATCCCCGAGAACGCCGATCACATCTCGGCGCTGCTGCGCGAGGCGCGCGAACGCGACGAGTCGGTCGCGGGTCTCGCCGCCTCGGCCGCTTACGCCGGCGACGCCGATCCGTACGTGAAGCCCCGCGCGGACGAGGATGACGACCTCGACGACGATGAGGACGACGACGAAGACGACGAGGCCGCGCGCATCTGAGCGTGCGGACCGTGAGGCCGGATACCACCCCGAGCGGGTGGCATCCGGCCTTTTTCGCATTCTGGGGGTGTCCGCGGGCCGGGGCGGGCGGAACTCCTGAGGTTTCGCGTTCGGGGCGGCCGGGAAGGGGCTCGCGGGGGTCGCGGCGCGCGATTCTCCGGAGTTTCGCACGGGCCGCTTCGAGGCTCGCGGCGGAGCCGATCAGGATGCCGGGTGGCCCGGCAGGCGAAGGTGCTCGTCGATCGCCTCGACGAGGCCGTCGGCCACGAGCGAGTCGATCGCGCGATCGCGTTGCGCGGCATCCGGCCAGTCGGGCAGCACCGCGAAGAGGGGGACGGCCGCGGGAGCCGCGCCGCGGAGGGTCTTGAGCACCGCACCGCGGGCCTGTCGATCGCTTCCCTCGTAGGCGGCCTGCTTGCGCCGACGGTCTTCGGACTCGGGGTATCCGGCCGCGCGCCAGGCGCATTGCTTCGTCAGCGGGCATGCCTCGCACTTGGGGGCCCGCGCCGTGCACACGATCGCGCCGAGCTCCATCGCCGCGGCGTTCACGATCGCCGCTGCGGCGACGTCGGCCGGCAGTTCGGCTTCCATGCGCTCGAGGTCGCGGCGGTGCGGCGGGCCGGGCTGGGCGAGACCCTCGACCGCGCGGGCGAGCACGCGCCGGGTGTTCGTGTCGACGACGGGATGGCGGTCGCCGTACGCGAAGACCGCCACCGCGCGCGCGGTGTAGTCGCCGATACCGGTGAGGGCGAGCAGAGCGTCCACGTCGCGCGGGACCACACCATCGTGCCGATCGCGGATCTCGACCGCGGCGCGGTGCAGCCACAGGGCGCGGCGCGGGTAGCCGAGGTTGGCCCACTGGGTCACCGCGTCGCCCGGGGGAGAGGCGGCGAGATCGGTCGGCGTCGGCCAGCGCGCGAGCCACGCCTCGAGGTGCGGGATGACGCGGGCGACCGGGGTCTGCTGCAGCATGAACTCGCTCACGAGGGTGCCCCACGCCCCGAAGCCCTCGCGGCGCCACGGCAGGTCGCGCGCGGCCCCGCGGTACCAGTCGATGAGCGGGGCGGCGAGTCCTGGCATCCGTCCAGCCTACGAGGCCGGAGGCGGGCGGGCCCTCGCCGATGAGCACCGATCGCGTTCATCGGCGGCGGGGGATGCCGCGCCCGGGCCGTCGCGGGGCGGCCGGAGCGGTCCGGTGTCGGCGGTCGATCGTAGGCTGGAGGCATGTCGAGTGAGAACGCCGTCGAGACCCTGCAGAGAAGTCTGCGCGACCTGATGCGGCAGAACAACCGCGCGGGGCGCGTGGTCGTCGCGGTCGATGCCCTCGACGGCGGGGCCGCCGGGACGTTCGCCGACGCCTTCGCCGCGGCGGTCGGCGCCGACGGCACGACGGTGGTCCGCTCGTCTCTCGCCGATCACGCCGCCGACGTCCGCGAGCGGGTCGTCGCCCCGTTCCGCGCGGGTGAGCCGTTCGCCGACTCCGCCGGAGCCCCGGCGGACGCGGTCCTCATCGTCTCCGGACGCTTCCTGCACGACGCCGCCGTGCGGGGGCTGTGGAACTTCTCGATCTGGCTCGAGAGCAACCCGCCCATCGGCGCCCCGCGCCCCGAGCTCCCGGACGCCGAGAAGCACTACCTCGCCACCGCACGGCCGAAGGCGGCGGCATCCGTCATCGTCGAGAACTCCGACCCCGCCCACCCCGTACAGGTCTTCGGGGACTTCTGCTGATGGTGCGCCCCGGCATCCTCCTGGTCGACAAGCCCGGAGGCATCACCAGCCATGACGTCGTGTCGCGCGCGCGGCGGGCGCTCGGCACCCGCAAGATCGGCCACGCCGGCACGCTCGACCCGATGGCGACGGGCCTTCTCGTGCTCGGCGTCGAAGGGGCGACGCGCCTGCTGACCTACATCGTCGGCGCCGACAAGACGTACGAGGCCACCATCCTGCTGGGGGTGTCGACCGACAGCGACGACGCCGACGGGGTCGAGACCGCGCGGGCGGATGCCGACACCGTCGCCGCGGTCGCCGAGACCGCGATCCGCGACGGCATCGCCGCGCTGACGGGTGAGATCGACCAGGTGCCGAGCACGGTGTCGGCGATCAAGGTCGACGGGCGCCGGGCCTACGACCTCGCCCGGGCGGGGGAGCAGGTCGAATTGAAGTCGCGGCGGGTCACCGTCTCGCGTTTCGACGTGCGCGCCACCCGCCGTGGACAGGGGACGATCGAGCTCGACGTCGTCGTCGACTGCACGAGCGGCACGTACATCCGCGCCCTCGCGCGTGACCTCGGGCGCGCCCTCGGCGTGGGCGGGCACCTGACCGCCCTGCGCCGGACGCGCATCGGCGCGTTCGACGTCGCGGCCGCGGCCTCCGTCGACGAGATCTCCGAAGACGCCCTCCTCGCGCCCGCCACCGCCGCGGCGGTCGTCATGGGCGCCCTCGCGGTCGGACCCGACGAAGCCCGCGACCTGCGCCACGGCAAGCGCATCGACGGCGGCGGCCGCCTCACCGGCCCCGTGGCCGCGGCGATCGACCCCGACGGCCTCCTGGTCGGCGTCGTCGAGAAGCGCGGCACGCAGCTCAAGAGCGTCATGAACATGCCCGAGGAGGTCGCGCGATGATCCTGTGGTTCACCCTCGTGCAGGTGGGTCTCGCGGTGCTCGCCGGACTCGTCGCGGTCGGCGCGGGCCTGATCGGTCGGCGTCCGGGGGACGTCACCGTCGGGTCGCTCGCCCTCATCGAGCTGCTGCTCATCGTGCAGATCGTCGTGGCGATCATCGCTCCGTTCGCGGGCAACCCCCCGTCGGGCAGTCTGCTCGAATTCTGGACCTACCTCGTGTCCGCGGCCCTCGTGCCGATCGCGGGTGTCGCGTGGGCGCTTCTCGAGCGCAGCCGCTGGAGCACCGTCGTCATGGGCGTCGCGGCCCTCGCGGTGGCCGTGATGGTCTGGCGCATGCACGTCATCTGGACCGTGCAGATCGCGTGAGCGTGCACCGCCGCTCGGCGGTGGCCCGGGCGAACTAGAATCGTCAGGTCATGGCATCCACCACTCCCACCCGTTCCCGGGGGATGACCGGCATCGGCCGTGTCCTCGTCGTCGTCTACGGCATCATGGCGCTCGCCGCCACGGGCCGCTCCTTCGTGCAGATCGTGCGCGAGTTCGACGACGCCCCGCTGGCGTATTCGCTGTCCGCTCTCGCCGCCGTCGTGTACATCCTCGCGACGCTCGCCCTCGTGTTCTCCGCGCGACCGGCGTGGTACCGCGTGGCGTGGGTGGCGATCGGCTTCGAGCTCGTCGGGGTGCTGGTCGTCGGCACGCTGAGCCTCGTCCTGCCGGCGCTGTTCCAGCACCCGACCGTCTGGTCGGTGTACGGCTACGGGTACCTCTTCATCCCCCTCGTGCTGCCGTTCCTCGGGCTGTGGTGGCTCGTGCGGCACCGCCGGGCGACGTCGTGATCGTCTTCCGCGATCCCGCGGAGGTCCCCGCCGGTTTCGGTCCGACGGTCGTCGCGATCGGCAAGTTCGACGGCGTGCACACCGGCCACCGCGCGGTGATCGACCGGGCCCGCGTCGATGCGTCCGACGGTGCCCGCGTGGTCGCCGTGACCTTCGACCGCAACCCGCTGAGCGTCCTGCGCCCGGAGAAGTGCCCCGCCGACGTCATCGGTCCGCACCAGAAGCTCGACCTGCTCGAGCGCGCCGGGGTGGATGCCACCCTGCTGCTGACCTTCGACGCGGCGCTGGCGGCGATCCCGGCGGAGGACTTCGTGCGCGGCATCCTGGTCGACGCCCTCGAGGCGCGCACGGTGCTCGTGGGGCGCGACTTCCGTTTCGGAGCCGGGGGAGCGGGAGACCCCGCGCTTCTCGAGCGCATGGGGGAGGAGTTCGGCTTCCGTGTCGACGTCGTCGACGACGTCCGCGCCGTGCACGCTGATCGGCGCGTGTCGTCCACGTGGATCCGCGAAGCGCTGTCGGCCGGCGACATCGCCACGGCGGCCCGACTGCTCGGGCGCGCCCCGTCGGTGTGGGGCGAGGTCGTGCACGGGCTCAAGCGCGGGCGCGAGCTGGGGTACCCGACCGCGAACCTCTCCGCCGATCTCGAGGGCTTCGTCCCCGCCGACGGCGTCTACGCCGGGTGGCTCGTCGACGTGGACGGGACGCGGCGCACGAGCTATCCCGCGGCGATCAGCGTCGGCACGAATCCCACGTTCGACGACGTGCACGCGCGCCAGGTGGAGGCGTACGTGATCGACGAGACCGGCCTCGACCTGTACGGCCACCACGTCGAGGTGCGGTTCGTGGAGCGCGTGCGCGAGATGACGGCCTTCGACGGCATCGACGCGCTGCTCGTGCAGATGGCCGAAGACGTGGAGCGCGCGCGGGCGATCCTGCGCTGAGCGACCGTCAGTCCTGACGCGACAGATGATTGCGGATGCCGAGGAACGACGCCGCGGCCCCGAGGAGCATCAGTGCGGCGGTGAAGACGGCCGCGCGGTGGAAGCCCCCGAGATCGAGCGAGCCGCCCACGACCGCCGACACCGCGGCGATCGCCAGGAGACCCGCGACGCGCGAGACGGCGTTGTTGACGGCCGAGGCGATGCCCGAGCGCTCGGTGTCGATCGCGCCGAGCACGGCCGCGGTGAGCGGTGAGACGGTGGCGGTCAGACCCAGGCCCCACACGACGACGCCGGGCAGGACCTGCGTCCAGTAGTCGAAGTCGTCGTCGACGTTCAGCAGCAGGAGCGCACCCGCCGCCATCACGAGCGGCCCGAGCGTCATGAACAGCCGCGGACCGTAGCGCCCCGCGAGAGCGCCCATGCGGGAGCTGAGCAGGATCATCAGCACCGTGCTCGGCAGTGACGCGAGTCCGGCGAGGGTGGCCGGCAGTCCCGCGCCCTGCTGCAGATAGACGCTGACGACGAACCCGTTGAGCGACAGGGCCGCGTAGACGAAGACAGTCGCGAGGTTGCCGGCCCAGAAGTTGCGCGCGCGGAAGAGGTCGAGCGGCATCATCGGGTCGCGAGCGGTGCGTTGGCGCACCAGGAAGCCCGCGAACGACAGGATGCCGACGGCACCAGGCAGCCAGATGACGGGCGAGGCCCACCCCAGGTTCGGCTGCTCGATGAGGGCGAACACGATGCCGCCCAGACCCGCCGCGCACAGGACGGCGCCGAGGATGTCGACGCGCGCTCCGGGGCGCCGGTGATCGCGGTGTCCGAGGCGGGCGAGCAGCCACATCGTGACCGCGATGGGCAGGACGTTGACGAGGAAGACCAGACGCCACGAGAGGGTGTCGACGAAGATCCCGCCGATCAGCGGCCCCGCGATCATGGCCACGGTCGTCGCCCCGGTCCAGATGCCGATCGCGCGCGCCTGCGCGGCGCCGCGGAACGTGGAGGTGATGAGGGCGAGCGAACTCGGCACGAGGAGGGCTCCGGACACGCCCTGCAGGGCGCGCGCGACGATGAGGAACTCGGCCGTGGGTGCTGCGGCGATCGCGAGCGAGGTGACGCCGAAGCCGATCAGACCGATCCGCAGGACCACGACGCGCCCGAGGACGTCGCTGAGCGAGCCCGCGACGAGGATGAACGCGCCGAGGGTCACGAGGTACGCATCGACCACCCACTGCTGCGTCGACAGGCCGCCGCCGAGGTCGCCCGCGATGGCGGGAAGGGCGACGTTGACCACGGTGCCGTCGAGGAACGACACGAAGGATGCCAGGACGGCGATCGTCAGCACCACGCGCTGCTCGCGTCTCATCGGCTCGGCCACGTGCCCAGCGTAGGGTCGACCGCCGACATCGGGGCCGGGGTGGACAGGAGCGATCACCGCCCCGGGAATACCCCCAGGGGGTATCCTGTTATGGCGGGTGAGCGAGGGAGGCGTCATGACCGACGACACCGAGAGGACGGCGACCGCCGAGGCGGTCCTCGACATCGAGGGGATGACCTGCGCGAGCTGCGTCGCCCGCGTCGAGAAGAAGCTCCGTCGCGTCGACGGGGTGGATGCCGCCGTGAACCTCGCGACCGAGACCGCGCGCGTGCGCTACCCGGCCGACCTCGACACCGCGTCTCTCGTCGAGGCGGTCCGCGCGGCGGGCTACGACGCACGGGTGCGCCCGCTCGCCTCGCCGGCATCGGCGCGACCGGTCCCGGTCGCGATCCCCGGGGGAGAGGTCGACGCCATGACCGGGGGCGACGTCGTCCCCGGCGGCGACGGCCGGACGGCGTCGTCTCAGCCCGTGACCGAGACCGAGCCCTCGCACACCTCCGGCCACGTGCACGACACGGCCGACGCGCCGGGCGCGACGCCGCTGCGCACCCGCCTGACGATCTCGCTCGCCCTCGCGGTCCCGGTCGTCGCGCTGGGGATGATCCCGGCCTGGCAGTTCCCGGGGTGGCAGTGGGTCTCGCTCGTGCTCGTGACGCCCGTCGTCCTGTGGGGTGGATGGCCCTTCCATCGCGCCACCCTGCGCAACGCCCGCCACGGCGCGGCCACCATGGACACCCTCATCACCCTGGGCACCTTCGCCGCCTACCTGTGGAGCGTGTGGGCCCTCGTCTTCGGGACGGCCGGGCGCATCGGCATCCGTCACGAGGTGATGCTCTTCGGCCCCGTGCACGACGCCTCCTCGGTCGTCTACTTCGAGGTCGCGGCCGCGGTGACCGTGTTCCTGCTGCTCGGCCGGGTGATCGAGCAGCGCTCCACGCGCTCGGCCGGAGCGGCGCTGCGCTCCCTGCTCGACCTGGGGGCGCGCGAGGCCGAACTCGTCGACGGACGACGCATCGACGTCGACGACCTGGTCGTCGGCGACGTCTTCGTCGTGCGCCCCGGGGCGACCGTCGCCACCGACGGCGAGGTGCAGGAGGGGCGCGCCTCGGTCGACGAGAGCATGCTCACGGGGGAGTCGCTCCCGGTCGACGTCGGGCCCGGCTCGAGCGTGACCGGCGGAACGATCGCCTCGGGCGGCCGCCTGGTCGTCCGCGCGACGAGTGTCGGCGCGCAGACCCGGCTCGCCCGCATCGCGCGGCTGGTCGAGGACGCCCAGCTCGGCAAGAGCCGCGTCCAACGTCTGGCCGATCGCATCTCGGGCGTCTTCGTCCCGGTCGTGATCGCCCTCGCCGTGCTGACCCTCGTCGGGTGGCTCGTGGCCGGGCAGCCCCTGTCGGCGGGGTTCACCGCCGCCGTCGCCGTGCTGATCATCGCCTGCCCGTGCGCGCTGGGACTGGCGACCCCCATCGCGATCCTCGTCGGAACCGGACGCGCCGCCCAGCTCGGCATCCTGGTCACGGGCCCCGCGGCCCTGGAGTCGGCCGAGCGCATCGACACGATCGTCCTCGACAAGACCGGCACACTGACGACGGGGCGCATGAGCGTCGCGCGGGTCATCACCGACGGATCCCCGGATGCCGCGGACGCCCTGCGCCGCGTGGCCGCTGTCGAGCGCGGCTCGGAGCACCCGATCGCCCGCGCGATCGTCGCCGCCGCGGGGGAGGGGCCGGTGGCCGCGGATCTCGAGGCGCTGCCGGGTCGCGGCGTCCTCGGCACGGTCGACGGTGCGCGCGTGTTCGCGGGGCGGCCCGCCCTCGCCGTCGCGCTCGGCGCCGAGCTGCCCGCCGCGCTCGCCGCGGCCGTGGAGGCCGGCGAGCGGCGCGGAACCGTCGTCGTGGCCGGCTGGGCGGGTCCCGGGGGCGGGATGGAGGCCCGGATCGTCGTCGAGATCGCCGACACCGTGCGCTCCGAGAGCGCCGACGCCGTCGGGCGGCTGAGGGCGATGGGTCTCGAGCCCGTGCTCCTCACCGGCGACAACGAGCACGTCGCCCGGGCCGTGGCCGCCGAGCTCGGCATCGAGAGGGTGCGCGCCGGCGTCCTGCCCGAGGGCAAGGTCGACGAGATCGCGGCCCTGCGCGCGGACGGCCGCACCGTCGCGATGGTCGGTGACGGGGTCAACGACGCCGCGGCCCTGGCATCCGCCGATCTGGGCATCGCCATGGGCGGAGGGACGGATGCCGCCCTCCACGCCAGCGACGTCGCCCTCATGCACGACGACCCCCGCGGCATCGTCACGGCCGTTGCGCTGAGCCGGCGCACGATGCGCGTCATCCGCGGCAACCTCTTCTGGGCGTTCGCGTACAACGTGGCCGCGCTGCCCCTGGCCGCGCTCGGGCTGCTCAACCCCATGCTCGCGGGGGCGGCGATGGCGTTCTCGAGCGTCTTCGTGGTGCTCAACAGCCTGCGGTTGCGACGCGCGGCCTGAGGACCGCGCGTCGTGGCGGTCTGTTCGGCGGCGCTTCGCGCTAGAATGAGCTCGATCCCGCCATCCGCCCCTGTCGCGAACCGTTCCGGTTCCGGCGCACTCGGGCCGCAGGCATCGCCGCTCCGGTGGCGTGCCGGGTGATGTTCCCCGGGGTCACTGATCCACCGGCCTCGCGCCGGGACGTTCCGGACTCTTTCCGGACGACACGCTCAGGAGGAGCATGCCGACCACGGCAACCGCCGCCCGAAGCTCGAACCAGCGGCGCAGGAAGACCACGTCATCCCGACGCGACGACGAAGCCCCCGTCATCCCGATCCTCGCCCGCAAGGTGCGCGAGGTCGAGGCGAAGGCGCAGCGCGGAAAGCTCGGGCCCACCAACCGCGTCAAGTTCCAGGTGATCGCGTTCCTCGTGCGCGAGGAGCGCGCCCGGGTGAAGGCCGACACCGAGATCACCGATGCCGCGCGCGCCGAGCTGCTCAAGCGTCTCGACGGCGTGGCGACGATCCTGGCGAAGACCGCCGCGCGCGACACCTCGCTGATCCAGCTGCTCGAGGTCGATCAGGCCACCTCGCCCGTCGCCCGCCGCATGCGCCGTGACTGGCTGCTGGAATCCGGCGCCGAACTGCCGCCCGACGAGCTGATCATCACCGACAACACGCCGAAGATCACCCCGGTCGTCTCGGCCGCTCTCGCCGAGAAGCAGGTCGTGCCTGCCTCGATCGAGGCGCGTCAGATGGCGAACCCGTTCCGCGCTCCCGACCTCACGCCGCGTCCGAGCGGAGACGCCCCGCGCCGTCGCCTCGACGGCTGGGAGCTCATGGGTCCGCTGTACAAGGCGTTCGAGACCGGCGCCGGCGGATCCGCCGCGAGCATGGAGCTGCCGCCCGTGCCCGAGTTCGACCGGCTCTCGCCGCGCGGGCTCGAGGTCATGCCGCACCAGTCGCGCTTCCTCGAGGCGGTGCGCCTCGGCCACCGGGAGTTCCTCCTCGCCGACGAGCCGGGCCTGGGCAAGACCGCGGAGTCGGTGCTCGCGGCATCCGTCGCCGACGCCTACCCCCTGCTGGTCGTCGTCCCCAACGTGGTGAAGATGAACTGGGCGCGCGAGGTGCAGCGCTGGACGCCGCAGCGCCGCGCGACCGTCATCTCCGGAGGCGGGGCCGACATCGACGCCTTCGCCGACGTCTTCATCGTCAACTACGAGATCCTCGACCGGCACCTGTCGTGGCTGTCGTCGATCGGGCTCAAGGGCGTCGTCGTCGACGAGGCGCACTTCATCAAGAACCTCACGTCGCAGCGTTCGCAGAACGTGCTGGCCCTGGCATCCCGGGTGCGCGAGCAGACGCGCGACCCCCTGATGCTCGCCCTCACCGGAACGCCGCTGATCAACGACGTCGAGGACTTCGACGCGATCTGGCGCTTCCTCGGCTGGACCAACGGCGAGAAGCCGGGCCCCGAGCTCATGCAGAAGCTGGATGCCACGGGCCTGACCCCCGCCGACAAGGCGTTCTATCCCGAGGCGCGCGAGGCCGTCATCTCGATGGGCATCGTGCGGCGCAAGAAGAAGGACGTCGCCGCCGACCTCCCCGACAAGCTCGTGGCCGACCTCCCCGTCGAGCTCGACGACGAGTACGGCCGCTCGATCCGCCAGGCCGAGCGCGAGCTGGGTGCGCGGCTGGCCGCGAAGTACCGGCGCATCATCGAGGCGCGCGGCGACCGCGGCCTCGCCCCGGGCGAGATCGACGACGACATCGTGCGTCTGGTGGCCCACGGCGAGCTCGAGGAGTCCAAGGCCGCCGGCTCGGGCAGCGAGAACGTCTTCACGATGGTCCGGCGCATCGGTCAGGCCAAGGCGCATCTCGCCGCCGACTACGCCGTGCAGCTGCAGCGCTCGGTGGGCAAGGTCGTCTTCTTCGCCAAGCACATCGACGTCATGGATGCCGCGGAGGCCCACTTCAAGGCCTCAGGCCTCAAGGCCGTCTCGGTGCGCGGCGAGCAGACCTCGACCGCCCGTCAGGCCGCGATCGACGCGTTCAACAGCGACCCCGACGTGGGCATCGCGGTGTGTTCGCTCACCGCCGCCGGCGTCGGCCTGAACATGCAGGCCGCGTCGAACGTGGTGCTCGCGGAGCTGTCGTGGACCGCCGCCGAGCAGACGCAGGCGATCGACCGCGTGCACCGCATCGGCCAGGAGGAGCCCGTGACCGCGTGGCGCATCATCGCCGCGCACACGATCGACACGAAGATCGCCGAGCTCATCGACTCCAAGGAGGGCCTCGCGCAGCGCGCTCTCGACGGCCAGGCCGTCGAGCCCGGGTCGAGCGATTCGGTGCAGCTCTCGGCGCTCATGCACCTGCTGCGTCAGGCGCTCGGCACGGCCTGATCGCCCGTCACGAACGCCCCGGTCGCTTCGGCGCCGGGGCGTTCGTGCGTGCGCGGGTTGGGGGCGGCGAGGTGCTCGTGTGCTGGGCTGTTCGGGCGCGGGCGGGCTCGGGCGGCGGGGCGCCGGCGTTCCGGGACAGGGGATCGTCCGAGAACAGGTCGGGCGGACGCCCGCGCGGCCTGTGCCGGTGCGATCTCCTGTTCTCGCGGGGCGCGGTGGCGCCGGCCGCGGGGCCGGGAAGGCGGCATCCTGCTCCGGCGGCATCGTGCCGTGTGGCAGCGTTCCCGCCCGCGGCGATAGGGTCGAAGACGGCAACGGCGCCGACCCTCCACCCGAATCACAGCACCAGAGGATTCTGCCCATGAAGATCGGCATCCTGACCAGCGGCGGCGACTGCCCCGGTCTCAACGCGGTCATCCGTGGCGTCGTGCTCAAGGGCACGACCAACTACGACATCGAATTCGTCGGCATCCGCGACGGCTGGCGGGGAGTCGTCGACGGCGACTTCTTCCCCCTGACGCGTCACGAGGTGAAGGGCCTGTCCAAGGTCGGCGGCACCATCCTCGGCACCAGCCGCACCAACCCCTACGAGGGGACGCGCGGCGGCGCCGAGAACATCTCCAAGACCATGTACGGTCACCGTCTCGACGGCATCCTGGCCATCGGCGGCGAGGGGACCCTCGCCGCGGCCGATCGCCTGTCGAAAGACGGCATCAACGTGCTCGGCGTGCCGAAGACCATCGACAACGACCTGCGCGCGACCGACTACTCCTTCGGCTTCGACACCGCCGTCAACATCGCGACGGATGCCATGGACCGCCTCCGCACCACGGGCGACTCGCACCAGCGGTGCATGGTGGCCGAGGTCATGGGTCGCCACGTCGGCTGGATCGCGCTGCACGCCGGTATCGCGGCGGGTGCTCACGTGATCTGCATCCCCGAGGTGCCGATGTCGATCGAGGAGATCACCGAGCAGGTCACGCGCGCCCACGACCGCGGTCGTGCGCCCCTCGTCGTCGTGTCGGAGGGCTTCAAGCTGAAGGGCATGGACGAGGCGTTCAGCGACAAGGGCCTCGACGCCTTCAACCGCCCCCGCCTCGGCGGCATCGGCGAGCTCCTCGCCCCCGAGATCGAGCGCCTCACCGGCATCGAGACCCGATCCACCGTGCTCGGCCACATCCAGCGCGGCGGCTCGCCCTCGGCCTTCGACCGCGTTCTCGCGACGCGCCTCGGCCTGCACGCCGCCGACGCCCTCAACGAGGGGGCGTGGGGTCAGATGGTCGCGATGCGCGGAACCGACATCGTGCGCGTGCCGTTCGCCGACGCCCTCGGCGAGCTCAACAGCGTCCCGCTGTACCGCTACGAGGAAGCCGCCGCGCTGTTCGGCTGAACCTGCCGCCCCGACGCCCCGTCCCGCACTGGTCCGTGCGGGGCGGGGCGTCGCGCTCGTTCCGACGCAGGAAATCGTTCGAGAACAGGACTGGTTCTGAGTGCGCCGTCCTGTTCTCACGCGATGTCCTGTTGTGAATGAGACCTGCCGGGGCGATGCGGGCCGAGATGCAGGCCTTGTGCCATCGCTGTTCGGATGCGATCGACCACCGTTTCGGGCTCGAACATGATCTGCGCGTAGTCGAATCGCAGCACGGTGTAGCCGCGGAGGACGAGTCTCGCGTCCTGATCCAGGTCACGACGGCGGTCGGTGGGACTGCTGTGGAAGGCAAAGCCATCGAGCTGGACGATGAGGCGCTCCCCGATCAGCCCGTCGACGGCATGTCCATCGATGCGCACCTGCTGCCGCACCGAGATGCCGGCAGCGAACATGAGCGCGCGGAAGTGGCTTTCCAGTCCGGAATCCGACAGGGTGCCAGCGACGTGGGCGATCTCCGACGCACGCGGAGATCGCCAGATCACACGTGCCAGCACGTCGGGGTCGACGGCCCGGCGCCGCAGGGCAGACTCCCAGACGGCGAGAGCATCCGCGGCCGGGAGGCAGGTCGCCACGTGGAAGAGCACGTTGATGATGTGCTCGTCCGGGTCGGTGTTCGCCAGGGGCACGGGACCGACCCCACGGTGCAGCCTGACGCCTGTGGCATCCAGCCGTGACGCCGTCGGCGGCACCCAGATGTGGGGATGCGCGGTTGCCGGCGCCCAGAGCCCCCTTTCCGCGGCAGCGGTGAGGCAGGTGATTCGACCTCCGCGTGCGGCGGCGGCACGGCGGGGATGGGAGCACGCCGGGTGGACCAACCACGACCGGCGGATGCGTTCGATCCGTCCCTCGCTCACCGCCGTGATCATCGTGTGCGGGGTGAACCCGGCGGCGCGCGCGGTGCGGGTGTGAACGGCGCCGCCTCGACGGCGGACGAATTCGACGAGGGCGTCACTCATCCTCCGATGCTGCCCGCCGACGTCGGGCGGACGGGGACTCCACGTGCCCCACGGTGGAGTGATCAGGATGCCGTGAGGGTGGGGAGGAGTCGTGCTCCCGCGAGCGAGGACAGGCGATCATTCGAGAACAGGACGCGGGGGCTGAGCCGAGTCCTGTTCTCGCACGATCTCCGGCCGGCGCCCCCTACTCCGCGAGCCCCAGCACGTCGAGCAGCCACGCCAGCTCGAACGCGCGCTCGCGCCACGCGTTGTAGCGACCGCTCACGCCGCCGTGACCGGCGACCATCTCGCACTTGAGCATCGCGTCGGCACCGACCTCGCGCAGGCGCTGCACCCACTTGGCCGGCTCGACGTAGAGCACGCGGGTGTCGTTGAGCGAGGTGACGGCGAGGATCCGCGGGTATTCGACGCCGTCGCGCACGTTCTCGTACGGCGAGTACGACTTCATGTACGCGTAGACGTCGGCGTCGTGGAGGGGATCGCCCCACTCGTCCCACTCGATCACCGTGAGCGGCAGCGAGGGGTCGAGGATCGTGGTCAGCGCGTCGACGAACGGCACGTCGGCCAGGATGCCGGCGAACATCTCGGGAGCGAGATTGGCCACCGCCCCCATGAGCAGACCTCCGGCGCTGCCTCCCTCGGCGACGATGCGGTCGGGGGTCGTGTATCCCTCGGCGACGAGGTGCCGTGCCGCCGCGACGAAGTCGGTGAAGGTGTTGCGCTTGGCCGTGAGCTTGCCGTCTTCGTACCACTGCCGGCCCATCTCGCCGCCACCGCGCACGTGCGCCACGGCGAAGACGACCTCGCGGTCGAGCAGGGACAGGCGCGGCACCGAGAACCCGGGCTCGATCGAGTGCTCGTACGAGCCGTAGCCGTACAGGTGCACGGGGCGGGGCGCGTCGCCGGGCTCGCCGAACGAGCGCTTCCAGACGAGCGACACCGGCACCCGGGTCCCGTCGTCGGCGGGTGCCCACACGCGCGCCTGCGCGTAATCGTCGGGGTCGAAGCCCCCGAGCACCGGCTGGCGCTTGCGCAGCAGCAGTTCGCCGGTGTCGATGACGTAGTCGAAGACGGTGCCCGGCGTGACGAACGAGCCGTAGCCGACCCGCAGCACCGGCGGCGCCCACTCGGGGTTGCCGCCCGTGCCGACGCTGTACAGGGGCTCGTCGAAGGCGATCTCGGTGACCGCGCCGTCGGCGTACGAGAGCATGCCCAGGCGCGCGAGGCCCTCGCGGCGGTAGGCGACGACGCCCCAGTCGCGGAACGTGTCGACCCCCAGCAGACGCTGCCCGGGGCGGTGGGCGATCACGGTCTTGCGCGGTCCCTGAGGATCGGATGCCGCGACCCGGACGAGCTCGAAATCGAGGGCGTCGTCGTTGTGGAGGATGTACAGCACGTCTTCGCCGTCGACGGCCGCGTGGTCGACCGAGTACTCCACGCCCTCCCGCCGCGGCCAGACGACGCGGGCCTCGCCGCGCAGATCGTCGGCGTCGATCAGGCGTTCCTCCGAGGTGATCGAGGAGCCCACGCCGATCACCAGGTACTTGTCGCTGCGGGTGAAGTCGGCCCCGACCCAGTAGCGGTCGTCGCTCTCGTGGAACAGCTGGACGTCGGCA
Source organism: Microbacterium sp. BWR-S6Y (assembly GCF_041379845.1). Taxonomy (NCBI): domain Bacteria; kingdom Bacillati; phylum Actinomycetota; class Actinomycetes; order Micrococcales; family Microbacteriaceae; genus Microbacterium; species Microbacterium sp. BWR-S6Y. Next base: position 306,855 of record NZ_JBFECV010000002.1, read on the forward strand.
TCCACCCCCGTGCCGATCTCGTGCAGCCAGACGGTGTCGGGACGCCAGGCGTCGTCGACGGTGGTGTAGACGATGAAACGGCCGTCGGGGGAGAAGGTCGCGCCCGAGAACGTGCCGGGGATCTCGTCGGCGAGCGTTTCTCCGGTGGTCAGGTCGCGCACGCGCACGGTGTAGCGCTCGTCTCCCGCGACGTCGATGCCGTAGAGCATGCGCGTGCCATCGTTCGAGATCTCGAAGCTGCCGAGCGAGAAGAAGTCGGTGCCCTCTGCCTCGACGTTGCCGTCGAAGAGCACCTGCTCGCCCGGAACGGGCCGGTCGGGGGAAAGGGTCGGCGGCGTCCAGTCGTCGGGGGAGTCGAGCGGTGCGCGGCACTGGATGCCGTACTGCGCCCCCGCGACGGTGCGTCCGTAGTACCACCAGTCGCCGCGGCGGGCGGGGACCGAGAGGTCGGTCTCGAGCGTGCGGCCCTTGATCTCGCCGAAGATGGTGTCGCGCAGGCGCGAGAGGTGCGCGGTGCGGGCGGTCGTGTAGGCGTTCTCGGCCTCGAGGTGGGCCACCACCTCGGCGTCGTCTTTCGCGCGCAGCCATTCGTACGGGTCGTCGAAGGTGTCGCCGTGGTGCGTGCGGGCGACGGGGCGGCGGTCGGCGACGGGAGGCGTGGGCTGCGGATCGAGGTCGGTCACCGTTCCACGGTAGTGCGCCCCTGCGACATCGGCCCGGGAGGACGCACCGGATGCCGCCCGCCCGGTCGTCCGCGCGTTTGACCCTCACAGGTCGGGGTGAAAGGATGTCGTCGCGTCTTCCGGTGAACGGAAGGACAACGCCAGGTGAACTCTTCGTTCGTCACGCCGATCCCGTCGGCATCCCCCCTCCTTCTCACGGAAAGCGAACGGTGGAGAGCGCAGCCCTCATCATCGTGCTGGTCATCGCGCTGGCACTGTTCTTCGATTTCACCAACGGATTCCACGACACCGCGAACGCGATGGCCACTCCCATCGCGACGGGTGCGCTGAAGCCGAAGGTCGCGGTCCTCCTCGCGGCGAGTCTGAACCTGGTCGGCGCGTTCCTGTCGACCGAGGTCGCCAAGACCATCTCGGGCGGGATGATCCGCGAGGAGCAGCTGAGTCCCGACATCTTCCCGCCGATCATCTTCGCGGGGCTCATCGGCGCGATCACGTGGAACATGCTGACGTGGCTGCTGGGCCTGCCCTCCAGTTCGTCGCACGCGCTGTTCGGCGGTCTCATCGGCGCGACGCTCGTGGGCGTCGGCGCCTCGGCGATCGACACGGGAGTGGTGCTGAGCAAGGTGATCCTGCCGGCCCTGATCGCTCCGCTGACGGCCGGGGTGATCGCGTTCGTCGTGACGAAGATCGCCTACGGCGTCACGCGTCGCTACGACGCGAAGGCCGACGGTCGCGACGGCTTCCGCTGGGGGCAGATCTTCACCTCGTCGCTCGTGGCCCTCGCCCACGGCACCAACGACGCGCAGAAGACCATGGGTGTCATCACCCTCGCCCTGATCACCGTCGGGTGGCAGTCCACGGCGAACCCCGACCCGCAGCTGTGGGTCGTCTTCGCCTGCGCCATCACGATCGCCCTGGGCACCTACATGGGCGGATGGCGCATCATCCGCACGCTCGGCAAGGGCCTCACCGACGTCAAGCCCGCGCAGGGCTTCTCGGCCGAGACCTCGACCGCGGCGACGATCCTCGCCTCCAGCGCCCTCGGTTTCGCGCTGTCGACGACGCAGGTGGCATCCGGTTCGGTCATCGGCTCGGGCCTGGGCCGCCGCGGATCGACCGTGCGCTGGAACACCGTCGGACGCATCATGATCGGCTGGGTGCTGACGCTGCCCGCCGCCGGTGCGGTGGGCGCGGCCGCCGCGCTCATCGTCGTGTGGCTGGGCGGGTGGGGCGTCGCCGTCGACGCCGTGATCGCCGTGGCGATCGTGCTCGGTCTGTTCCTGCGCTCGCGGCGCGACTCGGTCACCTCCGCGAACGCGATGAGCGAGGTCGCCGACTCGGGCGCGGCCGTGAAGGTGCCGCGCAAGCCCGGACCGACCCGCCGTCAGCGTCGCCTCGAGCGCGAGAAGGCCGGGAAGGACGCCTGATGCTCATCAACTGGGAAGCCTTCCTGCAGGTCTTCGTCGCGGCCCTCCTGGGCGCCTCGATCGTCGTCACCTTCTACGCCCTCGGTCTGCGCCTGCTGGTGCGCGGGGGCCGCCCGCCGCTGGTCGCCCCGGCGGAATTCACCGACGCCATCACGGTGCTCAGCGACAAGCAGCGCCGTCGCGCCGAGAAGGCCGTGGCGAAGGCCGCCAAGAAGAATCCGCTCAGCGAGGGGCAGAAGCGCCTGTCGCTCGTCGGCGCCTACGCGTGCTTCGCGGTGTGCGGCGCGGCCGTGCTGGGCGCCCTGCTGCTGATCCTCTTCAACCACTGACCTCGCGTCGTCGGCGGGGCGCGGGCGGATGCCACGGCGCCGGGCCGGTGCGGACGGTCGCTGTCGCGGGAGGCGCCGCCCGGACTCCCGGTGTCGGAGCCCCCTCGTAGGCTGAGGTCATGGCATCCGTGCAGTTCGGTCAGCACGCGCCCGCCGCGCGCGTGATCCTCCACCTCAGCGACACCCACCTGCTCGGCGGCGATCGGCTTCTCGGCGACCGGTACGACACGGCCGTGCACCTGCGCCGCACCCTCGCCGCGGCCGAGGCGACCGGGGTGCGACCGGATGCCGTGGTCTTCACCGGCGACCTCACCGACCTCGGCGAGCCCGAGGCCTACCGCGCCCTGCGCGCGGAGGTCGAGCCCTGGGCCGAGCGCCTCGGCGCGCCGGTCGTCTGGGTCGCCGGCAACCACGACGAGCGCCCCGCGCTGCGGGCCGAGCTGCTCGACGCCGAGGCCACCGAAGAACCGGTGACGAGCGTGCACGATCTCGGCGGTCTGCGGCTGATCGCCCTCGACTCCGCCGTGCCCGGCTGGCACCACGGAGACCTCGACCCGGCCCAGCTCGAGTGGTTGCGCGCGGAGCTGTCGACCCCCGCACCGCGGGGCACCATCCTCGCCCTGCACCACCCGCCGCTGCCCACGCACATCCCGTTCTTCGACATCCTCGAACTGCGCGACCAGCCCGGTCTCGCGGCGGCGATCGCCGGCAGTGACGTGCGTGCGATCCTCGCCGGGCACCTGCACTACTCCACCTCGGGAACCTTCGCCGGGGTGCCGGTGAGCGTCGCCGCGGCCTCGTGCTACACGATGGACCTCGCGCGTCCCGCCGACGCGGTCAACGGGATGGACGGGGGACGCTCGTTCCACCTGGTCCACGTGTGGGACGACACGATCACCCACGCCGTGGTGCCGGTGGTCGACGCGGAGACGACGGGATACTTCACCCCCGCGTGGGTGGAGCGGATGGCGGCGCTCACCCCCGAAGAACGCCTCGAGGCCTTCTCGCGAAAGTCGCCCGTGCAATAGACGCGCGGGACAGTGGCGATGTCGGCACGTGCCGCCGTGTCCAACGACCGCGTCGGTCACGGTGGTTAGGCTCGTGGCATCCCTGCTCGCCGTGACACCCACGAGGACACCCACATGGCTTTGGACGCAATGACGCGCACCCGTATCGAGACCGATTCCCTCGGATCCCTGGAGATCCCCGCCGACGCGTACTGGGGGATCCACACGGCTCGTGCCCTCGAGAACTTCCCGATCGCGAAGCGGCCGATCTCGGTCTACCCCGACCTCGTGCGGGCCCTCGCGATGGTCAAGCAGGCCTCGGCGCGCGCCAACCGCGAGATCGGCGTGCTCGACCCGGCGAAGGCCGACCTGATCGACCGCGCCGCGCAGCGCGTCATCGACGGCGAGTTCCACGACGAGTTCACCGTCGGCGTCATCCAGGGCGGCGCGGGGACCTCGACCAACATGAACGCCAACGAGGTCATCACCAACATCGCCCTCGAGATGGCCGGTCGAGAGAAGGGCGATTACGCCTTCCTGTCGCCGATCGACGACACCAACCGCAGCCAGTCGACGAACGACGTCTACCCGACGGCCATCAAGATCGGCCTGTCGCTCACGCTGCGGAGCCTGCTCGAAGAGCTCGCGCTGCTGCGCCAGTCGTTCCTGTCGAAGTCCGAGGAGTTCCACGACGTCCTCAAGGTCGGTCGCACCCAGCTCCAGGATGCCGTGCCCATGACGCTCGGCCAGGAGTTCCACGGCTTCGCGACGACGCTCGGCGAGGACTACAACCGTCTGACCGAGAACGCGTACCTGCTCTTCGAGATCAACATGGGCGCGACCGCGATCGGAACGGGCATCACCGCGCACGCCGGCTACGCCGGATCGGTGCTGCGGCACCTGCGCGAGATCACGGGGCTCGACCTCGAGACCGCGACCGACCTCGTGGAGTCGACCAGCGACACCGGCGCGTTCATGTCGTTCTCGTCGTCGCTCAAGCGCAACGCCGTCAAGCTGTCGAAGATCTGCAACGACCTGCGGCTGCTGTCGTCGGGACCGCAGGCCGGCCTCGGCGAGATCAACCTGCCCCCGCGGCAGGCGGGCTCGAGCATCATGCCGGGCAAGGTCAACCCGGTCATCCCCGAGGTCGTGAACCAGGTCGCCTTCTCGGTGGTCGGCGCCGACATGACCGTCACGATGGCGGTCGAGGGCGGTCAGCTCCAGCTCAACGCCTTCGAGCCCGTGATCGCGCACTCGGTCTTCCAGTCGATCACCTGGATGCGCCAGGCGATGTGGACCCTGCGGGTCAACTGCGTCGACGGCATCACGGCGAACCGCGAGCGACTCGGGGCGATGGTCGGCTCGTCGGTCGGCGTCGTCACCGCCCTCACCCCCTTCATCGGGTACGCGGCCGCCGCGGCCCTGGCCAAGACCGCGCTGCTGACGCACCGCAACGTCGCCGACCTCGTCGTGGAGGCGGGCCTGATGACCCGCGAAGAGGTCACGAAGCAGATCTCGCCGGCGCGGCTGTCGGGCCTGCAGGCGGTGACCGCGGCGATCCCGATCGTGCGCGCCGCCGACAGCGTCGTCGAGGACTGACCCGCGGTCCGGCATGAGCGCCGCGAAGGGCCGGGACGCAGCGTCCCGGCCCTTCGTCGTGAATGCCGCGTCAGTCGAGGATGCGACAGTGCGTCGTCAGCTCGCCGATGCCGTCGATCCCGACGGTGACGGTCGAGCGATCGCGCAGGAAGATCTGCGGGTCACGGGAGTAGCCGGCGCCGCCGGGGCTGCCCGTGGAGATGAGGGTGCCCGGCAGCAGGGTGACCGACTCGGACAGCTTGTTGATCAGCGTCTTCACCGAGCGCACCATCTGGCCGGTGCTGGCATCCTGCACCGTGTGTCCGTCGACGACCGTCCAGATGTGCAGGTCCTGCGGGTCGGGGATCTCGTCGGCCGTGACCACGAACGGACCCGTCGGGGTGAAGCCGTCGAACGACTTGCAGCGCGACCACTGCGCCTCGGAGAACTGGATGTTGCGCGCGGTGATGTCGTTGACGACCGTGTAGCCCCAGACGTGGTCGAGGGCGTCGGCCTCCGCGATGTCGCGGCCGGGGCGGCCGATGATGACCCCGAGCTCCGCCTCGTAATCGACGGCCTCGCTGAGTGCCCGCGGCCACGACGTGGTCGCCTCGTGGGCGGTGAGCGAATTGGGCCACAGCACGAAGACGGTCGGGCCCGCGTCGGTCTTCAGACCGAGCTCGCCGGAGTGCGCCGCATAGTTCAGGCCCACCGCGAGGATCGACGGGGGAGCGAGGACGGCCGAGGCGAACCGGATGCCGCTGAGCGGTGCGCGCGGGGCGGTCGCGGCGGCGTCGCGGACGCGGTCGAGCAGGGTGTCGCCGCCGGCGATCAGCTGCTCGAGCGTGGCGGGAGCGCCCTCGAAGAGCGCGTCGACGAAGGAGAACTCCTCGCCGTGGACGCTGACGAGACGAGGGGCTTCCGCCCCTTCCTGAGACCGGACGTGGGCGAAACGCATGTCTCCACGCTACCGGCCCGTCCCCGGGCGCGCGTTCGCAAGCCTCGACAGTGTGGCGATCGGCGACCCTAGGCTGTGCGCATGAGCTCCCCGTCGCCGCTTTCGCGACCCGATTCGATCGAACCCGACCGCATCTCCACCGCTCCGCAGGTCGCGGTCTCTGCCGCGCCGCCGCGGTCGCGGCGAGGGGGAGTGGCCCTGTGGGTCGTGGCGGTACTGCTCGCGCCCCTGCTGGCGCTCCTCGTGCGCTACTTCACCGGGTTCCTCGGGACGGCGGCGACGTTCCTCGGTCTGATCCTGGCCGCGATCCCGTTCGTGATCGTGTGGTTCGCGGTGCGCTACATCGACCGGTGGGAACCCGAGCCACGGCGGCTGCTCGTGTTCGCCGTCGCGTGGGGGGCGATCGCCGCGGTCGTCATCGCACTCGGTGTCGACCTGCTGCTCACCCTCGCGCTCGGCAGGCTGCCGGAGGCGTTCAGCGCCGTGGTGCAGGCGCCCATCGTCGAGGAGATCGCGAAGGGTCTCGGCGTCCTGCTCATCTTCGCGTTCGCGCGTCGCGCCTTCGACGGCCCCGTCGACGGGATCGTTTACGGCGCGCTCATCGGCGCGGGCTTCGCGCTCACCGAGAACGTCCAGTACTTCGCGATCAGCTACCTCGAGGGCGGTCCCGCGCAGGTGGCGAGCACGTTCTTCCTGCGCGCGGTGCTGTCGCCGTTCGCGCACGTCATGTTCACCAGCCTGACGGGGTTCGCGTTCGGGCTCGCCGCGCGGCGCGGCCTGCGGACCGGAGCGGCCCTGGCCTACGGCATCCCGGGTCTGATCGGGGCGATCCTGCTGCACGGTCTGTGGAACGGATCGGCCACCTTCGCGAGCTTCTTCGAGGTCTACGCAGCGCTGCAGGTGCCGCTGTTCGTGCTCTTCATCCTGGGGATCCTCGCCCTCCGCCGCGAGGAGGCGCGACTGACGCGCGCGCGCCTCGGCGAGTACGCGGCGGCCGGATGGTTCACCCCGCAGGAGGTCGACATGCTCGCGACCGGGCCCGGGCGTCGTTCCGCCCTCGCGTGGGCGCGCACCCTGCCGGGGGACCGCTCGCCGGTCATGAAGACGTTCATCGCGGATGCCACGGCGCTCGCCGCCGCGCGTCAGCGCACGCTGTCGGGGCGCGACCCGCAGGCCCCGGCGGCCGAGCGGTACCTGCTCGAGCGCACAACGGCGGCGAGGGCGGCCCTGCTGTCGCGATGACGCTTCTCGCGCCGTCGAGACCGCGTCAGGATGCCGACACCGCGCCCGTTCCGGACGTGCCCTGTGCGGTCGCGGTGATCGCGTGTGGTCTTGCCGACCGGGGTCTTGACACCGGCGCGAGGCGGGGGGAACATCGGTGTGGACCAACTCAGCGCCCGGGAGACACGCAGGCATCGCCGCGGCACCGGGCGCTGAGTCTTTGTCCAGGGGCTTCGCCGATCGGGTCGGCGTGCTTGGATGGATGCATGACTGATCGCACCAAGCCGGAGTTCGACGCTCCCAGCGGCCCCGCCCCCTCCGACCTCGTCATCCGCGACATCATCGTCGGCGACGGCGACGAGGCCAAGCCCGGTGACACCGTCACCGTGCACTACGCCGGTGTCGAGTACGAGTCGGGCGAAGAGTTCGACTCGTCGTGGGGCCGGGGCGAGAGCATCCAGTTCCCCCTCCGCGGCCTGATCCAGGGCTGGCAGGACGGCATCCCGGGCATGAAGGTCGGCGGACGCCGCGAGCTCGTGATCCCTCCGCACCTCGCTTACGGTCCCGCCGGCGGCCACTTCCTCGGCGGGAAGACCCTCATCTTCATCATCGACCTGCTCAAGGTCGGCTGAGAAGAAACCCGATGTTCACGAACCCGAGGGGGCTGCGGCACCCTCGGGTTCGTCTTTTTCCACGATCGTGGAATACATTCGTGTGAATGGGAGTTGGGCTCGTCAGGACGCCGACACGGCTCCCCAGACCTCTAGGAGTGACATGACCGACGCAACCACCCTCGACATCCCCGGCTACAAGACCGGAACCTGGGTCCTCGACCCCGCGCACAGCGAGGTCACCTTCTCGGTGCGCCACATGATGATCTCGAAGGTGCGCGGCACCTTCGGCGTCAAGAGCGCCACCATCGTCGCCCCCGAGAACCCGCTCGAGGCCACCGTCGAGGCATCCGTCGACGTCACCTCGGTCGACACCAAGGACGAGGGTCGCGACCAGCACCTGCGCTCGGCCGAGTTCTTCGACGCCGAGGCCTACCCGACGCTCGACTTCCGCTCGACCGGTGTGCGCGTCGAGGACGGCGACTTCCTCGTCGACGGCGATCTCACCATTCGCGGCATCACCAAGCCCGCCACCTTCTCGCTCGACTTCGGCGGCTTCGGCACCGACCCGTGGGGCAACTACAAGGCCGGCGCGACCGCCAAGACGGTCGTCAACCGCGAGGACTTCGGCCTCACCTGGAACGCCGCCCTCGAGACCGGCGGCGTCCTCGTCGGCAAGGACGTCACGATCGAGCTCGATCTGCAGCTCTCGCTTCAGGCGTGATCCCACCGCAGCGCGCGCTGCGGTGACCACGCATGGCGAAGGACCCGGATGCCTCGGCATCCGGGTCCTTCGTCGTCTTCGGGCTCAGGCGGCGACGCGACGGGGGAGGCACAGGCGCTGCTGCACGAGCAGGATGCCGAGGAACACCACGGCCGCGCCGACGGGCTCGTTCCACGAGATGCGTTCGCCGAGCACCAGGATGCCGAGAGCCACCCCGACGACGGGGGTGATGTACGTGACGGTCGAGGCGCGCGTGGGGCCCCAGGCGCGGAGTGTGTTCTGGTTCCAGACGTACGCGACCCCCGTTCCGAGAACGCCGAGGGCGACGATGCTGCCCACGACGGGGAGGTCGAGCCGCATCGGCTCGGCCAGGATGACGGGCGACAGCAGCACCATGAACGCCGCGGCCGGGCCGATGTACCCGAACGCGAAGGCGATCCCCGAGAGGCCGGTGTCGCCGAGGAAACGGCGCATGTACGCGAGGCTGAAGCCGTAGCACCCGGTCGCGCCGAGCAGCGCGAGCTGGGCGACCGTGCTGCCGCCGACATCGGCCACCGCTCCGGGCGCGATGATCACCACGACGCCGACGATGCCCACCGCGATCCCCGCGAGCTGACCGGGCCGGAGGCGTTCGACGCGGAAGACCGCCCACGCCATGATCGCCGTCATGATCGGGGTCGTGGCGTTGAAGATGCTGGCCAGGCCCGACGACACGTACTGCTCGGCCCACGCGAACAGCAGGAACGGCACGACGCAGAAGCTGAACCCCAGAACGACCAGGTGGGCCCAGACGCGCCGGCTGCGGGGCAGACGCTCGCGCCGGACGGCGACGATCGCCCCGAGCGCGAGAGCGCCGAACAGCAGGCGCCCGCCGGCCACCTGCGCGGGCGTCATGCCGGTCAGCGCGACCGCGATGAAGAGGAAGCTCGACCCCCACACGACGCCGGTGAGCACGAACTGCACCGCGACGGACGCGGGGGAGGGGGAAGGACCGGATGCCACGATCCCGACGATAGGGCGTCCCTCCGACACCAGCGGGGTGGGGCGGATGCGACGTCCGGAATCCGCCGGGGTTCGGCAGTCGCGCGGCGTCCGTTCGTCGAGCGGCGCCGCGTCGCCCGGCGTCGTCCGGCGCCGCAAGACGCGGTGCGGTGCGGTGTGACACGGCGCGCCGCGGGCCCGCTCGGGCGTCGTCAGGGCTGCGGGTTCAGCGCGTCGTAGTCGCGGAATCGGGGCGAGAACCGCACGAGCGTGCCCACGAGGGCCAGGATGACGATCCCGCCCAACAGGGGCGGAACCCACAGGGCGGCGAGGGTGGCCAGGGTTCCGGCGTAGAGCGCCCCGACGCGGGGGCCGCCGGCCACCACGACGATGAAGATGCCCTGGAGTCGTCCGCGCATGGCATCCGGGACCGCCGCCTGCATCATCGTGGAGCGGTAGATGGCGCTGACGTTGTCGGCGGCGCCTGAGACGGCCAGCACGACCGCCGCGAGGACGATCAGCGCGACGGCGGCGTGCGTCTCGTCGACCAGATCGGGGCGGAGCCAGCCCAGGCTCCCCGCGAGCAGCACGAGGCCGAACCCGCCGATCGAGAGGCCGTAGACCTGGATGGCCCGCTCGATCCCGAGGCCCTGGCGCCGGACCCGGCCGACGGGTCCGGAGAACAGGCTCGACAGGAACGCCCCCGCGGCCACGGCGGCGGTGAGCACGCCGGTGGTGATGGCTCCACCGCCGAGCAGGACCGCGCCGATCGCGGGGAACAGCGCCACCGGCTGACCGAAGGTCATGGCGATGATGTCGAGGATGTACTGCAGACGGATGTTGGGGGCGCGGCGCAGGAAGCGCGCGCCGTCGCGCAGCGACTCGAGGCCGGGGCGCACCACCTCGCCCTCGGGCCGCAGTCGCGGCAACGACCACAGGCCGAGGAAGAGCGAGGTCATCAGCAGCACGTCGAGCGAGTAGGTCCACGCGTAGCCGGCGAAGGCCACGAGCACGCCGGCGAGGGCGGGACCGGCCATGACCATGATCCCGACGGTGACCCCCTGCAGAGCGGCGGCGGCGGGGAGCAGGTCGCGGGGGAGCAGGCGGGGCGTGATGGCCGATTTGGTGGCCATCACGATCGAGTTCGCCGCCGAGTTCACGACGCTGAGCACGAAGAGCCACCCGACCGTCTCGAGCCCCGTCCACGCGAGGATCGCGAGCAGGGCGGTCGAGGCGAAGGTGACGACCGCGGAGAGCAGGGCGACGGTTCGCCGGTCGAAGGCGTCGGCGAGCATGCCGCCGTAGAGCCCCGCGGCCACCATCGGGAGCAGGCCCGCGACCGCGATCATCGACACCGCGAACGTGCTCTGCGTCAGCTCGAACACGTGCAGCATGACCGCCACGACCGTGAGCTGTCCGCCCAGGCCCGCGAGGGTCGACCCGATCCACAGGCGCGCGAACGCCGGCGAGGTCGTCAGCGGACGCAGATCGATGAGGGCGCTCTGGCGGGTCGTCACGCGTCGACCTCGACCCGCTTCGTGCGGGAGGTGTGCCCGCGCACGATCTCGACGTCGCGCGGGGCCACGCCGAAGTGGGCGGCAAGGGCCTTCACCACTCCGCGGTTGGCCGCGCCGTCCACGGCCCGCTCGCGCACGTGCACGACGAGCCCGTCGGCGTCGTCCTCGACGAGGGGGCCGCGGGAGCTGCCGGGCTTGACGCGAACGGTGAGCTGCACGGATCGAGGCTACGCCAGGCCTCCGACACGACGGCACGCGGGCGACCCTGGCGGGCGGACGGTCGGCCTGTCCACGGCGGGTCGTTCGCGGCATCCCGATGCTGGTAGACTCATGCGGTTGCCGTTCGATCGGCCGCGGATAAAGAGAGCTCGCACATCAGGTGCCGGGCGCCGCGCAACAAGAGGAAGGGGATCCCATCTATGGCACTCGAAGCAGACGTCAAGAAGGCGATCATCGAAGAGTACGCGACGCACCCCGGTGACACCGGATCCCCCGAGGTGCAGGTCGCGATGATGACGCAGCGCATCAAGGACCTCACCGAGCACCTCAAGCTCCACAAGCACGACCACCACTCGCGCCGTGGGCTGTTCCTGCTCGTCGGTCAGCGCCGCCGCCTGCTGGGTTACCTGCAGGACGTCGACATCAACCGTTACCGCTCGCTCATCGAGCGTCTCGGTCTGCGTCGCTAATCGCACCAGCGTTCTATCGCGCAAAACATTCTTGGAAGGCCGCCCCACGGTGTGGGGCGGCCTTCGGCGTTCCCGGGCGCTCGCCGCTCCCGCTCCGCCGCGCCTCCACGCGATAAACGCCGATCCTGTCGAGACACGCGGTGTCGCGGCGTGTCTCGACAGGATCGGCGTTTATCGAGAGGGTTCCCCAGCGCTCAGGATGCCGCGCGCGCGGCCAGCAGATCCGCGTGCCAGCGCTCGGCCACGTCGGGGTGGGCGCGCAGGCGCGACTTCAGGGCGTTCTCGCCGTAGGTCGCGTGGATGGGGTTGGTCGGGTCGTCGGTGACGCCGCGGACCTCGGATGCCAACTCCTCGGGCAGCTCGATGATCGGCAGGCGCGCGTCGAGGGCGGGGTTGAAGAAGAACGGCACCGAGATGCGCTCGTCGGGGAACGTCGGCGAGATGACGCGGTGGTTCGTCGCCGTCAGGTACCCCTGCGTGGCGTACTCGAGCAATTCGCCGATGTTGACCACGAAGGCGCCCGGAACCGGGGGAGCGTCGACCCACTCGCCGTCGCGCTCGACCTGAAGTCCGCCCTTGCCGGGCTCGACCCACAGCAGGGTGAGCACGCCCGAGTCCTTGTGGGCGCCCACGCCCTGCTGGGGAGTCGGGTCGTCCTTGCCGGGGTAGCGGACGATCTTGATGAGGGTCTGCGGGTCGCCGAAGTGGCGGTCGAAGTACTGCTCCTCCGCACCCAGGGCGAGAGCCCACGCGCGCAGCAGCTTGCGGGCGACGCCGGTGAGGTGGTCGTGCCACTCGGTCACGACGTCCTTGAGCTCGGGCTGGGCCGCGGGCCACAGGTTCGGCCCGACGAGGCGGTTGTAGCCGGGGCCGTCGGCATCCGGGATCGCCTCGCGCTCGGGGCCGATGTCGATCTGCTCGCGCCAATCGACGCGACCCTGCGTGCGCTCACCGCCGACGCGGGTGTAGCCGCGGAAGTGCGGGCTCGTGATGTTCTCGATCGCGAGCTTGTCGGCCTCGGGGAGGGCGAAGAAGTCGTGGGCGGCCTGCAGCAGACGCGCCTCGAGATCGGGGGTCACACCCGTGCCGGTGAGGTAGAAGAAGCCGACGTCGTGGGTGGCGGCGCGCAGCTCGTCGCGGAAGCGGGACGCGGCCTCGGGTCCCTGGTCGAGGAGCGAGAGGTCGAGGATCGGGAGGTTCAACGCGGACATGGATCGAGGCTAGGTCGGGGCGGGGAGCGGCGCGCGATTGTTGCCGAGCGTTACCGCCGCCGGGGGTGGCGAACGATGCGTCGAGGAATCGGGGATGCGCGATCCGGCGAAAGTGCGTAATCTGTCACAGTCAGGTGAGGCTGTCCTTACCTGATCCGCAGCGTCGCGGTCCTTCCTCCTCGTGAAAGTCGGAATACCCGCCCGTGCTTGCCAGCTTCTTCGCCACCTTCCTCATCGGCCTCCGCGAAGGCCTCGAGGCCGCGCTCGTCGTCGGCATCCTCGTCGCCTACCTGACGCGCCTCGACCGCCGCGACGCCCTGCCCAAGCTGTGGACGGGCGTCGGCCTCGCGGTCGCCCTCGCGCTCGGGGTGGGAGCGATCTTCACCTTCGGCGCGTACATGCTGACCTTCGAGGCGCAGGAGCTCCTGGGCGGCGGCCTGTCGCTGCTCGCCGTGGCCATGGTCACCTGGATGATCTTCTGGATGCAGAAGGCCGGCCGCACGCTCAAGGCGGGTCTCGAGGGCGGGATCGACAAGGCGCTGCGCGGCGGGGTGTGGGCGCTCGTCGCGATCGGCTTCGTCTCGGTGGCCCGGGAGGGCGTCGAGACGACCCTGCTGCTGTGGTCGATGGTGCAGTCGTTCGGGGAATCCCCGATCGCCCTGCTCGGCGCCCTCCTGGGACTCGCCACCGCGGTCGTGCTCGGATGGTTCATCGCCCGCGGGATGCTGCGGCTCAACCTCGGCCGGTTCTTCACCTGGACCGGCGGCGTCCTCGTCATCGTCGCCGCAGGCGTGCTCGCCTACGCCTTCCACGACCTGCAGGAGGCGGGGGCGCTCCCCGGCCCGTTCGGGGCCGGCGCGCCCGTCGACCCGACGACGGGGCTGGTCGCCGTCGGCTGGGCGGGTTTCCCCTTCGGCTGGGCGTTCGACGTCTCGACCTCGATCGCCCCCGACAGCGCCCTGGCCGTGCTGCTGCAGGCCACCGTGGGCTTCATGCCGCAGATGACGTGGCTGCAGGTGCTCGCGTGGGTGGTGTACGTCGCCGTGGTCGCCCCGCTGTTCATCCGGGGCGTGCGCGCGGGCCGTCGTCCTCGCCCCGCCGTCTCGGCCCCGGCCGTCCCCGTCCCCGCCGGACCGGCGCCCTCCGAGGCGCCGCACCCCGCGCGCGCGGCGACCGCACGCCCCGCGGCGGCGGTCGGCACGCCCACGGCCCCGTAGCCCCCGCTTCTCCCGCGCGCGCCCGACGCCGCGGCATCCTTCTTCCTTCATCGAACGGAGCATCATGAACTCGACACGCCTCCTCGCGGCCTCGGCTGCGGCCGGCGCGGCCGTCCTCGTCCTCTCGGGCTGCGTGGCCAAGACCGACGCCGCCGCCTCCGGCGCGCTCACGGTCACCTCGACCGCCGACGGCTGCGCCGTCTCGGCCGGCAGCGCGCCCAGCGGCACCGTCGCCTTCACTGTCGACAACAAGAGCGAGCAGACGACGGAGTTCTACCTGTTGGCATCCGACGGCCTCCGCATCGTCGGCGAGGTCGAGAACATCGCCCCGGGCGCCTCGCGCAGCCTCACCGTGGTCGCCCAGCCGGGTGACTACTACACCCTGTGCAAGCCGGGGATGGTCGGCGACGGAGTCGGCAAGGCGGCGTTCACCGTCACCGGCGACGCGGTGGCCGTGGAGGGACCGGATGCCGAGCAGAAGCAGCAGGCCGTCGACCTCTACGCCGCGTTCGTGAAGGACCAGGTCGGCCAGCTCATCCCCGCGGTGCAGACCCTCGCCGCCGCCTACGAGGGCGGGGACGACGCCGCGGCCCGCGAGCAGTTCCCCCGCGTGCGCGCTTTCTACGAGCGCATCGAGCCCATCGCCGAGGCGCTCGGCGACCTCGACCCCCGCATCGACTACCGCGAGGTCGACGCCGTTGCCGAGGGCCTGGACTGGACCGGGTTCCACCGCCTCGAGAAAGACCTGTGGGTCCCCGCGCAGGACGCCCTGAACGCCGACGGCGAGACCCCGGCCTGGAACAACTGGGCGCCGTCCACCCCCGCCGAGCGCGCCACCTATGGCGACAAGCTCATCGCCGACACGCAGGAGCTGTACGACTACGTGCACTCCGACGCCTTCACCCAGGCGCTCGACGCGCAGGGCGTCGCCGGCATCTCGAACGGCGCGATCGCGCTGCTCGACGAGGTCGCCACCGGCAAGATCAGCGGCGAAGAGGACTGGTGGTCGGGCACCGACCTGTACGATTTCGCCGCGAACGTCGAGGGGTCGAAGATGGCGTTCTCGCTCGTGCGCGACTTCGCCGACTCGAAGGGCGACAAGGGCGCCGAGCTGGTCTCGCGCATCGACAAGGGATACGCCGACCTCGAGGCGGCTCTCGCCGCGCACGGCTCCGCAGACGCCGGGTTCGTGCCGTACTCGCAGCTCACCGAGGCCGACAAGCGGCAGCTCACCGACCTCATCAACGCCCTCGCCGAGCCGCTTTCGCAGCTGACGGTGACGATCCTGGAGTGAGCGTGCACGACGACCGCACCGACGCCGCCTCCCCGGTTCCCGAGCCGGCCGCAGAGCCGTCCGCCCCGAGTCAGGGGCTGTCCCGCCGCGGCCTGATGGGCCTGGCCCTCGGCGCCGGCGCCACTGGCCTCGTCGTGGGCAGTGGCGTCGGGCTCGTGGGCGGAGCGGCGTACGGCCGCGAGCAGGAGCGGACGGCGACGGATGCCGTCGCCCCGGCCGCGGGCGTGCACCAGCCCGGGATCACCACCCCGGTCCAGGACCACCTGCACTTCGCGTCGTACGACATGATGGCCCGCACCACCCGCGACGACCTCGCCGAGCTGCTTGCGGACTGGACCTACGCCGCGACGCGGATGATGCAGGGACTCGACGTCAGCGCGACGGGCGCGGTCGGCGGCTCTCCCGAGGCTCCGCCGGACGACACCGGTGAGGCGCTGGGTCTTCCCGCGAGCAACCTCACGATCACGTTCGGATTCGGTCCGTCGCTGTTCGACGACCGTTTCGGGCTCGCGGCCCAGAAGCCCGCGGGGCTCGAGCGCCTGCCGGCGTTCCTCGGCGACGACCTCGATCCGCTGCGCTCCGACGGCGACCTCTGCATCCAGGCCTGCGCCGACGACCCGCAGGTGGCCGTGCACGCGATCCGCAACCTCAGCCGCATCGCGTTCGGCCGGGCGACGATCCGCTGGTCGCAGCTCGGCTTCGGCCGCACGTCCAAGACGACGGCCTCGCAGGCGACGCCCCGCAACCTCTTCGGTTACAAGGACGGCACGGCGAACATCCTCGCCGACGACACCGCCGCCCTCGACGAAAACGTCTGGGTCTCGGCATCCGAGGGGCCGGCGTGGCTCGCGGGCGGATCGTACCTGGTCGCCCGGCGCATCGCGATGCTCATCGAGACGTGGGACCGCACCCGCCTCGCGGAGCAGGACCGCGTCGTCGGTCGCGACAAGGCGAACGGTGCGCCGCTCTCCGGCGGCGACGAGTTCGCGGCCCCCGATTTCGCGGCCGTGGGGGCCAGCGGCGCGCCCGCGATCGATCCGCGCAGTCACGTGCGTCTCGCGCATCCCGACATGAACGGCGGCATCCGGTTGCTGCGGCGGGGCTACAACTTCGTCGACGGCACGACCGACCTCGGTCGGCTCAACGCGGGGCTGTTCTTCCTGTCGTTCCAGAAGAGTCCCGAGCGCTACATCACCGTGCAGAAGGCCCTGGCGACGGATGCCATGGGCGAGTACCTCCGCCACGTCGGGTCGGGACTGTGGGCGGTGCCGCCCGCGGCTCCCGCCGGAACCTCGATCGGGGCGGGCCTGCTCGGCGCGTAGCGACCGCGCGCCGCCCGGCCGCGGCGCAGGCGTCGCGCCGCGCCGCTGCGGCGTCGCGCTGCGCCGCGCCGCTGCCGCGGTCGAGATCACACGTTCGGCGCGAGGTCACACGAAAGCGGTGCCGCCGAGGCTGTGCTCTCGCGCCGATCGCTTGATCTCGCGGGGCGGGGGTGCGCGGGGCGCAGGGGCGCGGGGCGGGGGGCGCGGGGCGCGCCGGCTAGCGCGAGCCGCGGCCCGCGCCGAGCTCGCGGTCGTGGAAGAGCCACGGCATCCGGGGCTCCACCAGGGGGCGCGTGAGGCGCCGCACCGGGCGGCTCGACAGGACCACGGCGATGACGACGCTCGCGACCACGACCACGGGGATCCACAGCCACACGGGTTCGAGACCGCGCAGCACCCCCGACTGCCGGAACGGATAGAGCACGAACGTGTGCAGCAGGTAGACGTACATCGTGTACCGGCCCAGAGGGGTCCAGCGGGTCTCGCGGCGGGGGATCAGCGCCAGGAAAGCCGTCATCAGCACGAGCGCGAGCGCGATGATCGCGAGGCGGATGGCCCCGGCCCACCACTGCGGCGCGTCGAGGTCGACGTAGGCGTCGACGAAGAAGAACCACGTGCCGAGGCGCATCGCGCTCCAGGCGTCGACGAAGACGTACGCGAGCACGCCGGCTCCCGCGAGCACCCCCGCCGCGAGCAGACGCAGCCACACGGGTCGGGCGGCGAGGAGACCCGCTCGAGCGACAACGTCGTGCTCGCACAGCCACCACCCCAGGGTGAAGAACGGCAGCAGTCCCAGGAACCGCGACACCGAGAACGTCGAGTCGATGCTGGGGAGGTACCCGGCGACAACCGAGATCGCGAGGGCCCAGAAGAGGGGGCCCCGCAGCAGGGCGAGGTAAGGCAGGACGAGGCGGAACAGGGCCAGGGCGAGGAGGAACCACAGGGTCCACGACGGTTGCGCGGGGTCGAGGTTGGTCCTCCCCGTGACGAGGAATTGCGTGATCGTCCACAGGGTCTCGAAGATGACATACGGCGCGACGAGATCCGTGAACAGGCGGGCCATGCGACGCCGCGTCGGCTCGGCCGCCGACGAGAAGTACCCCGAGACGAGGGCGAACAGCGGCATGTGGAACGCGTACACGAGCAGGTAGACGGCCTCCGCGGCATCTGAGTCGTAGGTCAGCCGCTGGATCGCGTGCCCGAGGACCACCAGGACGATGGCGGCGAAGCGCGCGTTGTCCCAGAAGGGCACGCGGGTCGGCGGGAAGGGGGTGGCATCCGTCATCCCCGGCGACGATAACCGCGACGTGTCGCGCGGTCCACGGGGTCGGATCCCGGATGCCGATGGGGTAGGGCGGAATAAAGTCGGGCGTCGTGCGTTCTTCCATGTATATTCAGATGCATACAAAACGGAGGCGCATCATGAGCGAGAACACCACTTGGCCGGGCATGCAGTTCGGTGTCATGACGGTGAGCGACATCACCCAGGACCCGACCACGGGGAAGACCCCGAGCGAAGCCCAGCGCATCAAGGACACGCTCACCATCGCCAAGCACACCGAAGAGGTCGGCCTCGATGTCTTCGCCCTCGGCGAGCACCACAACCCGCCGTTCTGGTCGTCGTCGCCCACGACGACGCTCGCGTACATCGCCGCGCAGACCGAGCGCCTCATCCTCACGACGTCGACGACGCTGATCACCACGAACGACCCGGTGAAGATCGCCGAGGACTTCGCGATGCTGCAGCACGTCTCGGGCGGTCGCGCCGACCTCATGCTCGGCCGCGGCAACACCGGCCCGGTCTACCCCTGGTTCGGCAAGGACATCCGTCAGGGCCTGCCGCTCACGATCGAGAACTACGACCTGCTGCACAAGCTGTGGCGCGAGGACGTCGTCGACTGGGAGGGGAAGTTCCGCACGCCGCTGCAGGGCTTCACCTCGACCCCGCGTCCCCTCGACGGCGTTCCCCCGTTCGTGTGGCACGGATCGATCCGCACGCCCGAGATCGCCGAGCAGGCCGCCTACTACGGCAACGGGTTCTTCGCGAACAACATCTTCTGGCCCAAGGAGCACTACCAGCGCCTCATCACGCTGTACCGCGAGCGCTTCGCCCACTACGGACACGGCACGCCCCAGCAGGCGATCGTCGGCCTCGGCGGCCAGGTGTTCATGCGCGCCAACTCGCAGGACGCCGTGCGGGAGTTCCGTCCGTACTTCGACAACGCCCCCGTGTACGGCCACGGCCCGAGCCTCGAGGACTTCAGCGAGATGACCCCGCTGACCGTCGGCTCGCCGCAGCAGATCATCGACCGCTACGCCGCGATGCGCGAGACCTTCGGCGACTACCAGCGCCAGCTCTTCCTCATCGACCACGCGGGTCTTCCGACCAAGACGGTGCTCGAGCAGCTCGACATCCTCGGTGGCGAGGTCGTTCCCGTCCTGCGCAAGGAGCTGCAGAAGAACCGCCCGGCCGAGGTGCCCGACGCTCCCACGCACGCCAACCAGGTCGAGAAGATCTACGCCGGCGCGGCCCCGCGTCAGGCCGTGCCCGGCGCGAACCGCGGCGACAACATGGTCTCGGGAAGCCCGTACCAGGATGCCGCGCCCCGCACCGGCAGCGCGTTCGGCGCCGCCGCGACGAAGGTGGGTGCCTGAGATGGCCGCCCGCCGCATCGCGGTCGTGACCGCGGGGCTGTCCACGCCCTCGTCGACGCGCATGCTCGGCGACCGTCTCGCCCACGCCGCGCTCGCCGAGCTGCGCGAGCGCGGCATCGAGGCCACGGCCGACGTGTTCGAGCTCCGCGACTACGCGCACGACCTGACCGACAACCTGCTCACCGGCTTCGCTCCCGCGGCTCTCGAGCAGATGATCAACACCGTCGTCTCGGCCGACGGCCTCATCGCCGTCACGCCGATCTTCTCCACGAGCTACTCGGGATTGTTCAAGTCGTTCATCGACGTGCTCGACCCGCAGGCGCTCACGGGCACCCCGGTGCTCATCGGCGCGAACGCCGGCACCGCCCGGCACTCGCTCGCGATCGACTACGCCATCCGGCCCCTGTTCACCTACCTGCACGCCAACCCGGTGCCGACGGGCGTGTTCGCGGCATCCAGTGACTGGGGTGCCAACGCCGACGAGGTCGCCCCCCTCGGTTCGCGCGTCGACCGCGGCGCCCGGGAGTTCGCGGATGCCATCGCGGCCCGCGAACCCGTGCAGGACGCCGATCCGTTCGAACCGTCGTCGTACCTCGGCGAGGGCCGGTCGTTCGGCCACTTGCTGGGTGGTCTGTCGGGGGAGTGAGCCCGCACGTCGACGCTCCGTCGCCCGTGGAGGTGGCGGGGCGTCGACGCACGTGTGGTGGGGCTGGGTCGGTGGTGCGTGCTCAACGACCTTCGTGCGGACGGGCGGGGCGAAGGTTCCCTCATGTGCGCAACCTTCGTCGTGTTTGCGGTTCAGCGGCTGAGGTTGTGCGTATCGCGGAGGCTGTGAGCGAGCGCTCGCCGCGGCGCGGTTCTGGCGTTCTAGGGTGGCAACGACGAGAGGGAGTCGAATGGATGCCACGCAGTGGGATGAGCGCTACCGCGCCTCCGCCGGAGGGGTCTGGGCCACAGAGCCGCCCGCCGCCGTGCGGGAGATCGTCGCCGAGCTCACCCCCGGTGCGGCGATCGATGTCGCGACCGGCGACGGACGCACGGCCATCTGGCTCGCCGCGCGCGGCTGGGACGTCACGGCCGTCGACTTCTCGTCCGCGGGGCTCGCGCTCGCCGCGGCTCGCCCCGGCGCGGATTCCGTGACCTGGGCGCACGCCGACGTGCGCGAGTGGGAACCCGCGGCATCGGTCGATCTGGTCGTCTCCTGCTATCTGCACCTGCGCGACAGTGCCGCAGCCGTCGCGCGGATCGCGGAGTGGGTCGCGCCCGGCGGGACGCTCGTGGTGATCGGCCACGACGTCGACAACATCGCCGCGGGCGGTCACGGGCCGTCGGACCCCGCGATCCTCTACACGCCCGAGCTGCTGCGCGGTGCACTCGGCGACCGGTTCCACCTCGTGCGTTGCGCGCAGGTCGTCCGCGAGAGCGACGACGCCGAGTTGCGCGGCGGACACGCCTCTGCGGCGGTCGACACGCTGCTGCACGCGGTACGGGTGCGCTGAGGCCCGCCGGCACGGTCGCTCGTGCGCGGTGCGGACGCTTCACGGGCCTCCGTCACCGACGCATGCCGCGCGGGTGCGCCGGGGCCCGGCCGGCGCTCGTCGACGCATGCCCTGCCGGTGCGCTGAGGCCCGGCCGGCGCGTCTCCGCTCGGTCGCGGAGGGCCGCCGGCCCGCGGCGTGTTGACTCGACCGCGCGCCTCGCTCCGCCGAGGATCGCTCACAGCACGATGTCGGCGACCTCCCGGATCTCACGGGAGGCGACCGGCCGCAGCCCGCGCTGCACCAGCACATCGGCGCCCGCAAGCGGCCCGGTGTCGATGCCGGCCTCGGCCGCGATGTCGGCGATCGGCGTCTGGAAGGTGCGGAACGTTCCCAGCGGCGGCACCGTGAGCCCCTGCCGAGTGTCGACGAGCTCGGTCTGATCGAGGATGAAGCCCGCCGCCGCCAGCGCTTCGCCCGTGCTCCAGGCCGCGATCTTCCAGAACCGGAGAGGGACGCGGATGCCGCGATAGGGCGGGTCGTCGTCCTCGAGCACGGGGGCGGTGAAGACGGCCAGACGCTGGTCGGTCGTCTCGGCGTAGGTCAGCACGTGGTCCTCGAGCCCGAGCCAGAGCTCCTTCGACTGGTTGAAGCCGGCCGCCTGCGGTGCGGCGTTCGTGTAGGAGAACGTCGCCTCGGTGGCATCCCGAGCCTCGTCCGCCGACCCCCAGCCCGGATCGCGTCGGCGTACGAGGTGCCCGCGGTCGAGGTCGTTGCGACTGTAGACGTCGGGACCGGCCTGAGATGCGGCGGGTACGCGCGGATCGAGGCGCCACTCGCCCGTGCGGGGCTGATCGCGCAGCGTCGCCCCGTCGATGACGACGCCGGTGACCGCGGCGAACCGGCGCCGCTCGTCGAGCAGCACGGAGAACCGCGGGTAGTCCAGCCGCGTCGTCGCCGCCGCGGGGGAAGGCAGGGGCAGGGGGATGCCGAGGAAGTCCGGGTCGTAGCCGTCGCTCATGCGTCCATGGTGCCGCGCACCTCCGACATCGCGACAGACTGAGGTGATGGAACAGCTCGTGAAGACCCGCGCCGACGCCCCCGCGGGGTTCTTCGCCGCCGAGGCTGCGGGCCTCGGTTGGCTGGCCGAGGCCCGCGGTGCGCGGATCGCGCGGGTGATCGACACCGGGGCGCTCGAGATCGTGCTCGAACGCGTCGCCGAGGTGCGACCGACGATCGAGGCCGCCGAGGCGTTCGGCGCTGCGCTCGCCGTCACGCACGCGGCGGGAGCCGAGGCTTTCGGCGCCGCGCCCCCGGGGTGGGAGGGTGACATCTTCATCGGTCGACGCGCGCAGCCCGCGGTCCCGCGCGCGACGTGGGGAGCGTTCTACGCCGCGCAGCGCGTCGAGCCGTTCGTGCCGATCGCTGTCGCGGCCGGAAACCTCTCGGCATCCGGAGCCGAGCTCGTGCGCCGCGTATGCGCGCTGATCGCCGACGGCGTGTTCGACGATGACGAGTCGCCGGCGCGCCTGCACGGCGACCTGTGGGCGGGGAACGTCCTGTGGTCGCCCGAGGGGGTGGTGCTCATCGACCCCGCGGCCCACGGCGGGCATCGCGAGACCGACCTGGCGATGCTCGCGCTGTTCGGCTGCCCGTTCCTCGAGCGGATCCTCGCGGCCTACGACGCGGCGAAGCCGCTGCGCGCGGGGTGGCGCGAACGGGTGCCCCTGCATCAGTTGCATCCGCTGGCCGTGCACGCTGCGGGACACGGCCCCTCGTACGGACACGCGCTCGTCGACGCCGCGGAGCGGACGCTCGCGCTGGCCTGAGGTTCGTGCGTGCTTGGCGAGAATCATTCTCAATAGAATGGATGCCATGACCTCACCCGTCTTCCCCTTCACCGCCGTCGTCGGCCAGGACGACCTGCGCCACGCCCTCACTCTCTGTGCCGTGGACCCCGCAGTGGGCGGCGTTCTCGCCCTGGGCGATCGCGGGACGGGCAAGTCGACGACCGTGCGCGGACTCGCACACCTCCTCGCACGCGACGGCCTGGACATGCCGGTCGTCGACCTGCCGCTCGGTGCGAGCGAAGACCGCGTGCTGGGCTCGCTCGACATCGACCGCGCGCTCCGCGGCGAGATCGCCTATGCGCCCGGCCTGCTCGCGGCGGCGCACGGCGGCATCCTGTACATCGACGAGGTCAACCTGCTCGACGACTACCTCGTCGACCTTCTGCTCGACGTCGCGGCCTCCGGCGTGAACACCGTGGAGCGCGACGGTCTCAGTCACACCCACCCCGCGCGGTTCGTGCTGGTGGGCAGCGGCAATCCGGAGGAAGGCGAGCTGCGGCCTCAGCTCGAGGACCGATTCGGTCTGTCGACCCCCGTCGCGACGATCCGCGACGTCGGGCAGCGCTGGGAGATCGTGCGTCGCCGAATGGCCTTCGAACGCGACCCCGAGGCCTTCACGGCCGCGTGGGTCGAGCGCGAGGATCGGCTGGCCGCGCGGATCCGCCTCGCTCGCGAACAGTGCGTCGCCCTTGAGATCGGTGACGACGTGCTGCACGCGGCCGTGCGCATCTGCGTCGACGTGGGGGCGGTGGGCCACCGCGCCGAGCTCGTGCTCGTGCGTGCGGCTCGCGCCGCGGCCGCGCTGGCGGGCCGCCCGGCCGTGACCGTGCACGACCTCGCGGCGGTCGCCGTCGCCGCCCTGCGACACCGCACTCCGCGCACGGCCCTGGAGCCGGCGACGGCGACGGCTGCCCGCGTGCGGATCGCGGCCGCGGCCGTGCTCGGGCGGCGCGTTGCGTGAGGTCTCCTCACGCACCGGGGGCCGTGCGCGGAACACCCCCGCCGCCGAGCTGCGCGCGCGGCTCGACGGAGACCTCGCGCTCCCTCTCGCGGTAGGCGCGACGATCGAGGCCTGGCGCGCCGGCGCACCGTTCGGACTCGCGCTCGGCGGTGACGCCGAACGCGCCGAGACCCTCTTCCGTCGGCTTCGCCCGCACGCCGACTGGGTCGCGCGTGCTTCCGATGCCGACGAGCCCCCGCCGCGGGCCGCGCGCGGCCTCGCCCTGTGCGCAAAGTCCGCGACCCTCCCCTCCGCCGTCGGTCGCCGCTGTACGGCCGTCGTCGACGTCGATGCGGTCATCGCTCCAGGGCGGCGGCCCGCGGGTGAGACCGAGGGGCAGCTGTGGCGCCGAGTCGTCGCCGCCCTCGCGGCGCACGGTGTGAACGACGGTGCCATCGATGTCGCGGCCTGCGCGTTGGCATCCGCCCTCGTCGACGCGGGATACGACGGCGACCCGGTCGCGCTCGTGCGCGTGTGGGTCGCGGTACCGCACGGACGGCGGCTCGCGACGGCGAGAGCGGGCGAGGCGGGCGGGACCGAACCCGCGGATGCCGTGGAGCAACCGCCGGGGGCGGAGTCCGAGGGCCCCGCCGGCCCGGAGGGCGCCGACACCGACGCCGACGCAGAGACGGAGACCGAGAAGGTGTCGGAGGAAGGGAACGGCGAACAGGCACCCGCCGAGGGCGGCGCGGAGGACGGCGCCGAGGACGGCGTGGAGCAACCGTCCGACAGCATCGACACGGGGGAGGGCGTCGACGGGGTCGGCGACGCACAGGCGCCTTCCGGCGAGAACGCGACGGACCCGCGCCGAATCCGTGACGAATCCGGACCGGACAGCGACGCCGACGCGGTGCCCTCTGCCGAATCGCCCCATCCCGGCGACGAGCGCCAGCGGGCGTCCCGCACCGATGACGCGGGCCCCGCGGGGACTCCGGACGCCGGGATCGCGATCGACGCCGCAGCCGACGCGCTCCCGTCGGCCCGCGCGGCAGCCTTCGCCTCCGTCGACCTCGGTGACCAGGCGGTGCGCGCGACGGTGCGGTCAGGCCGTTCTGCGCGCCGCGGAGCGACACGCTCCGCCGCCGGCCGCGGGCGACCGGGGCGCATCGTGGCGCCGGAGCGCGCGGGTGGTCGCATCGCGATCCTCCCCACGCTCCAGCGAGCAGCGCAGCGGTACGCGGCCCACGGCGCGGAAGGAGACCTCGCCGTGACCCGTGACGATCTCCGCGGCCGCCTGCGCGCGCAGCCCACGGCGACGCACGCGGTCGTCGTGGTCGACGGGTCGTCGTCGATGGGGAGCGCGGGAGCCGCTCACGCCCGCAGCGTCGCCGACGTCGCGCTCGGACACGTCTACCGCGATCGGGGAGACGTGAGCGTGATCCTCGCCGCCGGGTCGTTCGCCCGCGTCGTGCAGGAGCGTACGCCGCGTGTCTCGCGTGCCCGGGCGGCCCTGCAGCGCGCGAGCGTGGAAGGCGGCGGGGGCACACCCCTCGCAGACGCCGTGCGCCTGGCGGTGGAGCAGTTCGCCGACGCTCCGCGCGAGCGGTGCCGTCTCGTGATCGTCAGCGATGGGCAGGCCACGGTCGACCTCGCCGGGAGTGCCGACCCGCGCACGGCGACGCGCGATCTCCGTGTCCAGCTCGACCGCGCGGCGACCCGAGCGGGACGCACGGTGTTCGTCCCGCTCGATCCGCGCGGATGGGCGCCGCTGGAGCGCACCCTGGCGCCGTTCCGCGCGGCCGGTGTCGAGGTCGCGGACGGCTGAGGGGCGCGACGACGCCGCGCACGGTCGGACACCGGTCAGCTCCGCGCGGCCTCCCGCCGCGCCGCGCGCCGCTTCGCCCGCCGGGCGAGAACGACATCGATCCCGACGCCGATCCCCACCGCCACGACGATCGAGACCACGACGGCCACGACCGGACCACCCGGTACCACCGCGGCGACCACCGCGCCGATGACCGCCTGATACGCCGCCCAGGCGAGAGCAGCCAGAGCGGCCACCCCGAGATACCGCACCGGGCTCACCCGCGCGGCACCCGCCGCGAGGTTCACCGCGAGTCGGGCGAACGGCACGAAGCGCGCGGTGAACAGCACGACCGCGGCGTTGCGCTCGAGACGCCGACGCGCCCACTCCAGCGCCGCCGACACCCGCGGCCCGCGCATCCAGGCCCAGCGCTCCACGCCCACGGCGCGTCCGACGAGGTAGCAGCCCAGGTCTCCCGCGAAGGCCGCCGCCCCCGCGACGAGGATCACCGCGGCGAGCGAGGGCGTCCCGTGCGCCACGGCCAGGGCGCCGAAGGCCGTCACGGCCGCTTCGCCCGGAACGACGACGAGGAACGCGTCGGCGAACACCAGCACCGCCATCGCGGGAAGAGCCCACGGGCTCGTCGCGATCGCTTGCAGCCAGGCGTCGACACCGTCCATCCCGTCACTCTCCGTCGCCGATCGAGACGCCCCGCCCACGGGCCGGTGACCGCCCGCGGAGCATCCGGTGAACATCGCGAACGTCGGGCCCCTGCGCGCCCCGCGGCGGGCGCGGAGGTCGCACCCTGGTCTCGTGAGAGTCGCGCTGCTGGCCGAGTCCTTCCTCCCGCACATGAACGGGGTCACCGGTTCCGTTCTGCACGTCCTGCGCCATCTCGCCGAGATGGGGCACGAGACCCTGGTGATCGCCCCCAAGGCGGGCGATGTCACCGCCGATCTGCACGGCGCGCGCACCGAGCTGCTGCGCTCGGTGCCCCTTCCCTCGTACCCCGAGGTCCGCGTCGTGTTCGCGCGCGCCGCCCGCCTGGGCGCGCTGCTGCGCGACTTCGACCCCGACGTCGTGCACCTGGCATCCCCGTTCGTGCTCGGATGGCAGGGGCTCGCCGCCGCCGACGCCCTGAAGATCCCCTCGGTCGCGGTGTACCAGACCGACGTCGTGGCGTACTCGCAGAAGTACGGCCTGCCCCACGCCACCGCCCTCGTCGCCGCGCACGTCGCTCGCCTGCACCGCCGCGCGACGCTGACCCTCGCTCCCTCGTCGGCGTCGACCGGGCAGCTCGAGGGCCTGGGCGTCGACCGCATCCGCCGGTGGGGACGGGGAGTGGATGCCGTGCGCTTCGCCCCCGCGCACCGCGACGAGGCGTGGCGCGCCGAGGTGGCGCCGGAGGGGCAGCGAATCGTCGGATACGTCGGCCGGCTCGCCCCCGAGAAGCAGGTCGACGATCTGCGCGCGCTCGCGGGTCTGCCCGGCACGCGACTGGTCATCGTGGGCGACGGACCCTCGCGCGCGGCGCTCGAGAGGGCGATCCCGGATGCCGTCTTCACCGGCCACCTCTCCGGAGCGACCCTGTCGTCGGTCATGGCGGGCTTCGACGTGTTCGTGCACCCGGGCGAGAGCGAGACCTTCGGGCAGACCATCCAGGAGGCTCTCGCGAGCGGGGTGCCGGTGGTCGCCACGGGCGTCGGCGGGCCCCTCGACCTCGTGCGTTCGAGCGTCGACGGCTGGCTCTACCGGCCCGGGGACCTCGACGACCTCCGTGCGCGCGTGTCCGACCTCGTGGGCGACGACGCGAAGCGGCGGGCCTTCGCGCGGGCCGCCCGCGACGCCGTGCAGGGGCGCACGTGGGAGGCGCTGACACGCGACCTCGTCGGACACTACGCGGATGCCGTGGCCCTGCGCCGCATCGACGACGGCCTGCTGCTGCGCGGCGGACCGCGCCCGGCCGCGCCCGAGGCGACGCGCACGCGGGGGCGGTGGACCCGATTCGTCGCTCTCGGCGACTCGCTGACGGAGGGGCTCTGCGACCGGTCGCGCATGCCGTCGGGGCAGTTCCGCGGCTGGGCGGACCGCCTCGCGGAGCTGCTCGCGCACACGAGCGACGAGGGGCCGTTTCGCTACGCCAACCTCGCGGTGCGCAGTCGGCGGGTGCGGCACCTCATCGACGAGCAGATCCCCGCGGCCCTCGCCCTGCGTCCCGACCTCGTGTCGATCCTCATCGGTGCGAACGACCTGGTGGGTCCCGCTCCGGTGCTGCCCGCGCTCGTGGCCGAGGTCGAGTCGGCCGTGCGGGCCGTGCGTCGCACGGGAGCCGACGTGCTGCTCGTGACGACCTTCCTCCCGCGGCGCCCCGCGGCGCGCATCTTCGCCCGCCGTTTCGCCGCCTACAACGTGCACCTGCGCCGCATCGCCGCCGAGCAGGGGGCGATCCTGCTCGACCTCGAGGCGGTCGCCGAGATCGGCGAGCTTCCCCTGTGGGCCGACGATCTGGTGCACCTTCGCTCCTCGGGACACCGCCTGGTCGCCTACCGGGCTGCCGAGGCTCTCGGCGTCCCCGATGCCCGCGCCCTGCTCGGCCTCGACGAGGCGCTGCACGCCGACGACGACGCCCCGCGGGGCGGGTGGCTCACGCGCGACGCCCTGCCGTGGGTCTGGCGCCGCGTGCGCGGACGCACCGCCGGAGACGGCATCCACGCGAAGCACGAGGGCTACGTCGACCTGCCCACCCGTGGCGATCGGGAGCGCACGCGCACTCTCTGATACGCCGGGGAACTCGTGCCCGGCGCGGCGTCCTCACGAGCAGGAGCGTGGTCGGGCCGTACGGCTCAGGGCCTCGCGGTCAGTACCAGCCGGTCTGCTCCGAGTGCGCCCACGCGCCGCACGGGCTGCCGTAGCGCGCGCTGATGTACGACAGTCCCCACGAGATCTGCGTCGCGGCGTTCGTGCGCCAGTCCAGACCCGCGGATGCCATCTTCTCGCCCGGGAGCGCCTGCGGGATCCCGTAAGCGCCGCTCCAGGGGTTGAGCGCGTCGGCGCGCCAGCCCGACTCGCGGTTCCAGAGCGACACCAGGCACGAGAACTGGTCGTCGCCCCAGCCGTAGGAGCGGATCGCGCCGCGCGCGTGGTCGCGCGCCTCGCTCGGGCTCATGACGGGTCCGGCCGGCGCCGTGGACCCGCCGCCGCCGGAGCCGCCGCCGTTCGAGCCGCCGCCGTTCGAGCCGCTGCCGCTCCCGGAACCGGAGCCGCCGCCGGATCCGGACCCGCCGGAACCGTTTCCGCCGCCGGACCCACCGGACCCGCTTCCGCCGCCGGACCCGCCGGACCCGCCCGAGCCGCTCCCGCCGCCCGATCCGCCCGAGCCGCCGCCGGTGGAGCCGCCGGACCCCGATCCGCCGCCGGTCGCGCCCCCCTCGTCGGCGGCGTCGCGCGCCGCCTTCTCGCGTTCGCGCGCCGCGCGCTCCTCAGCGGCGGTCGTCTCCCGCAGGGCCGCGAGCTGGGCGTAGAGGTCGTTCAGACGCGCCTGCGCCGACGACACGGCCGCCGTCTCGGCATCCGCTTCGGCCGACGCCGTCGCGGCACTGGTCTGCGCCTCGGCCGACAGGCGCGTCGCCTCATCGCGCGCGACCTCCGCCTGGGCGCGCAGCGAGGTCGCCACATCCGCCGCGCTGCGGGCCTCGCCCGCCGTGCGCGCGCTGACCGCCGTGACGTGGTCGAGCAGACCGAGGCGCTGCAGCAACGAGTCAGGGTCGGCCTCGGTCAGCAGCTGCGCGACGAGGGGACCGGCTCCGACCGTGCGGTAGAGGCGGGCGGCACTCGCCCCGGCCCGCGAGCTCGCCTGCGACAGCGCGGCGTCGGCCGCGGCGCTCTGCCGCGTCAGCGTGTCGGCGCGCTCGGTCGTCGTGGCCGCGAGTTCGCGCGCGCGCTCGGCGGCCGCGGACGCATCCAGCGCGCGGCGTGACGCGGACGCCGCGGTCGCCTCCGCGGCATCCAACTCCTGCTTCACGACGGCGATCGCGGCCTCGGCGACGGCCGCGGGGCGCGTAACCGATGAGGAGGAAGCGAGGGTCGGCGCGGGTGTCGCCGAGGCGGGCACCGGCGTGAACACGGCGCCGAGCACCAGGCACGCGGTGAGCGTGTGACAGGTGAGACGCGTGAGACCCATGAGGTCACGCTAGAGCACGGAGGTGCGGCGCGACCACCCCGGCGGAGTCGACGCTGGTAGGGTGGTGCGCGAATGCCGTCTTGGCATCCGCTCAACTGCATATGAGCTCACGGAGCAGGCCGGCAGACGCTGGTCCCCTGTGGTGGACTCCCCGTCGGATCGCCGGGTGGTCGTCTACTGGTGGCCAGTCGCCGGGATTTCCGGGTCGATTCGTCGGCGCGCCCTTTCTGCCTGTTCCTGCTCCTTCGCATGTCAGCTCGTCGCCCACACGGGGCGGCGAGCCTAAACAAAGAAGGAGGGACCTCTTGGAAGGTCCAGAAATCACCGCCGCCGAGGCCGTTCTCGACAACGGCCGCTTCGGTACCCGCACGATCCGTTTCGAGACCGGACGCCTCGCCCAGCAGGCGCAGGGCGCCGTCGCCGCCTACCTCGACGAAGAGACGATGCTCCTGTCGGCCACCAGTGCCGGCAAGCACCCCCGTGAGGGCTTCGACTTCTTCCCGCTGACCGTCGACGTCGAAGAGCGCTCGTACGCCGCGGGCAAGATCCCCGGCTCGTTCTTCCGCCGCGAGGGTCGCCCCTCCACCGAGGCCATCCTCGTGTGCCGCCTCATCGACCGCCCGCTGCGCCCGTCGTTCGTCGACGGCCTGCGCAACGAGGTCCAGATCGTCGTCACCGTGCTCTCGATCGCCCCGGGCGAGTTCTACGACGCGCTCGCGATCAACGCCGCCTCGATGTCGACCCAGATCTCGGGCCTGCCGTTCTCGGGCCCCATCGCCGGTGTGCGCCTCGCGCTCATCCCCGGCCAGGGCGAGCACGCCGACCAGTGGGTCGCGTTCCCGACCGTCACGCAGCTCGAGGATGCCGTCTTCGACCTGATCGTCGCGGGCCGCGTGCTCGACGACGGCGACGTCGCCATCATGATGGTGGAGGCCGAGGCCACCGAGGGCAGCTGGAACATGATCAAGGGCGGTGCGACCAAGCCCAACGAGCAGGTCGTCGCCGAGGGCCTCGAGGCCGCCAAGCCGTTCCTGCGTCAGCTCGTCGACGCGCAGAACGAGGTCGCGCGCACCGCGGCCAAGGAGATCCAGCCCTACCCGGTGTTCCCCGCGTACAGCTCCGAGGTCTACGACTTCGTCGCCGGCCGCTCGTACGACGACCTCGTGGGCGTCTATCAGATCGCCGACAAGCAGGAGCGTCAGAACGCCGACGACGCCGTCAAGGACCGCGTCAAGGGCGAGCTCATCGCCGCCGTCGAGGCGGGCGAGCTGCCCGCGGGCGCGCCGCTGGAGTTCTCGGCCGCGTACAAGTCGGTCACCAAGAAGATCGTGCGCGGTCGCATCCTCAGCGACGGCGTCCGCATCGACGGCCGCGGTGTCGCCGACATCCGCCCGCTCGACGCCGAAGTGCAGGTCATCCCGCGCGTCCACGGCTCGGCGATCTTCCAGCGCGGCGAGACCCAGATCCTGGGCGTCACCACGCTGAACATGCTCAAGATGGAGCAGCAGATCGACTCGCTCTCGCCCATCACGAGCAAGCGCTACCTGCACCACTACAACTTCCCGCCCTACTCGACCGGTGAGACCGGCCGCGTGGGTTCGCCGAAGCGTCGCGAGATCGGCCACGGCTTCCTCGCCGAGCGCGCGCTCGTGCCGGTGCTGCCCAGCCGCGAGGAGTTCCCCTACGCGATCCGTCAGGTGTCCGAGGCCCTCGGCTCCAACGGTTCGACGTCGATGGGCTCGGTCTGCGCCTCGACCCTGTCGCTGCTGAACGCGGGTGTGCCCCTTCGCGCCCCCGTCGCCGGTATCGCGATGGGTCTGGTCACCGACGAGGTCGACGGACAGACGCGTTACGCCGCGCTGACCGACATCCTCGGCGCCGAAGACGCGCTCGGCGACATGGACTTCAAGGTCGCCGGTACCTCGGAGTTCATCACCGCGATCCAGCTCGACACCAAGCTCGACGGCATCCCGTCGTCGGTGCTGGCCGCAGCCCTGACCCAGGCCAAGGAGGCTCGTCTGACGATCCTCAACGTCCTGAACGCCGCGATCGACGCTCCCGACGAGATGGCGCCCACCGCGCCCCGCGTCATCAGCGTGCAGATCCCGGTCGACAAGATCGGCGAGCTCATCGGCCCCAAGGGCAAGACGATCAACGCCATCCAGGACGAGACCGGCGCGCAGATCTCCATCGAGGAGGACGGCACCGTCTACATCGGCGCGACCGACGGCCCTTCGGCCGAGGCCGCCCGCGCCCAGGTCAACGCGATCGCCAACCCGACCAATCCCGAGGTGGGCGAGCAGTTCCTCGGAACCGTCGTCAAGATCGCGACCTTCGGGGCGTTCGTCTCGCTCCTTCCCGGCAAGGACGGCCTGCTGCACGTCAGCGAGGTCCGCAAGCTCGCCGGCGGCAAGCGCGTCGAGAACGTCGAAGACGTTCTGTCGGTCGGTCGCAAGATCCTCGTGCGCATCACGAAGATCGACGACCGCGGCAAGCTCTCGCTCGAGCCCGTGCTCGACGAGGAGGCCACCACGCCCGAGCCGGCCGACACGCAGAGCTCGGCCGCCGCGAGCGAGGGCCCCGAGGCTCCCGCCGAAGGCTGATTCCGCGATCACCGGATGCCCGTCCCGCATTGCACCGCGCGGGGCGGGCATCCGTCGTGTGACGGAAGTGAACAGAGGGACCGGTGCGACGCAGCCGCGCTCAAGCGTTACGCAATGTTTATCGCCGAGCCGGGTGAAAACGCGGCCCTGTCCGGGCGAGCGCATACCGTTGGAGTACGTCGGGGGGCGAAAGGGTGCGGCATTTCCGCACCGGTTCCCGGCGCGAGAGGGGAGCCCACCATGAGCGGCTCGGGCGTCGACGAGACGGCCTCGCCGCGCCTGCGTCGGGATCGCGCCCCTCACCCGTCCGCCCCCATCACCCTGCAGGGCCCCGGTCTCGGTTCGCACGTGCGCGTCCCGCTCGGCGAGACGGGGTTCGAGGTGTTCCCCCTGTTCCTCGGCGGCGGCGAGTTCGGTTGGAACGTCGACGCCGCCGCCAGCCACGACATCCTCGACGCGTACGCCGAGCTCGGCGGCAACGCGCTGCACACCGCCGACAGCTACGCCGCGGGACGCAGCGAGTACATCATCGGCGAGTGGATGCGCTCGCGGCGCATGCGCGACGACATCGTGCTGACGGTGCGCGTGGGCCGCCATCCCGACAACCCCGGGCTCGACTCCGTCAACCTCGTGCGGGCGGTCGAGGCGTCGCTGACGCGTCTGGGCACCGACCGCATCGACGTGCTCTCCCTCGACGCGGCGCGCGGCGACACGGCGATGCTCGAGGACACCCTCGCGACGAGCGAGTGGTTGGTCGAGGCCGGCAAGGTCCGCGCGATCGGCGCGCACGGCTACACCGCCGCGCAGCTCGTCGAGGCGCGCATCCTGTCGTCGGCCGGTTACCCGCGCATCACCGTGCTCGACGTGCCCTACAACGTGCTGCGCCGCTCCGAGTTCGACGGCGACGTGCGCCTGATCGCGTCGGCGCAGAACATGGCGGTGACCCCGTCGCATCCGCTCGCCCACGGATTCCTCGCCGGAGAGACGCGCACGCGCGGGCAGTCGACGCAGTCGGTGCGCGGCTCGCAGGTCGCCGCTCACCTGAACCGCCGCGGGTCGCGCGTGCTCCGCGCGCTCGACGCCGTGGGCAGCGAGCTCGGCATCCCGGATGCCGCGGTAGCCGTCGCCTGGCTGCTGGCGCAGAAAATCGTCACCGCCCCCATCGTGAACGCCTTCGCCCCGCGCCACGTCGTCGAGTGCATGCGCGCCGTGGGGGTGCGTCTCAGTCGCGCTCAGCTCTCCGACATCGCACGCGCCGCCGAGTGACGACCGCCCCCGCCGACGTGTGACGTAGGCTGGAGGGACCGGCCGGGGGACGGCAGATCGACAACGGGGTGAGCTGACGTGACGCACTACATCTACCTGGTGCGCCACGGCGAACACCAGGATGCCGAGCACGGGCTCGCGGACGGACCCCTGTCTCCGCGCGGCCAGCGTCAGGCGGCACTGCTCGCCGACCGGCTGTCGGGACTCCCGCTCGACGCGGTCTGGCACTCGCCCCTCGAGCGCGCGGCGCAGACCGCCCGCGCCGTGGCCGATCGGCTCCCCTCGGTCTCGCCGGAGTCGTCGGCGCTGCTGTTCGACTGCGTCCCAACGGGGATGACCCCCGAGACGCCCGCCGCGTACGAGCCCTTCTTCGGAGCGGTGACCGAGGCCGAGATCGATGCGGGTCGCGCCCAGATGGCCGATGCGACCGCGGAGTTTCTCGCCCGCAAGGCCGGTGAGGTGCACGAGCTGCTGATCACCCACAACTTCGTCATCTCGTGGTTCGTGCGCGAGGTGCTGCAGGCGCCCGAGTGGCGGTGGATGACCATCAACCAGGCCAACTGCGGGCTCACGGTCATCGCGCAGAAGAAGGGCCGCCCCTGGACGCTGCTGTCGCACAACGACCTGGCCCACCTGCCGGTCGAGCTGCGCACCGGGCTCGTCGACCCCCTTCCCGTCTGATCCCCGGATGCCGCCCGCGCGGCGCGTCTGTGGACGACGCCCGACTCGCGGGGGCGTCGCCGCCTAGGCTGGGGGCATGACCACACGCGTAGCCATCGTGGGCGGAACCGGAAAACTCGGCGGGGTGATCCGCGAGGTCGTCGAGGCCGAGGACGGGTACGAGGTCGCCGCCGTGCTCGGCTCGCAGTCCGACCTCGCCGAGCTCGACGGAGCCGACCTCGTCGTCGACGCCTCGACTCCCGCGGTGTCCATCGACGTGGTGCGGGCCGCGATCGATCGCGGCCTCAACGTGCTCGTCGGCACGTCGGGCTGGTCGAATGAGCGCATCGCCCTCGTGCGCCCCCTGGCCGAGGCCGCGGGCACGGGCGTCGTGTTCATCCCCAACTTCTCGCTGGGGTCGGTGATCGGCAGCGCCCTCGCCGCCGCGGCCGCCCCGTTCTTCCCGTCGATCGAGATCGTCGAGGCGCACCGCGACACCAAGGTCGACTCGCCGAGCGGCACCGCCGTGCGCACGGCGGAGCTCATCGCGGCGGCACGGGCCGAGGTCGGTCCGGTCGAGTCCCCCCACGTCGACCAGCGCGCGCGGGGTCAACGCGTGGCATCCGTCCCCATCCACTCCCTGCGGCGTCCGGGCGTCATCGCCCGGCAGGAGACCGTGCTCTCGGGGGCGGGGGAGTC
This sequence comes from Microbacterium sp. BWR-S6Y, assembly GCF_041379845.1. Lineage (NCBI taxonomy): Bacteria > Bacillati > Actinomycetota > Actinomycetes > Micrococcales > Microbacteriaceae > Microbacterium > Microbacterium sp. BWR-S6Y. The sequence goes on from NZ_JBFECV010000002.1 coordinate 341,759, forward strand.
GCTCACCCTCGTGCACGACACGATCGATCCGGCCACCGCCTACGCGCCCGGCATCCGCATCGCCCTCGCGGCGGCGCGCGAGGCGCGCGGAGTGACGATCGGTCTCGACAGCTTCATCGACATCGGCGTGCGCACGCGGCCGGTCGAAGCCGGTGCGCCCGTTGCCGACGGCGACGTGTCGGGGCAGGTCGCGAGCGCCACCAGCGCATGAGGGTCCGCATCGCCGTCGCCGTCATGACGGTCCTGCTGCTGCTGTACGTCGTTCTGGCGGGTCAGCGCGCCCTCGTGCTGCTCTCCAGCGGAGAGACGGTCGGGGTCGTCATGGGGCTCGCGCTCATCGTTCTCCCGCTGCTGGCGCTCTGGGCCATCGGACGCGAGCTGTGGTTCGGGGTGCGCGCGCAGCAGATCGGCGAGCGACTCGACGCCGAGGGCGGTCTGCCCGACGAAGACCTCCCGGTCCGTCCCAGTGGCCGCATCGAACGCGCCGACGGTGACGCCCTCTTCCCGCGCTACCGCGCCGAGGTCGAAGCCGATCCCTCCGACTGGCGCGCCCGGTACCGGCTGGCGCTCGCGTACGACGCCGCGGGAGACCGTCGTCGGGCGCGCGAATCCGTCCGCGCCGCGATCCGCCTCGAGGCGGCGGAACGGCGCGCGCGCTGACGCCGTCCGTTCCGCCGCGGAGGGGTCAGGTCGCCGCGGGCACGGCGGCGGCGACCGCGTCCTCCACCGTGGAGTGGCGGAAAGCGAAGCCGCTGTCGCCGAGCACGGCGGGCCGTACGTCGGCGTCGGAGGTGAGGAGGGCCTCGGTGGCATCCGTTCCGAGCGCCAGCTTGACGCCCCAGATCGGCGCCCGCAGCACGTAGGGACGGTTCATGCGGCGTGCCAGGGCGAACCCGAGGTCGTTCGCGGTCGCCCGCGTCGGCCCGGTGAGGTTGACCGGCCCATCGATCTCGGAGTCGATCACGTGACGAATGGCGCGCACCTCGTCGTCGAGCGAGATCCAGGGCCAGACCTGCGTTCCGCGTCCGATGGGGCCCGAGATCCCGAGCTTGGTCAGCAGCAGAAGCGGCTTGAGCACGCCCTGCTCGTGCACGACCGGGGCCGTGCGCAGCAGGGCCACCCGGGCGTTCTCGCCCGCGTCACGTGCGGCGGACTCCCACTCCACGCAGATGTCGGCGAGCAGGCCCGTGCCGCGGCCCGAGGACTCGGTGAGCTCGACGCCCGGCTGCGAGCCGTAGAAGCCCGTCGCGCTCGCGTTCACGAGGGCGGGGGCGTCGCGCCCGAGGGCGCGGACGGCGGCGGCGAGCGTGCGCGTCGGGGTGACACGCGACCACAGCAGCGTGCTCTTGTACGACGGCGTCCACGGGAATCTGCCGATCGACGCGCCGTTCAGGCACACCACGGCGTCGGCCCCGGCGATCACCTCGGGGTCGAGCGGGGTGGCATCCTGCAGCCACTGCCGCTCGTGCGGCGCCGAGGGCGCGTGACGCACGAGTGAGACGACGTCGACGCCGTCGCCGCGGAGAGAGTCGATGAGGGCCGAGCCGATGAGGCCCGACGCGCCGGCGATGACGACGCGTCGGGCGGGGGTCTCAGCCAAGCGTGGCCTCGAGGGTGATGTCGATGCCCGCGAGCGCCTGCGACACCGGGCAGTTCGCCTTGGCGTCGGCGGCGATCTTCTGGAACGTCTCGTCGTCGAGGCCGGGGACGACCGCGTTGACGTTGAGGTGGCTGCCCGAGATGCCGGTGCCCGGCTTGAAGGTGATGGATGCCGTGGTGTCGACCGAGGTGGGCGGGGTGCCGTTGTCGGCGAGGGCGTTCGACAGCGCCATGCTGAAGCACGCCGAGTGCGCTCCGGCGAGGAGCTCCTCGGGCGTGGTGACCGAGTCCGAGCCTTCGCTGCGGGCCTTCCAGTTGACGTCGAACGTGCCGATGCCCGAAGAGGTGAAGGTGACCTCACCCGATCCCTCGAACAGGCTGCCCTTCCAGGCGGTGGTGGCTTCGCTCGTGACGGCCATGGGGAACCTCCATTTGTGTCGGCGCGGTCAGGGGCGACCGCGACGCGGCCAGCCTAACGAGGGGGTCCGACATGGTGCGGGACTTGACAGCCCCGGCGCAGCGGATGCGTCAGGCGGCGGCAGGACCGCGACGCCCGATAAGCCCGGCGCGCTGCAGGACGAGGTACAGCTGGCATCCGAGGCACAGTCCGAACACGGCATTGAGGAAAGCGGCGACGAAGGCCATCGCGGCGGCGATCGGCAGCGCCCACGGCACGCCCGCGAGGTGCAGCACGAGACCGACCGCGGTGACGAACAGGCCGACTCCCTGCGCGAAGCGCGGAGGACGGGGGTCTTCGAACTCGGTGGGCGCCGACAGGCGCGGCTGCACGACCCGCCGGTAGAGCACGCCCCAGGGGGCGGTCCGCGGAGACGCGACGCCCCACACGAACAGCAGGGCGATCACGAGCACGAGCAGGAAGCCGGGGTCGGCGAGCCGGTCGGTGAACGAGGCGGTCGCGAGGACCCACGCGCCGGACGCGTCGTCACGGCCCGTCGAGATCCCCACCAGGCTCAGCAACGTCGCCACCAGCAGCAGCACCGCGGTGACGGATGCCGCGAAGCGCGGTCCGCGGGCGTCGATGCGCGTGATGTCAGGCACGGGTGGTCTCCTTCTGCAGGGTGTCCAGCTCGAGTTCGACGACCGCGCGACCGGGGGTGCCGCCGAAGCGCGTGCGCACAACGCCGCGCCGGTCCAGGACGAGGGTCGTGGGGGTCTGGAGCACACGGAAGTGCTGAGCGATGTCGGGGCGGTGCGTGAGGTCCACGTCGAGGTGGCGCACGCCCTCGCGGGCGTCGGCGACCTCGGACAGCATCCGGTGCACGCCCGGGCAGCGCGCGCACATCTCGGTGCTGAACTGCAGGAGGGTCGCCTCCTCGCCGAGGGCGTCGGCCCCGAGACGACGGGGGTCGACGATCTCGGCCGAATCGACCCCGCGGGCGCGGCCGTCGCGACGGCGCAGCAGCAGGCCCGCAGCCGTCGTCACGACGACGAGGGCCACGACGGCGATCACGGCGAAGGTCAGGTCCACGACAGGAAAGGCTAATGCGCGCGAGGGGAGGAGGGGCCGATGAGTCGCTGCATGACGGTGACGCCCAGCGATCTCACGGGCCGGAGCCCGCGGCATCCGCGCGCGTCTCTCCTCCCCAGGCGCGGATGGTCCACGGGTGGTGCCGGCCGCCCCCTCCCTCCGGGTGCCCCGGGTATCGTGAACCCCGTGACCGCCGAGATCCCGACGCCCTACGAAGACCTCCTCCGCGACGTGCTCGCCACGGGCGTGCACAAGTCCGACCGCACCGGCACCGGCACCACGAGCGTCTTCGGGCGGCAGATCCGCTTCGACCTCGCCGCGGGCTTCCCCCTCATCACGACCAAGCGCGTGCACCTGAAGTCGATCGTGTACGAACTGCTGTGGTTTTTGCGCGGCGAGTCGAACGTCGGGTGGCTCCAGCAGAACGGCGTCACCATCTGGGACGAGTGGGCCGACGCCGACGGCGAGCTCGGGCCCGTCTACGGCGTGCAGTGGCGGTCGTGGCCGACCGCCGACGGCGGCACGATCGACCAGATCACCCAGGTGATCGAGCAGATCCGTCGCGACCCCGACTCGCGTCGCCTCATCGTCTCGGCCTGGAACCCCGCCGACATCCCCGACATGGCGCTCGCGCCCTGCCACGCGCTCTTCCAGTTCTACGTCGCCGACGGCAAGCTCTCGTGCCAGCTGTACCAGCGCAGCGCCGACATGTTCCTCGGCGTACCCTTCAACATCGCCTCGTACGCGCTGCTGACGCTCATGGTGGCTCAGCAGACGGGGCTCGAGCCCGGCGAGTTCGTCTGGACCGGCGGCGACTGCCACGTCTACGACAACCACCGCGAGCAGGTCGCCGAGCAGCTCTCGCGCGAGCCGTTCCCGTACCCGACGCTCCGCTTCGCGCGCACGCCGGAGTCGATCCTCGACTACACCTTCGACGACATCGTCGTAGAGGGCTATCAGCACCACCCCGCGATCCGCGCGGCCGTCGCGGTATGACCTCGGTCGGTCTCGTCTGGGCCGAGGCGCACGACGGCGTCATCGGGGCCGACGGGGGGATGCCGTGGCACGTCCCCGAAGACATGGCGCACTTCCGCGCGGTCACGGCCTCGCACGACGTCATCATGGGGCGGCGCACGTGGGAGTCGCTCCCGCCCCGCTTCCGGCCCCTGCCGGGTCGGCGCAACATCGTGGTTTCGCGGTCGACCGAGTGGGCGGCCGAGGGCGCCGATCGGGCGGCGTCCCTCGATGACGCCCTGCGGCTGTCCGCGGGCGCCGAGGTCTGGGTCATCGGGGGTGGGATGCTCTACGCCGAGGCCATCGGCCTCGCCGACGTCCTCGAGGTCACGCGCCTCGACCTCGCCGTGGACGGCGACACGCGCGCCCCCTCGACCGACGGCTGGCGCCGGGTCTCGGCCGACCCCGCCGAGGGCTGGCACACCTCGCGCAGCGGCATCCGCTACCGCTTCGAGACGTACCGGCGAGAGGGCTGACATGGCACGCACCGCGGTGATCACGGGGGCGAGTTCCGGCCTCGGGGCCGAGTTCGCCCGACAGCTCGCCGCGCGCGGGGCCGACCTCGTGCTCGTCGCGCGCGACGGGGCCGCACTCGCCGCCGTCGCCGCCGAGATCGAGGAGCGGTACACGGTCGCCGTCGAGGTGCTCCCGGCCGACCTTCTCGATCCCGACGCGCTCGCGGCCGTCGAGGCGCGCCTGGCGGGTGGCGTCGACGTGCTCGTCAACAACGCCGGCTTCGGCCTCGACCTCGCCTTCGAGCGCAACGACGTCGAGGCCGAGGTGCGCCACCTGCGCCTGCACGTCGAGGCGGCGATGCGGCTCGCGCACGCGGCCCTGCCGTCGATGCTCGCGCGGGGGAGCGGCCGAATCGTCAACGTCGCCTCGGTCGCGGGCTTCGTGCCGCGCGGAACCTACGGCGCCGCCAAGGGCTGGCTCATCTCCTTCAGCCGGTGGGCCAACGTCGCCTACCGCCCGCGCGGCGTGTCCGTGACGGCCGTGTGCCCCGGCTTCGTCCACACGAACTTCCACGAGCGCCTCGGACTGCCGCCCGGCCAGGAGGGAGTGCCCGACCGCATGTGGCTCGACGCCCCGACGGTCGTGCGCGAGGGCCTCCGCGACGCCGCGCGCGGACGCTCCGTCTCGGTTCCGTCGTGGCGGTACAAGGCCCTCGTCGCCGCCTCGCGCCTCTTGCCCGACGCGCTGGTCGTGCGCGCCGCCGCGCGCGGCCGCTGACGATCGCCGCGCGGTCCACGATCCCGGGAGCCGCCCGGGCCGCTCAGCGGAATCGGCCGAGCCGGATCCCGGCGAACGCGAGCGCGCCGATCGTCTCGCCGTCGGTGATGCCGCCGTCGGCGATCAGCGCGAGGGCGTCGGGGAACGGGATCCACCGCACCGCGTCGATCCCCTCCTCGTGCTGGGAGCGGGTGGCATCCGTGATCGACAGTCCGCGGGCGAGGAAGACGTGCTCGGGGGCGTCGGCGATGCCGTTGAGGGCGTTCATGCGTCCCAGATTCTGCCACTCGGATGCCGTCACCCCGGCCTCCTCGAGCAGTTCGCGCTGCGCCGCGACGAGGGGGTCCTCGCTGTCGGAACCTCCCGCGGGGATCTCCAGCGACCGGCCGGTGGTGTAGCGCTCGAGCTCGACGAAGCAGATGCGCTCGTCGGCGTCGAGAGCCACCACGAAGACCGCGGGATGCTGCATCCGCACGACGCCGTAGATGCCGTCGCCGTGCGGTCCGGTCACCTCGTCCTCGCGGACGTGGATCCAGGGGTTCTCGTACACGGTGCGCGTCGCGCGCGTCGTCCAGCTCACCTCGCCACCCTACGGCGCGGCCGTCGTCACGCATTGTTCACACCGAGACCGACGCAGGCCGGGGGAGGGGCCCGGCGAACCGATAACCTGGGAGCATGACGCACTCCGGCAATCCCTTCGGTCAGGTGCTCGTCGCGCTCATCACCCCGATGACCGCCGACGGCGAGGTCGACTGGCCCGCCACCGAGAAGCACATCGACGACGTCATCACCGCCGGAGCCGACGGCATCGTCGTCACCGGGACCACGGGCGAGACCTCGACCCTCACCGACCCCGAGAAGCTCCGCCTCGTCGAGGTCGGCAAGAGCGTCTCGGCCGGTCGCGCCAAGATCATCACCGGCGGCGGCTCGAATGAGACCGCCCACGCGATCGAGCTGTACAAGGCCAGTGAGAAGGCCGGCGCCGACGGCATCATGATCGTCACGCCGTACTACAACAAGCCCACGCAGGCCGGCATCCTGACGCACTTCCGTCTCGTCGCCGACGCGACCGACCTCCCGGTGATCCTCTACGACATCCCCGGTCGCACCGGTGTGCCGATCAAGTACGAGACGATCCTGCGCCTGGCCAAGCACCCCAACATCCTCGCGATCAAAGACGCCAAGGGCGACTTCAGCGAGGTCAGCCGCGTGCTCAACCAGACCGACCTGATGTACTTCTCCGGCGACGACGCCAACGTGCTGCCGCACCTGTCGATCGGGGCGTCCGGCCTCATCGGCGTCACCGCGAACATCGCCGCCGCACCCTATCGGACGATCGTGGATGCCGTGAACGCCGGCGATCTGGCATCCGCCACGGCCGCGCACAAGAGCCTCGAGCCCCTCGTGCGCGCCGTCATGACGCACGTGCCCGGCACGGTCGCGGCGAAGTACATCCTGCACGGCCTCGGCCGCATCGGCAGCCCGCGCGTCCGCCTGCCCCTCGTGGGGCCGGAGGAGTGGGAGGCCGCCGTCATCGAAGACGAACTGGCTCTCGTGAAGAACGTGGCCGGTGCCGACTTCTCCAACTTCCGCCCCGACCGCAACGCGGCCGCCGGCGGCGCGCTGCCGAAGGTGCACGGCACGACGAGATAAGCATCGGCGTCCGCCGATCCGCGGCCAGGGACGCCACGAGAAGGATGCCGCGAGACGGCATCCGAAACGAAGAGGGATGCCGCGAGGCGGCATCCGAGGAGGCTCACATGCCCACGACCGTCTATGATCCGCCGGAGCTCGCGCCCGGCACCCTCCGCGTCATCCCGCTCGGCGGCCTCGGCGAGGTCGGCCGCAACATGACCGTGTTCGAGTACGAGGGCAAGCTCCTCGTCGTCGACTGCGGCGTGCTGTTCCCCGAGGAGCACCAGCCCGGCGTCGACCTGATCCTGCCCGACTTCGAGCCGATCAGGCACCGCCTCGACGACATCGTCGGCGTCGTGCTCACCCACGGGCACGAAGACCACATCGGCGCCGTGCCGTACCTGCTGAAGCTCAAGGGCGACATCCCCCTCATCGGCTCGGGTCTGACCCTCGCCCTCATCGAGGCGAAGCTCAAAGAGCACCGCATCCGTCCCTACACGCTCACCGTGCAGGAAGGGCAGCGCGAGCAGGTCGGCCCCTTCGACCTCGAGTTCGTGGCCGTCAATCACTCCATCCCCGACGCCCTCGCGGTCGCGATCCGCACGCCCGCGGGTCTCGTGCTGGCCACGGGCGACTTCAAGATGGACCAGCTGCCCCTCGACGGGCGCATCACCGACCTGCGGGCGTTCGCGCGCCTCGGCGAAGAGGGCGTCGACCTCTTCCTCGTCGACTCCACGAACGCCGACGTCCCCGGCTTCACGCCGACCGAGCGCGGCATCGGACCCGTGCTCGACCAGGTGATCGCCAAGGCGCCCCGCCGCGTCGTGGTCGCGAGCTTCTCGAGCCACGTTCACCGCGTGCAGCAGGTGCTCGACGCCGCGCACGCGAACGGGCGTCGCGTCGCGCTCCTCGGGCGCAGCATGGTGCGCAACATGGGCATCGCCGCCGACCTCGGCTACCTGAACGTGCCCGACGGCGTGCTGATCGACTACAAGAAGGCGCGCGACCTCCCCGACGACAAGATCGTCTACATGTCGACCGGTTCGCAGGGCGAGCCGATGGCCGTGCTCAGTCGCATGGCCAACCTCGACCACGCGATCGAGCCGGGCGAGGGTGACACGATCATCCTGGCATCCAGCCAGATCCCCGGGAACGAGAACGCGATCTACCGCGTCATCGACGGGCTGACGAAGCTCGGCGCGACGGTCGTGCACAAGGGCAACGCGAAGGTGCACGTCTCGGGTCACGCCGCGGCCGGCGAACTGCTCTACTGCTACAACATCCTCAAGCCCAAGAACGTGCTGCCCGTGCACGGCGAGTACCGCCACCTGATGGCCAACGCCAAGCTCGCGCGCGAGACCGGCATCCCCGAGAAGAACACGATCCTCGGCGAGAACGGCACGGTCGTCGACCTGCGCGACGGCGTCGCCGAGGTCGTGGGACAGGTCGACATCGGCTTCGTCTACGTCGACGGGTCGTCGGTGGGCGAGATCACGGATGCCGACCTGAAGGACCGCCGCATCCTGGGCGAGGAGGGCTTCATCTCGGTCATCGTCGTCGTCGATTCCGCGACCGGCAAGGTCGTGTCCGGCCCCGAGATCCACGCGCGCGGTGTCGCGGAGGACGACAAGGTCTTCGACAGTGTGAAGCCCAAGATCGCGGCGGCCCTGGCCGAGGCGGCGAAGTCGGGAGTCCGCGACAACCACGCGCTCTCGCAGGTCGTGCGTCGAACGATCGGGCGCTGGGTGAACCAGTCGCTGCGTCGTCGTCCGATGATCGTGCCGATGGTCATCGAGGCCTGAGCGTCGAGGAAGCGTCGAGGAAGCGTCGCGGGGATACCCCGCGGCGCTTCGTCGTTCCGGCGGATGGTCGCGCGGACGAAGCCGGGCGCGGTCCGCGGGGAGTGGCCGGTTGCGCGCCGGCGGCGCGTGCCGGCCGGGGCGTGCGGGCTGGGCGGTGATGTCGCGTGCCGGCCTGCTGTGGCTCGAGCGGGCGCGGTGATGTCGCGTGCCGGACTGCTGCGGGAGGGCGGCCGCGGGGCGTCCGGCCCCGGCCGGGGGAGCGCGGGCCTGCGCGGGGGCGTCGCGTGCTCGCTATCATGCGGGCATGCCCGGTCTCCCGATCCGTGCGGCGCTCCGTTCCGACGGCGCCTTCCTCGCCGACATGACCGTCGAGGCCGCCAACTGGCGCGCCGGCGGCGCCCGCCCCCGCCACGAAGTGCTCAGCAGCCCCGAGCACCGGCGCTACATCGCCGGCTGGCTGCGCCCCGGCGACGCGGGGTTCGTCGCCGAGTCGCCGACGGGGGAACCCATCGGTGCGGCCTGGTACCGGATGCTCCCGCGCGACGAGCCCGGGTTCGGCTGGGTCGGCACGGGGGTGCCCGAGCTCATCATCGGCGTGCGGCCCGTCTGGCGCGCCCACGGCACCGGGCGCGCGCTGCTGCAGCGCCTCGTCGACCACGCCCGCGGCGAGGGGTACGCGCGCATCAGTCTGAGCGTCGAGCGCGACAATTTCGCGGTGTCGCTGTACCGGTCCGAGGGCTTCGCCGTGGTCCGGAAGGGGATGGGGCGCGACGTGATGGTCAAGCGCCTGCGCTGAGGCGGGTCGCGGCGCCCGTCGGGCTGGGCGCAACCCCGCGTCGGTCCGTGCGAATGTCGCAGGTCGCGCCTACCGTGGAGGAATGGCTCGTACCTCGTCCCCGTCCGGCGGTCGCGCCCCCGCGAAGGGGTCGTCGCGATCGAAAGCCTCGGCCCCGGCGCCGAAGCGCTACGTCGACGAGCCCGAGAAGCCCCCCGTCGCCGCCCGCGCCTGGATGGCGGTCGCCCACGGCGTGGGCGGCATGTTCCGCGCCTTCGGGCCCGAGAACCTCGAGCGCGATCAGCGCCGTGACGGGTTCCCCTTCTTCCTCGTCGTGCTCGCCGTCATCGGCGCCGTCGTGGAATGGTTCTTCATCGGCACCGAGGCGGCCGCGCTCATCAGCGCCTACAGCTTCGGTGCGCTGTTCGGTCGCGTGGCCTTCGTGCTGCCCGTCCTCCTCCTGCTCCTGGCCGGCTGGCTCTTCCGCCACCCGGCCTCGGTGCACGACAACGGTCGCGTGGGTATCGGCTTCGGTCTGTTCGTCGTGGCCCTCGCCGGGTTCTGCCACGTCGCCGGCGGACGCCCGGTGCCCAACGCCGGCGGTCTGCCGGCGCTGAGCCCGGCGGGCGGCATCTCGGGGTGGATCGTGGGCGAGCCGCTCGCCTTCGCCTTCACCGACATCGGCGCCTACATCGCGCTGTCGCTTCTCGCGGTCCTCAGCGTGCTGATCCTCACCAAGACGCCGCCGAACCGCATCGGACGTCGGCTCGGCGACCTCTACGCCTGGATGTTCGGGGTCGATCGCGCCGAGCGCCCCGACCCGGCGACGAAGGTGCTCCCCGTCGACACGAGCGACGGCGACGCCGACGACGAGCGCGGTGAGAAGTCGCTGCCCTGGTGGCGTCGCAACAAGTCGGGACGCGAAGAAGACGTCGATGGTTCCCTCGGCTCCGACGACCTCACGACGCTGCTCTCGCCGGGAACGACGCAGGGCGGATTCGAGTCCGCGATGGTCGAGCCCGAACCCGTCGCGCCGCGCGCGAAGGCGCCGACGCCTCCGCCGCTGCCGCCCGCACCCGACGCTCTCACCGAGGTGTTCGATGCGAGCGCCCTCGCGGGCGCGGCGTCCGGGCGCGGCCTGCACGACGACTCGCCCCTCGACATCGGCGGCGACGACGACCTCCCGGGCATCTCCGGGCTCGGTGGCGACAGCGCGGGCGCACCGCCCGCCGCCAGCTACCGTCTGCCCGCCGTGACGGCGCTCGCCACGGGAACGCCGCCGAAGGCCCGCTCGGCCGCCAACGACGCGGTCGTGGCCGCCATCGAGAGCGTGATGGAGCAGTTCAAGGTCGACGCGCGCGTGACCGGGTTCTCGCGCGGGCCGACGGTCACGCAGTACGAGATCGAGGTCGGACCCGGAGTCAAGGTCGAGCGCATCACCGCGCTGACCAACAACATCGCCTACGCCGTCGCCTCCAACGAAGTGCGCATCCTCGCGCCCATTCCCGGCAAGAGCGCGATCGGCGTCGAGATCCCCAACGCCGACCGCGAGATCGTGACGCTCGGCGACATCCTCCGGTCGGATGCCGCCACCTCGTCGACGCACCCCATGACCATCGGCGTCGGCAAAGACGTGGGCGGCGGGTTCGTCGTGGCCAACCTCGCCAAGATGCCCCACCTCCTGGTGGCCGGCTCCACGGGGTCGGGCAAGTCGAGCTTCGTCAACTCGATGATCACGAGCCTGCTCATGCGCGCGAAGCCGTCCGACGTGCGCATGGTGCTGATCGACCCCAAGCGCGTGGAGCTGACCTCGTACGCGGGCGTCCCGCACCTCATCACGCCGATCATCACGAACCCGAAGAAGGCCGCAGAGGCCCTGCAGTGGGTCGTGAAAGAGATGGACATGCGCTACGACGACCTCGCGTCGTTCGGCTTCCGTCACATCGACGACTTCAACAAGGCCGTCGTGGCGGGCGAGATCCAGCTCCCGGCCGGGAGCGAGAGGGTGCTCAAGCCCTACCCCTACCTCCTGGTCGTGGTCGACGAGCTCGCGGATCTCATGATGGTCGCACCGCGCGACGTGGAGGACTCGATCGTCCGCATCACCCAGCTCGCCCGGGCGAGCGGCATCCATCTGGTGCTCGCGACGCAGCGCCCCTCCGTCGACGTCGTCACCGGTCTCATCAAGGCCAACGTGCCGTCGCGCCTGGCCTTCGCGGTGACCAGCGTCACCGACTCCCGCGTCATCCTCGATCAGCCCGGAGCCGACCGCCTCATCGGTCAGGGCGACGGTCTGTTCCTGCCCATGGGCGCGTCCAAGGCGGTCCGCGTGCAGGGCGCCTGGGTGAGCGAGCAGGAGATCGAGAAGGTCGTCGCCCACGTCACGCAGCAGGCGCGCCCCGAATACCGCGCCGACGTGCAGGCCGCGGCGGAGAAGAAGGAGATCGACGCCGACATCGGAGACGATCTCGAGCTGCTGCTCGCGGCCGCAGAGCTCGTGGTCTCGACCCAGTTCGGCTCGACGTCGATGCTGCAGCGGAAGCTGCGCGTCGGCTTCGCGAAGGCGGGTCGCCTGATGGACCTGCTCGAGTCGCGCGAGATCGTCGGGCCCTCGGAGGGCTCGAAGGCGCGCGACGTGCTCGTGACCAACGAGCAGCTGCCCGCGGTCATGGCGCGTCTGCGCGGAGACGAAGCCCCACCCGCGCCGGCAGCCGCCGCCGATGACGACCGCTACGGCGACGACCCCATCGAGGCGCAGTTCGAGGGCCTGCCCGTCGTCGAAGACGACGAGGGCTCCGAAGACGCCTGGCAGCTGACGGGGCGCGACTGATGGCCGTTCACCCGCAGCTGCCCAATGCGATCACGATCGCGCGCATCCTGTGCGCCCCGGTGTTCCTCGTGCTCCTCCTCGTCGACGCGGGCAGTGGCGGCGCGCTGCGCTGGGCGGCGGCGATCCTGTTCATCGTGGCCATCGCGACCGACGGCGTCGACGGGTACATCGCCCGCCGCTACGACATCGTCAGCGACCTGGGCAAGCTCCTCGACCCGATCGCCGACAAGGCGCTCACGGGGGTCGCGTTCGTCGGTCTGTCCCTCCTCGGCGAGTTGCACTGGTGGGTGACGATCGTCGTCCTGGTCCGAGAGATCGGCATCACCGTCTACCGCTTCATCGTCGTCAGCGACCACGTCCTCGCCGCGGCCTGGATGGGCAAGCTCAAAACCGTCTTCCAGGCGATCGCGCTCTCGATCGCCCTGATCCCGTTCGCGGGTCTCTCCGACGCAGCCGTCTGGCGCGACACCGTGTGGTGGGTCTCGGTCATCACCATGACGATCGCCGTGGTCCTCACGATCGCCTCGGGCCTCGACTACGTCGTGACCGAGGCGCGCGCCGCCCGCAGGACGCGGGGCGCCCGATGATCGACGGCGTCCCCGACGACCTCGACGAGACCCTCGTCCGCGATCCGCGCGAGAGCGCCGCGGTGCTGCTCGACCGCCTCGCCGAGCTCGGGTGGACGATCGCGATCGCCGAGTCCCTCACCGGCGGCCTCGTCGTGTCGTCCCTGGTCGACGTCCCGGGAGCGTCCCGCGTCGTGCGCGGGGGAGTGGTCGCCTACGCGACCGATCTCAAGCACAGCGTGCTCGGCGTCGACCAGGCGTTGCTCGACGCCCACGGTGCCGTGCACCCCCGCGTTGCCCGGCAGATGGCGCGCGGGGTGCGAGACGCCCTCGGTGCCGACGGCTCCCCGGCCGACGTCGGGGTGGCGACGACCGGGGTGGCGGGTCCCGACGAACAGGACGGTCAGGCGGTGGGGACCGTGCACATCGCGGTGTCGACGCCGCTGGGCACGCGCGTGGACTCCCTCGTGATCGCCGGCGATCGCGATCGCATCCGCCGTGAGACGGCCCATCTGGCCATTCGTCGGGTGCTCGCCGCCCTGTGATTCCTCGCCGGTGAGGTATCGACGGCGGATGCGGGAACAAATGATCGCACACTCCGGTTTCGTCCAGCGATTCCCATCCGGTGCACAGCGCGCGGCATTAGGGTGACCACAGATGGTGTTTTACAGTTGTCCATCCGGGCAGCGACGGAATCAGCAGTGAGGAGGGCCCCCAAATGATCCTGGTTCGTCAAGAGATCGGCGAAGTCCTGCGTGACCTCCGCCAGCAGAAGGGGCGCACCCTCCGTCAGGTCGCGAGCCGCGCGAGCGTCGCCCTCGGTTACCTCAGCGAGGTCGAGCGCGGTCAGAAAGAGGCGTCGAGCGAGATCCTCGCGTCCGTCGCCGAGGCGCTCGATGTGCCCATCTCCACGATCATGCGTCAGGTGGGCGATCGGCTCTCTGTGCTGGAGGGCCTGCAGACCTTCCCCGACGTGGTGCCCGACGAGCTCGTCGCCGCGGTCGAGCCCGAGCTCTCGCTTCGTTGACGTCGACACCGACGCGTTCGCCCCATGCGTCGCAGTGAGTTCGATCGCGCTGTCGCCGATGAGTTCGGCGTGCGCGGAGGGTCGCTGTTGACCGACCTCGTTCTGTCCGCCGTCGGCGGACGGACGAGCGTCGACGCCCTCGCCGCCGGCGTCGACCCTCGAGACGTGTGGCTGGCGCTCTGCGCCGAAACCGACGTCCCCGAGAACCGTCGTTACGGTGTCGGCCGGATCGAGCCCCGACGCGGCTGACCTCGCTGCCGCTGTCGGGGGCAGCCTTCGGGACTCGAGCCTGTGTTTCCGGCGTGTCGTCGAATGTACGTTCGATTGAGGCGTAGGCTCCTCCACAACGGGGTTCGTGAGCCATTCATCCCCAGAAGGGTCGTCCTCCGACATCAATGTCGGAGGCCCTCCCTAACGTGGATCACGTCGAACGACACCCTGAACGCCTTGTCGGGTGCCCCCATCGTCGATGGGGGGCGCGACAGCCTACAGGCGACCGGAACGCGAGCAGAAAGAAGACGTCATGCCCTCACCCGCAGAGCGCGAAAAGGCCCTCGAATCGGCCCTGGCGCAGATCGACCGGCAGTTCGGAAAGGGCTCGGTCATGCGACTGGGCAGCGACGACCGCGCACCGATCGAGACCATCCCCACCGGGTCCGTCGCCCTCGACGTGGCCCTCGGCATCGGCGGTCTGCCGCGCGGCCGCATCATCGAGATCTACGGTCCCGAATCGTCGGGAAAGACGACCCTGACCCTCCACGCGATCGCCAACGCCCAGCGGGCCGGCGGCATCGCCGCCTTCATCGACGCGGAGCACGCCCTCGATCCCGAGTACGCCAAGAAGCTCGGCGTCGACATCGACGCTCTGCTCGTGTCGCAGCCCGACACCGGTGAGCAGGCCCTCGAGATCGCCGACATGCTGATCCGCTCCGGCGCCATCGACCTGGTCGTCATCGACTCCGTCGCCGCCCTCGTCCCCGAGGCCGAGATCAAGGGCGAGATGGGCGACTCGCACGTCGGCCTGCAGGCCCGCCTGATGTCGCAGGCACTGCGAAAGCTCACCGGTGGGTTGAACACCACCAAGACCACGGCCATCTTCATCAACCAGCTCCGCGAGAAGATCGGCGTGTTCTTCGGATCGCCCGAGACGACGGCCGGTGGAAAGGCGCTGAAGTTCTACGCCTCCGTCCGCCTCGACATCCGTCGTATCGAGACGCTCAAAGACGGTACCGAAGCCGTCGGAAACCGCACCCGCGTCAAGGTCGTCAAGAACAAGATGGCGCCGCCCTTCAAGCAGGCGGAGTTCGACATCCTCTACGGCGTGGGCATCTCCCGCGAGGGCAGTCTGATCGACTTCGGCGTCGAGCACGCGATCGTGAAGAAGTCCGGTGCTTGGTACACGTACGAGGGCGAGCAGCTCGGGCAGGGCAAAGAGAACGCCCGCAACTTCCTCATCAAGAACCCCGACATCGCCGCCGAGATCGAGTCCAAGATCAAGGCGAAGCTCGGAATCGGTGGAGCTCCGGCTGCCGTGGCGCCCGCCGACGACGAGCTGGCTGCCCGCCGTCCGGCCTGATGATCGACGACACGCGGGGCTCCGGTCGCCCGCCCGCCGTCGGCGGTGAGGGCGACCGGAGTTCCTCGGCCTCGGGAGACCGCGCCGGTGATGTCTCCCGGACCGATGCGTCGGACCCCGGCTCGAGCGACGTGAGCGCGCCCCGCACCGGGGCGCTGCGTGCAGTCGACGCGGATCTCGCCCCCGTCATCCCGCTGTTCGGCCGGTCCGACACGGCGCGATCCGATCGTGTCGCGGAGACCTCGCATCCGTCTCGACGGCGGACGGCCACCGAGGCCACGGGCGCTGAGCCCGCGGCGGACCCACCCGCGGGGCGTCCGCGGCTGAGAGCGCTGAGGACGGACCCCGTCGCGGACGAGACGTCGGCAGCGGAGTGGACCGTTCCGGGCGCCGACCTGTCGCGGGGTCGCGCCGCCGGTGCCCGCCGTGGGGCGGGCGCCGGACGCTTCGGAGGCGGCTCCCTCACCCGTGCGGGCGACGCGGCATCCGCTGGACCCGACGTCGAGTCCGACGACATCGACACCGCCACCGACGTCGAAGCTGCCGCCGAGCGCGCCGAGGCCCTGCTGTTGCGCAAGCTCCGGTCGAGATCGCTGTCCCTGTCCGAGGCTCGCACGGTGATCAGGGGCGTCGAGGGCGTCGACGAGACCGTCGTCGAAGATCTGATCGCCCGATTCGTCGATCTGGGCTACCTCGATGACGCGGCCTTCGCCGAGCAGCTCGCGATGTCGGCGGTGGAGCGTCGCGGAGACGGTCGACGTGCCGTGGCCGAGACGCTGCGCAAGCGCGGGATTCCGCGCGAGATCGTGGACGCCACCCTCGACGAGCTTCCCGACGACGACGCCGAGCGCGCGCTCGACTTCGCCCGGTCCAAGGTCCGTGGTGTCGAGGGCAAAGACTATGAAGCGTCGCTCCGGCGGCTGGCGGGGCAGCTGGCGCGACGCGGGTACCCGTCGTCCGTCGCCCTGACGGCCGCGCGGACTGCGCTCTCGGAGGCCGGCCTCGGCCGCTCGCGACCGTTCTCCCGCCCCGCCTCGGGCGTGCGTTTCACGCCCGACGACTGACCGGCGGCATCCGGGCTCGGGCATCCGTTTCACGCCTGACTGACCGGCGATATCCGGGCTCGGGCGTCCGTTCACGCTCGTCAACTGAGGGGCGGCATAGGGCGTCGGGCGTCCGTCCCGCGCCCGACGAGGACGGGCGGCATGCGTTCTCGATCCGCTGCACCCGGCACGCATCGCGCTCGCGGTCAGGTCGCCGTTGCGGGCCCCGTCGAGGTGGCCTCCGCCGCGACCACACGCGCGAGTTCCCGTCGTGATGCGGCACCGAGCTTCAAGCGCGCCTGGTACACGTGCGACTCGACCGTCCGCACCGAGAGGAACAGGCGCGTCGCGATCTCACGGTTGGTGAGACCCTGATCGGCGAGGAGAGCGATCTCGCGCTCCCGGGCAGTGAGGTCTTCGGGAGCGGGTGGAGTGGCGGCACCACGACGAACCGGTGCGGGCGTGGGCGCGACCGGCGCTGGGTCCGACCTCGACCACAGCGCGTGCAAGCGCAATTCATCGATCGGCATCGCGTCCTCGCTGCCGGAGGATCGCGCCGATGCGCGTCGGACGGCCTCGGCCGCGAGGGGGAGGTCCGTCGTCGCCGCCAGCTGCACCAGTTCGTCGACCTCGTCGGCGTCCGCGATGTCGAGCGTCACGAGGCGATAGAGATCGCGAATACGGAGCGCCGCCGCCGTGCTGCCCCGGGTGAAGGCCGCGGCCGCGCGCGCGGTCTCCCGAGCCTGCGGCACTCTGCCCTCGGCGACGAGAATCGTCGTCTCCACGTAGAGGCGGCTGCGGCGCACGATGAGGGGCCCGTCCTCGTCGACGGGGACGAGCAGTGCACGAGCCTCGTCGAGCCGCCCGGCCAGCGCCAGCTCCTCCGCGACGTTGAGCCTCATCATCGCGGTCGTGGGGTCGCTGAGTGCGGAGGGGTCGCGGCCCATGGCGGAGAGCCACTCGCGATGCGATTGCTCGGGGTGACCCGAGCCGGCGAAGGCCACGGATGCCGCGATGCCGGCGACGGTGAGCTCGGGGGCGCCTCCCTCCCGCGCGGCCGGGCTGAGTTCGCGTTCCAGGCGGTGTTGCGCCGCTGTTCCGTCGGCGCCCGCGACCTGGTGGCCCGACAGAAGGAACAGAAGCGCGGAGAGCCGCTCGCGGGCGGAGATGCCGTGGGGGTGCGGGCGCGCGTCGAGCAGGCGGACCGCGTCACGGTAGTGTCCACGCGCGACCGCCCAGCGCCCGCGCACCGCCTGCCACATGCCGGCCGCGGTGAGGGCTTGCAGTCGCTCGAGCGGCGATGCGTCGGGGACCGACAGCGCCAGGTCGATCATCGAACATGCCTCCTCCGCGTCGAGCCGGTTCCCGGCACGGGTGGCAGCGGCCAGGAGGTGTTCCACCCGGGCATCGGCTTCCGCTTCCGCGCTGGCGCGATCGGGCTCCCCGGACGTGATCGTCCCCTCGGCCGCTCGGTGGGTGCGCCCCCGCGCCAGACGGCATCGGGAGGAGAAGACCGAGGTGCTCTCTGGATCCTCGGCCTCGTCCGCCCACTCCCGCGCCAGAGCGGCCTCGACCCTCAATGCGGCATCGTCCGCCGCGGCCAGACCGCGTGCCGCGTGGGCGGCGGCGTGCGCGAAATCTCCCCGGTCGTTCGCGTCGCGAGCGGCTGCCAAGGCCACGCGCGTGCGGATCTCGGGGCGGTAGGCGAGCTCGCCGGAGGCCTCGGCGCCGAGGCGGTGCCATCGTGCGGAGACGTCGATCGCGATCGTCGGGCTCCACCACAAGTCGCTTTCGGCGAGCATCCGGTGGCCGGCGCGCTCGGCGAGGGCGTCGACGGCGGCGGTTCCGAGCTGGCGGTGCGCCTCCGCCGCCAGGAGGTCGTTGGAGGTCAGCCGTCGTTCCGCGGACGCGTCGGCGTGCAGCAGTCCGGCCGTGCGCAGGGCGCCCACCGCCTCGGGGTCGAAAAGGCGCGTCGCCACGGCGAGTTCGAGATGCGGAAGCCGACGGATGCCGGCCAGGCATTCCAGATCCTCCGGGAGGAAGTCGGCGACGTGGCGTTCGAGCGCCACCGCCAGCCGGCTGTCGCGGGCCACGGAGCTGGTCGCCAGCAGAGGGTCACGACCGCCGCGGGCGGCTCGTATGGCTTCCAGGACGAGATGCCGCAGCAAGGTCCGCGATCCGTCCGCCCGCCAGGCGAGGCCGGCGCGGGTCGGCATGTCCAACAGCTCCGCGTCGGGGAACAGATCGATCATCCGTTCCGCGTCGCCTCGGTGAGCTCCGACAGATCGATGCGGCGTGCGAGGCGGTCCATCCAGAGGTCCAGGAAGGTTCGGCGCACCTCATCGGCGTCGTCGGGTCGATGCCGCGACCGGGCACGGGCGGTGCGCAGCCCGGCGACCACGGTCAGACGGCGCGTCGCGACCGCCTGCGCAATGGCCCGCGCCGACGCGGGGTCGAGCGCATCGACGTCGTCGATCATCAGGATGCCCTCGATCGTCGAGGGCGTGCCCTCGCTCAGTTCGTGCAGGGCGGCATGCCCGCTCGCGCGCAGTGCACCGAAGGGAAGGGATGACAACGTCGTCGCCGGGCGGATGCTCATCACGACGGCTCCCCGTCGCTCCAGCTCCGCTGCGACGGCCCGCAGCAGATAGCTCCGACCGCTACCGCGAGGTCCCGCCACGACCATCGAGACGCCTTCGAGCGCGTGAAGAGTCAAGCGAGCGGCATCCCTGTCGGATCCGATCAGTCCCTGCGACCATGACGTCGCTCGTTCTGTCCGCATACTTCTCCCCCCGGATACCCGCAGGCGGACGGGTCAGCGTGAGCGACACCCTATCGACGAGCTATGAATGCCGCCAGGCCCTTACGGGAAGGCACTCGCAGCGTCGACGGCGGTCCACGGGCCCCCGGGACGCCGCTCGAGGGCGCGGGCTTTAGAATTGCTCGCATCATGACCACCCCCGTCTCCACACCGACGCTCATCGCGCCCTCCGCCGCCGCACAGGGAGAGGCGGGAGCGCGCACCTACGAGGTCCGCACCTTCGGGTGCCAGATGAACGTGCACGATTCCGAGCGTCTGAGCGGCTCGCTCGAGAGCGCCGGCTACGTGCGCGCCGAGGCGGGCGTCGAGGCCGACGTCGTCGTCATCAACACCTGCGCGGTTCGCGACAACGCCGCCGGGAAGCTCTACGGCACGCTCGGCCACCTCAAGTCGCGCAAGGACGCGCACGCGGGCATGCAGATCGCCGTCGGCGGTTGCCTCGCGCAGATGGACAAGGACGCCGTCCAGCAGAAGGCGCCGTGGGTCGACGTCGTCTTCGGCACGCACAACATGGGGTCCCTGCCCGGCATGCTCGAGCGCGCGCGTCACAACGGCGAGGCGGAGCTCGAGATCCTCGAGTCGCTCGAGATCTTCCCCTCCACTCTTCCCACGAAGCGCGATTCGGTTCACAGCGGGTGGGTGTCGATCTCGGTCGGCTGCAACAACACCTGCACGTTCTGCATCGTGCCGAGCCTGCGCGGCAAGGAGAAGGACCGCCGACCCGGCGACATCCTCAACGAGATCCGTCTGCTCGTCGACGACGGCGCGATCGAGGTCACCCTCCTCGGCCAGAACGTGAACTCCTACGGCGTCGAGTTCGGCGATCGGCTGGCCTTCGGAAAGCTGCTGCGCGCCGCGGGTGAGATCGAGGGTCTCGAGCGCATCCGCTTCACCAGCCCCCACCCGGCCGCCTTCACCGACGACGTCATCGCCGCGATGGCCGAGACCCCCGCGGTCATGCCGCAGCTGCACATGCCGCTGCAGTCCGGTTCCGACCGCATCCTCAAGGCGATGCGCCGGTCGTATCGGAGCGAGAAGTTCCTCGGCATCCTCGATCGGGTGCGCGAGCGGATCCCGAACGCGGCGATCACGACCGACATCATCGTCGGCTTCCCCGGTGAGACGGAGGAGGACTTCGCCGAGACCATGCGCGTGGTCGAGGCGTCGCGCTTCTCGAGCGCCTTCACGTTCCAGTACTCGATCCGCGAGGGCACACCCGCGGCCACCATGGCCGATCAGGTTCCCAAGGCCGTCGTGCAGGAGCGCTTCGAGCGCCTCATCGCCCTTCAGGACCGCATCTCGGCCGAGGAGAATCAGAAGCAGCTCGGCCGCACGCTCGAGGTGCTCGTCTCGACGGGCGAGGGCAAGAAGGATGCCGAGACCCACCGCCTCACCGGTCGCGCCGAAGACAACCGCCTCGTGCACTTCGAGCTGCCCGCCGGCTCGGCCGTGCCCCGGCCGGGAGACGTGGTGTCGGTGACCGTGACGCACGCCGCGCCCTTCCACCTCCTCGCCGACGCCGTCGACGGGGCGCCGCTGCGCATCCGCCGGACGCGTGCCGGCGATGCGTGGGACCGCTCGCAGGCCGAGTCGTGCGGCGTGCCGACGCCCGCGGGCGAGGCCGGTGCTCCTCGCGCCGTCTCGCTCGGTCTGCCCACGCTCCGCGTCGGCGTGTGAGGGGCCCCACTCTCTGGGCCGTCGTCGGGGCCACCGGCACCGGCAAGACGCAGCTCTCGCTCGACCTCGCCGAGGCTCTCGCGACCGAGGGGCGATCCGCCGAGATCGTCAACGCCGACGCGATGCAGCTGTACCGCGGGATGGACATCGGTACCGCCAAGCTCCCGATCGATGAGCGGCGCGGCATCCCGCACCACCTCTTCGACGCCCTCGAGGTGACCGACGAGGCCGCGGTGGCCTGGTATCAGGATGCCGCCCGCGCAGCGATCGCCGAGATCCACGCCCGGGGCGCCGACGCGATCCTGGTCGGGGGATCGGGACTGTACGTCTCTGGTGTGCTGTGGGATTTCCGCTTCCCCCCGAGGAACGAGGAACTGCGCGCACGGCTCGAGGCCGAGCTCGACAGCGCGGGCGCGGGCGCGCTCTTCCAACGGCTCCGTGCAGCGGATCCCGTGGCGGCGGCGAACATCGACCCGCGCAACGGGCGGCGCGTGGTCCGCGCCCTCGAGGTACTGGACCAGGGCGGCGAGACCCACGGCGGTGCCCTTCCCGAGGCGCCCGCGTCCTGGTATCCGGCGACGCGCATCCTCGCGACGCAGGTCGAGCGCGCGCAGCTGGTCGAGATGCTGGACGCGCGCGTCGAGGACATGTGGGCGGCGGGACTGGTCGACGAGGTCGAGCGCCTGCGCGGCGAGGGCCTCGAGAGTGGAGTCACGGCTTCGCGGGCGATCGGCTACGCCCAGGCGCTCGCCCAGCTGAAGGGCGAGATCACGCGCGACGACGCCGTGGCGCAGACGCAGGCGCTCACGCGGCGCTACGCGCGGCGCCAGGTGTCGTGGTTCCGGCGCTACGCCGACGCGCGCGCGATCGATGTGCGGACGACGGATGCCGCGCAGCTCGTGCGCGCGGCGGAGGGCGAGGACGCATGACCATCGGCATCCGGGCGTTCGCGCCGGCCGACGAGGACGCCGTCGTGGCGCTGTGGGAGCAGGCGGGTCTGACGCGCCCCTGGAACGATCCGCGTGCCGACATCCGTCGCAAGCTGACCGTGCAGCCCGAACTCTTCCTCGTCGCGGTCGATGACGACACCGTCGTCGGGAGCGTCATGGCCGGGTACGACGGCCACCGGGGGTGGCTGTACTACCTCGCCTCGGCGGCGTCGCACCGGGGGCGGGGAGTGGGGCGCGCGCTCGTGGCCGAGGCCGAGAGGCTGCTCGAGCAGATGGGCTGCCCCAAGGTGCAGCTGATGGTGCGCCCCGACAACGCCGGGGCCCGCGGCTTCTACGACGCGCTCGCGTACGAGCCGTTCGAGACGTGGGCGACCGGCAAGCGCCTGATCGTCGACGGACCGGGCCGACCCGCCTGAGGCTCCCCGGGCGGGTGCCGGGCGTGCGCGCCGGACGGCGTGTGCCGTCGTGCGGAGTCCGGCGTCGACAGGCCGGTTCCGGATGCCGTGGCACGGCGTGTGGGGCGGGGACTCCGCGGGACGGCGGGGTGGGGCGGGGCGTGGGATCGGAGCCCGGGCAGGGAGAGTCGACCGCGGGTCCTCCGTAGACTGACGGCATGTCCTCTCTCGCGTTCACCAAGGGTCACGGCACCGGCAACGACTTCGTGGTGGTGGCCGATCCCGACGGCGAGCTCGACCTCTCCGACGCCCAGGTCGCCGCGCTGTGCGACCGGCACTTCGGCATCGGCGCCGACGGGCTGCTGCGCGTCGTGCGCTCGGCCGCGATCCGCGAGGGAACCGAGGCCGCGGCATCCGGGGCCGAGTGGTTCATGGACTACCGCAACGCCGACGGATCCGCGGCCGAGATGTGCGGCAACGGCACGCGCGTCTTCGCGCGCTACCTCACCGACACGGGCCTCGCGTCGATCGACGAGGGGCTGCGCATCGGCACGCGGGCGGGCGTGAAGACCCTCACGCGCAGCGAGCGCGGCTTCGAGGTCGACCTGGGCGCGTTCGCCGTCGAGGCCGACGAGACGCTCGTGCGGGCGAAGGGTCTCAGCGTCGCGCGTCCGGGTGTGGGCATCGACGTGGGCAACCCGCACGTGGTCGTCGCCCTGTCGTCGGATGCCGAGCTCGAGGGGCTCGACCTGACCTTCCAGCCCGTGCTCGACCCCGCGCCCCGCCACGGCGCGAACGTCGAGTTCGTCGTCCCGGCCGATCCGCTCGTGCGCGACGGCGTCGGGGCGATCCGCCTGCGCGTGTTCGAGCGCGGCGTCGGCGAGACCCTCAGCTGCGGCACGGGCGTGGCCGCGGCGGCGCTCGCCGTGCGGCACTGGGCGGGTGCGGCCGCTCCCGACCACTGGATCGTCGACACCCCGGGCGGGACCCTGGGCGTGCGTGTCGACGAGGGTCGCGTCTTCCTGTCGGGTCCGGCGTCGCTGGTGTTCACGGGCGAGGTCGCCCTGGCCTGAGCGGATGCCGCTGGCCCGCGGTCTCCGTACGCTCGCGCGGTCCGGGGGAAGGCCACGCCCGGAGTACGCCCCGCTCTGTACGCGGAGCGGATGTCGCCGACTCAGCCGACGACGTCGATGAGCTCGCTCGGGGGAGACCCGTGCCGTCGCACACGCAGCACGCGGTACCCGCGGCCGGTGGCGGCGCGCTGCACGCCGTAGCCCTCGGGGAACGTCGCCGCGAGCCAGCGCTGCAGGGAGTCGGAGCCGAGGTTGCGCTGCACGACGAACCATCCGTCGCTGCGTTCCTGCAGGCGGGGGATCCAGTGCTGCAGCATGCCGTGCAGCTCGTTCTTGCCGACCCGGATGGGCGGGTTCGAGCGGATGGTGCGGAAGGTCACGTCGTCGGGAACATCCTCGGGGCGCACCGCGTTGATGTTCGTGAGGCCGAGAGATTCGGCATTGCGCCTCACGAGATCGAGAGCACGCTCGTTGACGTCGACCGCCCACACGGTCGCGTGCGGTGACGCGAGCGCCAGCGACAGCGAGATCGGACCCCAGCCGCACCCCAGGTCGAGGAAGTTCCCACCGGCGGGCGGGGGAGGCGTGTTGGCGAAGAGCACCGAGGTCCCCGCATCCACGTGATCGGGACTGAAGACGCCGCCCGCCGTGACCACCTCGAGTTCACGACCGGCCAGCGTGACGCGGATGCGGCGGAGCTGCTCGGGACTCGACGGCGACGCGCTGAAGTAGTGCTCGCTCCCCATCTGCACAGGATATCCGACCGGGGCTCCGGCCGCCGGGGCGGATAAAGTGCCAGAACACGCGCGTTCACGCGCACGAGAGGAACCCATGACCGAACAGACCACACCCCCGAGCACCGACGCGTCTGCCGTGGATCCGGTCGACCGTGTGCTCGCGCGCGCCGATGCGCACCGCGGGGTCCGGGTCTTCGGTGCCGCTCAGGCCCTCCAAGACAGCACCACCGCGTACGGCGGCGACAGCGACGGCGACCAGTGGGATCGCGAGGAACGCGCGGCCCTGCGCCGCGTCGTCGGGCTCTCGACCGAGCTCGAAGACGTCACCGAGGTCGAGTACCGTCAGCTGCGCCTCGAGAACGTCGTGCTCGTCGGCGTCCACCCGCAGGGCGAGCAGACGGATGCCGAGAACTCGCTCCGGGAGCTCTCCGCCCTCGCCGAGACGGCCGGCGCGGTGGTGCTCGACGGCGTTCTGCAGCGGCGCCCCCACCCCGATCCGGCGACCTACGTCGGACGCGGCAAGGCCGCCGAGCTGCGCGACATCGTCGCCGCCGTGGGAGCCGACACCGTGATCGCCGACACCGAGCTCGCCCCCAGCCAGCGGCGCGCGCTCGAAGACGTCGTGAAGGTGAAGGTGATCGACCGCACCACCGTGATCCTCGACATCTTCAGCCAGCACGCGAAGAGCCGGGAGGGCAAGGCCCAGGTCGAGCTCGCTCAGCTCGAGTACCTCCTTCCGCGTCTGCGCGGATGGGGTGACTCGATGTCGCGTCAGGCGGGTGGACAGGTCGGCGCAGGCGGCGCGGGCATGGGCTCGCGCGGACCGGGTGAGACGAAGATCGAGCTCGACCGTCGTCGCATCCGCACGCGTATGGCGCAGTTGCGCAAGCAGCTGCGCGACTTCGCTCCCGCGCGCGAGGCGAAGCGCGCCGAGCGCAAGCGCCACACGATCCCCTCGGTCGCGATCGCCGGGTACACCAACGCCGGCAAGTCGAGTCTGCTCAACCGCCTGACCAGCGCCGGGGTGCTCGTCGAGAACGCGCTCTTCGCGACCCTGGATGCCACGGTGCGCCGCTCCGAGACGACGGACGGGCGCGTGTACACGCTCACCGACACGGTCGGTTTCGTGCGCAACCTCCCGCACCAGCTGGTCGAGGCGTTCCGCTCGACGCTCGAGGAGGTCGGCGACGCCGACGTCATCCTGCACGTCGTGGACGCCTCGCACCCCGACCCGGCCGCGCAGCTGATGACGGTGCGCGACGTGATGGGCGACGTGGACGCGAACTTCGGTCAGGAGATCGTCGTCTTCAACAAGGCCGATCTGGTGAGCGAGGACGACCGGCTCGTGCTGCGGGGTCTCGCCCCGAACGCGAAGTTCGTGTCGTCGCGCACCGGCGAGGGCATCGACGAGCTGCGCGCCGCGATCGAGGAAGCGCTGCCCCTGCCGGCCGTCGAGGTGCAGGCGGTCGTTCCGTACGACCGGGGAGACCTCGTCTCGGCCGTGCACGAGAGCGGACTCATCGTGGCGCAGGAGCACCGCGAGAGCGGAACCTTCCTGCACGCTCACGTGGGCGCGCGTCTCGCGGCCGAATTGGCGGCGTTCGAGGCCTGAGCCTCGGATGGATGACGGGCCCCACGCCTCGGCTTGGGGCCCGTCGCTTCACGCGGGTGGCGCGTCTTCTTCGATTCTCGTTACCGGCGTGTCCGCTGCGCCTTCGCGCCTTCGCGCGTGCACGGTGCGACCCGCTGCGGGAGGACGAGCTGCCGGTGCCCTCGCGCGTGCACGGCGAGGCCCGCGGCGCGAGGACGGGCCGCGCGCGCCCTCCGCGCCGCGCGCGCCTCAGTCGAGCGCGAGGGGCGGGATGCCCGGGGCCTCGAATCCGAACACGGCACCGAGGAAGCCCAGCTCGCGTTCGAGGGAGTCGATCACCGTCTCCGACCGGCGGAACCCGTGCCCCTCGCCCTCGTACAGGACGTACGCGTGCGGCACCCCGTGCGCGGTCAGGGCGTCACGGATCGCCTCGGCCTGCGACGGGGGGACGACGCGGTCCTCAGAGCCCTGCAGGATCAACAGCGGGACGCGGAACAGCTCCGGACGCCCCAGGGGCGAGCGCTCGACGTACACGGCCTCGGCCTCGGGCAGGGGACCGATGAGCCCGTCGAGGTAGCGCGCCTCGAAGTCGTGGGTGTCTTCCGCGAGGGCGCGGGCGTCGCCCACGCCGTAGCGGGAGATGCCGGCCGAGAACACGTCGGTCCTCGTCACGGCGGCGAGAACCGTCCAGCCGCCGGCCGAGCCGCCCGCGATGGCGAGGCGGTCGGGGTCGGCGAGACCCGCCTCGGCGAGGGCGGATGCCGCGGCCGCGACGTCGTCGACGTCGACCACGCCCCACTGGCCCGTGAGGCGATCCCGGTAGGCCCGCCCGTACCCGGTGGAGCCGCCGTAGTTGACGTCGAGCACGCCGATGCCGCGGCTGGTGAAGAAGGCCGTCTTCGCTGAGGGCGCGGGTCCCACGTGCGAGGTGGGTCCGCCGTGGACGAGGACGACGTAGGGCGGGCGCTCGCCCGCGACCGGGATGACGTGCGGATTGGTGGGGGCGTAGGCGAAGGCGTGCACGGGCCCGTGGGGCCCGTCGGTGGTCAGGGCGCGGGCGGGCGGCATCCACTCGTCGCCCCATGCGCCGGACCCTCCCGTGACCAGTTCGACGGTTGCGGCGTCGAGGTCGACCAGCCAGAGGCCCGATCGCCCGCCGGCGTCGGATCCGGACACGAGCGCGCGTGCGCCGCGGACATCGTCGATCGCGGCCCCGGCCACGGCGGGGACGTCGAGGGGGCGCACGCCGCTCGGGGCGATTTCGACGATCTCGTCGGCCCCGTCGGTGCGGACGGCGACCACGCGGCCCTCGGAGGCGGCTCCGAACCACCGGGTGCCGAGCACCCACAGACCGCCGCCGGTGTCGGCGTCGGCGGGAGCCAGCGCCTGGGCTTCGCCGTCGAGCGGACGACGGAAGAGGTTCCAGCGTCCGTCGGGGTCGTCGGCGTAGAGCAGCTCGTCGTCGGCGATCCACACGGGCTGGAGGGGAGAGCGCCGCTCACCCCCGGACAGGTCGCGGACGATGCGGGTCCCGAGGTCGACGACACGGAGGGTCGTCGCATCCCAGGGCATGTCGGGGTGGTTCCACGCCACCCAGGCCAGGTGGCGGCCGTCGGGCGAGAGGGCGGGCTGCGCGAGGAAATCGCTTCCCTCGGCGAGCACCTCGACCTCGCCGTCGAGGGAAATGCACACGATCGCGCGGAGCGGGACGCGGGACGAGCCGTGGGTCTCGCGGACGGCGAGCAGCGCGCCGTGCTCCCAGCGCAGCCCGCCGTGGCGCACGGCGTCATCGGCCGGGGTCAGCGGGCGCGCGGTCTCGCCGGGGCGCAGCGCGTACACGCGCTGATCGGTCTTCTCGACGTAATACAGCTCGCCGTCGTCGGACGCCGTCCACGCACCCCCGCCGTACTCGTGGACGCTCGAGCGGGCGTTGGCGGGCGCGGGGAGCACGGTCTCGACCGAGCCGTCGGCCCGGCGACGCTTCACCGCGACGCGACCGGCCTCGTGCGGGACGGACTCGCCCCACCACACCTCGTCGCCGACGAGTCGGGCGCCGTCGACCCGCGGCGACGCCTGCGCGACGGACTCGGGGGTGAGGGGCGAGGGCCAGGAACCGTACGGGAGGGTGTCAGCCATGACCCCAGCCTAGGCAGGGCCGCCGACATCCACCCCGGGGCCTCCGGACGCACGAGAGGCCGGAAGCCGCCGCGCGGCGGACATCCGGCCTCTCGTGTCGTGGGTCAGACCGCGCGCAGGACGGCGACGACGCGGCCGAGCACCACGGCCTCGTCGCCGAGGATCGGTTCGAACGCGCTGTTGCGGGGGAGCAGCCACGTGTGACCGTCGCGGCGGCGGAACGTCTTGACCGTCGCCTCTCCGTCGAGCATCGCGGCGACGATCTCGCCGTTCTCGGCGGTGGCCTGGGAGCGCACGACCACCCAGTCGCCGTCGCAGATCGCCGCATCGATCATGGAGTCGCCCGACACCTTGAGCATGAACAGCTCGCCCTTGCCCACGAGCTGGCGGGGGAGGGGGAAGATCTCCTCCACCTGCTGGTCGGCGGTGATGGGCACGCCGGCGGCGATACGACCGACGAGGGGCACGAGGGCGGCGTCGCCCAGGGCGGGGGCCGTGTCGGCGGGGTTCTCGGCGGCGGCGCCGGGCAGGTCGATCAGCACCTCCATGGCCCGCGTCTTGCCGGGATCGCGTCGCAGGTAGCCGCTCAGCTCGAGCTGATTGAGCTGGTGGGTCACGCTCGAAAGGGACTTCAGTCCGACGGCGTCGCCGATCTCGCGCATGCTCGGCGGGTAGCCGTGCCGCGCGATGGACCGCTGGATGACCTCGAGGATCGCGAGCTGCTTGTCGCTGAGGTTCTTGCGTCGCCGGGTCTGCGGCCGTTCGCGGCCGGCGGCGGTCGTCGCGTCGGTCATCTGTGCTCCCCTCGCGCCGCGGAAGGGCGGCGGAAATTCGAATGTCGGAGGTTGGTGATGAGGTCTCCGTGTCGAAACCGTATCCGGTGGACGGCCTCGAAGACATGGAACCTCTCGCGTGTCGCGTTCGATCCGTCTCCGATACAGCCGGTCTTGACACATCGAAAGTATCGAAGATAGATTCGGAATACAGGTTCGCACCACCGCCCTCCCGGCCGAGGGCGGGGTGCGAATCTCTCCCCACCGAGGAGCACATCATGAGCAGCATCGCCGTCACCGCCCCGACCACCCGCCTGCGCATCACCGCGCGCGGACGCCGCGTCGTCGCGTTCCTGGTCTCCCTTCCCCTCGTCATCGCGCTCGGAGTCGCCATCGTCGGGGGCGGAGCCGCGCTCGCCTCGAACGAAGAGGGAGCCGCCGCAGGCTCGTTCGCCGAGATCACCGTCATGAGCGGAGACACGCTGTGGTCGATCGCCGAAGATCTCGCCCCCGCGGCCGACCCTCGCGACGTCGTCGCGCAGATCACGCGTCTGAACGCCCTCTCGGGTGGATCCGTCACCGCGGGTCAGCGCATCGCCATCCCCGCCGAGTACGCCCCCGCCGACTGATCTCCGGCCGACGCGAACCCGCCGACGCGAAGGCTCCGAGAGGTGTCGTTCGGCCGAGCGGGCGCGTGAGCCGCACATGTCGCCGCCGCCTACGATGGGTGAGGTGAACGTACGCCTCGACGACCTCCCGCTTCGCGACGATCTCCGGGGCATGACGCCCTACGGAGCACCGCAGGCCGCGCTCCCCGTGGCGCTGAACGTGAACGAGAACACGCATCCCGTTCCATCCGAGGTCGCCGACGACATCCTGGATGCCGTGGCACGCGCCCTGCGCGACGTGAACCGCTATCCCGACCGCGAGTTCACGACGCTTCGCGAGGCCTTCGCGCAGTACCTGGGGCACGGACTGAACCCTGACCAGATCTGGGCGGCCAACGGCTCCAACGAGGTGCTGCAGCACATCCTGCAGGCCTTCGGCGGGCCCGGGCGCACCGCCATGGGCTTCGCTCCCACGTACTCGATGTACCCGATCCTCACGCGCGCCACCGGTGCCCGATGGATCGCGGGGGAGCGGGAGCACGACTTCACGCTCACGCCCGCGTCGGCGGCGGCCCAGGTGCGCGAGCAGCGCCCCGACATCGTCTTCCTGTGCGCCCCGAACAACCCGACGGGAACGCCCCTTCGTCTCGACGTGGTCGAGGCCGTCTACGACGCGTTCGACGGTGTGGTCATCGTCGACGAGGCATACGAAGAATTCGCACCGCGCGACGAGCCGTCCGCGGTGTCGCTGCTGCCGGGGCGCCCCCGCTTGGTCGTCTCGCGCACGATGAGCAAAGCCTTCGCCTTCGCCGGCGCCCGCGTGGGCTACCTCGCGGCCGACCCGGTCTTCGTCGACGCCCTGCGCCTCGTCCGCCTGCCGTACCACCTGAGCGCGCTCACGCAGGCCGCCGCGACCGCGGCGCTCGGGCACGCCGACACCATGCTCGCGATGGTCGACGAGATCGTCGCGCAGCGCGACCGCATCTCCGCGACCGTCTCCGCTCTGGGGTACACCGCGCACGAGTCGTGGACCAACTTCGTGCTCTTCGGCGGGGTCGACGACCCCGCGGCGACGTGGAAGGCGCTGTACGACCACGGCGTCCTCATCCGCGACGTCGGCATCCCCCACCACCTCCGCGTCTCGGCCGGAACGGCCGACGAGACCACCGCGTTCCTCGACGCCCTCGCCTCGATAGGATCCCGAGCATGACCGGCCCCGCCACGCCCCGCACCGCCTCGATCACCCGTGAGACGAGCGAGTCGCGCGTCGAGCTCGAGCTCGATCTCGACGGGCGCGGTGCCAGCGACATCTCGACGAGCGTGCCGTTCTTCGACCACATGCTCACCGCGTTCGCGAAGCACTCGCTGACCGACCTGCGCGTGCGCGCAACCGGCGACACCCACATCGACGCCCACCACACCGTCGAAGACACCTCGATCGTCCTCGGCCAGGCCATCCGGCAGGCCCTCGGCGACAAGTCCGGCATCGCTCGATACGGCGACGCCCTCGTGCCGCTCGACGAGGCGCTCGCGCAGGCCGTCGTCGACATCAGCGGTCGGCCCTACCTCGTGCACACCGGAGAGCCGGCCGGGTTCGAGCACCACCTCATCGGCGGCCACTTCACGGGCTCTCTCGTGCGTCACTCGTTCGAGGCGATCTCCATTCACGCCGGCCTCACGGTCCACGTGCGCGTGGTCGGGGGACGCGATCCCCACCACATCGCCGAGGCCGAGTACAAGGCCCTCGCGCGCGCGTTCCGCCAGGCGAAGGCCCTCGACCCCCTCGTCGACGGCATCCCCAGCACCAAGGGCGCGCTATGACGGCCAAGCCGGTCGTCGCCGTCCTCGATTACGGATCGGGCAACGTCCACTCGGCGGTCAAGGCGCTCGTCGAGGCCGGTGCCGACGCCCGGTTGACCTCCGATCGATCGTTGCTGATGGATGCCGACGGGCTCCTCGTTCCCGGAGTGGGGGCGTTCAGCGCGGTCATGGAGGCCCTGAACGCCAGTCGCGGCGGCGAGATCATCGACCGTCGACTGGCCGGCGGCCGCCCGGTGCTGGGCATCTGCGTGGGCATGCAGGTCATGTTCGAACGGGGGATCGAGCGCGGGACCGACACGCCCGGACTGGGGGAGTGGCCCGGGACGGTCGACGAGCTCGCCGCCCCGGTGCTGCCGCACATGGGCTGGAACACCGTCACCGCCGGCGAGGGGTCTCGACTGTTCGAGGGGATCGAACGCGAGCGCTTCTACTTCGTGCACTCGTACGCCGCGCAGGAGTGGTCGCTCGAGGTGACCCCTCCCTTCCCGCAGCCCGCCGTGACGTGGTGCACCTACGGCGCGCCGTTCATCGCGGCGGTGGAGAACGGTCCTCTCGCGGCGACGCAGTTCCACCCCGAGAAGTCGGGGGAGGCCGGCATCCGGCTGCTCGCCAATTGGATCGACGGGCTGCGCACGACTACTGTGTGACCTCGTGCCTGGGGCTGGCGAGAGGCGCCTGCCGGCACGAGGAGCCATGAACGATTTCGCGTCCACGCCCGAGCTTGTCCTTCTTCCCGCGGTCGATGTGGCCGACGGCAAGGCCGTCCGTCTGACGCAGGGGGAGGCGGGCACCGAGACCAGCTACGGCGATCCCGTCGACGCCGCCGCAGACTTCGCCCGCCAGGGCGCGCAGTGGATTCACCTCGTCGACCTCGACGCCGCTTTCGGACGCGGGAGCAACGCGAACGTCATGCGCAAGGTCATCAAGCAGGTCAAGGGTGTGCAGGTCGAGCTGTCGGGCGGCATCCGCGACGACCGTTCGCTCGAGGCGGCCCTTGAGAGCGGCGCGAGCCGCATCAACCTCGGCACCGCCGCGCTCGAGAACCCCGAGTGGGCCGCCGACGTCATCAACCGCTACGGCGAGGCGATCGCGGTCGGTCTCGACGTGCGCGGCACGACGCTCGCCGCCCGCGGCTGGACCCGCGACGGCGGCGACCTGTGGACCGTGCTCGAGCGCCTCGAAGACGCCGGTTGCAGCCGCTACGTCGTCACCGATGTGACGAAGGACGGCACGCTGCGCGGCCCCAACATCGAGCTCCTGCGCGAGATGACCCAGCGCACCCCCAAGCCGATCGTCGCCTCGGGCGGCGTGTCGAGCCTCGACGACATCGCCGCGCTGCGCGAGCTCGTGCCGCTCGGCGTCGAGGGCGCGATCGTCGGCAAGGCCCTGTACGCGGGGCAGTTCACCCTCGCTGAGGCGCTGGATGTCGCCGGACACTGACGGTCCCCACGCCGGCGGCCCGCACGCCGGCGGTCCCCACGATCACGGCCATCACGCCGATTCGGCGGGTGTCCCGTGGGAGGGGCGCCGGTTCGAGTCGAACCCGCACTCCGGTGACGACGGGTCGGCCGACGCGGCCCTGCTGGCCGCCCTCGTGGCCTTCCGCGCCGGTGAGGGCGACGCCCGTGCCGTCGTCGACGCCTACCGCGACGCGCGCCTGCTGATCCCGCTCGTCGCCGAGAAGGGCGACCACGGCGTCGGCGCCCACGGCCTCGAGGTCGACAAGACGCAGGAGCTGTCGATCGTGACCGTCGCCGCCCCCGACGGCCGCAAGGTGCTCCCCGTCTTCACCTCGGTCACGGCGTTGCAGACGTGGGATGCCAAGGCCCGCCCCGTCCCCGCGGACGGTCGCCGCACCGCTCTCGCCGCGGCGTCCGAAGACACCGAGCTCATCGTGATCGATCCCGCCTCCGAGACCGAGTTCGTCATCCGTCGTCCCGCCGTGTGGGCCATCGCGCAGGGGGAGGCGTGGGAACCCGCGCACACCTCGCCGACGATCTTCACGGGGCTCCAGGAGAGCATCTCGGGCGAGCTGGCGGTGCTCGACCTCGCCGTCGAGTCGGGGGATCCCACCGGTCGCCTGCGCGGCCCCGAGCTCGTCGTGCACCTGCAGCTGATGTCGGGGCTGGAGCAGGAGGAGCTCGACGCCGTCCTCGCCCGCATCGCCCGCCGGTGGTCGGCGGACGACCGCATCGCCGTGCTGGTCGACTCGCTGACGGTCAAGCTCCACCGCGGTACCGCCGCCTGACAGGCGCCGCGATCGGAGCGCGGCCGCGTCGCGATAGGCGATCGTCCGCGCACAGGACGGTGCCGCGCCGCGCGTCCTGTTCTCGTGGCATCCCCTGTTCCTGCGCGCCGCTCACGGGCCGGATGCCGCGGGTCCGCGGTCCGGACCGGCTCGCGCGCGACACGTGTGCCGGTGTCACGGACGAGCGACCCTGCGGCAGAGGCGAAGGGGTGCCCCAGCCCGAACGACTTACGTGACGGGACCCGTCCACTTCTCGCCCGGCCCCTTGCCGATCGGGTCGGGGATGGTCGAGGCCTCGCGGAACGCGAGCTGCAGGGAGCGCAGTCCGTCGCGCAGCGACCGGGCGTGCATGTCGCTGATCTCGGGCGCGCCGGCGGTGATGAGGCCCGCGAGGGCGTTGATGAGCTTGCGGGCCTCGTCGAGGTCGAGCTGCTGCGCGGGGTCGTCGGCGAGTCCCGTCTTGACGGCCGCGGCGCTCATGAGGTGCACGGCGGCGGTGGTGATGACCTCCACGGCGGGAACGTCGGCGATGTCGCGGGTGGCGGAGGATGCCGCGCGCTCCTGCTCCTCCCAGCGAGCGAGACGCTCGTCTTCGCCTCCGTGACGGTGTGCGGCGTGGTCGTCGGCGGGCTGGTCGGAGGGGATCGTGTCCACGTGAATCTCTCTGCTAGACTATGGCGGGCTTCGGAGTGTTTCACTCCGTACGAAAGAGGATCACATCCCACCCGCGCTTGCCGCTCCAGGCTACCGGGTTCCCGCACTCCGCTCCGTTTCGCACGGGGTCGTCTGGGTGCAGAAGCCGGTGCTGACAGCACCGTGCCGGGTGGCGTGTGTGCTCCTCTTCGCCCGTGGTCCGATCGGATCGCGGCGGCCACCACCCGCACACAAGAGGAGTTCCGCATCAGCGATCCCCGCACCAACGAGCGCATCCGAGTCCCGGAGGTCCGTCTCGTCGGACCCAACGGCGAGCAGGTCGGCATCGTCCGAATCGAAGCTGCGC
The DNA here is from genome assembly GCF_041379845.1 of Microbacterium sp. BWR-S6Y. NCBI lineage: Bacteria > Bacillati > Actinomycetota > Actinomycetes > Micrococcales > Microbacteriaceae > Microbacterium > Microbacterium sp. BWR-S6Y. The sequence goes on from NZ_JBFECV010000002.1 coordinate 376,178, forward strand.
TGCGCCTGGCCCAGGAAGCGGACCTCGACCTGGTCGAGGTTGCGCCGAGCTCGAAGCCGCCCGTGGTCAAGATCATGGATTACGGCAAGTTCAAGTACGAGGCCGCTCAGAAGGCCAAGGAAACGCGTCGTAACCAGGCGAACACGGTCCTCAAAGAGGTCCGATTCCGCCTGAAGATCGAGGCCCACGACTACATCACCAAGCTCAAGCGCGCCGAGGGCTTCCTCCAGGCGGGCGACAAGGTGAAGGCCATGATCCTGTTCCGTGGTCGTGAGCAGTCGCGTCCCGAGCAGGGTGTGCGCCTGCTCCGCAAGTTCGCCGAAGACGTCGCCGAGTTCGGCACCGTCGAGTCGAACCCCACGATCGACGGCCGCAACATGGTGATGGTGGTCGCTCCTCACAAGAACAAGTCCGAGGTCAAGACCGAGCAGAACGCGCAGCGCGCGGCGAACCGCGAGGCGGCGCGCAGCGCGGCCCGCGGCGAGGCGGCCCCGGAAGCAACGCCCACCTCGGCCCCCGCCGAGTAAAGCTCCCCAGACTCCCGCTTCGCCGGGAAGACCAACGAAGGAAGACAGATGCCGAAGCAGAAGACCCACTCGGGTGCCAAGAAGCGCTTCAAGCTGACCGGTAGCGGCAAGCTCATGAAGCAGCAGGCCGGTATGCGCCACAACCTCGAAGGCAAGGCCTCGAAGCGCACCCGCCGCCTGAACCAGGAGCAGGTCCTGGCCAAGGGTGACTCGAAGGTCGCCAAGAAGCTCCTCGGTCTCTGAGCGCCGACGCACGTTAGGAAGAAACAGAAATGGCTAGAGTCAAGCGGGCAGTAAACGCCCACAAGAAGCGTCGCGTCATCCTCGAGCGCGCCTCCGGTTACCGCGGTCAGCGTTCGCGCCTGTACCGCAAGGCCAAGGAGCAGGTCACCCACTCGCTCGTCTACGCGTACCGTGACCGTCGCAAGCGCAAGGGCGACTTCCGTCGTCTGTGGATCCAGCGCATCAACGCGGCATCCCGTCAGAACGGCCTCACGTACAACCGCTTCATCCAGGGCCTCGGCCTCGCGGGTGTGCAGGTCGACCGTCGCATGCTCGCGGAGCTCGCCGTGAACGAGCCGGCCGTGTTCGCCTCGCTCGTGCAGACCGCCAAGGCGGCCCTGCCCAGCGACGTCAACGCTCCGAAGTCCGCGTAAGTCGCGACTTCTCCCGGAACGGGCGTCCTCTTCGGAGGGCGCCCGTTCCGTCGTTCGTGCGCGGCATCCCCGGCTCCATGCCCTCAGCGCCATACACTGGTCACGTGCTGGAGAACCCCCGTTCGCCGCGGGTGCGCGCCGTGGCCAAGCTCAGCAAACGCGCCGCCCGGCAAGAGACCGGTCTGTTCCTCCTCGAGGGTCCGCAGGCCGCGCGCGAGGCCCTCGCGTGGGCCCCCGATACCGTCCTCGAGTTGTACGCGACCCCCTCGGCGATGGAGCGGCACACCGACGTGCGCGACGCGGCCGAGCGCGCCGAGGTGGATCTGCAGTACACGACCGAGGCGGTGCTCGACGCGATGGCCGACACGGTCACCCCGCAGGGCATCGTCGCCGTGGCTCGGCAGTCGCCGACCGCGCTGAAGGACATCCTCGCGGCCGGACCCCGCCTCGTCGCGATCTGCGAAGAGGTGCGCGACCCCGGCAACCTCGGCACCATCATCCGCGCCGCCGACGCGGCCGGGGCGGATGCCGTCATCCTCACCGGGCGCACCGTCGATCCCTACAACCCCAAGGTCGTCCGCTCCACGACGGGCTCGCTCTTCCACGTGCCGGTGGCGGTGGACCTCGAGCTCGCGGACGTCGTCGCCCGTATGCACGAGACGGGTCTGCGCGTCGTCGCCGCCGACGTCGAGGGCGAGGACTTCCTCGCATCCCGCGACCGTCTCGCGGAGCCCACCGCGTGGCTCTTCGGAAACGAGGCGCGCGGTCTCGACGACGACGCCCTCGCGCACGCCGACCTCTCGCTGCGCCTGCCGATCTACGGCCGCGCGGAGTCGCTCAACCTCGCCACCGCGGCGAGCGTCTGCCTCTACGAGACCGCTTTCGCCCAGCGCGCCCGCTGACCCGCGAGAGTGCCCGAGCGCGTTCCCCGCTGTTACAGAACGGTTAAGGCCTGTGCGGGAATGTGGTCGCCCGCACAACATCCTCATAGGGTGAACACATGGCATCCGTTCCCCCGGCGGGCTCTGCGCCCCTTGTCGTCGTCTCCGATGTGCAGAAGCACTACGGCCAGTTCCAGGCGCTGAAAGACATCGATCTCACCGTCGACCGCGGTGAGGTGGTCGTCGTGATCGGCCCGTCCGGGTCGGGCAAGTCGACGCTGTGCCGCACGATCAACCGTCTCGAGACCATCACGAGCGGGTCGATCACGATCGACGGCAAGGAGCTTCCCAAAGAGGGGAAGGGCCTGGCCGAACTGCGTGCCGACGTCGGCATGGTCTTTCAGTCGTTCAACCTCTTCGCGCACCTGACGATCCTCGAGAACGTCACGCTGGGCCCGATCAAGGTGCGCAAGATGAAGAAGGCGGATGCCGAGAAGGAGGCGCGTGCGCTGCTCGAGCGCGTGGGCGTCGGGCATCAGGCCGACAAGCTCCCCGCGCAGCTCTCCGGCGGCCAGCAGCAGCGCGTCGCGATCGCCCGCGCTCTCGCGATGAAGCCCAAGGTCATGCTCTTCGACGAGCCGACCTCGGCCCTCGACCCCGAGATGATCAACGAGGTGCTCGACGTGATGGTCGGTCTCGCCAAGGACGGCATGACCATGATCGTCGTCACGCACGAGATGGGCTTCGCGCGCAAGGCGGCGAACCGCGTGGTGTTCATGGCCGACGGCCAGATCGTCGAGCAGGCCGCGCCCGAGCAGTTCTTCACCCGTCCCGAGTCCGACCGCGCCAAGGACTTCCTCTCGAAGCTCATCACGCACTGACAGCGCGCTTCCCGACGGCGACGAACGAGGAGGTTCCCCGCCGACATCATCGCATCGCATCGCCGCACCCGCAGGGCGATGCAGCGCGCCGTCACCGAAGACCCTTTCCCGCACAGCACAGCACACGTAACCAAGGAGACATCACATGCGTAAGACACGTTTTCTCGCCGGCGCGAGCATCATCGCCGCCGGCCTGCTGGCCCTGACGGCCTGCAACAGCGGCACCCCCGGTGCGGCCCCCGGTGCCGAGGGCGACTCGGCCGACACCACGCAGCTGTGGGAGGTCGCCTCCGACGTCTCGCTCGACGGCAGCCCCACCTACGAGCGCATGGTCGCGGCCGACAAGGTCGTCGTCGGCGTCAAGGAGGACCAGCCGGGCCTCGGCTTCAAGGACCCGATCAGCGACGAGCGCGGCGGCTTCGACGTCGAGATCGCGCAGTGGATCGCGGCTTCGCTCGGCTTCGACGCCGACAAGATCGAGTACAAGACCATCCCCTCCGCGAACCGCGAGCAGGAGCTGGTCAACGGCAACATCGACTACTACGTCGGCACCTACTCGATCACCGACAAGCGCAAGGCGCAGATCGACTTCGCCGGTCCCTACCTCATCACCGGTCAGGGCCTGCTGGTCGCCGCCGACGACGAAGACATCACGGGCCCGAACGACCTCGCCGGCAAGATCGTCTGCTCGGTGACCGGTTCGACGCCGCTGCAGCGCATCCGCGACGAGTACAACCCTGGCGACACCGTCGAGTACGACACCTACACGCAGTGCCTCGAGCAGCTGCGCGCGGGTTCGGTCGACGCCGTCACGACCGACCAGGCGATCCTCGCCGGTTACGTGGCCCAGGAGCCCGAGACCTTCAAGATCGCGGGAGACACCTTCAGCGAGGAGCGCTACGGCGTGGGCCTCCCGAAGGGCGACACGGTGCTGAAGGACCACATCAACACCCTCTTCAACGACGGTGGCGACGTCTGGACCGCGCTGTTCGACAAGAACCTTGCGCCGGCCGGCATCAAGGGCGAGCAGCCCACCGCCGACGAGTGATCCGTCCGGGGGCGGCGCGTTACCGCGCGTCGCCCCCGCCCCTCCTCCTTCGAGATAAGGACCACGCATGGGTGTCATCACCGACAACCTCGACATCTGGAGCCAAGCGCTCGTCGGCACGCTCGTGCTGTTCTTCGCCGGCGGCGCTCTCGCGCTCGTACTCGGCATCATCGTCGGCGCGATGCGCGTCTCGCCCGTGCCGATCGCGCGCGGCGTCGGCACGTTCTACGTCAGCGCCATCCGCAACACCCCGCTCACGCTGGTGTTCTTCGCCTTCGTGTTCGCGCTCCCGCCCCTGCTCGGACTCCGCCTGACCGGCGACGTGTCGCTGACATTGGGCATCTGCGCCCTCGGCATCTACACGGCGACCTACGTCGCCGAGGCGATCCGCTCGGGCGTGAACACCGTTCCCGTCGGGCAGGCCGAGGCCGCCCGCGCCCTCGGCCTGAGCTTCGGTCAGGTGATGTCGCTCGTGGTGCTGCCGCAGGCGTTCCGCTCGGTCATCCCGCCGATGATGAGCGTCTTCATCGCCCTGCTGAAGAACACCACCGTCGCCGCCGGCTTCTCGATCGTCAACCTCGGGTCGGTGCGCAACTACCTCAGCGAACGCGGTGAGAACGCGTTCGTCGTCATCCTCTGGGTGATGGTCACCTTCGTCGCGCTGGTGCTCCTGCTCTCGTGGGTGCAGCGGACGCTCGAGAACCGATGGAGGGTCGCGCGATGAGCAGCGTCCTGTACGACGTCCCCGGTCCCAAGGCCATCCTGCGCAACCGCCTCCTGGGCGTGCTCACGATCGTCGTCGTGGTCGGCATCCTGGGCTTCCTCGTCTGGCGGCTCGCCGAGACGGGGCAGTTCACCGCCAAGAAGTGGTCGGCGTTCACCTACACCAACGTGTGGACGAGCATCCTGGATGCCACGCTGGCCACGCTCGCGGCCTTCGGTGCCGCGGCCCTCGGGGCACTGCTGCTCGGCTTCGTGCTCGCGATCGGGCGTCTGTCGGACCACCGGTGGGTGCGTTGGCCCTTCACCGCCGTCATCGAGGTCTTCCGCGCGATCCCGGTGCTGGTGTTCATGTTCCTGCTCTACTACGGCTTCCCCGTCATCGGGATCCGCATGGAGCCGTACTGGGCCGTGGTCATCGCCCTCGTCTGCTACAACGGGTCGGTCCTCGCCGAGGTCATCCGCGCGGGCGTCGAGTCGCTGCCGCGCGGTCAGGCCGAGGCCGGGTACGCGATCGGCCTGCGCAAGGCCGGGGTGATGCGCCTCGTGCTGCTGCCGCAGGCGATCCGCGCGATGATGCCGGTCATCATCGCCCAGCTCGTGGTGACGCTGAAGGACACCGCGCTCGGCTTCATCATCACGTACCCCGAGCTGCTGTTCTACGCGAAGTACATCGGTGCGCAGCCGACGGTCGGTTCGCCCATCGTGCCCGCGACCATCGTGGTGGGGGCGATCTACATCACGCTGTGCCTGATCCTGTCGTTCGTCGCGACGGTCGTGGAGAAGCGCCTGCGGCGCTCGGCGCGCGGTGACGTCGCCGCGCCCGTCCAGCCCCTTCAGCAGGGCGCGACCGATACCTCGCTGATCGTCGCCCAGCGAGGCGGATCGGCGCTCTGAGTCGCACCGACGGGCGGGGGAGTGTCCCCGCCCGTCGGTAGACTCTCATCTCGTGTCCGACGCACCCGAGATCACCCCCGAGGCCGTCGCCTCCGCGGTCGATGAGGCGCTCGCCGCCATCGCCGCCGCCGCGACCACGGCCGAACTGAAGTCCGCCCGTTCCGCCCACACGGGGGAGCAGTCCTCCCTCGCCCGGCTGAACGCCCAGATGCGCCACGTCGCCCCCGACCAGAAGGCCGCGTTCGGCAAGCTGGTCGGCCAGGCGCGCGGGCAGGTCAACCAGGCGCTCGCCGCTCGCGAGGCCGAGCTCGCCGAAGCCGAGACCGCCGCGCAGCTCGAGGCCGAACGCATCGACGTCACGGCGCTGCCGCAGCGCGCGCGCGTCGGGGCGCGGCATCCCATCTCCCTCCTGCAGGAGCAGGTGTCCGACATCTTCGTCGGCATGGGGTGGGAGATCGCCGAGGGACCCGAACTCGAGCACGAGTGGTTCAACTTCGACGCGCTGAACTTCGACGTCGATCACCCGGCGCGCCAGATGCAGGACACCTTCTTCGTCGACCCGGTCGCGCGTCACCTCGTGCTGCGCACCCACACGAGCCCGGTGCAGGTGCGCTCGATGCTCGAGCGCGACCTTCCCATCTACGTGCTGTGCCCGGGGCGGGTGTACCGCACCGACGAGTTCGACGCGACTCACCTGCCGGTGTTCACGCAGTTCGAGGGCCTCGTCGTCGACAAGGGCATCACCATGGCGCACCTCAAGGGCACCCTCGACCACGCCGCGCGCGTGCTGTTCGGACCCGAGGCCAAGACGCGGTTCCGCGCCAACTACTTCCCCTTCACCGAGCCGAGCGCCGAGCTCGACCTGTGGCACCCCACCTTCAAGGGCGGGGCGCGATGGATCGAGTGGGGCGGCTGCGGAATGGTGAACCCCAACGTCCTGCGCGCCGCCGGCATCGACCCCGAGGAGTACTCGGGCTTCGCCTTCGGCATGGGCATCGAGCGCACGCTCATGTTCCGCAGCGACGTCCAAGACATGCGCGACATGGCCGAGGGCGATGTGCGCTTCAGCGAGCAGTTCGGAATGGTGGTCTGATGCGGGTTCCGCTGTCGTGGCTGCGTGAGTACGTCGACCTCCCGACGCACGTCACGCCCGAAGAGGTGCTCGCCGATCTCGTGCGGGTCGGCTTCGAAGAAGAGGACGTGCACCGTTTCGACCTCGAGGGGCCGATCGTCGTCGGACAGGTCGTCTCGTTCGAGGCCGAGCCGCAGTCCAACGGCAAGACCATCCGCTGGTGCCAGGTCGACGTCGGCGCCGAGCACGGGGGAGTGCGCGGCATCGTCTGCGGTGCGGGCAACTTCTTCCCCGGCGACAAGGTCGTCGTGACCCTCCCGGGTGCGGTGCTGCCGGGACCGTTCCCGATCGCCGCGCGCAAGACCTACGGTCACGTCTCCGACGGCATGATCGCCTCCGCGCGCGAGCTGGGCCTCGGCGACGAGCACAACGGCATCCTGCGTCTCGTCGAGCTCGGACTCGACGCGCCCGTCGGCACCGACGCGATCGCGCTCCTCGGGCTCGACGACGTCGCCATCGAGATCAACGTCACCCCCGACCGCGGCTACGCCCTGTCGCTGCGCGGCGTGGCCCGCGAGTACTCGCACGCCACCGGCGCCGCCTTCCGCGACCCCGCCGAGCGCGCGTGGGGCGACCTCGACCCCGGGACCGGGTTCCCGGTCGCGGTCGACGATCAGGCGCCCATCCGCGGTCGCGTCGGCGCGACGGAGTTCGTCGCACGCATCGTGCGGGGCGTGGACCCGACCAAGCCGACGCCGGCGTGGATGATCGCGCGGCTCACGCTGGCCGGCATCCGCTCCCTCGGCGTGCTGATCGACATCACCAACTACGTGATGCTCGAGCTCGGCGAGCCCATCCACGGCTACGACCTCGATCGCCTGCAGGGCGGCATCACCGTCCGCCGCGCGCACGCCGGAGAGAGTCTCGAGACCCTCGACGGCAAGGTGCGCACCCTCGATCCCGAAGACCTCCTGATCACCGACGAGTCCGGGCCCATCGGCCTGGCGGGTGTCATGGGTGGCGGGACGACCGAGATGACCGACGCGACGCGCAACGTGCTCATCGAGGCCGCCGTCTTCGACACGGTGACGATCGCGCGCACCGCCCGCCGGCACAAGCTGCCCTCCGAGGCGTCGCGCCGTTTCGAGCGCGGTGTCGACCCCAACGTCCCGTTCGCCGCCGCGCGCCGCGTCGCCGACCTCATGGTCGAGTACGCCGGCGGCACGCTCGACACGACCGTGGGCGGTGCGCTGCGCACCGAGGTGCACATCGACGGCATCGTGCTGCCCGACGGGTTCGTCTCCGGCCTGATCGGCGTCGACTACCCCGACGACGAGGTCGTCGCCTCGCTCGAGAAGATCGGATGCCGCGTGCTCGACGAGGGCGCGCAGCGCCTGGTCGTCCCGCCGTCGTGGCGCCCCGACCTCACGGACCGGTGGACGCTCGCCGAAGAGGTCGCGCGCATCGGCGGGTACGACCGGATCCCCTCGATCCTGCCGACGCCGCCGTCGGGACGCGGCCTCACCTCCGCGCAGCAGGGTCGCCGCCGCGTCGCCAACGCCCTCGCGGCCGCGGGTTTCGTCGAGACGCCGTCGTTCCCCTTCACCACCGAGGAGCAGAACGCGCTGCACGGCTCCCCCTCGGGAGAGAAGCTGCCCAGCGTCAAGCTCGCGAACCCGCTCGACGGTCTCGCGCCGTTCCTGCGCCGCTCGCTGATCCCGGCGCTGCTGCAGGTGGCGCACCGCAACGTCTCGCGCGGCATCGTCGACCTGGCGCTCTTCGAAGCGGGGACGGTCTTCCTGCCCAAGCCGGGCGTGCAGTACGGAACCGCGTCGGTGCCGCCGCTCGCCGTGCGCCCGGACGCCGCCACCCTCGCCGCGCTCGACGCGTCGATCCCGCCGCAGCGGCGTCACGTCGCGATCCTGCTGGCCGGGCACTCCGTCGCCAAGCAGCCCGGGCAGCCCGCCCTGGCCGCCGACCTCGCGGATGCCGTCGATGCGGTGCGCGTGCTGACGGCGGCGGCCGGGCTCGACATCGAGCTCGTCCAGGCCCAGCGCGCCGCGCTGCACCCGGGCCGCACCGCCCGGGTCCTCGCGTCGGGCCAGGACATCGGCTACGTCGGCGAGCTGCTCCCCGCGGTGTCGGCCGCGGCCGACCTGCCGGGTCGCGTGCTCGTCGCCGAGCTCGACCTCGACGCGATGCTCGAGCTGGCCCAGTCGCGCGTGGTCGCGGCATCCCTGTCGGGATTCCCGGCGGCGACACAGGACGTGTCGCTGACCGTTCCGCTCGAGGTCGCCGCGGGCGATGTGCGCGCCGCGCTCATCGCCGGGGGAGCGCCTCTGCTCGAGGGTGCGCGTCTCGTCGACGACTACCGCGGTCCGGGCCTCGCCGAGGGCACGAAGAGCCTCACCTTCGCCCTGCGTTTCCGCGCGGACGACCGCACGCTCACCGCGGCGGAGGCGACCGAGGCGAAGCTCGCCGGGGTCGCGGTCGCCGCGGAGCGGTTCGGCGCGGCCATCCGCGACTGATCAGCCGGACGTTCAGGAGCGCCGCGCGGCTCAGGCTGCGCGGCGCTCCGGCGTCGTGCGTTCTTCTCGCGCCCGGAGTTCCTCCCCCGCCCGACGGGGTTCGCGCGCCCGGCTCGAGCGGAGGCTCGCGGAGCGCCCCGGCGGCACGGCGCACGCGGACAGAGCACTGCCCTCATCGCCGGAAAGGGGGCAGTCGGAAGTACCCGGCGATGAGGGCAGGCGGTTCAGCATACCTGTTTCTTGTCCCCCATTTGGGGGACACGGTTCGACGGCGCAGGCTGCGCGGCCGCGCAGCGAGCCCTACCGCGGGGGATTTGCCCTGTCGGCCCCACGGCGGATACCCTCGCCACTATGTCGTCGACCACCGCACGCACCGAGGAGCTCTTCGTGAGCACCGGTGACGAGCGTCGACGTCGGGTCGCGCGCCGATTCTCGGCGACCTCGTAACCCGCCACCGGTCGGGCATACGGGCGTCGCCGCCCCGCTTCACGCTGCGTGCAGCATCAGCCCCGACTCGTAAGGTGGATACATGACCCTCTCGGTCGCCGTTTCCGGCGCTTCCGGCTACGCGGGCGGCGAGATCCTCCGCCTCCTCGCCGATCACCCCGACGTCGAGATCCGCACGGTCACCGCGCACTCCAGCGCCGGCCAGCGTCTCGTCGCCCACCAGCCTCACCTGCGCTCGCTCGCGCACCTCGAGCTGCAGCCGACCACCCCCGAGGTGCTCGCCGGTCACGACATCGTCGTGCTCGCCCTGCCGCACGGGCAGTCGGCGCAGTACACCGACGCCCTCGCCGACACCCCGCTCGTGATCGACGCCGGCGCGGACCACCGCCTCACCTCGGCGGAGGACTGGGCCGCGTTCTACGGGGGAGCGCACCCCGAGCCGTGGGCCTACGGCGTTCCCGAGCTGACCGTCGACGGGGTGAAGCAGCGCGAGCACCTGCGCGGCGCCACCCGCATCGCCGCCCCCGGCTGCAACGCCTCGACCGTCGCCCTCTCCCTCGCCCCGGGGGTCGCCGCGGGGGTCATCGACCCGGGCGACATCGTCTCGGTCCTCGCGGTCGGCCCGAGCGGCGCCGGCAAGTCCGCCAAGACGAACCTCCTCGCGAGCGAGATCCTCGGCACCGCGAATCCCTACGCCGTCGGCGGGACGCATCGCCACATCCCCGAGATCCGGCAGGCGCTGGCCGCCGCGGGGGCTCCGCGCGACGGCATCCGACTCTCCTTCACCCCCGTGCTGGTGCCCATGGCGCGCGGCATCCTGGCCACCTCGTCGGCTCCGATCGTCGAGGGGGCGACGGATGCCGAGATCCGGGCCGCGTGGGAGGACGCCTACGCCGACGAGACCTTCGTCGAGCTGCTCCCGGCGGGCGTCTTCCCGCGCACGGCCGACGTGCTCGGTGCGAACATCGCCTCGATGGGCCTCGCGATCGATCGCGCGGCGAACCGCGTGACCGTCGTCGCCGCCGTCGACAATCTCGTCAAAGGCACGGCGGGAGCCGCCGTGCAGTCCTTGAACATCGCGCTGGGCCTCGCCGAGACCACCGCCCTTCCCGTGAACGGAGTCGCCCCGTGAGTGTGACCGTCCCCGCAGGTTTCGAAGCGGCGGGCGTCGCCGTCGGACTCAAGTCGTCCGGAGCGCGCGACGTCGCGCTCGTGGTCAACCGCGGTCCGCTGAAGGTCGGGGCGACGGTGTTCACCTCGAACCGCGCCAAGGCCAACCCGATCCTCTGGTCGGAGCAGGTCGTGAAGGACGGGGTGATCGAAGCCGTCGTGCTGAACTCCGGGGGAGCGAACTGCTTCACCGGTGCCTTCGGGTTCCAGACGACCCACCAGACCGCTGAACGCGCCGCCGAGCTGCTCGGCGTGGGGGCGGGCGATGTTGTCGTGTGCTCGACCGGACTGATCGGCACCGGCGACGAGGTCTTCCGCGCGAAGGTGCTCGAGGGGGTCGACCAGGGGGTCGCCGCGCTCTCGGCCGACGGCGGCGAGGACGCCTCCCTCGCGATCATGACCACCGATTCGAAGCCGAAGCGCGCCGCGCACCACGGCGACGGCTGGAGCATCGGCGGCATGGCCAAGGGCGCCGGAATGCTGGCCCCGGGACTCGCGACCATGCTCGTCGTGCTGACGACCGATGTCGTGCTCGACGCCGCCGAGGCCGACGCGGCGCTGCGCGCGGCCACGCGCGTGAGCTTCGACCGGCTCGACTCGGACGGTTGCATGTCGACGAACGACCAGGTGACGCTCCTGGCCAGCGGAGCCAGTGGCGTGCGGGTGGATGCCGAGGAGTTCGCCGCCGCCCTCGCCGCGGTGTGCGACGACCTCGCCGCCCAGCTGCAGGGCGACGCCGAGGGGGCGAGTCACGACATCACCATCCGGGTCGTGAACGCCGCGACCGAAGACGACGCCGTCGAGGTGGGGCGCTCGATCGCCCGCAACAATCTCTTCAAGGCCGCGATCTTCGGCAACGACGCCAACTGGGGGCGCGTTCTCGCCGCGATCGGCACGACCGACGCCGCCTTCGACCCCTACGACGTCGACGTGTGGATGAACGGCGTGCGCGTGTGCACCGCCGGAGGGCCCGACCGCCCGCGCGACGACGTCGACCTGACGCCGCGGGCGACCGACCTCGTCGTCGACCTCCGCGTCGGCGATGCCGCGGCCACGATCCGCACCAACGACCTCACCCACGATTACGTCCACGAGAACAGCGCCTACTCCTCATGACCCACGTCGACCTCCAGGACACCGATCCCGCCGCCGCCAGTGAACGGGCCGTGACGCTCGTCGAATCCCTTCCCTGGGTGCGCAAGTACCGCGACCAGGTGGTGGTGGTGAAGTACGGCGGCAACGCGATGGTCAGCGACGAGCTGCAGGACGCCTTCGCCGCCGACATCGCCTACCTGCGCTACGTCGGCGTGAAGCCGGTCGTCGTGCACGGCGGGGGGCCGCAGATCTCGTCGATGCTCAACCGCCTCGACATCCCGAGCGAGTTCCGCGGTGGCTACCGCGTCACCTCGACCGAGGCGATCGGGGTCGTGCGCATGGTGCTCACCGGGCAGATCAACCCGCAGCTCGTGGCCAAGGTCAACGCGCACGGTCCGCTCGCGACGGGCCTGAGCGGAGAGGATGCCGGTCTCTTCGGCGGTCGCCGCCGCGGCGTCGTCGTCGACGGGGTCGAGCACGACCTCGGGCGCGTGGGCGACGTCGTCACGGTGGACCCCCAGCCGGTCCTCGACCACCTGGCCGCCGGTCGCGTGCCGATCGTGTCGAGCATCGCCCCCGACCTCGACCACCCCGGCACTTCGCTGAACGTCAACGCCGATGCGGCCGCGGCGGCCCTCGCGATCGCACTGAACGCGAAGAAGCTCGTCGTGCTCACCGACGTCCCGGGTCTGTACGCCGACTGGCCGAACCGTGACTCGCTCGTGTCGCACCTGACCTCGACCGAACTGCGAGCCATGGTGCCGACGCTCGAGTCGGGGATGATCCCGAAGATGCAGGCGTGCCTCGACGCCGTCGACGGGGGTGTGCCCACGGCCGCCATCATCGACGGACGCGTGCCGCACTCGGTGCTCGTCGAACTCTTCACCAACAAAGGAATCGGAACGGAGGTGGTCGCGTGAACGCGGACACGAGTTGGCAGGATGACGCCGGACGCGACCTCGTCCGCAGCTTCGGCGACCGCATGGCGCTGTTCGTGCGCGGCGAGGGCGCCTGGGTGTGGGACGGCGACGGCAAGAAGTACCTCGACTTCCTCGCCGGGATCGCCGTGAACGCCCTGGGTCACGCGCACCCGGTGTTCGTCGAGGCGATCACCGCGCAGGCGGCGACCCTCGCGCACGTCTCCAACTACTTCGCGACGCCGCCGCAGCTGGCGATGGCCGCGCGCCTGAAGCGTCTGGCCGGCACGGGGGAGTCGGGACGCGTGTACTTCGGCAACTCCGGCGCCGAGGCGAACGAGGCCGCGCTCAAGCTCGCGCGCCTGCACGGCCGCGGCACCGACCGCACCCGCATCCTGACGCTCAAGGGCGGTTTCCACGGCCGGACGATGGGCGCCCTCGCGCTCACCGGCAAGCCCGCTCTGCAGGCCGACTTCCTGCCCATGGTGCCGGGGGTCGAGCACATCGACGCGAGCGTCGAGGCCCTCGAAGCCGCGATGGACGAACGCGTCGCCGCTCTGCTCGTCGAGCCCATCCAGGGCGAGGCCGGCGTCGTCGAGCTGCCCGAGGGGTACCTCGCCGCCGCGCGCGAGATCACCGCGCGGCACGGCGCGCTCCTCATCGTCGACGAGATCCAGACCGGCGCGGGCCGCACCGGCGCCTGGTTCGGCTTCCAGCACGCCGGCATCGTGCCAGATGCGATCACGGTGGCCAAGGGCATCGGCGGAGGCTTCCCGATCGGCGCGCTCATCACCTTCGGGGCGGCGAGCGAGCTCTTCTTCCCCGGCACCCACGGCTCCACCTTCGGCGGCAACGCTCTCGGCACCGCGGTCGGCGGCGCCGTGCTGCAGGAGATCGAGTCGGCCGGACTGGTCGACAACGCCGCCCGGCGCGAGACGCAGCTGCGCGAGGGCATCGCCGCGCTCGGCTCGCCGCTGGTCGCCGGCGTGCGCGGCAAGGGCCTGCTGCTCGGCATCGCGCTGTCGAGCCCCGTCGCCAAGGCCGTCGTGGCCGCGGCGCAGGAGCACGGCCTCATCGTCAACGCCACCAACGACGACACCATCCGCATCGCCCCGCCGCTGACGATCGGCGACGCCGAGGTCGAGGAGTTCCTGCGCCTGTTCGGCGCCGCGCTCGCCACCGTCTCCGATGCCCTGATCCTCGAAGGAGCCCCCGCGTGACCCGCCACCTGCTGCGCGACGACGACCTGACCCCGGCCGAGCAGGCCGAGATCCTCGACCTCGCGATCGAGCTGAAGAAGGACCGCTGGGCGCTGAAGCCGCTCGCGGGCCCCCAGACGGTCGCGGTGATCTTCGACAAGTCCTCCACGCGCACGCGCGTGTCGTTCGCCGTCGGCATCGCCGACCTGGGCGGGTCGCCGCTGATCATCTCGACCGCGAACAGCCAGCTCGGCGGCAAGGAGACCCCCTCCGACACCGCCCGCGTGCTCGAGCGCCAGGTGGCCGCGATCGTGTGGCGCACTTACGCGCAGGCGGGCCTGGAGGAGATGGCCCGCGGCACCCGCGTGCCGGTCGTCAACGCCCTCAGCGACGACTTCCACCCGTGCCAGCTCCTCGCCGACCTGCTCACGATCCGTGAGCACAAGGGCGAGCTGAAGGGGCTGACGCTGTCGTTCTTCGGCGACGGGCAGAGCAACATGGCGCACTCCTACGTGCTCGCGGGCGTCACCGCCGGCATGCACGTGCGCGTCGCCGCCCCCGCCGATTACGCGCCCCGTGCTGACGTGATCGCGGATGCCGAGCGCATCGCCGCCGAGACCGGCGGGTCGGTGACGCTGCTCACCGACCCCGAGGCCGCGGCATCCGGAGCCGACGTCGTCGTCACCGACACCTGGGTCTCGATGGGCAAGGAGGAGGAGAAGATCGCGCGCATCCGCGACCTCGGCGGCTACAAGGTCACGAGCGAGCTGATGACCCGCGCCGCCTCCGACGCGATCTTCATCCACTGCCTCCCCGCCGACCGCGGCTACGAGGTCGACGCCGAGGTCATCGACGGCCCGCAGAGCGTCGTGTGGGATGAGGCCGAGAACCGTCTCCACGCCCAGAAGGCGCTGCTGGTGTGGCTCCTGCGCCAGGACTGACCTCGCGATCCGGCCGGCTCTGGACCCGATTCGACGGGCCGAGCCGGCTGGCCGGCGTGGATCTGGCCCGCGGATTCGCGGTGCTGGGGATGCTGGCCGCGCACCTGCTCGACACCGAGCGCGTGCTCACCCCGGACCCCACGACGTGGGTCACCCTCGTCAATGGCCGCTCGTCGATCCTGTTCGCGGTCCTCGCCGGGGTGTCGATCTCGCTCGTGACCGGAGGGACACGGCCCCTCGAGCCGGCCCGCCGCCCGCGGGCGTCCGCGCGGTTGGCGATGCGCGGGGCGCTGCTGTGGGTCATCGGGGTGCTGCTCGTGATGACCGGGGTGCCGGTGTACGTCATCCTCCCCGCCTACGCGCTGCTGTTCGTGCTGGCCCTGCCGTTCCTCGGCGTGCGCGCACGCGGGCTGTTCCTCACCGCCGGAGCCCTCGCGCTGGTGATGCCGTGGATCCAGCCCGTGCTCGACGCCGCTCCGGTCTGGGCGGGCGTCGGCGGCGAGGAGCTCGCGGCCCTGGTCGGATGGAACTATCCCTTCACGACCTGGATCGCCTTCCTCCTCGCGGGCATGGGGATCGGTCGCCTCGACCTGCGCGCGCTGCCCGAGCAGTTCCTTCTCGTGACCGCGGGCGCGGCTCTCGCGCTCGCCGGGTACGGGGCGGCGCTGCTGACGGCGCCCGCCGCGGCCGGCGACGCGTACCTTGCGGCCGTGCTGACCGCCGAGGACCACTCGTCGGGGCTGTGGGAGGTCATCGGATCGGGCGGGTTCGCGATCGCGGCGATCGGCGTGTGCCTGCTGCTGTGCCGGACCCCGCTGCGGTGGATCGCGATCCCCATCCGTGCGGTGGGATCGATGCCGCTGACGGCGTACGTCCTTCAACTCGTCGTGTGGGCCGTGGTGGCGCTCGCCCTCCTCGGCGACACGTCCGACCTCTCCGGCATCCGCGAGGCGGGTCTGTTCACCCCGCTCACGCTCGGACTGATCGTCTTCTGCACCGCGTGGACGCTCCTCATCGGCCGCGGACCGCTTGAGATGCTCGTCGACCGGGTGGTCACGGCGGTCGTGGGCCGGGATGCCGCGACCGCGGCAGGGTGATGAGGGCGGGCTCCGGCGACGTCGGCGACCCTCGGTAGGCTGGGGGGATGAGCAGCGAGACCGGTCAGGCGACGAACGAGGGTGCCCTGTGGGGCGCCCGTTTCTCGGGCGGGCCCTCTCCCGAGCTCGCGGCGCTGAGCCGCTCGACCCACTTCGACTGGGACCTCGCCCTCTACGACATCCAGGGCTCGCACGCCCACACCGCGGCTCTCGAGGCCGCGGGCTACCTCGATGCCGACGAGGCGCGCGCCATGCACGAGGGACTCGACGCCCTCGCCGCTCGCGTGAAGGACGGCTCCCTCGTCGCGTCCCCCGGTGACGAAGACGTGCACGGCGCGCTCGAGCGGGTGCTCATCGAGACCGTCGGGCCCGCCCTCGGCGGCAAGCTCCGCGCCGGCCGCAGCCGCAACGACCAGATCGCGACGCTCGTGCGGCTCTACCTGCTCGACCACGCGCGTACGATCACCCGCGAGCTCCTCCGCCTGATCGACGCGCTGGTGGCGCAGGCCGAGTCCGCCGGGTCGGCGATCATGCCCGGGCGCACGCACCTCCAGCACGCCCAGCCCGTTCTCCTCGCGCACCACCTGCAGGCCTACGGCTGGGCGTTCGTCCGCGGCATCGAGCGTCTGCGCGACTGGTCGGTGCGCGCCTCGGTCTCGCCGTACGGCGGGGGAGCGCTCGCCGGGGCCACCCTCGGTCTCGACCCGCAGCTCGTCGCCGACCGCCTGGGTCTCGCGCGGCCGTCCGAGAACTCCCTTGACGGCACGGCGTCGCGCGACGTGGTGGCCGAGTTCGCGTTCATCACCGCGATGATCGGCGTCGACCTGTCGCGCCTGTCCGAAGACGTGATCCTCTGGAACACGCGCGAGTTCGGGTTCGTCACGCTCGACGACGCCTACTCGACGGGGTCGAGCATCATGCCGCAGAAGAAGAACCCCGACATCGCCGAGCTCGCGCGCGGCAAGGCGGGACGTCTCATCGGCAACCTGTCGGGTCTGCTCGCGACGCTGAAGGGACTCCCGCTGGCGTACAACCGCGACCTGCAGGAAGACAAGGAGCCGGTTTTCGACTCCGTGCGCACGCTGGAGCTCGTGCTCCCCGCGTTCTCGGGCATGATCGCGACGCTGCGCTTCCACCCCGAGCGCATGGCCGAGCTCGCCCCGCAGGGGTTCTCGCTGGCGACCGACGTGGCCGAGTGGCTCGTGCGGCAGGGGGTCGCCTTCCGCGACGCGCACGAGATCTCCGGGGCGCTCGTCCGGGCGTGCGAGCAGCGCGGGATCGGCCTCGAAGACGCCGACGACGCTCTGCTCGCCTCGGTGTCGCCGTCGCTCACCCCGGCGGTGCGCGAGGTGCTGACGATCGAGGGTTCCGTCGCGAGCCGCACGGGCGTCGGCGGCACCGCGCCGGTGCGCGTGGGGGAGCAGCGCGAGGAGCTCGTCGCGCGGGCGCAGTCCGCGGCCCGAACCCTGGTCGACTGAGTATCAGCTTTTCGCTTATCAAATGCGTTTCATAAGCGTTATGCTTATGACATGACCGTCGCCGTCATCGCCGACATCGTCGCCTCGCGGCTGCTCGCCGACCGCGCCGGAGCGCAGAAAGCCATCTCCGACGTCGTCGCCGAGGTCGAACGAGTTCTGCCCGTCGCCACGCAGCCCCTCGCGGCCGTCGTCGGCGACGAACTGCAGGGGGAGTACCCGTCGCTCGCGGCAGCCCTCGCCTCCCTGCTGCTCGTGCGGCTGGCCCTCCCCGAGGGGGTCGAGTGCCGTTTCGGCGTGGGGGTGGGCGACGTGCGCCCGATCTCCGTCGGAGAACGCGAGATCCCCGAGGGCCCCGCCTGGTGGGCCGCCCGCGCCGCGATCGAGCAGGTCGAGAAACTGCAGCAGCGCGCCGCGCCGGCGGTGCGCACGTGGATCGAGCGGGCCGAGGGAGAGGATGCCGAGATGACCGAAGCCATCGCCCTGGCCACCGCCTACGCGCTCAGTCGCGACCAGGCGGTCTCGGCGATGAGCGAGCGCACGCGTCGCCTCACCTACGGTCGCTGCCTGGGTCGTTCCCAGCGCGAACTCGCCGACCGGGAGGGCATCAGCCAGTCTGCGGTCTCGCAGGCTCTCTCGGCGGCCGGGTCGGCTGCGGTCGTCGAGGGGTTCGCGGTGCTGGTGGCGGGGGTGAAGTCGTGATCGCCGCGGGGCTCCTGCTGCTCGCGGTCGGCGGGGTCGATCTTCTGCGGCAGATGATCCGTACGCGCCGGTGGATCGCCTTCACCGTCGCCGCGGTGGTGCTCGTGGTCGTGTCGGCGGGCCTCGACGCGGTCATCGCCGGGTTCCTGGCCGTCGCGGTGGCCGCGATCTGGACGTGGGTCGTGCCCGAAGACGGCCCGGCGCGAGCCGGGCTCTGGCCGGTCGCCCTCCTCGCCCTCGCCGCGGCCGCGTGCGTGATCGTCGCTCCGGGGCGCGCGCGACCTGGGCCGCTCGGTCAGATCTGGGCGGCCTACCGCCCGGGTGAGGCCGTGTCGATCGACGTCGTGGTGCTCGTGGCCGGGTGCGTCGTGTTCCTCCTCGAGTCCGGCAACGCCGTCGTGCGCATCGCCCTGCGCTCCGAGATGGGTGGGCGCCTCGACGCCGCGGCGACGGCCGGCCCCGCGACCGCGGACGACGGCGCCGCGTCGGCCCCGCGCCCGACGCTGAAGGGCGGCCGCCTGATCGGTCCGCTCGAGCGGATCCTCGTGTTCGTGCTCACCCTCGCCGGTGCCTACACGCTGCTCGCGGCGGTGCTCGCGGCGAAGGGCATCGTGCGTTTCCCCGAGATCTCGCGCGACCGCGACGACGGGGATCGCGCGGAGTACTTCCTCATCGGCAGCCTGGTCAGTTGGGTGACCTCGCTCGCGGCCGCGTTCCTCGTATGGTGGGGCGTGCACGCCGGCTGACGTCGTCATCATCCGACCGCGTAGGGTCGATGGGAGGCGAGGGGGCGCGATGACCGCGGGACCGGGATGGTACGAGGCCGACAGGCCGGGGATGCTGCGCTGGTGGGACGGCACGCAGTGGACGGCCCACGAGGCTCCGATGCCCGAGCGGCGGCATCCGGCGCCCGCCGCGGCTGAGGCCGTCGGGCCTCGGCCGGGATGGTATCGGGTTCGACCCGACGTCGTGCGGTGGTGGGACGGGCGCGTCTGGACGGCCAGTCGCATCCGGAACGACCGCGTCGGCATCGATGGGGCGGCGACCGAGTCACCCGCGTTCGCGTGGGCGATGGGAGGGGTGTTCGTCGCGCTCACGGCCATGCAGACGACGTTCGCCGTCACGTCCGGGGCCCAACCGTTCACCGCGGTGTCGAGCGTGGTGCTGGCGGCGCTGTTCCTGGCGATGGCCGCGCAGACCACGCTCGTGCGTCGGGAGCCCGCGCCCCGGGGCGAGCCGATCGACCCGGATGCCGTGCGGCCGCTGCCCGGCGCCGTCGAGGCGTCCGCAGCCGGGTGGTATCCCGTCTCGCGGACGGCGAGCCGGTGGTGGACGGGCAGCAGGTGGACCGGGTACCTCCTGACCCGGTGGGGCGTGCGTCCCACCTTCCACGCCGAGCGGGCTCTGGCGACGCAGCGCATCGTCGTGCTGCTGCTGGCGGTCGTGGCGGTGGGGGCCGTGGTGGCGGGGATCGTGATGCTGGGCTTCGCCACCCGAGGATCCGACCCGGCGTCGGTCGTCGGCGGGTGGGTGCTGATCATCGGCGGGGTGCTCTTCGGTGTTCTCGTCGCGGCCCTGGCCGTGGCGTCGCGCTCGCAGACACGCGTCCTGCTCATCCCGAGCGAGCCGCCGTCGGCGCCGACGGGCTAGACCCGAGGCTGAGCGGGCCCGTCCGCTCCCGGTGCACTCAGCCGCGGGTCGCGGCATCCGGAGCCTCTCGAGCCCGCTGGTACCCTGAACCGGTGTCTGCCTCCACCGATGCGGCGCCCGTGAGCGCCCTCGCACCCGCCAACGACCCGACCTTCGACAACGTCTGGGACGAGCTGGTGTATCGCGGACTCGTGCACGTGTCGACCGACCAGGGCGAGCTGAGCGAGCTGCTCGGCGGGGATCCGATCACGTTCTACTGCGGCTTCGACCCGACCGCGCCGAGCCTGCACCTGGGCAACCTCGTGCAGCTGCTCACGATGCGTCGTCTGCAGCTCGCCGGTCACCACCCGCTCGGACTCGTCGGCGGGTCGACCGGACTCGTGGGCGACCCGCGTCCCACGGCCGAGCGCACGCTCAACACGCGCGAGACCGTCGAGGAGTGGGTCGGCAAGCTCCGTGCGCAGGTCGAACGGTTCCTGAGCTTCGACGGAGACAACGCCGCGCGCATCGTGAACAACCTCGACTGGACCGCTCCGCTCAGCGCGATCGACTTCCTTCGCGAGATCGGCAAGCACTTCCGCGTCGGCACGATGCTGAAGAAGGATGCCGTCAGCGCGCGCCTCAACTCCGAGGCGGGCATCAGCTACACCGAGTTCAGCTACCAGATCTTGCAGGGGCTCGACTACCTCGAGCTGCACCGCCAGTACGGCTGCGTGCTGCAGACCGGCGGCAGCGACCAGTGGGGCAACCTCACCAGCGGCACCGACCTTGTGCGCAAGGTCGAGGGCGTCTCGGTGCACGCGATCGGCACGCCCCTGATCACCAACAGCGATGGCACGAAGTTCGGCAAGAGCGAGGGCAACGCGATCTGGCTGGATGCCGAGATGTGCAGCCCGTGGGTCATGTACCAGTTCTGGCTCAACACCGACGACCGCGACGTGGTCGAGCGACTGAAGGTGTTCACCTTCCTCACGCGCGCCGAGATCGAGGAGTACGCCCGGCTCGTCGAGGAGGAGCCTTTCCGCCGCGCCGCGCAGAAGCGCCTGGCGCGCGAGGTCGTGACCACGGTGCACGGGGCCGAGACGACCGAGAGCGTGATCGCGGCGACCGAGGCCCTGTTCGGTCAGGGAGACCTGACCGCCCTGGATGCCACGGTGCTGCGTTCCGCGCTGCAGGAGCTCCCGCACGCCACGGTGCCGGCCGGGTCGTCGGTGGTCGAGGCGCTGACGGCCACGGGGCTGTCGTCGAGCCTGAGCGACGCGCGTCGCGCCATCGCTCAGGGCGGGGTCTCGCTCGACGGCGTGAAGGTGACCGGTGACGAAGCGGCCGTGACGGGCGCCCTCCCCGGCGGGGTCTCGGTGCTGCGGCGCGGCAAGAAGACCCTCGCGGGGCTGTTCGTCGACTGACATGCCGTTCACCGTCAGCCATGCGGTCGTCGCGCTCCCGTTCGTGCGGACGCCGCTGGTGCCGGCGGCGATCGCGATCGGGGCGATGACCCCCGACCTGCCCCTCTTCCTGCGGGGCATGTGGCCCGACTACACGCTGACGCACGATCTCGCGTGGCTGCCGGTGACGGTCGTCGTCGCTCTCGTGCTCCTTCTCGTGTGGCGCTGCGTACTGCGGCCGGCGACCCGGGAGCTGCTGCCGCGCGCGGTCGCGGAGCGGTCGCCGGCGGCGTGGGATGCCGGGGCCGGTGCGGCGGCGCGAGAGACCCTGAACGGGGGAGTCGTCGGCATCCTGTGGCTCCTCGCCTCCCTCGCGCTCGGGGTGGTCACGCACGTGGCGTGGGATTTCTTCACGCACGAGGGCAGGGCGGGCGACGCCCTGTTCCCCGCTCTCGAGCAGCAGTGGGGACCGCTGCTCGGGGTCAAGTGGCTGCAGTACGGCTCGGGTGCCCTCGGGCTCGCCGGGCTCGCGGCGTTCGGCCTGTGGTGGCTGTCGCGTCGCTCGCCCCAGCCGCTGACCCGCGTGCTTCCGGATGCCGTCCGCGTGACGTGGTGGTTGTCGTTGCCGATCGCGCTGGTCGCGGCATCCCTCGTCGCGGTGACGGTCGCGGGAGGCTTCGGTGAGGACTACACCCCGACCCACCTGATCTACGGCGTGCTGGTGAAGGTCGCCGCGGCGTGGGGTCTCGCGACGCTCGTTCTGGCGGTTCTCGTGCAGGTGCGGCGCTCGCGCGACGTCAGTGATTCGCGCAAAGTCGGCTGAGCCTCGCGGTTTCGGGCTGAGGCTGTGCGGATCGCGGAGGATGTGCGCGCGCAGCGCACGCGGGCATGGGGCGGACCTCACCCCCGCCCGCGGGTCACTCCGGGCGGGGGAGCGGGCGGCGACTAGACTCGGGACGTTATGACGAAGGCGGGAGAATCGGTGTCGGCGAGCACGAAGGGCACGAAGTCGGGCGCGGACGAGGTCATCCTCGGCCCCACCGGGCGCCCCTACCAGGGGTTCCCCACCCCGAAGCCGCTCGACGGACACGGTCCCGCCCGCATCATCGCGCTGTGCAACCAGAAGGGCGGCGTCGGCAAGACGACGACCACCATCAACCTCGCCGCCTCGCTGGCCGGCTACGGGCGTCGCGTCCTCGCGATCGACTTCGACCCCCAGGGTGCGCTGTCGGCGGGTCTCGGCATCCAGACGCACGACGTGCCCACCATCTACGACCTGCTGCTCGACACGAAGCGCGACCCGCACGAGGTCATCGTGCACACGCGTGTCGAGGGGCTCGACGTCATCCCGGCCAACATCGACCTGTCGGCGGCCGAGGTGCACCTCGTCAACGAGGTCGCGCGCGAGACGATCCTGGCGCGCGTGCTGCGCAAGGTCGCGGCCGACTACGACGTGATCCTCGTCGACTGCCAGCCCTCGCTCGGTCTGCTCACCGTCAACGCGCTCACCGCCGCGCACGGTGTGCTCATCCCGCTCGAGTGCGAGTTCTTCGCGCTGCGCGGCGTCGCCCTGCTCGTCGAGACGATCGACAAGGTGCGCGACCGCCTCAACCCCGCGATCGAGCTCGACGGCGTGCTCGCCACGATGTACGACCCCCGCACGCTGCACTCCCGTGAGGTGCTCGAGCGCGTCGTCGAGGCGTTCGGCGACGACGTGCTCGAGACGGTCATCGGCCGCACGGTGAAGTTTCCGGACGCCTCGGTGTCGGGAATGCCGATCACGGAGTTCGCCCCCGAGCACGCCGCCGCACAGGCCTACCTGCGGCTGGCGCGGGAGCTGGTCGCCCGTGGCGCCGTCGCCTGACGACACCCTGGCCGATGCCGCGCCCGCGGCGTCTCCCTCCGCGGCTCCCGGTGGCTTCGACAGGCTCAGCCACCTCGCGGTCGGCGACCCCGAGCCCTCCGAGCACACCGAGGTCCCCGAGCCTGTCGAAGGGACCGGGCCCGAGGCTCCGCGCTTCCGCGTCACCTTGCCCGACTTCGACGGGCCGTTCGACCTGCTCCTCACCCTCATCTCGCGCGCCGAACTCGACGTCACCGAGGTGGCACTCAGCCGCGTGACCGACGAGTTCATCGCCTACCTCCGCGCGCTCGGCCCCGACGCCGACCTCGACGAGACCTCGGAGTTCCTCGTCGTCGCCGCGACCCTGCTCGACATGAAGATCGCCGGTCTGCTGCCGCAGGGCGAGGTGGTGGATGCCGAGTCGGTGGCGTTGCTCGAAGCGCGCGACCTGCTGTTCGCCCGCCTGCTGCAGTACCGCGCGTTCAAAGAGGTGTCGGCGTGGTTCGCCCGTTGCCTGCAGCGCGAAGACAAGCGGCACACGCGGTCCGTGCGCCTCGACGAGAAGTACCGCAGTGCCGTCCCCGAGCTGAAGTGGACCCTCAGCGCCGACGACTTCGCCGCCCTCGCGGTCGTGGCCTTCGCCCCGAAGCAGATCCCCACCGTCGGCCTCGACCACCTCCACGCGCCGCTGGTCAGTATCCGCGAGCAGGCCGCGATCGTGGTCACGCTGCTGCGTTCGGCCGGCACGCTGAACTTCCGCGACCTCGTCGCGGGCGTCACCGAGACGGGGGTCGTCGTCGCGCGGTTCCTGTCGATCCTCGAGCTGTACCGCCACGCCGCGCTGTCGTTCGAGCAGCTCGAACCGTTGGGGGAGCTGACCCTGCGCTGGACCGCCGAGAGGTGGTCGGAAGAGAACCTCGCCGCCCTGGGAGCCGACTATGACCGTTGACCGCACCGAGACGGCGACCGACCCGCGCGCCGCGGACCCCGCCGTCGCCGCGGCGAACCCCGCATCCGAGCCGGCGCCCCCCGCGCGGCCGTCCGACCCGGCATCCGTCGCCCGTCGCCTCGAGGCGATCCTGCTCGTGCTCGACGAGCCGCAGAGCCTCGTGAGCCTCGCGGCGGCCGTCGCGGCTCCGGTCCCGGTCGTTCGCCAAGCCGTCGAGGCGCTCGTCGCCGATTACGACGGAGAGACCGGCGGCCCCCGGCGCGGCTTCGAACTGCGCGAGGTCGGGGGCGGCTGGCGGCTGTACGTGCGCGAGGAGTACGACGACGTCGTCGGCGAGTTCGTCAACACGCAGGCCCCGGCCCGACTGTCGCAGGCGGCCCTGGAGACCCTGGCCGTCATCGCGTACAAGCAGCCCGTGACGCGCGGGCAGGTGGCATCCATCCGCGCGGTCAACGTCGACTCGGTCGTGCGCACCCTGCTCGCGCGCGGACTGATCACCGAGGTCTTCACCGACCCCGACACGGGCGCCATCCACTACGGGACCACCGACCAGCTGCTGGTCCACCTCGGCATCAACTCGCTCGACGAGCTGCCGCACATCTCGCCGTTGCTCGACGACGGCTCGGACGGATTCGACGGAGAGGTACTGAAATGAGCGACGCTTCGACAGGCTCAGCGACCGGGGGCGAAGAGGGCGTGCGCCTGCAGAAGGTGCTCGCGAACGCGGGGGTGGCCTCGCGCCGCGTCTCGGAGCAGATGATCGTCGAGGGGCGCGTGCGCGTCAACGGCGTCGTGGTGACGGAGCTGGGCTCGCGCATCCACCCCGAGACCGACCTCGTCGACGTCGACGGAACGGCGATCCAGCTGGATTCGTCGAAGCGCTACGTCATCCTGAACAAGCCCACCGGCGTGGTCAGCTCGATGAACGACGATCGTGGGCGCCCCGACCTCCGCCGGTACACGAAGGACTGGGACGAGCGCCTGTTCAACGTCGGGCGCCTGGATGCCGACACCTCGGGGCTGCTCGTGCTGACGAACGACGGCGACCTCGCGCACGTGCTCGCCCACCCGTCGTTCGGGGTCACCAAGGTGTACATCGCCAAGGTCGAGGGGCAGGTGCTCCCGCAGACCATCCAGCGGCTCATCAAGGGCGTCGACCTCGAAGACGGACGCATCGCCGCCGACAAGGCGCGCCTGCTCGACGCCTCCCGGGGCGAGAGCCTGGTCGAGCTGACCCTCCATTCGGGCAAGAACCGCATCGTGCGCCGCATGATGGCCGAGGTGGGGCATCCGGTCGTCGAGCTGGTGCGGCGGCAGTTCGGACCCCTTCACCTGGGAACACTCCCGGTGGGCAAGGCGCGCGAGTTGACTACAGTAGAACGTGGTGCCCTGCTCACGCTGTCTCGTCGAGACGGTGACGCTCCGGTGGAGTGAGCCTCCCGGGCGTCTCGCGGTGCGTGCGGCACCGCCCAGGGCAGCAGGAGACCCGATGAGCGAATCGAACGAGGCGTCCGCGCGCGCGGCGGGGCCTTTGGCGACCCGCACGAGCGGCACGGTCCGCGTCGTCGGCTCGGGCCTGCTCGGCGCGAGCATCGGCCACGCGCTCACCGCGCGCGGCGTCGACGTCGTCCTCGTCGACGCGTCGCCGTCCCAGTTGCGGCTGGCCATCGACTACGGTGCCGGTCGCGCCGCACGCGACGACGACGCGCCCTCGCTGATCGTCGTGGCCGTGCCGCCCGACGTCACCGCCGACGTGGTGCAGCGCGAGCTCGCCGCGTTCCCGGATGCCGTGGTGACCGACGTCGCGAGCGTCAAGCTCGAGCCGCTGCGCACCCTGCGGGAGCGCGGGGTCGATCTGCGCCACTACATCGGGTCGCACCCGATGGCCGGGCGCGAGCGCGGGGGAGCGATCTCGGCACGCGCCGACATCTTCGTCGGCCGACCGTGGGTCGTCTGCCGCGACGGCGAGACCTCGGCGCACGACCTGTCACTCGTGGAGGGCCTCGCCCTCGACCTCGGCGCGACGCTCATCGAGATGACGCCCGAGGAGCACGACGAGTCCGTCGCCCTCATGTCGCACGTGCCGCAGCTGGTCGCGAGCCTGCTCGCCGGACGCTTCGTCGAGGCCCCCGACGGCTCCCTCCGCCTCGCCGGTCAGGGCGTGCGCGACACGACGCGCATCGCGGCATCCGCTCCCGAGCTGTGGGTGCAGATCCTCGGCGCGAACGCCGCCCCCGTGGTGTCGGTGCTCGACCGGCTCTCGGCCGACCTCGCCGAGGTGGCCGAGGCACTGCGCGACCCCGACGTGCCGGGTGCTCGTCGTGCCGTCGCCGACACGATCCGCCGCGGCAACGAGGGCGTCGAGCGCCTCCCCGGTAAGCACGGCCAGAACCGCCGTTTCGATACGTTCGTCGTCATGGTCGACGACACCTCCGGCCAACTGGGCCGCCTCTTCGGCGAGCTCGGAGACCTCGACGTCAACGTCGAAGACCTGCGCCTCGAGCACTCGCCCGGTGCCCCGTTCGGCCTCGCCGAGATCAGCGTCGTCCCCGACGCGGTCCGCCGAGCCGTCGACGGGCTCCAGCAGCGCGGATGGCGGATTGCGAGCACCACCCATGACTGAGTCCCTCCTCAAGCCCGCCTTCGGCGCCCCCGTCGAGGGGTCTTCCCCGGACGGTGCGCCCGTCGTCGTCGCGATCGACGGTCCCGCCGGCAGCGGCAAGTCGAGCGTGTCGAAGGCCGCGGCCCAGCGCCTCGGGTACGGCTTCCTCGACACCGGAGCGGCCTACCGCGCCCTCGCGTGGCACGCCCTCGAGCACGGCGTCGACACCTCCGACGCCACCGCGGTGCTCGAGGTCTTCGGCGACTTCGACTACTCCATCTCGCTCGACACGGCCGACCGCTGGGTGCGCGTCGGCTCGGTCGATGTCACCGCCGCGATCCGGGAGCCCCGGGTCACGGATGCGGTGAGCGGTGTCGCCCGCGTCGCTCCGGTGCGGCACGCGGTGACCGAGCTGTTCCGCCGGCTCGTGGCATCCGCTGCTCTTCCGGGTGTCGTCGTCGAAGGACGCGACATCACCACGGTCGTGTTCCCCGACGCGTCCGTGCGCATCCTGCTCACCGCGGCGCCCGAGGTGCGCGCCGCGCGTCGCAGCGCCGAGCTGACCGATCAGGATGCCGCCAAGGTGGCCGCCGCACTGCACAAGCGCGACGCCGCCGATTCCACGGTCGTCGACTTCCTCACCGCCGCCGAAGGCGTCGAGGTCGTCGACTCGACCCACCTCGATTTCGCACAGACCGTCGACGCCGTGTTGAGCGTCGTCGAGAACACGATGGGAGCCCGCGATGGGCGTTGAAGAAGACGAATACGAAGGCGGGCCCGACCAGCTCGCCGAGAAGATGCAGAACCTCGACGAGGCTCTCGCCGAGCAGCGGGCCGAAGCGCTGCGCGCGGGCCTGGCCGACTTCGACCTCGACGAGGACGACGCCGAATTGCTCGCGGGCCTGGCTTCGGGCGACGGCGAGATCGAGTTCCTGCCGGCGCTGCCGGTGGTCGCGATCGTCGGCCGCCCGAACGTCGGCAAGTCGGCGCTGGTGAACCGCATCCTCGGTCGCCGCGAGGCCGTGGTCGAAGACACCCCCGGTGTCACGCGCGACCGCGTCACGTACAAGGCCGAGTGGCTCGACCGGCGCTTCTCGCTCGTCGACACCGGCGGGTGGGAGCCCGACGCGAAGGGCATCGACCGTTCGGTCGCCGCCCAGGCCGAGGTGGCGATCGACCTCGCCGACATCGTCCTGTTCGTGGTGGATGCCACGGTGGGGGCGACCTCGACCGACGAGCACGTCGTGAAGCTGCTGCGCAAGAGCAACAAGCCGGTGTTCCTCGTCGCGAACAAGGTCGACGACGCCCGTCAGGAGCCCGAGGCCACGGCCCTGTGGAACCTCGGACTCGGTGAGCCGCACCCGGTGTCGGCGATCCACGGTCGCGGTGTCGCCGACCTTCTCGACGAGATCATGAAGGTGCTGCCGCAGGTCTCGGCCGTGGCGAAGTACGAGATCGGCGGACCGCGTCGCGTGGCGATCCTCGGTCGCCCGAACGTGGGCAAGTCGTCGCTGCTGAACAAGGCCGCGGGCGAGGAGCGCGTCGTCGTCAACGAGCTCGCGGGCACCACGCGCGATCCCGTCGACGAGGTCGTCGAGCTCGGCGGCAAGCTCTGGACGCTCGTCGACACCGCCGGGATCCGTCGTCGCGTGCACCTGTCGCAGGGCGCCGACTTCTACGCGTCGCTGCGCACCTCGACCGCGCTGGAGAAGAGCGAGGTCGCGGTCGTGGTTCTCGACGTCTCGCAGCCGATCAGCGTCCAGGACCTCAACATCATCGACCTCGTGCTCGAGTCGGGTCGCGCGCTCGTGCTGGCGTTCAACAAGTGGGACCGCCTCAACGACGACGACATGGAGAACCAGGACCGTCGCCGCTACCTCGAGCGCGAGATCGAGCAGGACCTCGCGCACGTCGCGTGGGCCCCGCGCGTGAACATCTCGGCCCGCACCGGCCGTCACCTCGACAAGCTCGTGCCCGCTCTCGAGCAGGCGCTCGAGTCGTGGGACACCCGCATCCCGACCGGCAAGTTCAACGCGTTCCTGTCGGAGCTCGTCGCCGAGCACCCGCACCCGCTGCGCGGCGGCAAGCAGCCCCGCATCCTGTTCGGCACGCAGGCGGCGACGCGCCCGCCGACATTCGTGCTGTTCACGACCGGGTTCCTCGACCCGGGCTACCGCCGGTTCATCCAGCGGCGCCTGCGCGAGATCTACGGCTTCGAGGGAACGCCGATCGTGCTGAACATGCGCATCCGCGAGAAGCGTCAGCGCTGAGTCGCCCCGCGAACGCCCCGGTTTCGGCCGGGGCGTTCGCTGTTTCGGCGGGGGTCGTCGGGTTCGCGAGACGGCGCGCGTGCGACGTTTCGGTGGGGACCGTCGGGTGCGCGAGACTGCACGCGTGTGACGTCTCGGCGGCATCCTGCAACCGAGATGTCGGCGGCGTGCAGTCTCGCGGGTGGGGCGCGGCTGCGCGTCGCGGAGGGCGCCGCGTCAGACGGAGGATGCCGGACGCACGAGGGCGGTTCGATCGGGCTGGGTGAAGCCGAACCGCCGGTACAGGCCGTGCGCGTCGCTCGTGAAGAGCGTCCACCGGAAGTGCGGCCCCGGCCCCTCATCGATCATCAGCGACACGAGGCCCTTCGAGATGCCGCGACCGCGGTGTTCCTCGACGACGAACACGTCGGCGAGGTAGCCGAACGCGACGCCGTCGGAGATCGCCCGGGCGAAGCCCACCAGCTCGCCCGTGTCGCGGCTGTAGGCGGCCACGAGGCGCCACGCGCTGTCGAGTTGCGCCTCCACATCGGCGCGCGTGCGCCAGCGGGCCCAGTACGCTTCGGTGCTCAGCCACCGCCACACCGCGTCGCGGTCGATGCGCGCGGGGTCGTCGTCGAATTCGTACTCCACGAGAGAAGTCTCGCGCGTTCCGCGGCGGCATGTGACGCGCGCCGGCGCTGTCGCCCTTGGGCTGTGCCAGGCTGGACGGGATGACGATCGAACCTCCCGCCCCGGACGAACCACGGCGACCGCACGGGCCCCGCGACCCCGGCGACGCGTGGGTCGTCGCGCCCACTGGCGAGAGGTACTGGGGTCGCTTCGGCGCTGCCGGGCTGCTCGCTCTCGACCCGGCGCGCGGCGTGCTGCTGCAGCACCGGGTCTCGTGGAGTCACTTCGGCGACACCTGGGCGCTGCCCGGGGGAGCCCGGCACGAGGGCGAGTCCGCGCGAGACGGTGCGCTGCGCGAGTCGGGCGAGGAGGCGGGTGTGCCGACGGATGCCGTGCGCGCGCGCTTCGAGAGCGTGCTCGACCTCGGCATCTGGTCGTATTCCACCCTGATCGCCGACGTCGTCACGCCGTTCGAGCCGGTCATCAGCGACCCGGAGAGCGTCGCGCTGGAATGGGTGCCGGTAGACCGGGTGACGCAGCTTCCCCTTCACCCGGGGTTCGCGGCGGCGTGGCCCGCCCTGAGCGCGGCACTCGAGGTGCGCCCGGCGATCGTCGTGGACGTGGCCAACGTCATGGGGTCGGTGCCCGACGGCTGGTGGAAGGATCGCGCGGGCTCCGCGACGCGTCTCGTGACGCGAATCTCGCGCCTCGCGGAGCGGGGAGTGGATGCCGAGCGCCTCGACCTCTCCGCCACGCGCTGGTTCCCCCGTGTGGTCGCCGTGCTCGAGGGGCAGGCGAAGGCGGCGGATCCTGCGGCTCCGGCGATCGAGGTGCGCCGCGCCGCGGGCGAGGGCGATGACGAGATCGTCGAGGTGGTGTGCGACCTCGCGGAGACGTCGAGCCCCGTGGTGGTCGTCACGAGCGATCGCGGGCTGGCCGCCCGGGTCGAGGAGCTCGGCGCCACCGTGCAGGGCACGCGGTGGCTGTTGGACCAGCTGGGCTGAGGCGGCCGGCCGGGCGGACACTCGGGGGCGCGGCGTGACTGTGGCCTTCGGGTTCCGTCGAGTTCGCGGTCCCGGTGAGCCGCGGGGCGATGTACCTGTCGCCGCCGAGTACCGTCAAGCTTTGCGGTTGTGCCGAGGGGCGCCTGCCGCTCCCGGGTTCCGTCGAGCTCGCGGCCGTGTCGAGGAGCGCCTGCCACTCCCGGGTTCCGTTTGTTTCGCTGTCGCGCCGAGCCCCGGGGTGCGGCGCTCGTGCTCTCGCCGGGGTCAGTCGAGCTCGCGTCCGCGCAGCTTCTCGATCTCGCGGCGATCGCGCTTGGTGGGTCGTCCCGCGCCGCGGTCGCGGACGGGCACGAACGGCATGCTCTCCTTCGACGGCGGCGGGGGAGTGCGATCGTCGACCGACTCCGCGACGAGCGCGGCGCCGACGCGCTTCGCGATGGTCTTCTTGACGATCAGAATGCGATCGAATCCCTGGATCCGCACGCGCAGTTCGTCGCCGGGTCGCACGGGCTGCGCGGCCTTCGCCCGTTCGCCGTTGACGCGTACGTGACCGGCGCGGCACGCCGTGGTCGCGGCCGAGCGTGTCTTGTAGACGCGCACCGCCCATAGCCACGCGTCGACGCGCGCGGTGGTCGTGGCATCCGTCATCTCGGGTCTTCCGTCGGCGAACCTCCATCGTACGTCGGGGTCTCAGTCGCGGAGGGTGAGGGAGACCAGCGCTCGGTCGGGCTGCGGGCGGGAGACGATGTCGAAACCGGCGTCTTGGAACACCGCGACCGTGCCGCGGAACAGTTGATTCGCCGAGCGCTTCGTCACGGTCGGGTCGAGCGGATAACCCTCGACGACCCGCGCGCCACCCTCGCGGGCGTAGCTCACGGCGGCGTCGAGCAGAGCGCGGGTGAGGCCGGTGCCGCGGTGCTGCCGTCGGACGACGAAGCAGGACACCGCCCACACATCATCGGCGTCGAAGGGCTCGACGCTCGCGGTCTTCACGTCGCGCGTCCGCGCGATGCGCGGCTGCGCGGGGCGTGGCCCGACGCGGACCCAGCCCGCCGGCTCGCCGTCGACGTAGGCGACGAGTCCGGGCGCGCTCTCACCCCGGGTCTCGGCGCGGAAGCGCTCCGTCAGCTGCGCGCGCGACTCCTCGCGGAACTCGGCGCTCGTGAGCAGCCACCACTGGCACTGGCAGCCGGGCCCGTCTCCGCTGTCGAGCGCCGTCTCGGCGTCGTCGAAGCGGTCACCGGTGGCGGGGAGGATCTCGATCGTCATGCCGCGACCGTAGCGAGGGGGTCCGACATCGACAAGGGCGCGTGATCGGGAGCGCCACACGCCCGGGGGGAGGCGTGGTTCGCGGTGGTGCCGGGGAGGGGCTAATATAGGGGAGTTGCCCGCTCGCGGGTAACGGGATGTGGCGCAGCTTGGTAGCGCACTTGACTGGGGGTCAAGGGGTTTACCCCGCTCTGATCGGCCCGAACAACTGAAAATCGATGCCACGGGATGTGGCGCAGCTTGGTAGCGCACCTGACTGGGGGTCAGGGGGTCGCAGGTTCAAATCCTGTCATCCCGACAGAAAAGCCCCGATGAGAAGCCATTTTCATCGGGGCTTCGTCATGTCTGACGACGGGTTTTTGTTGGTCCCCCTCTGGTCCCCTCGCCAAGGCATCGATGCCGCATCACAGACGTCGGAGGGCATATCTGGCTCTCTGGAAAACGCCGCCTGTGGATAAGGGGACCAAAAGGGGACCAGAGCCCCCGGTCGTGGCTTCCGGCTCCCCGTCACAGTGGCCTCGAGGCCTCACGCCGGCTCGGTCTGCTGGCCTTGGCGGATCGGGCGAGGAAGGCGTTGGCCTGCTCTGCGGCGGATGCGAGGTGGCGGTCGTCGGGGTGCAGGTATCCGCGTGTGGTCTCGACGGAGGCGTGGCCGAGGATGTCCTGGAGGACGTGCAGCGGGATGCCTGCGTCTGCCATCCAGGTGGCTCCGGTGTGCCGGAGGCCGTGCCGGGTGAGGTCGGGCAGGCCGAGATCGCTGACGATCTGGTCCCAGTTCGTGGCGTCCCGCACGGTCGCGGTCGTGAGAGCGCCGCCCTTCGGGCCGATCAGCAGCCGGTCCTCGGGCTCCTTGCCTTCCGCGAGCCGCTCGAGGATCGGGCGGAGCGGGTCGAGGATCGGGACGCGGCGTTCTCTCCGGCCTTTCGTCTGTTTCGTGATGAGCCCGCCTTTGCCGGGGTAGGTCTGCCGTGCGATCATCACGATGTTCTTGTCGAACCGGACGTCACCGGCCTGAAGGCCCGAGACCTCGGATGAGCGCGCTGCGAGGAGGGCGGCGAGCATGACGAAGTCGGAGTAGGACTGGTGAATGTTCCCGCAGGCTTCAGCGAGCGTCGTCAGCGTTGCCATGTCGGGGATCGCATGCGCGCGCGGGGAAGCATCCTCCGCAGGCTGGAGACGGAAGGCATTGCGGTTCAGGCTGCGCTTGGCACGGTTCTTCGCGGGGTTGATCGGGATGAGCCCGTCGCGCACCGCTTCATCGAGGACCCGCACGAGCGGGGCGATGGAGTTCTTGATCGTTGACGCCCCGTGCCGTTTCTCCCAGGCATCGATGGTGCGGTCGATGATCCCGGCGGTGATCTGCGCGACCGGCAGGTGCCCGAGGGCAGGTAGCACCCGGAGCTTGAGACCGTACCCGTAGGTCTCCCCGGTGGAGGTGGGGTCGAGGCCGCGCGCCCATCGGTCGCCGATCGTGGTGACGAACTCGGTGAGCGTCATGGACACGTCCATGCCCTTGGCCGATGACTGCCGCAGCGAGTCGAAGAACTCGTGCGCCGCAGCCTCGTCATCGACGATCTCGGAGCGGATGATGCGGCGTTTGCTGATCGGGTCCGTCCAGCGGGCACGGGCGCGGATGCCGTAGGAGCGACGTTCCAGGTCGGTGGAGATCTTCACGCCGACCGGAGGCACCGGCTTTGGCTGCGCGTGCGGGAGCGGCTCACCCTTCCGGGGCATGGCTGTCCTCCAGCCCAGCCAGCCAGGCGTCGACCGCGTCGATGCGGTACCGGGCGATCCCGCCCAGCCGCAGGAACGGCGGCCCCTGACCAGCCGAACGCCACCTCGACAAAGTCGACTCGGACACCTTGAGATAGGCGGCGATCTCCCGACTGTCCATTAGAGGCGAGACCACGATCGTGCCGCCGGTATCGCTCATGCGACTTCTCCGGTGTTCGGGTCGAGTCCGGCATAGAAGTCGTCCTCGGCCTGGCGGCGCGCGGCGACATCGTCGAGGACGAACTGCACGAAGTCCTGATCCCGGTGAGCGATGATCGTGTCCTCGACCGGGCCTGCCGGGTCCTCGCCGGGCCAGGTGGTCTGCCGGGTCGGGCGGTCTCGGTCGAGACGGGTTCCGGAAGCGGCGACCCAGTCGCGGAGCCGCTGGCGGGCGTCGGCGAAGTCGCGATGCCAGCCCAGCGGCGCGGAGCCGTTCTGCTCCGGGTCGTAGGCGGACAGCCAATGCAGGTGCAGAGCGCTCAGCTCCCACAACAGCTCCGGGTGGCGGTGCCAGAACGGCGGAACTACCGAAGCAGGCAGCCCGTAGGTGCGGCGGAGCCAGTCGACCCAGCGGTTCAGCTCCAGCCACTCGGCCTCCGCTTCCTCGCTGGTCAGGAGGTTCCAGTTGATCGGGTGCGGAGGCTCCGGGATCAGCGGCCCGTCGAACTCCGCGGCCTCCCCGTCCAGGTCCGGTTCGTCGGTCTCGGGGGCGGTGTCGTTCTGGTTCATCACGGTCACCGCCGTTCAGAGCCCGAGCGCCGGTGCGGCGCCGCGTGATTCGCGGCGGGCGCCGACATCGACGGTCTGCCCCGCGGTCTCCTGCGTGACGGCGGGCTGGCGGCGGGTGCGGTCGACCTCGTAGCTCGTGCGGGCGAGGTCGTGGCCGAGCTTCTTCGCGACGAACTCCTCGGACTTGACCACCTCGCCTTCCGGCGTGGCGCGGTCGTACTCGCGGGTGTAGCCCTCGGCGACGAACTTGTCTCCCTTGGCGAGCCGGTCGTGGGCGCGCTCGGCGGTCTTCTTGAACGCCACGAGGTCGTGGAAGGTCGTCTCGGTCTGCGTGAACGACCCGTCCGGCTCCTTGCGATAGTGCTCCTGCCCGATCTTGGCGTAGAACCGGGCATCGCCCCGCTCCGTGTAGGTGAGCTGCGGGTCGGAGGCGATGAACCCCGAGACGGATTCCTGCGTGTGGAGAGCCATTGGACTGCCCCTCTTTCTGACATCGGCGGCGACCCCACGGTGGGGCCGCTCTGTCAGGCAGGTGCGCCCGGCGGCTCCTCCGAGCGGTGCTGCAGCGTCGCCTCGATGTCGGCCCGGTCGTCGCGCAGCTGTTTCGCGTCGGGCCGGTCGGTCCAGGTCCGCAATCGGGTGACGATGGGTGGTGCGGAGCGCAGCAGCACCAGTGCAGTCCCGAACGGGAGGGTGCGGATCGTGTCGGGCGGCATGATCGGCACGCGGCGGATGGAGCGCTGTGCGGAGCGGGAGCCGTGGTCTCCGACCGTGGTGGAGTCGGTCACTTCGTCGCGCTCGCCGATGAGCGTGGTCAGGTCGTGCAGGTCCTTGGAGTTCGACGCTCCGCCGAGGACGATCTTGACGATAGAGGCGTCCCAGATCGCGCCGGCCGCGTTCTCCGACCACTTCTCCCGCGCCTGCGCGAGGCTTTGGAGTACGGGCATGGTCGTGATCCCGGTTCCGCCGCCCTCTGCCATGAGCGTCGGCAGCGAGGGCAAGGGTGCGAGGTTGCCGACCTCATCGAGTGCGAGCAGCAGTGGCGGGTCGAGGCGGGCGCCGGGGCTCGTGGCGGCGAGGCGGCGGGCGGCTTCCACGACGTCTTCCACGAACGCCGCCACCAACGCAGCGGAGTTGTTGGCGCCGGCTCCGGTGGCGAGCAGATAGAGGGTTCCTCGGTCGCGGAGGAACGCTTCGGGGTCGAAGTCCTCGTCCTCGCGCGGCGAGACGGCGTCGAGCACGCGCGGGTCTGCCAGCGCGGCGAGGGCGAGGGAGACGCCTTGCCAGATGGAGTCGCGCGTGCGGGGGTCGGAGTCGATCATCGCCTGCAACGAGTCCGCCCACCCAGTCGCCGCTCGCGGGTTCGCGGTGAGGATCGCCACTGCGTCCGCGGCGGCGGAGGGGTCGAGGGTCCAACGGAACAGCTCCGAGGGCGGCCGGTGATCGAGGGCGGCGGCATGGAGGAGCGCCTGGAGCGCGGTCCTCGTCTTGCCCTCCCAGAACCCGCCTCCCTCGACCCCGCCGGCCGAGAGACCGGTGCCGGCGGCAAGGCCGGTCGCGCGGATCATCGCCGTCAAAGGGTCCTCACACCCGCGGATGGGTGACCACCTGAGCCCGGCGGGTAGGCCTTCGGCGAGGTGCTGGGGGTCGAACACCGCGACAGGGCCGATCTTCTGCCGGGCGCGGAGCGTCGCGGTCAGGTTGTCCGGCCGCGTCGATGTGGTGACGACCGCGCCAGGGGCGTCCAAGATGGCGTTGATGACGATGTGGGCGCCCTTCCCGGAGCGGGGCGGGCCGATCAGCAGGATGCTGTCTTCGACGGACGCCCAGACGCTCGTGCCATGTGAGGCGCCGATCCGGTAGCCGACATCCTTCGGCTGCGGCTGGTGGAGCGAGGGCCGCAGGTGACCGGCCCGGCGCAGCAGCGCCGCCTCCGAGGCGGCCTTAGCGACCTCGTTGCGGGTGGCGATCCCGGCGATGCGGTACGGGTCGGTATTCACTTGACGGCCGTGCTCGCGGAAGAACCGCCACGTCCACCAGCCGGCCACTCCGGCGCCGAGGACCAGCAGACCGGCGGTGATCCAGTACGCCACGGCGCTCAGGCCCGGTGCGCCGAGCGCGGTCGCTGGGTCACCGGGGCCCAGCAGCACGCCCAGTCCGGCTTCGACTCCGCCAGTGGGCTGGTTGACGCCGGTGATCCAGGCGGCGACGGACCCGGCGCCGCGGAGGATGGCGGCGAGGACCGCCGTGCCGATGAGGATGCCGATGCCGAGGTTGCTCAGCTCGTCCCCGAGCGCT
Source organism: Microbacterium sp. BWR-S6Y (assembly GCF_041379845.1). NCBI lineage: Bacteria > Bacillati > Actinomycetota > Actinomycetes > Micrococcales > Microbacteriaceae > Microbacterium > Microbacterium sp. BWR-S6Y. The sequence goes on from NZ_JBFECV010000002.1 coordinate 412,812, forward strand.
CCCGTGGGCCGGGGCGTGCTCATTCGGGGTGGCCGATCGTGAGGGTGCCGGAGACGCGGCCGAGCAGGATGACCTCGCGGGTCGGGGTCCCGGCGAGCTGGTGGGCTTCGACGAGGCCGCGCATGGTGCCGTCCGGGGCGGCATCGCCGTGGGCGATGACGACGGCGATCGCGACGTCCTCGCCGGGAACGAACCCTTCCCCGTGCAGCGCGACGAGTTCCGCCGCCGGTCGGCGGGCCGGTTCTTCCGATGCCGGCTCTGGATCGGGTTCGGTGCGGCGGCGCCTGCTCGGGGTGATGATGTCGGTGAACACGGTTCCGTCCGCTTCGCGCACCTCGACCCGCACCGGGGAGCGGCGCAGGTCGGTGAGCTGGTCGAGGACGCGGGCGAAGTCCTCCCGCCGCCACGGCGGCGCGAACGGCTCCGGCTCGAACGGCGCCCCGTCGACAGTGACGGTCATGCGGCCGTCCTCGGCGATGGTGATGGCGACGAGCGGGAGCACGACCGGCACGGGCTCGGCACTCCCGCTTCGGGATGCGGGTTCGCCCCAGGATCGCTTGTAGCGGGGCCGGAGCATCAGGAATCCTGCCGATCGTTCGGGATTCCTGAAGGCACGTCGAGATTCCCGAACTCGTGCGCATCTGTCCCAACCGCCGTGAGTTCGTTCGCGGTGTAAGTCGGTCGCAGTCTCATATCCATCAGGTACGCGGGCGAGTACGGCCAGTGCTCCGCGGCTGACGAACGTTCAGGATTAGTGCGAGGAGTTCACGATTCGTGAAGGAATCGCAGGAATGGTGAACGCTCGGCTCGGGCTGGACTATCCGACGTTGAGGGCGGCGAGTTGCTGCGGGGAGCCGGTCACCACGAGCCGCAGGTCCGAGTGCTGCTCCTCGATGCGCCAGTCGACGAAGGAGCAGCAGGAGCTTTCGGCCTCGACCAGCCCGCGAAGGCGGGCGATGGAGTCCTCGACCTTGGCGTAGTGGATGGTCAGCCGCGTGTCGGTGCGTTCCGTTTCGAGTGCGTAGTCCTCGTCGAATGCTCGCCACTTCTCGATCTGCGCCTTGCCGGCGGTGGGGGTCAGCGTGCAGGCGATGGGCAGGCCGTTGAGCGGGCCGATGTGGGTCACGGGGTGACCTCCTCGTGGTCGTCGTGGTCGAGGTCTTCGAGCACCTCGAAGGGGGATTCGATGTCGCCGCGCCAAGCCTCGATACCCTCACGGATCGCCAGGCCCGCCACCACGAGCGCGGCGATGGAGTCGGCCCACGCCCACCCGAACAGGCCGTTGAGGACGAGCCCGATGAGGACGGTGCCGGAGAGGTAGATGCACAGCAGAAGCTGCTTCGCATCGGCCTGCACGCTCTTGGAGCGCAGCTCCCGGCCGGTGCGAAACTCGAACCAGGCCAGGACGGGCATCACGATCAGGCTGGCGATCGCGATCCCGATACCGACCGGACTGTGATCCGGGTCGCGGACGCCGGTGAGGGCGAGGATCGCATCGACGGCGACGTACACGGCCAGGGCGAAGAACGCGCCCCCGATCACCCGGACGGTGGCCTTCTCCCACCGTTCGGGGTCTCTGCGAGTGAACTGCCAGGCGATCGCGGCGGCAGAGGCGACCTCGATCACCGAGTCCAGACCGAACCCGATCAGCGCCGCAGACGACGCAACCGCGCCGGCCGAGAGCGCAATGACAGCCTCGATGACGTTCCAGGTGATCGTGAAGAAGACGATGAACCGCACCCGCCGGTGCAGCTGGGCGCGGCGCTCGTCGGTCAGGGCCGGCGCGCTCATCATGCGGTGGCCTCGGTGTCGCAGCAGCCGGGCACGCTGCAGGCCGGGTCCAGGCACGGCGCGCTCTCGTCGACGGCGAGCGTCACATCCACCAGCGCGACGAGCGCCGCCGTCAGGTGTGGGTCGGCGATCTCGTACCGAGTCTGCCGACCCTCGGGCTCGGCAACCACGATCCCGCAACCACGCAGACACGACAGGTGGTTCGACACGTTTGTACGGGTCAGGTCCAGGTCGCGGGCGAGCTTCGCCGGATACCCCGGCTGCTCCAGCAGCGACAGCAGGATGCGCGAGCGGGTCGGGTCGGCCATCGCCCGGCCGAGCCGGTTCATCACGTCCACCCGAGAAGCAAGAGTCAGCACACACTGACTATACAGCGATCAGTGACCTATTGGAAGGCTGGAAGGATAAGACTCATGCGGACGGCGGTCGAGTGGATGGAGCGGTGGCAGGTGCCCCTCTACCTCGCCGCGTTCGTCCTCGGCGCGGGCATCGGGCTGCTGATCCCGGCGATTGCGCACCCGGCGGAGTTGGCGATCAACCCCGTGCTCGGGCTGTTGCTCTACGCGACCTTCCTCGGGGTGCCGTTCGCGAAGATCGGGCAGGCGTTCCGCGACTGGCGCTTCCTCGTCACCGTCTTGACGGTGAACTTCGTCGCCGTCCCGATCGTCGTCTACGTCCTTTCGCGGATCGTCGCCCACGATCAGGTGCTCCTGATCGGCGTGTTGTTCGTCCTCCTCACGCCATGCGTGGACTACGTCATCGTGTTCACCGGCATCGCCGGTGGAGCCAAGGATCGGCTGCTCGCGGCCGCACCACTGCTGATGCTCGCGCAGATGCTCCTGCTGCCGCTCTACCTCTGGCTGTTCGTCGGAGCCGAGTTCGTCGCCACGGTCGACTTCGCCCCGTTCATCGAGGCGTTCCTGCTGCTTATCGCGCTGCCTCTCGTTGCCGCGGGGTTCACCCAGCTTGCCGCCGCCGGCACCCGCTGGGGCGTAGCGATCCAGGGCACCGTGCTGGGGGCGATGGTGCCGCTCATGATGCTCAGCCTCGCTGTCGTGGTGGCCTCCCAGATCGCCGGCGTCGGACGACAGCTCGGCGCGCTCCTGCTCGCCATCCCCGTCTACATCCTGTTCGCCGCGGTCATGGTCCCGATCGGTGCCGCCGCCGGGAAGGTTGCCCGGATCGACGTCCCCGGTCGCCGCGCGATCGTGTTCAGCGGCGCGACCCGCAACTCCCTCGTCGTCCTCCCGCTCGTCCTCGCCCTACCCGCCGCGTTCGACCTTGCTCCGCTCGTCGTTGTCACACAGACCCTCGTCGAGCTCATCGTCATGGTCGTGTTCGTGCGGCTCATCCCGCGACTGCTCCCCGACGACATCGACACCGCGAACTCACGACCTCAGATACTCTGAAATGGCCCCTCGGCCCGTGGGTTCCCGCCTCAACTGCCTTCAGGATTCGTGATCTTACGTGGGTTCGCTGGTCATGCGGCCGGTGGTGTCGAACGCGGCGAGCTCGGCGGGATGGAGCTGATGCTGCACGACGAAGGAGCGGTCCTTGATCCGCCAGAGCCCCTGACCGGTCCCCAGGCCGGGGAGCAGCTTCTGCTCGGTGCCGGTGAGCCCGAGCGCGAGGGCGGTGGAGCCGAGCTGGTCCGGCTCCTGCCGGTACACGATCCGGGTCTCCGCATTCGCCAGCAGCGACGAGGCGAGGGCGCGCATCGCGGTCCCGGCATCGCCGACGTTGTCGAGGTCGGAGAGCTTGTGGAAGATGAGCATGTTCGCGATTCCGAAGTGCCGCGCCAGCCTCCACTGGGCGTCCATGCGGCGAAGCAGCGCCGGGTACTGCATGAGCCGCCACGCCTCGTCGTAGACCACCCATCGCTGCCCGCCCGCCGGGTCGGACAGAGCGGACTCCATCCATGCGGACGAGCAGGTCATCAGCACCGAGATCAGCGTGCTGTTCTCCGCGACCCGCGATAGGTCGAGCGACACCATCGGCAGCGACGGGTCGAACCTGACCGTGGAGGGGCCGTCGAACAGGCCTTGGAGGTCTCCGGCGACAAGCCGACGGAGCGCGTGGCCGACGAGACGACCGTCTTCCGCGAGCCGACCGTCCTCATCGTCCCCCGTGTTGGGGGTGAGGATGCGGTCGACGACCATCGGCAGGATCGGCACCTCGGCGCTGCGGACGGCGTCTCGGAGGGCGAGGTCGATGGCGGTGTGCTCCAACGGCGACAGCGCCCGGTCCAGCACGGTCTCTGCGAGGGCGCCGATGAGGTCGCGGCGGCGGGAGGCGACCTGCATCGCCCACTCCGTATCCGACACGGCAGATGGCCGGTGGCCCTCATCGAGCGGGTTCAGACGATTGCGAAGGCCGTGGCCGAGGATGATCGCCCGTCCGCCGACCGCCTCCGCGACAGCCGTGTGTTCGCCCTTAGGGTCGCCGGGGACGTAGACCCTGCGTCCGAACGGCAGGCTGCGCGTGTACAGCGACTTCGCCAGGGAAGACTTGCCGGAGCCGACGATCCCGGCGAGCACGACGTTCGGCGCCGTGATGAGGCCGCGCTGATAGAGCACCCAGGGGTCGTAGACGAACGATCCGCCGCTGTAGAGGTCCTGGCCGACGAAGACGCCCTGGCTGCCGAGGCCGGCCTCGGCCAGGAAGGGGTACTGGCCGGCGAGCGTCGCGGAGGTGTCTTGGTGCTTGGGGAGCCGGAACCGGCCCGGCGTCCGCAACGCCGCGGGCCCCGCCTCGCCGGAGGCGGGCAGGTAGCTCGTGTTGCGGCGTTCAGCCTGCTCCGCCTCCCACTTCGCCCGAGCTTGTGCCTTGCGATGCTGGCGGGCATCGGTCTCGACCTTCGCCGCCGCCTGCCGGCGGGCCTTGCGTGCCCGGCGCCGCTCGCCTTCGGGACCGACGAGCACGGCGGTGTGCAGGCGGCTGTCGTCCTGCCCGGTCACAGCGCCAGCCCCCGTCCGTGTGCGGAGGCGGCGCCGGGGCGGCGGGTGAACCAGTCGGCCCCGTCTCGCCCCCGGCTGACCGCGGGGCCGACTGCACGCGTGGACTTGTGCGCGGCGCGTTCCGCTTCCCGCCTCGACTCCGATGCGGGTGCGGAGGCCGGGGTGTCGATGCCGAGGAGCGCCGGGTCGGGCACGGTGTCGTGCTTGCGCAGCAGCGAGACGTGCCCGAGGAAGGGGTTGTAGGTGAGCGTGTAGACGTCGTGGGTGGCCACCTTGTCGAGCACACCTGCCGGGGGCTCGTCGTAGACGTATCCGTTCTCGAGCGCGGCCTGGGTGGTCTCCGCTCCGTAGTCGTGCCCGGCCAGGTGCTCGATCGCTGCATCCGTCCCGTCGCGGTCGATCAGCTCCAGCACCTCATCGGCCTCGGCGCCTTCCAGGAACACGACGCTGACCCACCGCCTCGCCGGGCCGTCCTCGACGGCAGGTGCGGGGTGCCAGGCGATGCGACCGGAGTGCTGGGAGGCGGCGTCCAGCCGCCACTCCACGGTGTCCAGCAGGGTGCCGGCCTGGTGCAGCTCATCGGCAGCTGCGAGGGCCGAGGTTGCGCCGGCGGCCTGGTTCCCGGCGTCGTCGTGCGCCCTGGCGCGGGCGCTGATGTGGGCGGCTGCGAGCTGGTCGAGCACTTGCCGCAGCGACCTGACGCCGGCGAGCAGATCTCCGATCACCGGGTGGGTGTCGGCGGGGCTCTCGAACGTGCGGGTCGCGTGGGCCAGGCCCCGCAGCGCGGCGGACGCCTCAGCGGCGTCCGCGAGCGGGTCATCGAAGGTCGGCATGATCGGGGCTCCTCACAGGAAGGCGTGACGGTTGGTGAGCAGGTGCGCCGGGTCAGACCGGCCGGCACAACGGCAGCGCGGCAGCGGTGAATGCCTGCGCCTGCTGACCGACGAGCCGCCTGGTCTCGCAGGACGCTTGGATCGCCGCCTGCTCGACCGCGGCCACCGCCGCGTCGAGCTCGTCCACGGTCGGCGCAGAGACGGAGACGAGGCCGGAGACGCGCAGGACGCCGTGCCCGGCAGTCAGGTCCGCCTCCTGCTGGAGCACGTCGTCCAGCTCGGCGCTGCTGGCCGCGTCGTCGATCTGCCCGATCTTGCGCCGCTGGGCGGCATCGGAGATGAGCTCGGTCTTCTTCTTCCGCAGGTCCCGCGCGGCCTGGTCGGCGCGCACCGGGGTGTAGTGCAGGGCGAGGGTGCGCAGGATGCCGTTGGACAGCACGAGCGGCGCGAGGAAGCCGGGATACACCTGCGAGCGAGGCCACTCGGTGATCCACAGCACCGCATGGTGCGCGGAGTCCGACCGCAGCCGGTCCCAGGTCTCGGTAACCGCGACCGGACCTGCGGTCGCCAGGTCACGGCCCAGGTCCCCGTGGCGCTCCAGCGCCGGGGCGGCGGCGGGGTCGTAAGCCGAGCGCAGGACGACGGCGACCTCGCCCGGCGTCAGCCACCCGGTGCTACTGAGCTCCGCGGCGCGCAACGCCGTCGTCAGCGTGCTCATCTCCTGCCGCAGCACCGCAGCCGCGCCGCGTATCCCGCCACCGCTCGTTCTGATCTGCCGGGCGGCGGCCTTCATGTCGAGCGCGAGCGAGATGGTCGTCGCGTGGCGCTCTCCGGCGGGGCCGGCACGCTCGATGAGCTCGGCGTACGTGGTCGCGGCCCAGGAGCCGTCGTCGGTGCCGTGCGTGCGCCACCACTCCGCCAGCCCCGTCCCGGAATCCGGCAGAGTGCGCTCGGACACCTGGATGCGGGCGATCCGCCCGGACCTGCAGGCGGCGGCCAGTACGCGGCCCCAGCCGGAGACGCGACGCTGCTGCTCACCCGGATCAAGGAGCACGAACGCGGGGTGGGAGACGCCGAGGATCGCGGTGAGGGTCTGCGCGTGCGGGTCGTGGACCATCGCCGCGCCGGTCTCGGGGTCTTCCCACTCCCGCAGCGGTGCCGCATCCCCGGGCAGGGCGAGGGTCCCGGCGGGGCGGGGCTTGATGACGCGGCGCCGGTAGATGAGCTGCCCGAGATAGGTCCGGGCGGCCCAGCGGGCGAGGATCGGCACCCACTCGATCACCTTCCGGCCCCCGGCAGGGATCACCGCGAGCAGGGCGCAGGTCCCCCAGACGGGTGCGGTCCAGGCCAAGCCCATCCCGTCGGCGGTGTAGAGGGAGAAGACGACCGTGAGCACCGCGATACCGAGGACGATGAGCTGCGGCAGGGACAGACCGAGCATGATGCCGCGCCTGGCGAGCCGCGAGAACTGCACCGGCGCCAGCGGGTAGTCGCTAGGCGAGTTCGTGACCATCGGTTACTCCTTCCCGGCCGGTGCGGACGACGGCGGAGGCGGCGGGTCCTGCCGGCGCTGGCGCGCGGGCGAAGACTCTCCAGGCCCGGGAGAGGGCGGCGTGGCCGGAGGCGGTGTCGACGGTGCGGGACGCGGCGGGGCGCCCTGCGACGGCGGCGGGGATGCCTGCTCGGCCGCCGCGCCGGCCTGACTGTCCGCCGCGCCGCCCGCCGCTCTGCCTGCCTTCGGACCGGCGGTCGCTGCGGCCTTGACCACGGCGGCTCCGACGACCACCGCGGCACCGACCGGCCCCGCGGCCGCACCGGCACCAGCCGCGCCAGCGCCGGCAGCTCCGGCGCCCGCTCCAGCTCCAGCTCCAGCTCCAGCCCCTGCTCCTGCTCCGGCTGATGCGGCGGCGCCGGTGCCCGCCGTGCCGGCTCCCGCGCTGGCCGGGGCCGCAGCCGACGCACCGGGAGGAGGTGGGGGCGGTGTCGAGCCTCCGCCCGCGCCGCCTCCACCACTCGGCGGCTTGCTGCCCGGGTCGGTGCCGCCGTCGAGGACCTTCTTGGCCGTGTCGGCCTGCGGGGCGGACGGCACCGGCACGGGCCGGTTCAGCGCGGACTTCGCCTCCTGCTCGGACGACATCGCGTGGTACATGTCGAAGCCCACGAACGACAGGAACTTGTAGGTGATGTACGGGGCGAACGCGGCGATGAACATCAGCACGACGCCCGCGATCGGGTCGGAGATGGAGGCCAGGTCGGCCTCGATCGGGGCCGAGACCTGCCCGATCGCGACGAGGAAGATCACGACGAGGACGAGCTTGGAGAAGATCAGGGCGATCACGAACGCCGCCCACTTGGCGAACCAGCCCTTCGTCGCATCCCACGTCGCCCCGGCCAGGGCGACCGGGCCGAACACGACCGCCACCAGCAGCAGCGCCTTGCGGATCAGCAGGGAGAACCACACAATCGCCGCCGCCGATATGGCTAGGCCGGCGAAGAAGATCGTGAGGATCGCCCCGACGCCAGGGCCGCCGATGTTGATGGCGCCGAGGGCGACGGCGAGGAGCCCGATCTGGGTCCCCATCCCTTCCATCGTGTTCCCGGTGGCCTGCACGATCCCGACCGCGAGCTGATCGGTCACCTCCAACAGCAGCGCCGTCAGCGTGATGACGAGAAACGAGCCGAGGACGGACTTGGCGAGGCCGAGCGCGGCACGGGACAAGGCGGTCGGGTCGCGGTGGACCAGGCCGGTGATGAGCTGGAGGCAGAAGAAGATCAGCATCACGAACACGGCGACGCCGAAGAGGACGTTGTAGACGCCGACGTACTCGGCGCTCGTGACGTCGACGAGGGTCGTGGTGTCGAACACCCACCACACGGCCTCGAACAGCCACGCCGCCGCCCCCGCCATCGCCTGAGCCAGCCAGTCGAACGGGGCCGCGATCAGGGAGGCGGTGCCCTCGCCCACGGCGTCACAGACGGAGGAGATGACCGGGACGTCGCAGACGCTCACCGCGCCCACCCCCGCCGTCGGAAGTCATGTCGGGTCGTCATTAGACGGCCTGCCCGACGCCCCAGAAGAAGTTCACCAGCGTCACCGCCGCGCCGCAGATGATCGCCGCCCCGCAGCTCACGAGGACGCCGACCTTGCCGCGGCTGGCGAGGTGGGGGTTGCTGCTGTTCGATCCGAGACCCCAGACGATCGCGGAGACGATCAGGGCGAGGACGGAGAGGATCAGGCCCACCGTCATGACGGCGCCGACGATGATGCGCAGCTGCTCGATGCCCGGAAGGCCCGAGCTGTTGGGGTCGATGTCGATCACGGTTGTGCTCCCTTGACTGGTCGAGACGGGGTTCTCGACGGTCAGGTGCGCACTCGCTCCCAGCCGCACAGGCAAGGACGGTCAGAGCCGGGTGCCGACGTCCAGCAGGAAGTTGAGCCAGGCAACGCCGGCACCGGATAGCGCGGCGGCGCCGACCGCGACAAGCAGGCCGGTGCGGGCCTTGGTCGCTGCCTGGTAGTTGCCGGAGGCTCCGCTGATCGCCCAGATGATGGCGCAGACGATGAGCATGAGCACCGCGGTGACGAGCACGAACATCAGCAGCGCGCCGACGATGGAGCGCAGGTCTGCGGCGCCGCCCACGCCGCCGAAGTCGGGGAACACGTCCATCACGCGCCCCCGGCAGTGCACAGGGCGGGGGCGGCATCGCCGCCCGCAATCCCTCCGGCACCGTGTTCGGTGAGCCAGGCGTCGGAGTCCACCGGGTCCGCTCCGGCGCCGCCGGGGTGGATCTGCAGGTGGAGGTGCGGGCCGGTCGAGTGGCCGGAGGAGCCGACGTCTCCGATGTGCTGGCCCGCGGTCACGGTGTCGCCGTCGGCGACGTGGATGCCGTGCTGCCACATGTGCACATACATCGACGCGACCCGCTGCCCGCCGACGGTGTGCTCGATGACGATGATCCCGCCGCCTGCGTCGGTGTAGTTCGCGCGCACCACGACGCCATCGGCGACGGCGTAGATCGGGGTGCCGTCGGGGGCGGCGAAGTCCGAGCCTGCGTGGAAGCGTCGTTCCCCGGTGATCGGGTCGTTGCGCCACCCGAACGGGCTCGTCCGCACCCAGGTTCCCTCGGGAAGCGGGAACACGATCCTGGTCGTCTCGGGCACGACCGGTGTCTCATCCCCGCCGCCGTTGCCGGAGGGCGCGGGGCGGGTGAGGGCGTCGAGGATCGCCTGCGCGACTGGCTGGTAGTTCTGATACCTGTCCGGGTAGGCGCTGACCTCGACGGCCTGGGCGGCCTCGCCGGGGTCGAGCTGCTGCCAGCCGGGGATGTCGAGCAGCCCCCGCGGGGACGGGTAGTTCGGGCCGGACTCGCCGCCGTAGAACGCCCTGGCCTGGTAAGCCGAGTCCATGAGCTCGGCGACCGTGCCCCAGCCGCTGGCGGGGCGCATCTGGAACAGGCCGAGCGAGTCATGATCAGAACCGTTGCCGTCGTTCGGATAGTTCGCCGACTCGGGGTAGGCGCTGGTGTTGGCGAGCATCCGCAGGGTGGATTCGGTGAGGGCGGCCATGAGCGCGATGAGCACACCGTCGCGGCCGACGCCGGCGGTCTGCCCGCCGACCGTGATGATCGTCGCCGCGTGCGTGAGCTGTTGCCGGTTCAGCGTGACCGTCTCCCCGTTTCGGGTCGTCGTGGTCAGCGAGTCCGGGATCGGGCCGACCGCGAGTGAGCCGGGCGTGCAGACGGCGGCGGTCGCGGAGGTGCCGCCGAGCGCGGCGACGCCCAGCAGGGCCGTGGAGGGCCCGATGAGCAGCAGGGTGAGGGCGAGGACGGCGAGCTTCTTCATCACGACGCTCCCGGCTAGTGCAGCGGGTTGTCGAGCTCGGACAGCCGCAGCACCTCGCACGAACCTGATGCCGCGCCGTGGCCGGGCGTGGGCGGGTTGCAGACGAGGAACACGGTGAACGCGACCGGGCGGGACGCCTCCACCGGCGTCGTGCCCCAGGTGCCGTCGCGGTGCCTCGTGCCCTCGAAGGTGTAGGCGATCGCCCCGGCCGGGATCTGGCCGGGCGCGGCCTGGTCGACGGCGGTCTCCCACGCCTCCGGGATGAACACCTCGTCGATGGTGAGCCACTGGCGCGTCGCATACTGTCGCAGCTGCGCCCACGCCTCCACAGAAGGCAGGTAGGCGCGCACGTCGCCCACGAACGCATCCGCCTCGGAACCGTGGGCGGCATCCGCGAGCACCTGCGCATAGTCCGAGGGCGTGTGCCCGGTCGTGGTGTCCCAGGTGAACAGGGCGGTCGCGACCGCGCGGGCGAACGCTTCCGGGCCGAGGTTCTGCCGGAGCGACTCCAGCTCACCGCCCGGCATCGGGCCGGGCGTCACAGGCGCAGCCGTGGTAGACGGGCGTTCGCTCGACGCCGGGTCGGCCGCGGCGGGGCCGTGGACGAGTCCGTAGATGCCGACGCCGACGAGGATCAGCAGGGCGAGGCCTGCGGCGGTGGCGGCGATCAGCAGGCGACGACGGCGACGGTCATCGGGGGCGGCGGGGTCCATGAACAGGGGTCCTTCCCGGACGGCAACAGGGATGCGTGGTTGCCAGGAAGGTGCGCACCACCGCCCCCCGCCCTGTTCAGGCGGTCTGCTCGGCCCGGTCCTCCCGGGCGGCACGGGCGGCATCGGCGAACGTGACGGTGCCGGCGATCGTCTCCTCGAACCGGGCCCATTGCTCGGTGGTGAGTGCCGGGCCGACATCGGCGGGGTCGTAGTGCTCCCACCACGAGGCCATGTCGTCCCACGTCGCGGTGAACACGCTCAGCGGGAACGGCACCGGGACACCCGGCTCCACCGCCGTCAGCGCGGGCCGCTTCGCCTTCCTGCCGGTCTTGGCGGCCTTGACGCGGGCGAGCGCGGCCTGCGCCAACTGCTCCAGCTCCGCAGCCTTCGCCTCCCGCTCCGCCGCCCGCACCGCATCCGCTTCGGTGCGGGCCTGCTCGCGCAGCTCGGCGGGCTGGGCAGGGTCGGCGGCGAGCTGGTCGAGCTCCGCCAGCGACAGCTCCGCGTTCACGCGCAGATGCGAGGGATAGACGCTGCCGCCGGTCTTGATCTGCTCGACCTCCTGCGCGGCGCGCGCCCGCACCGCCTCGGGCTGGGACTCGTCCGCGGCGAGGTCTTCCAGCCGGCCGATGCGCTCCAACGTCGTGTAGGAGGCGCGGCCAGTGACCATCCGAGCAGCCTGCGCACGGGTCTTGCCCTGCTCGATCTGCGGTGGTGCCAAATTGGCACCACCGTCTTCTGCGTCGTCGGCGGACGCCTGGAACCGGGTGGCCTCCTGTCGGCGCGCGGCGTCCTCGGCCAGCAGGGCCTTCAGCTCGCGGTAGAGGGCGGCGGCTTCGAGCTGGGTGAGGGGCTTGTGGAGCTGGTTGTCGTCCTGCTCCGCGAGGAGCTGCCCGAGCCGGTCGGAGACGCCGGAGCGTACCCACACGTTGACGGTTTTGATGCCGAGCAGCTTGATCGCCGCGAGCCGTCGGGCTCCGCAGATCAGGTGCCCGTCGAGGGTGACCGTGATCGGCTGCAGCAGCCCGTGGCGGCGTATCGACTCGACCAGCGGGATCAGGTCGCCGTGGTCGTGCCTGTGCCGCGCGCCGACGACGATCGAATCGACGGCGCGCTCCAGCTCGATTCGGCCTTCCAGCGGCGTGCTCATCGCCCGCCGCTCCCGGCATCGAATCTGGGTGCGGCGAGCCCGGCGGTGATCACGAGATCGTCGTCTGTGAGGAGTGCGCGCAGCGGCTGGCCGATCAGCAGGCGGCGGAGCATTCCGCGGCCGGCGTTCGTGTGCGCGAGTGCCGGGTCGGGAACGCCGAGCACGGCCCGCAGCAGCGCCGTCCAGGATGCGCCGGGGAGGTCGAGGAGGGCGCGGGCTTGCCGGTCTCGGCGCAGCACCTCGAACGCCGACGCCCGCGAGGACGCCTCCGTGAGCCGGGCAGTGACGTACTCGACCGCGGCCCGCGCGGTCTCTGGCTCCCACCCGACCCGGGTGAGGAACGCGATGGTGTCCTCGATGGCGGCGGTCACGTTCACCGCTCGCTCGGGCGCCGGGTCCTCGTCGTCGGGCTCGTCGTCGGTGAATGGGTCGAACCGGAACGCGGGGTGGTAGTCGGGCAGCGGGTTCTCCCGATCGCTGAACCGCTCCGCATCGTGGAACACCGAGTAGCGGGGACGGCGGGCCTGGTGAACGGAGCACAGCAGCCCGTTGCCGCGCTCCTCCGCGGTGCACGTCACCTGCACCGCCCGCGTGATCACCGCCCACGGGTCCTCCGCCCGGCGGGTCGCGGCACCGCGCATCGCCTCGAATGCCGCGGACGCCGCCTCCCACGGGTCCAGTCCGTGTTTGCGGGCCAGCGCCGCGTACTTGCTCGCCGCGTGCTCCATGAGCGCAGCGGCCTCGGGGTCATGGCGCCACGCTCCGCGCCCCGCCTCGTGGAGGCGGGTGAGCAGGGCGCGCAGCGCTTCCGAATCGTCGAATCGTTCCCGCCGTTTGCGGGCCGTGGCAGTCTCCATGACGGCACCTCCTGACAGGCAGGTGCGCACACGGCCCCCAGCGGCTTGGTTTCGCGCCGTCGCGCCGGGGGCGAACATGGTTACCCGAGCCCGATCCCGGAGCGAGACACCCAGGAGTAGTGCTCCCCGGACCCGCGGCCGAACGCCGTCACGGGCGGCAGCTTCCGGGCACGCTCGCTCACGAACCGGACACCAGTGCGCGCCCCGGTGCGCGCTGCCCGGTACGCCTGGCCGGGAACCCGGCGGGAGCGGCGGGCGAGCTCAGCCTGGAAGTCGATACCCCGTCCCGCAACCCTGGCCGAGCGGGAGACCATCAGGTCGGTCGGGCGCACCCACTCCACGCCCGGCCGTTGCTTCTTCGCCGCCTCCGTGGTGTCTTTGGTCAGCGACGGGTCGCGGTGCCGGGCGAGCGCCGAGGTCTCGCCCTCCCGCGGCGTCTCGTCGCGCTCCGGCCAGTCCGGGGCGCGTTCGACGCGCTCGTGCAGGGCGGTCGTGTGCTGGTCGTCGTTCATGGCGTCTCCTTCTCCTCAGGCCTCGTCAGTGCGGGCGGGGCCGTGAACCAGCGACCCACGGTGGAGGGGTGCACGCCCAGGCGCCGGGCGATGGCCTTGTTCGACCAGCCCTCCTCCTCGCGCAGGCGCGCTGCGAGCTCCCGGCTCGCCTGGCGCACCGGTCCGACCGCCAGCGGCGCTGGCGCAGCATCAGGCACGCGCTCATCAGGCGCAGGCTCCTCGGCGGGCTCGATGCTCGCGGGAAGGGGGCGGGTGAGGATCACGGTGAGGTGCGTGATCGCCAGCAGCACCATCGGCGGTACCGCCGCCACACACGCGGCGAGCACGCTGGGCACGTCGGCGTCGGCCGCGACGACGGCGTGGATCGCGTTCGCCGTCACCGACACCAGCGCACCGGCCGCGAGCAGCAGCCACGGGTACCAAGCCGACCGCTGGCTCGCGAGGGCGACGACAGCGACCGTCGCGACGACGATGATCCCGTCGACGATGAGCGGCCACGCCCAGGCCTGCCCGGCATCCACGCCCGAGCGGCGAGCGAGGTCCGCGAGGGCGGTGAACGAGAGCCAGAACGCGCCGGCCGCGATGAACACCGTCCCGGCCAAGGCCGTCACGACCGCGACCCCGCCGCCCCGCGTCCGTACCGCGGTACTCATAAGAGCACCTGCCCCGTGAGCCGCACCGGCCGTTGCGGCGCATCGCCCTGCCCGACGACGGATGCGGGCCGGGCGTGCGCGACGCGGTACGCAGAACGGATCGTGGTCTCGACCTCTCGCGGCGCAAGGCCGACTCGTTCGCCGGCCGGGGCAAGCGCGTCGACCATCTCCGGCAGCGACATGCCTGCCTCCGCGAGACGGCACGATGCCCAGAACAGGCCGCGGTTGCGCTCGCCCTCGGCGCGCATCCCGACCCACGCGGCCAGCCGTGTGGCATCTTCCGACCGGATCGGGCCGCGTACCTGGTGCGGGGCAGGCTCCGGGCGCGGGTCGAGGAAGTCCCGCAGCCGAGCCGCATCGACCGGTGCGGGCGCACGGTCGGCACCGGCGACGAACTCGTAGGAGCCGGCGCCTGTCACGGCCGAGGGCGGGACGATGATGTAGCCGCCGTCGCCGCGGAAGTCCACATGCGCCTTCGCCGCCTGCCACGACCGCTGCGGCCGGTCCGGGTCGGATGGGAAGTAGAAGTGCGCCCCGCCCGACGCCGACCTGACCGCGGCCAGCCATCCCGGCACCAGGCCGGCACGGCGGGAGCGCTCGAACGCCGCGAACCCGTCACCGCCGGGCTTGCGATCCACATCGACGACCACGACCCCGGAGACAGCGCCGGTCGGGATGCCAATGTTCGCGGACGGCCACCGCCGCCACCACGCCGCCACCTGACGGGCATCGATGGTTGCCGCGTGGAACCCGCCGGGCTGCGCTTCCGGGTTCTCCTCATCGGGCTTCAACAGCGGGTTCTTCGCGCCCGGCACGCACGGCAACACAGGCACCCCAGCAGCCGCGAGCAGCGCGGCGGCCTGTGGCAATGGAAGGGTCGACACCGAGGAGAGGACGCTGGCGACGCTCATCACAGGCTCCTCACCGCGACGTCCGCAGGACGCGACGAACGCGCCGACTCGCCCGGCACCGACTGGGGTGCGATCCGCTTAGAGCCAGCCACACGCGAAGTCCCAGTCGACTCACGGGACAGGCCGGGCGGGTCGCCCGTGCCGACCTGAACGGTGGGTAGCGCGTCGAGAATCGTCACGGCGACCTTGCGGACACGCTCGCCGGTGGCCTGCACAACCTCGGCCGGGTCCTTGTCCTTGACCGTGCCCGCCCAGCCCGAAACATACGGGATCGTGTAGGCGGTGGTGTCCATGCCATGCGCGGCGCCGATCATCAGCGCCACGGACTCGGCCTCGACCTCGCCGACGCCTCGATGCCCGGTCGCATCCGGGCTGTCGGGGCCGTGCAGCATCACATGCGCGAGCTCGTGCGCGAGGGTCTTCACCTGCGCGGCGTCGTCCATGTTCGTCCGCACCGCGACCGTGCGCGCCTGGAAGTCGGTCAGGCCGTTCGCGCCGTGGATCATCCCCTCGTGCTCGACCCGCAGCACCGCGAAGCCCTCGGCCGCCACCAGTGCCGATAGCCCTTCCCATAAGCCGTCCGGTGCCTGGCCTTCCATCAGCGTCGGCGCCGGGCGTTCAGGGATCGGCGGGCCGTCGGTCATCGAGACGTCCCAGACACGCACCGGAATCGCGCGGACCATCTTCGACCGGACCGTTTCTCCGGGCTTCGGCTTCTCGTACCTGTCCAGGCGGCGCCATGATCCGGGGTTCTGCGGTGTCGAGGACGCGAACCGCGCCATCAGCGGGGCGAAGATCTGCATCGACCCGCCTGCCAGCGGAGAGCGACCCAGCGCCTTCCATTGCTTGTAACCGGCCACGAAGGTCGGCTCTGGCGCGCTTGTGCGACCTGCCTCGTAGAGATCGAGATGTTGAGCCCAGATCAGCAGCGTGTTGTTGAACGACTTCGCCCGGAACCGGGCCGCGAACTCCAGCGCACGCTTCCAGTCCTCACCCGAGACGAGCTGATCGACTGCAGCCGTTAGCCGCTCATGGAGCTGTTGGAGCCGCGCATCCCGCGCTGCTCGCGCCTCCTCGTCCGTCGCCATCAATGACCTCCTCCCGGCGAGGCCAACGGCGCAAGCCGTTGACCCTTGCGACCATGAGGTGCGCCGGGCGGATCAGGAAGAAGAGAGACGGACAACGGACTGGGCCTGTGGCCGTCAGGCTCCGCGATGAACCCGACGTATTTGACGTGTTCTACACGGCAGTCCAAGACCTGTCGACGTCGCCGGCGAAACGTGGGACACGCGTCGAGTGGAGCGGTTCATACGACGAGTCCGCAGAGGTTACCGGCTGGTGTCGTTGACAGCGATAGCGTGGCTTTGTCGATCCTCAGGAACCGTATGTGGTGTGCGCCGGTACTGTGTCGGCGTGATGCCGTAGCGACGGAGAAACCAGTGGGATGCTACGCGCGGATCGCTCCACCCGACTTCGCTTGCGGCACGCATTACGGAAATGTCGGTTTCTTCGATGAGCCGCGCGAATTCGGTGAGCCGGAGTTCAGTGAGTAGACGCATTGGTGCGGCGCCGGCGTACTGTACGAACATGCGGGTGAGGTGGGTCCGTGAGAGGGAGAGTTCGCGTGAGAGCGCTCCAACGGTCCACGGCTCTGCGATGCGCCCGCGAAGCAACCGGATTGCCTGACCGACGTAGCCAATAGATCCGGTGTCGGTCAGTCGTCCATTGATGGGTGTCCACGGTGTCGTGAGGGTGTCCGGCGCTTCGTCCAGAAAAGTCGGCAGTATCAGCCTCATCCATCGTGCGAGAAGCTCGAGAGTGTGAGTCGCGACGACTTCGGGCGAGTGGGTCCCGCTGCGCAGTACGCTCATCTGTCGCCATATCGGCTCGACATGCCGCAGCACAGCGATACCTGGCGCAAGGACGATTGCGCGGCCGTCCCACTCGAGGGGGTGTACTCCTGCGATCACTCGTTCTGCGTCAGGGAGGAACCATGCCATCTGGGTGCGCCAGAACTGCTCGTCGGCGTAGATGGCCCAGATGCGTACGGACGGGGATGGGCGCACGCGGCACCATTTGCCGGTGCCGAGGGCAAGAGACATGCCAGGACGCAGGACGTGCATGCTCTCAGCAGTCTCTAGGGCGCAGGAGCCCTCAACGACGTTGAGTATCTTCGCGTGCCGGAACACGGTACGGCTTGACGGGACCGTACGCACCATCTCTATGGCCGCGATATCTCCTGGCGCTTGAACCGCTGCGTAGGGGGGCGTGAACCTGATCGGTTGAGTGGCCGGCAAGTCGTGCGCGGCCTCGAACGCGTCCTCTGGCGTAGCGGCCACGCTGCGCACGGCACACCGTCAGCTCAGCTTGCCTTCCGAGTCGCGTGGTCGCACGCGATGTTCGCTGAGGATCGAGATCCGATTGAACATGTTGATGGCCGCGGCGACCCACTCCGCGGCCGCGAACTCCGCCTCGGAGAGGGTGCTTCGGGCCTGCGCGAGCTCGACATTCACGGCGGCGTCGAGGGGGAGCCGGGTGGCTGCTTCAGCGATCGCGAGCAAGGCGCGCTCTCGATCGCTGAACAGTGGCGACTCGCGCCAGGCGGCCAAGATGTCGAGTAGTTGCTGATTGACGCCTGCGCGCCTTGCCTGCCGCGAATGCAGATCGAGGCAGAAGACGCATCCGTTCAACTGCGACGCCCGAACCTTGATCAACTCGCTCTCGGCGGGAGTGAGTCCGCGTTGCGATGCGGCTTCAGACACAGCGGTCGCGAACGCAGACGCGGCTTCCCATGCTTCTGGGACGGCCTTGTCCATGTAGGGGCGTGCTCCATGCAAGGTGGACATCAGCGATCATCCTTGGCCGAGCCGCCATCGGAGTCGAGGTCCTTCCTGACCTCGTCCATGTCGAGTCCTCTGACGTTCTCTACCACTTCGGCTAGGGCAGTGGGCGGTAGGGCGCCGGCCTGGCTGAAGACGAGCAACCCCTGGCGGAAGGCGAGCAGAGTGGGAATCGCGGTGATTTGGGCCGCCGCAGTGATGCGCTGCTCCGACTCCGTGTCGAGCTTCGCGTGGACGATGTCGGGATTGTCTTGCGACGACTTCTCGAAGACCGGCGCAAACTGATGGCATGGTGCGCACCAGTCCGCCCAGAAGTCGACGAGAACGATGTCGTTCTGATTGATCGTGACCTCGAAGTTGTCCTCGGTCAGTTCGACGGTTGCCATGTGGGTTCTCCTCTTGTGCGTATGACGATCAGTGGTGGTGTCCGTGGGGGTTGCCAGGGAACCGCGTGTCGACGACATCCGCATACTCCGGATGAGCGCGGATGTACGCGGCGGCGAAGGGGCACGAGACCGTCGCGGTCTTCTTGTCCTCGCGGAGACTGTTGAGGACGCCTCCAAGGAGTCGCGCCGCGACTCCCTTTCCGCGGAACTCGGGGAACGCGGACGTCGCGAGCAGAAGCACCCGGTCGCCGGTTCTGCTGTAGAGCAGGCCGGCGGCGAGCTTGCCGTTCACGGTCGCTTCGTACAGCTCGGACTCGACGTTCTCAGTGATGACGAAGTCTTCGACTGCGTCCGAGGATGCAGCCGGGAGGTCAGTGTCGGCGTCGGTCGCGGTCAAGCCGATCATTCCGTCGGGATGTTTCATGTGTCTCCTATCGCGAGATCTCGGTCAGCGGCCCGGTAGTACCCAGTCGGGTCGGATGAAATGGCACGAGTATCCATTGGGGTGCTTCTGCAGGTAGTCCTGGTGTTCGGGTTCGGCCTCCCAGAACGGGCCGGCTTCGCCCACCTCTGTCACGACTTTTCCTGGCCAGCGGCCGGAAGCGTTGATCGCTTCGATCACGTGGAAGGCGACCTTCCTCTGTCCCTCGGTCGTCGTGAAGATCGCTGATCGGTAACTGCGCCCGATGTCGTTTCCCTGACGGTTCCGAGTGGTGGGATCGTGAATCTGAAAGAAGAACTCCAGCAGTATCTGGAATCGGATGATCGAGGGGTCATAGATCACTTCGAGGGCTTCTGCGTGATCCCCGTGATCCCGGTAGGTTGCGTTGGGGGTGTCGTCGTCGCCGGAGTATCCGACGCGGGTGCTCACGACGCCCGGGAGTGAGCGGAAGAGCTCCTGGGCTCCCCAGAAGCAGCCGCTGGCGAGGATCACTCTCGAGGTCGGCATCGTCTTCTCTCTCTTCACGGCGGGCAGCACGCCCCTTCGGGTCACGATACGGAGCCGGGTGCTGTCCAGGTGGCCTGGCTGTGCAGCGTAATGTCCGCGACCTGCGGCGTTCGGAAGCGGAGCGGGCGGTTGCAGGGAGAAGACAGCTCTCTGCAGGGGCAGGCCACACAGGGCAGAGAAGCGGATCTACCGTCGGAGGAGGCGTCGGAACTCCGGCAAGCCAGCGAACCGTGCCCTACGGTGAGGAGAGATCGTGATATCAGAGCAGATCGATTTCGAGAATGTGCGCTTTGACCCGGATCTCTCTGACTTCCACGAACTTGCGAAGCAGATGGCTGCGGGGTTCGGGTACACGGCGAAGTTGTCGATCGGTGATCGCCTCGCTGCCCTTCTCCGATTGCGGGTTGCTCAGATCAATCCGTGCTCGTACTGCCTGATCCTGCACACGCGTATCGCCGTGGAAGTAGGAATCGGCGCGGCGATGGTGGCGCACCTGGCGAGTTGGCGGCAGAGCACGATGTTCTCCGGTTCCGAAGCACTCGCACTGGCGTACTGCGAAGCGCTGACACGTTACGAGCACGAGCACTTCGATGAGATGCATCAAGGGCTGACGGTGTTCTTCGATGAGCGTGAGATCGCGGAGATCGCAGCCGTCGTCATCAACATGAACGTGTGGACGAGGCTGAAGCTCGCACAAGGCTCCGTGCCGGTGGTATCGCCCGGTGGTGAAGAGTCTGCTCGCGACGCCGAGAGACCAGGCGTCAGGGGAAAGAAAGGGAACCCATCATGACTGACGGATCGTTCAGTGGGCAGGACATCGAGTTCGATCTGCTTCCGCCGGATGAGAGCCTGGACTCGGATCTTCTCGGCGAAGACTCCGATGACGACGGCCCGGGATACTCTCCACCGGAGCGGCGGTCATCCGAACTGTCGTGGGGATTCACTGCACGCGAAGCACGTGCCCGGGAGCCGCTGGCGGCTCGCTTGGCGCGTGAGGTGCCGGAGTACGAACCCGAAGAGCCGATGGGCGACGGGATCGGCGACATCATCGGCACGGACGGCGAGATCCTTGACGACCAGGTCGGATCGGTACGCGCTGGACGGCTGATCTGGACCGAACCCGGCAACCCAGACCCATCCTCCGACTTCTGGGCCTCCGACATCGGCATCGACAACGGTGCCGCCTCCGCCGAAGAAGCGGCTATCCATGTCGTCATCGACGAGGGCGACTATGACCGGCAATAGTCTGGAATCAGACCGGGGAAGCCCGGAAGACCGGCGGAGGCTGTAATGATGCAGCAGACATGGGACTCGCGCAGCATCGATCCACGTGACCGCGTGGAGACGATCCGCACGATGCTCTGCGAGAACCTCGTCCAGACGGACCTGACTCTCGACCCGCAGGGCCGCGAGGCGCATGTGAACGTGTCCTACCAAGACATCGGGCAGCTGAGAGCGTTGTCCGTCAAGACGGTGCCCTCGCTGGCTGCCCTCGCTATGCGTCCCCAGCGGATGATCATGTCGGACGACGACGAGTCATTGTTCGTGGTCTTCCAGCGCGGCAACCGGTCGATGCTGCGCCGTGGCGATGACCAGACCGTGATGACCCCGGGCAGCATCGTCGTTTACCCGAGCACGAGCCCCTACGTCCACGCCTTCGACGAAGGAGTCATCGGGGACTTCTTCCGACTGCCGTTGGGTGTGGTGGGGTTGACGGCGGATCAGGTCGCTGAGGTCTCGGGTGTGGACCTGCAGGAGCGGACCTCGCTGGCGGCGCTGCTGCGGTCCGTGCTCGGGGGCGTGATGGACTCCGAACTCAGCCTTCGCGACGAGGTGGACGTGTTCGCGCCCGTCGCCGACCTGCTGAAAGTCACCCTGCTCAGCGCCCTCACTCCCGACCGCGCCACGACCCGGTATCCGCTGGCCGAGCAGATCGTCACCTACGTGCTCGACAACCTCACCGACCCCGGTCTCGGAGCCGCCCGGATCGCGAAGGACCTGCACGTGTCCGAGCGTCTGCTCTACGCAGAGATGTCCCGCGCGGACATCAGGCTCGCGCAGCTGATCCAGTCCCAGCGCCTGCGTCGCGTCCGCGACGCCCTGACCGCACCGGCCACCATCGACGTCCCCATCGGCATCCTCGCCCAACAGCACGGGTTCGTCTCCGCCAGCCACTTCAGCCGCATCTTCCGCGAAGAATTCGGCACCACACCCCGCCAATGGCGCAACAACACCACACCTCGCCCCGATGAGATCCAGGACGAGAGTCGACTGGATCTCCCGCAGCAGATCAGACCAGAGGAGACGTACGGATGAACGAGCCGCTGTCTGATCTCGCCGTCGTTGACGCGGAGGAAGTTCGAGCATCGGATATCCCTCGCGCGCTGACGGCCGCATCGATCCTGTACGAGGACGGGGCGACGCAGGCATTCGCCGAGAACGGCAAGACCGTGTATGTCGAGAACGGAAGACCCACGTTGGGGGAGTGGTACGTGGATGCAGAGGGGCAGTTCTGCTCCTTCTGGCCGCCGGACTACCGAGCGTGCTACGAACTGCGCTGGCTCGTCGAAGATGAGCGGATCACTGGTCTGCGCTTCCGCCGCGGCTCCTACACAGCCGTCGGCCGGTACCAGCTCCCCGGGCCTGACAATGCTGTCAAGGAATGAGCAGGGCGTCTCGGCAACGGGCCAGAAGCTCGTAAAGACGGGCGCGCTCCACCAGCTCGACCTCCATCGTCATGCGTTGAACAACCGAGGACACTTCCTCATGCGCGCGTTCGAGGAGGAGCTCTGCGGCGTCGTTCAGCACCACGCTCCGTTCTCGCCGGGGTCCAGGATCACTCGAGCGGGTCACCAGCCCCCGCTTCTCCAGTCCCTGGAGCAGCACGTTCATCGACTGACGGGACACGAACGCGCGTCGGGCGAGCTCGGAGCTCGTGATACCTGGCGTGTCCTGCAAGGCGGTCAAGCACGCGTACTGCGGCACACTCAGCGCGAGCGGGCGAAGCCGATCGTCCATTCGCTGGTTCAGGAGCGACTGCGTCTCCTTGATCAACACCCCCAACGACTCCGGGCTCCGGTCCAATGCATCCATGTCAATAGTTTGACACACACTCCACTGAGTGTCAGGATATTGACACTGGCGTTATTGAACAGAACAGGAGCTTGCTCATGGCAGCAACAACCACCGGCCCGGACTTCATCTCTTTCCAGGTGCGGGACCGCGCCGTCTCCGCGGAGTTCTACGACAAGCTCGTCGGACTCACACGGCTCCCAGACTCGAACCCGGCAGCGACCGTCTTCTCCGCAGAAGGAACCGCGTTCGCCGTCCGCGACCCGTTCCCGGGCGTGGATCTCGACGCGATCCCTCAGCTCGGCGCCGGCATCGGCGTCTGGTTCCGCAACGATGACGCGGAACGCGTGCACGCACGACTCGTCGACGCGGGAGTGGCGATCGTGCAGGAACCGGTCGAGGGGCCGTTCGGCCTGCAGTTCTCGTTCCGAGACCCCGACGGCTACGTCGTCACCATCCACGCCCGCGCCTAACACCACCATGGCGCAGCACACCCTCTCGGTCCCAGTGCTCGGGCCGTGGTCGTTGCGCACCAGCAAGCGGTTCTGGGAAGAGTTCACCCCTACCGCGATCGAGTCCGGCGGCGACCCGGACGTCCTCTCCGCACGCTTTGTGAGCGAGCACGACTGGACGTCCGTATCCGCCCACGTCACCCAGAGCGGGGAGAGCGCCCAGATCGGTCTGTCCGGCCCGGGCGATCTGACCGCAGCCGCCGAGCAGGTGCGGCGCTTCCTCTCTCTCGATGTGGACGCGCGGGAATGGCCGGCCGTCGGCGATCGCGACCCGATCGTCGCCACCGCCCAAAGGGCGCTCCCCGGATATCGCCCGTGCGGCTTCCATTCCCCGTACGAAGCCGCAGCCTGGTGCGTCTTGTCGCAGCGCACCCGCGTCCCGGTCGCTGCCCGACTCCGCCGCGACCTTATCGTCGCGCACGGCAACGACGGGGTGTTTCCCGCGCCCGATGCGCTCATCCGCGCCATCGACGCCGAAGAACTAGACCTACCCGGTCGGAAGCCAGAGTATCTCCGAGCTGTCGCAGAGGCCGCACTCACCGGGCTGCTCAACGGTCCTCGGCTCCGAACGATGCCCGAAGAATCGGCTCGCCGCGACCTGCTCACGGTGACAGGCATCGGCCCGTTCGCCACGGACCTCATCCTTATCCGCGGCGCCAACGCCCAGGACATCCTTCCGCGCGCGGAACGCCGCCTCTACGCCGAGATCTCCTACCAGTACGGGCCCGACTCGGTGCTCGAGGAGGTCGCGGAACGCTGGCGCCCCTTCCGCTCCTGGGCCGCCGTCCACCTCCGTGCGCTCCGAGAGCAGCGCACCCGTGAGATGGGCTGATCGATGACGTTACGGCTCTTCGATAGTGGAACGTCATCGCTACGCACGTTCGCGCCCCTGCGACCGGGCCACGTCGGCATCTATCTGTGCGGTCCGACTGTTCAGGCTCCGCCGCACGTCGGTCATCTCCGATCCGCAGTGGTCTTCGACCAGCTGCGACGATGGCTCCAGATCGGCCACGAGCTCGACGTGACCCTGGTGCGAAACATCACCGACCTGGACGACAAGATTCTTGCCGCGAGCCAGACGGCGGGCGTTCCATGGTGGGCGTGGGCGGCTCGTCATGAGAGGGCGTTCGCCGACGCTTATCGCAAGATCGGTATCTTGCCGCCGACGATCGAGCCGCGCGCGACAGGGCACACCGCCGAGATGCTTACCTTCATCGACCGGCTGATCGCCCGGGGCCACGCGTACCGAGCGGGAGGGGAAGCGGGGGACGTCTACTTCGACGTCTCATCATGGCCCGGCTACGGGTCTTTGACCTCACAGGAGCACGGCACTCTCCGCGGAGACGAACATACCGATCAGGCAACAGAGAAACGTGACCCTCGCGACTTCGCGCTCTGGAAGTCGGCTCCCCCGGACGCGGGGGCCAGCGAGGAGATCGTTGCTCCTGCGGCATGGGCTTCGCCTTACGGGCCGGGACGCCCCGGATGGCATCTGAGCTGTTCGACAATGATTCTCCGCTACCTGGGAGAGAGCTTCGACATCCACGGTGGCGGGCTCGACCTGCGCTTTCCTCATCATGAGAACGAACAGGCGCAGTCCCGTGCCGCCGGATACGGATTCGCGCGCTACTGGATGCACAACGGCTGGGTCACGTCCGGCGGCGACAAGATCAGCAAATCCCTCGGCAACGCGACACCCCTCGACGAGCTACTGCAGCACATGCGTCCTCTCGACCTGCGCTACTACCTCGGATCGGCCCACTATCGGTCGAACCTGGAACTGACCGACTCCGCCCTGCGATCCGCCGCGGCGGCGATGCGCAGGATCGAAGACTTCATCACCCGGAGCGCCAACCACTCGAGGCGCGCGGCGGACGCGGACATGCTGCCGGTCGCATTCCGAAACGCCTTGGATGACGACCTCAACATCCCCATGGCACTCGCGGTCCTCCATGACGAAGTCAGGCGGGGCAACACCGCCCTCGCCCAGCACGACGCGCGGACCGGTGCCGACACGCTGGATGCGGTGCTCGCCATGACTGACGTCCTCGGCATCAACCCGCGCGACAGCCCGTGGGACGAATCAACGGCCACACCCCCGCGCGCCGAGCGCGCACTGGAGGCCCTGATCGCACAGGCGCTCGACCAGCGAGCCCAGGCACGTGCGGCCGGAGACTTCCGCACTGCAGACCGTATCCGTGACGAACTCGACGCCGCCGGGATCGTGCTCAACGACAGCCAGTCAGGTACGACATGGGGCTTCACCGAAGGCCATACCTCATAGCCCGGAACAACAACAGGAGGATTCTTGAAGTCACAGCCCACTCCCAGGCTCACGGGACCAAACCGCGTCACCCCGGCGTTATCAACAGTGACGCCGCAGCCAGCGGCGCCGAACAAGGAGGACATCGTGTCGCACGACTACAGCAAGACTTCTGAGGCCCTGAGCCGCCTCAACGACCAGCAGTACCGCGTCACCCAGAAGGACGGCACCGAGCCGGCCTTCCGCAACGAGTACTGGGACAACCACGAGGACGGCCTGTACGTGGACGTCGTCTCCGGACAGCCGCTGTTCTCATCCACCGACAAGTACGACAGCGGAACCGGATGGCCCAGCTTCACCAAGCCGGTCGTCGCTGACGCCGTTCACACGAAGACGGACCGATCCCTCTGGATGCCCCGCACCGAGGTCCGCTCTACCGGGGCGGACAGCCACCTCGGGCACGTCTTCGACGACGGCCCCGCGAACGCCGGCGGCCTGCGCTACTGCATGAACTCCGCCGCGCTGCGGTTCATCCCCGTCTCCGACCTGGAGGCCGAGGGGTATGGAGAGTTCCGCTCACTGTTCGAGACCACCACCACGACCACGAAGGAGCACGCATCATGACCAGTGGAATTCACGACACCGGAGAGGTCACCCGCACACCCGGCACCGAGACGGCCGTCCTGGCCGGCGGCTGCTTCTGGGGCGTGGACGAGCTCATCCGCAAGCAGCCGGGCGTGATCAGCACCCGCGCCGGATACACCGGCGGGCAGAACGATCACGCCACCTACCGCAACCACCCCGGCCACGCCGAGGCCGTGGAGATCGTCTTCGACCCATCGAAGACGACGTACCGGGACATCCTGGCGTTCTTCTTCCAGATCCACGACCCGTCGACCCTGAACCGTCAGGGCAACGACATCGGCACCAGCTACCGGTCGGCGATCTTCCCGCTCACCCCCGAGCAGGAGCAGGTCGCCAAGGAGACGATCGCCGACGTCGATGCCTCCGGTCTGTGGCCAGGATCGGCTGTCACCACGATCGAGCCCGCCGGCCCGTTCTGGGAGGCCGAGCCTGAGCACCAGGACTACCTCCAGCGGTATCCGAACGGCTACAACTGCCACTACCCTCGTGCCGGCTGGGTCCTGCCCCGCCGCATCCAGGCGACCGAGGCTTCCGTCTGACCATGTCCACGTGGGGGCGTGCCACCGCTGAGCCGGTGGCACGCCCCCGCGTCATCAGTGACGGAGGAATGATGCGGAACGACCGTGAACGAAGATGAAGACAACGCGGTGGAGCGACGTCGCGCAGCGTCAGCCGCAGTCCTCACATGCGCAGACCTGACCGATGCGCTCGGCCGGAAGCACCGTCACCGCGCCCATATCACCGGGCTCGTCAGCCCGGCACCCGAACGCATCCTGTTCGGGCGCGTCGCGACGATCTCCTTCTTCCCGACCTGCCACGCCATACTTGACCCGGAGGAATACACCTTCGGACGGCTGTTCCACCAGGCCGTCGACGGATCACCAGCCAATCCCGGCAACACGGTCCTCGTGATGGCCAGCAACGGCCACAGCTCGACGTCTCTCGCCGGTGGAACGAAGCTCTCCCGTGCGACCAACGTCGGCCTCGCCGGCGTCCTAACTGACGGACGCCTTCGCGACTTCGACGAACTGGCCGCGGAACCGTTCGCCGCATGGTGCTCGGGAGAGGCCGTCGCCTGGGGTGGAGCAGTGGTCACGCCGTTTCAGGCAAATATTCCCGTCGTCATCGAAGGAGTGGGCATCTATCCGGGCCAGTACATCTTCTGCGACTCATCGGGAGCCGTCGTCATCCCCGACAGCGACATCGACGAAGTGCTTGAGACCGCCCATCAGGTCCGTGCCGACGACAGCGCGTCCCGTGACCTGATCGCGCGGGAAGGTCGCAACGAAGGCTTGACGCGCGAGCGGTGACCTCACGGTCCCGGTGGTGTGGTGTTGTTGCGCCATTGGCGGGGTGTGGTGCCGAATTCTTCGCGGAAGATGCGGCTGAAGTGGCTGGCGGAGACGAATCCGTGCTGTTGGGCGAGGATGCCGATGGGGACGTCGATGGTGGCCGGTGCGGTCAGGGCGTCGCGGACGCGACGCAGGCGCTGGGACTGGATCAGCTGCGCGAGCCTGATGTCCGCGCGGGACATCTCTGCGTAGAGCAGACGCTCGGACACGTGCAGGTCCTTCGCGATCCGGGCGGCTCCGAGACCGGGGTCGGTGAGGTTGTCGAGCACGTAGGTGACGATCTGCTCGGCCAGCGGATACCGGGTCGTGGCGCGGTCGGGAGTGAGGGCGCTGAGCAGGGTGACTTTCAGCAGGTCGGCGACGGGCGCGAACACGTCCACCTCGTCGCGAAGGCTGAGTTTGGAGTCCATCACGCCCCCGAGCACGGACCGCAGCAGCGCCGCCAGCGAGGTCCGCTCCTGCAGGTCCACACCCGAGACCTCAGCGACCTGATCCGCCGTCAACCCCACCACACCCAACGGCACCTCGACAATCATGCGATCGGCATCCTCGGTGGGCATCGCGCTCTCCACCGTCGAGCGGGGGACAACGACGATGCTCCCGGGGGTCAGCTCGGTGTCCCGCCCCTGCAGCGACAGGACCGAGGCGTTCCGACGCTGGTAGATGACTAACAGGTAGTCCTCGCTGCGACCACGGGGAGAGCTGACCGTCGTCACAGGACTGCTTCCTCGATCAGCTCATAGATGTTCGCCCGGCGGAGGTCGCTGGCGTGAAAGACGAGCCCGTCGCCCCGGTGCGGTGGCTGCTCCGCGACATGCCGCACGCACGCGGCGGCGAGATCTCGCTCGGTCGG
Organism: Microbacterium sp. BWR-S6Y; assembly: GCF_041379845.1. NCBI lineage: Bacteria > Bacillati > Actinomycetota > Actinomycetes > Micrococcales > Microbacteriaceae > Microbacterium > Microbacterium sp. BWR-S6Y. The sequence continues at coordinate 440,904 of NZ_JBFECV010000002.1, forward strand.
CGACATCACCACGACTCCAATCACGGTCGTGTCCGCGCCGACGAGATTGGTGGCGCTCCTGCTCACCTCACCGACTACGCCCGTCGCCAACCTGTGTACTCGGGCCCGAGACATCGTGCCGGCACCGTCGAACGCCACCACCACCGTTCCGGGCCGAACGATGTGCAGCGCGGCGGTCACCTCATGCTCGATACGCGAGGCCAACGCCCGTCGAGCCCGGATGCCCAGGCCCCTACGAAACCGATAGGCCGCCACGACCAGGCGCTCGTCCTCAGCCACCCGCTCCGCAAGAGGCGAGGGAACGAGCATCAGAAACTCTTGCGCGTCACCGAGCTTGACCGGCAGGTCCACCGAACGCCCCTCTCCTGCGGAGCGCGCAACGTTCTCGACGGGCGCGCGTGGGCAGCCGCACCGAGCCCTCGGCTCGGACTTTCTCGCGCACACGGAAGATCCGTGAGCCGCGTGGCTTCCCGCACATCATGACCACTAGCCTACGACGACAGAAAAGGACTCGCCAGACCAAAGTATGAGCGGGACGTCGATTGACGAGAGGTGTCGCAGGTCTGAAAAGCAGGACGCTTGGATCGCCATAGGTGTTTCGGATCGACTTGGATAAGGACTCCGAGGTCCATTATTGTGAAGGTGTGAGATGCGAGCGTCCCGCTCCGCTGGACTTCACTGGGCCGGCCGGGCTGGCATCGCGTGACGGACGACTTCGAGTCCTGCGGACGGAGGAGACTACCCTGGAGGCGTGACTGCCGACGGAACGAGTGCGCGCCGGTTGACGCCGAAAGGGGCGGCAACGAGGGCGCGTATCGTCGACGCAGCGAACCAGTTGATGTATGAGCGAGGCGTTGCGGCGACGACCCTCGCCGACGTCCGAGCCGCCAGCGCGACATCGAAGTCTCAGGTTTATCAGCACTTCGCCGACAAGGACGCACTCGTGAAGGAAGTCATCGAGACCCGGGCGGAGGACGTCCTGACGCAGCAGCGCCGGCGCCTTCGACGCGTGGAATCCCTACGCGGGTTCGAGCTGTGGCGGGATGAACTCGTCGAACGCAACGCGCTACGCGACGGCGCGTACGGGTGCCCGCTCGGGTCTCTGGCGAACGAGATCGCAGACCACAATGAGGATGCCCGCCGGGCGATCGCTGCCCACTTCGATGATTGGCTGGAGATGCTGATCGATGCCGTGGAGAGGCTGAAGACACGCAGCGTGTTGCGCAGCGATGCGGACTCGCGAGCGCTTGCCATTGGGCTGCTATCGGCACTGCAGGGAGGTTATCTTCTGGCGAAGGCGAGTCGAGATGTTTATCCGATGCGTGCCGCTCTCGACATGGCTATCGCACAGCTCAGGGCCTACGCGACTGAGACCGACTCCTCAGCCTGATCCCGCCTCATCGCGAACGCGGTCATCCCCGCGAAGCTGAGGAAGAGGCGTTCACCGGCGTCGATGATCGTCGCCAGCACGTGGCTGCACGTCTTGCAGCGTACGACCAGCCCCGGGGCGTCCGGATACACGATTGCCTCGCCAAGGGGCGCGACGCGCCCGCAGCCTCCGCACCGTCCTTCGATCATCGTTGCATCGGGCACGAGAAAATCCGCGAGAGTCCCGGCGAGGATGTTCCCGTCGAGGTGGCTGGTCATCATAGGCCTCCGAATCGTTCGGTGAGGATGTCTTGCGGCGCATGGCCGAGCTTCACGAGCCACGGCGCGACGGCTTCGACGAAGCCTGTCGAACCGCACACGAAAATGCGTGGGCGGTCTTCCGGAGGGAGCGTCCGCGCCGCGATAGTCGACTCTGTGAGCCGTCCGACCGGATCTTGCCACCCAGCTGGCGCTCGTCGCGTGTACACGAGGTCGATCGCGAACGACCCGTCCGACAGCTCGAGGAACTCCTGGTGGAAGTAGACGTCCTCCGGGGTGCGCACCGAGTACAGCAGCCGGAACGGAACGGGATCGGATGCGGCCGCATGAGACGCCGCCATCGCGTAGAGGGGCACGACACCTGACCCGCCGGCGATGAGCTGCACGGGGCGCTGGCTCTGTCCCGGGCGCCAGAGGAAGAACGATCCCAGCGGTCCGTGGACCTCGAGCTGGTCACCGACGCGCAGTTCACGGACGAGGAACGGAGACACCTCGCCATCGGGCAGCTCATCGACCGCAAGGACGATCGTTCCGCCCGTCTCGGAGGATGCGATCGAATACGAACGTGTCGCCTGGTAGCCGTCCGGAGCGGTCAGTCGCAGATCGAGATGGCTGCCCGCCTCGCTCCCCGGCCACCCCGGGACATCGAGCACCAGCCGAACCGCAGTCGGCGTCTCTGGACGCACCTCCGAAACCGTGGCGACGAACCACGACGGCCTCACGCGGGGGCGAAGCGGAGCGAGCCGGGTCTGCTCCATCACCAGTAGCGTTCTTCCTTCCACGGATCACCGTAGATGTGATAGCCGCTCTGCTCCCAGAACCCAGGGTCGTTCGTCGGCATCATCGTCAATGCCCGGACCCACTTCGCGCTCTTCCAGAAGTACAGATGCGGGATCAGGAGACGTGCCGGCCCGCCGTGTTCTGCGTCGAGCGGTGCGCCTTCGGCCTCGGTCGCGATCCAGGCCTTGCCATCCAGGAGATCCTCAAGCGGCACATTCGTGGTGTAGCCGCCGTAGGAGTGCGCCATGACGTAGTCATGGGATGTCTCGACGTTCTCGAACAGCTTGTCCAGGCTCACCCCGCGCCAGGCCATGTCGAGCTTGGACCAGTGCGTGACGCAGTGGATGTCGACCGTGATGTCCTCGGCACCGAGCGCCAGGAACTGCTCCCAGTTCCAGTGATGCTCGGTACCGGTTTCATCGAGGATGGCGAAATCCCACGTCTCGGTATCGACATAGGGGGTGGGACCGGCGGTGAGCACCGGCCAGTTGTCGAACAGCGTCTGTCCCGGAGGGAGCTGATCATCGGGTCCACGCCGGCGTCCCGCGAATCCGCGAGTAGTGAACGACATACATCGCCCCTTCCGTCTTCTCTGGCTGTACACCACCGACGATATTGCGGGAGCTCTCTCGCTGATCGCCTGGTCCTGCGCGGAACTTGCCCATGACTGCAGGTGATGAGTCCCCGGCGTGAAAACGGGCCACTGTGCCGACCACACTGTGGAACAGGACGCCCCACCGGGCGACCTCGCCCCCCCCCGCAAGCATCGAGAAGAAGTCTGTGACCATGTGCCCTGTTGCGCTCGGCATGCCGACCGTTCGCCATCGCGCGCGCTCGACGGTCGGCCGACCCGAGACACCGTTTCTCGTGGACAGGTTCGGGCGCATCGCGCGAGACCTGCGCGTATCGATCACAAGCGCCTGCTCACTGCGTTGCACATACTGCATGCCGGCGGAAGGCCTGCCCATCGTCCCTCGCGGGGAGTTGCTGACTCCGGAAGAGATCGCGCGTCTGGTCACCATAGCCGTCCACGATCTCGGAGTCCGTGAGGTGCGCTTTACCGGCGGCGAGCCGCTTACGCGACCTGATCTGGTCGAGATCGTGCGCCAGACGACGACAGCCGTGCCCGGCCTGCCGGTGTCGATGACGACCAATGGGATCGGCCTCGACCGCAAGGCGCCGCAGCTTGTGGAGGCTGGACTGACGCGGATCAACGTGTCGCTGGACACGATCGACCGCGAGCATTTCGCCGCTGTCACCCGACGCGATCGCCTGCCTGCCGTGCTCAGGGGGATCGAGGCGGCACAGCACGCAGGGCTCAGCCCGATCAAGATCAACGCGGTGGCGCTGCGCGAGACCCTCGCGGATGCGCCCGACCTGCTGGCGTGGGCGCTTGCCAACGGCGTGCGGTTGCGGTTCATCGAACAGATGCCGCTGGATGCAGATCAGACATGGCGCAGAGACCACCTCGTCTCCGCCGAAGAACTTCTGTCTGTGCTCGGACGCCGATACCGGCTGACCCCGGCCGGGCGTGAAGACCCGTCCGCTCCCGCAGAGGAGTGGCTCGTCGACGGAGGCCCGGCCACCGTCGGCATCATCGGGTCCGTCACACGCAGCTTCTGCGACGCGTGCGACCGAACCAGGCTGACAGCCGAAGGCTCGGTACGTTCCTGTCTGTTCGGAGACGACGAGACAGACCTGCGCACGATGCTGCGAAGTGGAGCAGACGATGCCGCTATCGCCGACGCCTGGCGGGCGACGATGTGGGACAAACAGGCTGGGCACGGGATGGAAGAGAAGAGCTTTCGTCGACCGGCCCGTTCCATGGGAGCGATCGGAGGCTGACGATGTCACGCATACTCGTCCGATACTTCGCAGCCGCCGCTGAAGCGGCTGGCTGCGAAGAAGAGCACGTCGAGGCGACGACCCTCGGAGAGGCGAAGGACGCGCTCCTCACAGCTCACCCGGCACTCGAGCCGGTGATCGCAAAGGGGACATTCCTCGTCGACGGCATCGCCTCACGCGATCCCGCGCGACCGGTCTCCGCGCAGGTGGACGTGCTGCCCCCGTTCTCCGGCGGCTGAGCCAAACCACAAGCGGCTGAGGTCCGATCCACCGCGGGGGTCCACGTGTCGTGAACTGCATTCGTCTCCTGCGCTGCCATCCTCTTACGTGAGACGACCGCGGTGCTGCCCAGATCCTTGTCTCAGCAGGAATCGAAGTACAAGCGTTGGGGATGCATGCTGTCGCTCACCTCGTACACGGCATCGGATGATTCGCGTGGAATGTCCTCGCGCATGTAGCGGAGATGCCGTTCATGGGTGTCTGGGTGCGCCGGCTCACCGCCGTCGAGGAAGACGGTGAAGTGCCACGCCGAGCGCAGGCTAGAGCGCAGCAGTGACCAACCGTCGACAATCAGCATCCTGTCCTCAGGCGCGGCAGCGAGCTCGCTCTCAGGTCCGTTGTGGCGGAACATGCGCAGTATGGTTCGGACGGCGTCATCGTCCGTGAACGGGGCCGCGCTGAGACGAGTCGCGTGACGTCCCACTGCACGCAGCGCTGCCGCCAGGGCGTCGGCGAAGTGCATGCGGGCTGCAGCGTCCACGCCGTCGATGGCGACGAGTATCCGGCCGCGTGGGTTTCTGCTGAGGACCTCCTGAGCGAGCTCCTCCCAGACGGCTGTCCCAGTGGCACCTGAGGCGTTCGGAGACGAGGTCAACGTCGCTTCTCCGGCGGAACGATCAAGAGAGGATGTGTCTGCATCCTGTTCTGGTTGCGCACATCCTTGCCGACTGCTCTCGCAGCGGTCTGCATCCGCGCTCTCGAGATGGCATCGATGGTTTTCATCGGTCTGCCCGCTTCCGATTCGCATCCGCATGCTGAGGCAACTCCCGGATGAGTTCGAGGACATCGTCGGGAACGAGTTGTCCCAACGTTCCGCAGGAGTACACGCTGATCACGACCGTCCCATCGGGATCCAGCACGAATCCGGTCGTCTGCAACTGCGGCGGGTCCACGGTGACGAACGCTCCGGTCGCGGCCGCGATCTGCCCCACATCGGTGCTGTGTCCGATCGGAAAAGTCAGCCCATAGCGCGCCACGAGCTCCGCGGTTATCGGCTCCTCGTCCGCAGTCACCGCGACGACAGCGATACCCGCGGCGGACAAGCGTCGTAGGCCGCGCTGGAACGCACGCAGCTGCTCCACGCAAGGCCGGCAGCCTGCCCCGCGAGAGAAGAGAACCACGCCGTACTGCCCGGCGAATACGGCCGGGATCGTTCGGCGTGTGCCTCCCACCTCGACCAGCTCGAGGGCGGGGAACGCATCACCACCACGCAGCAACGACATCAGAGGCTCGCAAGAACGGTCCGAGCGGCCGCATCGGTGGGTGCGACGCGGGCGGCTTCTGACGGGGGAAGTCGGTTGCCATGAAAGTTGTGTGCTTCAGTCTCAATGCCAGTCATCTGGCGCCTCTTTCCTCGGTGATTGCACCATCGTTCACCCGGCGGGTTCGCTAGGTCGTGCGGTGTATCTACAACCCCACCCACTCCGATCTGCCGTCGGTGAAGTGCTGGTGCTTCCAGATCGGAACCTCTGCCTTGATCGCGTCGACGAGGTTCCCGCAGACGGCGAACGCCTCTGCCCGGTGCGGGGCGGCGACGACCGTGACCAGTGCGACGTCGCCGATCTCGAGGTGACCGATGCGGTGAGCGGCGACGACATCGCAGTCCGTGGTTTGAGCGATCCTCGTGCACACGTCGATGAGGATTCGTTCCGCGTCGGGGTGCGCCTCGTAGTCGAGAGAGCCGACGTCCTCTCCGTGATCATGGTCGCGCACGATGCCTTCGAAGGTGACCACCGCCCCGTTCTTCCTACTGCGTATCCGTGTTTCCAGCTGCGTCTTGTCCAGCGGAGCAGCGGTGACGAAACCGATCGGGTCAGGCATGTCCGCCGCCGGCCAGCTGGTCGTGCAGGTGTGGCAAGAGCGGCTCCAGTGCGATGAGGCCGTCTTCCACGCCGCGTGGCGATCCAGGCAGGTTGATGACGATCGTGCGTCCGGCGATCCCTGCAAGCGCCCTGCTGAGCGAGGCTGTCGGCGTCGCCGCGCGGCCCGCTGCACGGATGGCCTCGGCGATGCCGGGAAGTGCTCTCTCGATCACCGCGCTCGTCGCCTCGGGGGTGCGGTCCTCGGGATGCACCCCGGTGCCGCCGGTCGTGACGATCAATACCGGCTCGCTGGTGAGAGCATCCGTGAGCGCCTGATAGATATCCGCGTCAGCGACAACGACGGGCTCGTCTGGCTGATACCCGTGGTCGCGAAGCCAGCCTGCGATTGCCGGACCGGTGAGATCCTCGCGCGTACCGGCCGCGGTGCTCGTTGAGGAGACGATCACGACCGCCTGTCCGTGGTCTGCGGGCACGGATGCGCCTGCAACCCAGTGCCCGCGCTTTCCTCCGGTCTTCTCGATGAGGTGGATGTCTCCGAGCACGGCGGCCGGATCGACGGACTTGATCATGTCGTGCAGAGCGAGACCGGCGATGGCGACGGCGGTGAGGGCTTCCATCTCGGCCCCAGTCTTCGCCGTCGCTGCGACCGTGGCCCGGATCTCCACCGATGAGGTGCTGAGCTCGAAGTCCACGGTGACGGACTCCAGGGGCAATGTGTGCGCGAGGGGTACAAGTTCGCTGGTGCGCTTGGCGCCCTGGATGCCCGCGACCCGCGCTGTCGGGAGCGCGTCTGCTTTGCGCAGCTGGTTGGCGGCGAGCAGTTCCAGCACCGCCGGTGTCGTGTCGAGGCGGCCGGTCGCGATCGCCGTGCGCCGAGTGATCGCCTTCCCGCCGATGTCGATCATCCGCGATCGGCCGTGATCGTCGAGGTGCGGCAGTTCGTTCATAGATTCCAGGTCTCCACGCGTGTCCCGATGTCGAGGGTGACGGCATCGATCGGGACATCGATGAGCATGTCGGATGCCGCCATGGCGGCGACAAGGTGCGAGGAAGGGCCGCCAACCGGTGCCACCCGGCCTCCAGGCAACCCCACACCACGGCGGAACTGCCGTTTCCCGGCGACAGAGGTGAGGGGCTCGGCCAGGGTCCGCGGCTCGGGCTGTCGCGCGTGCAGTCCTGCTGCCTCACGGAGGACCGGCTCGATGAAGAGCATGAACGACAGCTGCGCGGACACGGGATTGCCTGGGAAGCACACCATGGGAACGCCTTTGTAGATGGCAGTGGCTTGGGGGCCGCCCGGCTGCATCGCGAGAGTATCGACGTGCGCCCCGAGCGGCTCCAGAAGCTCCCTCACGACTTCGTAGTTGCCTGCCGAGATGCCCCCGCTGGTGAGCAAGATCTCGGCTCCCGCCGCACACGACGCGTCGAGAGCGCGCGCGAACGCGGCCGTGTCATCGACGACACGATGCTCATCGACCAAGAGGGCGTCGGCGGTTCGTACCGCTGCGGCGAGTGCGGGGCCGTTGGCGTCGTAGATCTGGCCGGGAGCCAGAAGCTCACCGGGAGCGGCCAGCTCGCTTCCGGTCGAGATCACTGCGACACGTACCTGTGAGCGAACGGGGACGGACGCCACTCCCGCAGCTGCGAGCGCCGCCAGGTGGCGAGGAGCGAGCCGGAATCCATCAGACAACAGAGGCTCACCGACCGCGAGGTCAGAGCCGGCTTCACGCACGAACTCTCCGACGTCCGGCTTCCGCGTGAACGTCACTGTCGTTCCCTGGACGGTGGCGTGTTCGACAGGGACGACCGCATCGGCGTCGTCGGGGATCGGCGCACCGGTCATGACCCGGACGGTATGGCCAGGGCGAAGCGGCCCAGGTGTGCCAGGAGCAGCGGGGATCGCACCGCGCAGCGGCAGACTGCTTGGCGTCCGCGCGAGGTCAACCGTACGGACGGCGAAGCCGTCCATCTGTGAGTTCCGGAACGGGGGCAGATCTATCGGAGTCCGTATGGGGTGGGCAAGCACCCGATCTAGCGCGTCAGACAGGGCGACCTGCTCGACGGGGCGCTGGCTCACGGCGTTCAGGAGGGTGCGGACTCGGGCCGTGTGCTCAGCGACCGATGTGCGGGGCATGTCAGTACCTGCTCGCCGTGGGGTCGATGCGGACAGCCCAGGCATCGATGCCTCCGGTGAGGTGCCGCACATCGGAGAATCCGAGTTGGAGGAGCTGATCGAGCGCTTGGCGTGAGCGTGTGCCGCGGTGGCAGTACAGCACGATGGGGTGACCGGTGTCGAGTTCTGGTGCCCGGCGAGGGAGTTCGGTCAAGGGGATCAGCACGTTTCCCGGGATCGCTGCGATGTCGGCCTCCCACGGTTCGCGTACGTCGATCAGCAGCGGCGGGAAGGAAGCTGTGAGCAGGTCGCGCAGTTCCTCGGGCGAGACGGCGTTCTGATCGTCGGATGACAGCGGAGTGGTCTCGATGTTCTGCGCTGCGGCACGGGCGGACTCGTCGCGCCGGTAGGCGATCTCGCGGGTGCGGCCGGTGCGTGCGTCGTACGCGGCGACCCGGCCGATCAACGGCTCTCCGATGCCGGTGAGGAGCTTGAGTGCCTCGGTCGCCATGAACGCCCCGATGACGGCGCATACGCTCGGCAGCACGCCGATCATGTCGCAGGTGTCCGCACTGGAGTCCGGACCATGCGGGAACAAGTCGCGGTAGTCGGTGCCTCTGGCATCCCATGCCACGCCTGCTTGGCCGGCGTACCCCAGTGCTGACCCCCACACGAGCGGAATGCCGCGTTCGGCAGCAACACGGTCTGCCAGCATCACTGTTGCCGGGTTGTCGCTGGCATCGACGAGCACGTCCACACCGTGCAGCAGACCCTCGGCTGTCACGGCGTCGAAACGCCCCTCGACGGCGCGGAGCTCAGCATCAGGAGCGAGCGACGCGAGCCTTATGGTGGCTGAGACCGCTTTGCTGCGACCGATGTCGCCGGGCGTGTGCATCGTCTGCCGGTGCAGGTTCGATTCGGCGACAGTGTCGTCATCGACGATCGTGAGGCTGCCGACGCCTGCGGCAGCAAGGACCGGCAACAGGGTGCTGGCCAGCCCACCCGCGCCGATCACGAGCACATGCGCTCTCGAAAGACGCTCCTGAGCGGGAACGCCGAAGCCCGTGAGGACGCGCTGCCTCTGAAAGGTCGGAGAGAGCGGATTGACCGGCATGCCTTCAGGCTAGGGAGCCGGTCCCAGCGGGTGAGGTCGGAAGCGGCGAGACAGCAGAGAGCAGACAAAGCCCAGCAGTCGCAGGCCATTCTCACGACCTCGGCTACGGGAGGCTTGAGACAGGTCGGCAACTTCGTTCGCCTGACCGACCGTCTTTCAGAGGAGTTCCTGTCGTGCGTGCCCCCTCCCTCCTTGCGGCAGCCGCAGCGCTCCTTCTGCTCGCTGGATGCTCATCGCCCGGCACGGGAAGCGACGAATCGGATGTCGGGGCAAGCAAGGACGACATGACCTCCGGAACGGTGACAGTGTTGGCCGCAGCCTCCTTGACCGACGTGATCGACGTCCTCGCCGAGAGGTTCGAGGACGCGAACGCAGATGTCGACGTGGTCGCCAGCTATGGCGGATCGTCGGCGCTCGCCGAGCAGATCGTCTCCGGTGCCCCGGTGGACGTGTTCTTCTCAGCGAATGAGGCGACGATGCAGTCTGTTGTCGACGCAGGCCTGGCCGCCGATCCGGAAGTGCTCGTCACGAACACGCTGCAGATCGCGGTTCCCGCCGGGAACCCTGCAGGGATCACCGGTCTCGCCGACTTCGCACGGCCTGAGCTGACAATCGCATTGTGCGACACCGCGGTGCCGTGTGGAGCCGCAGCGCAGTCCCTGCTCGACCTTGCTGGTGTTCAGGCCCAACCGGACACACTTGAGGAGGACGTGCGTGCCGCACTGACGAAAGTCTCTCTGGGTGAGGCCGACGCCGCACTGGTCTACGTGACCGACGTCGTCGCAGCAGGGAGCGCGGTGGAAGGCATCGATGTGCCTGAGGCGCAGCAGGTGATCAACAACTATCCGGTCGCCCTTCTTGCCGAGGCACCGAACCCCGACGCAGGACAGGCGTTCATCGACTACCTCCGCTCCGATGAGGCACGTCAGGTCTTCGAGCATGCAGGCTTCGCGGCCCCGTGAACGCCGGCAGCCGGTCATCCTCGCCCTCGGGGTGATCGGTCTCGCGCTGCTCGTTCTCCCGCTGCTCGGACTCATCCTGCGTGCACCATGGGGCCAGCTGGGCGAACTCTTCGTTCGGCAAGAGGTACTACAGGCGCTCGGGCTCTCGTTACTCACAGCGACGTTATCTACCGGCCTGAGTCTCATCCTCGGTATCCCGCTAGCCGTCCTGCTGAGCCATTCCGTTCACTGGAAGGTCCTGCCGCGCCGCCTCTTGCGGGCGGCGATCACTATCCCGCTGGTACTGCCTCCCGTTGTCGGCGGCATTGCGTTGCTTCTCCTGCTGGGACGGCGAGGCATCCTCGGGCAATGGCTCACGCAGGTCGGCATCACTATTCCTTTCACCACCGGTGCCGTTGTGCTCGCGCAAACCTTCGTCGCGATGCCCTTCCTCGTCTTCGCCGTCGAAGGCGCGCTGCGATCAGCGGACCGCCGCAGCGAACTAGCCGCCGCCTCCCTGGGCGCCAGCCCGTGGCAGATCTTCCGCCTCGTGACGGTTCCGCTGACCGCGCCTGGAATCGCCGCGGGCGCCGTGCTGTGCTTCGCCCGCGCGCTCGGCGAGTTCGGCGCGACTATCACGTTCGCCGGCTCCTTCCCCGGCGTGACGCGCACACTCCCGATCGCGTCGTACCTCGCGATGAACTCGGACCCCGACACCGCGATCGCCCTCGCACTCGTCCTGCTCGCGGTATCACTGGGTGTGCTCCTCGCACTCCGCGACCGATGGCTGCCAGGCACCGCATGACCTTCGAGCTCACCGTCTCCGCACGTATCCCACGCCCCGCCTTCGACGTAGTCGTGGAGCTGAAAGCGGATCCCGGAAGTGTGCTCGCCGTCGTCGGACCGAACGGTGCCGGAAAGTCCAGCGCCATCGCGGCGATCGCAGGCTTCACCGAGTCCCACGGCACGATTCGACTGGGGGACAAGGATCTGGCCGGTCTTCCTGCTGACCAGCGAAGGATCGGCGTCATGTTCCAAGACCTGCTCCTCTTCCCTCACCTCACGGTGCGCGAGAACGTCGCCTTCTCAGCCAAAGTCCGCGGTGGGCGTTGGTCCGCCGCCCGGCGCAGCGCAGACCCCTGGCTGTCTCGCTTCGGAATGGCGGACCTGGCAGAGAGATACCCCAGTGCACTCTCCGGCGGGCAAGCTCAGCGTGTAGCGCTAGCCCGTGCCCTCGCATCCGAGCCGAAGGCACTGCTCCTCGACGAGCCGCTCGCGGCGCTGGACGTGGAGTTCCGGGATGAAGTGCGTGCCGACCTCGGTCTGCGTCTCCGCCAGTTCGCCGGTCCGACGATCCTCGTCACACATGACCGTGAAGACGTCGAGGTGCTCGCTGACGAGGTGATCGTCCTTGAGGCAGGGCGCATCACGCAGCGAGGAAGCCTCGCCGATCTGGCACGAAATCCTGCGACCGCATGGATTGCCCGCTTCACAGGTGCCCAGGGAAGAAGGGACGCAGACGATGTCAGGTACGGATGATGACTTCCTCTTGGGGCTCGCCGGAGTATCGGGAACGATGCTCGGCACGTTCATCGTGGGCGTGTTCTTCTACATCGACTCGGAGATGCACCGCCGACTCGCAGCGTCGGAGGCTGCGGACCGGTATCTCCGTTCGTCGGTCCGCTGGGTCTTCACCGCCTACTCCATTCCGCTCCTTGTTCCGCTCGTGCTCGCGTCGCTTGATCCGCTCTGGGGCGCGCTGAGCTTCATCGTCCTCGGCATCCTCCTGGTAGCGATGACAGTGGAAACAGGACGTCGTATCCTCGCGAGGGGCGGGTCCGGCTCCTCACGCGCTCTATTCGTGAACGAATGGCTCTCGAGCGCCGGCATCGTCATCGCCATGGTCCTGCCATGGACATTGGGAGGCTGGGTGCCCGATCCGACTGAGTTCGTCCCCTCGCTGCTCATCCTTCTCGCGTGCGGCTTCGCGAGCACAGCGGCGCTGGTCATGACGCAGTTCGACGCGACGATGGGCATGGTGGACGCCGTCATGGGAGACAGAGAAGGCGCAAAGCCTGAACATCCGACAGAGAGCTGAGCCGCGCTCTTGCTTGGTCGCGAGGGGAAAGATGTCCCGACGTCTACTGTTCGTCTTCGTCGAAGGCGATGCGTGCGCGTTCAATGTTCGGCAGTTGCTCATCTGCCCAGGCGACGAGCGCGTCAATCGGCCCGCGCAACGTTTTGCCCAAGGCGGTGATCCCGTACTCGACGGCCACCGGCCGCGTGCTGATGACTCGGCGTTGCACGACTCCGTTTCGCTCCAGCCGACGCAACGTCGCCGTGAGGGACTTCTGCGTCACTCCCGGAATCGCACGCCGTAACTCGTTGAACCGACAGGGTCGCTCGCACAGTTCGTTGAGCACGCTGAGTGACCACTTGTCGAGCACCTGGTCGAGCAGCTCGCGATGCGGCGTCGCGATACGCAGCTCGCTTTCGCATACGGCGTCGGTATCGGCCATGAAACCAGGTCTCCTTGAAGTGTCCTTCAACTACCAAGTATCAATAGTAAACCACCAACGAAGAGGACCTTCTATGCCAGTCACACGCTTCAGTCCTGCCGGTCTCCAGCCAGGAACGCCGTATGATCACGTCGCCATTGGCACCGGCACGCGTCACGTGCATATCAGCGGCCAGGTCGCCCGTAGTGCGGAAGGAAAGCCCATCGCGATCAACGATCTCGCGGGTCAGGTCGCGGAGGTTCTCCGCAACACAGCTCGTGCGCTCGCAGGCGCGGGTGCATCCTTCGACGATGCGCTTCGGTTGACCTTCTACGTCACCGAATGGGAGCCCGAGAAGATCGCACCTTTCATGGACGGGATCGCTCGGGTCGCTGAGGAGCTGAAGCTGCCTCAGCCCCTGCCGCCCGCGTCCCTGATCGGGGTCGACTACCTCTTCGAGCCGGACGTTCTCGTTGAGCTCGAAGTCACCGCGATCCTCGATTAGCCCGTGTTGTCCGACTGCACCACGTAGTGCGCGCGGCGCCTCTCACCGGACCGGTGAGAGGCGCCGCTTTGGCAGGTCGGTCAGGCTGCGATGTGAGACACGAGGAACCAGCGGTCCTTGTCGAGACCTCGCTGGATCTCGATCGCGACGTCCTGACTGGTCAGGTCGATGCCGTCGAGGCCATCGACCGCTGCGCGGACGTCGGCGAGGAGCCTGTCGATGTCTGCGATCACCGCGTGCACGAGGTCGTCTGAGTTCGCGAAGCCGGCCGGGACGCTTGTCCCGGAGCTCTTCTCGGCGACCGCGCTGACGCGGGCGTCGAGCGGGAGGCCGAGGGCGACGATGCGTTCCGCTGCCGCGTCGGCGAACTCGCCGGCGTTGCCTGCGATGGTGTCCAGCAACTCGTGGACGCCGACGAAGTTCGAGCCACGCACGTGCCAGTGCGCCTGCTTGGCGTTGATGGTCAGCCCCTGAAGGCCGAGTACGACGGGGGTAAGGAACTGCGCGGTCGCGACAACCGCTGTCGGGTCGCTCGCAGTCGTGGCGATGGTGTCTGTGCTGCTCATATCAATCGTTCTCCCTGCTCGTTTGTTTCTTGTTTCGGTGGATTCGGTCACGATCGGATGTCTGCGCCGGCTGGCTCTGATGCGGTTCGGGCTCGGAGGGCGGGGATGACGTCTTGTCCGATCTCCTCCATGACGTCTTCAACGTCTCGTCGTCCCGGCCGCAGCACGAGGTTGACGTGCACGACCCCTGCCGCTGCCAGTCCGGTGAGGTAATCGGTGAGACCGGTGGTGCCGACCCGTGCACCGAGGCGGATCGGCTCGAAGGGAGCGTCCGGGTTCTCCGCGAGGTCGAGGTAGAGGTTCGTCATGAACGGCTTGAGCGATATCGCCCGCCACTGCGCAGCGACGGCGCGCATCTGCGGACCTGCACGGTGGTACGTCATGTGCGCGTCGAGGTGCTCTGCCGCCCACGCAGGAGACTGCTGCGCGCCACCGATCCCGATCAGTGGAATCGTCCCGTCCGCAGGGGCGGGCAGGAACGAGTCCTGATCGATCCGGCCCAGCGCCGCCTGCGACCAGATCTCACGCAGCACGCGCACACCGTCGCGATAGGTCTCTCCCCGACGATCGAAATCGACTCCGAAGAACGGGTACTCACCCGGCCTGTCGCCCGAGGCGAGGCCGAGCAGCAGCCGCCCACCGGAGAGGACATCCACGGTTGCAGCTTCCTTCGCGAGCGCGACTGGATGCCGCAAGGGGAGCACGATCCCCGCTGTTCCGAGCAGGATGTGCTCGGTCGATGCGGCGAGGTAGCCGAGGTAGGGGATGGGGTCGAAGACCTGTCCGGCGTCGCCGAAGTCACGCGGTCGCCACATCGGCACGTCCCGCAGCCAGAGCGCCCGGAACCCGAGCCGGTCGGCGAGCTGCGCACGCTCCTGATGCCGGGTCAGGTCAGGGAAGAGTCCCTGACCGGAGACGTCTCGTCGGGCGAGATCGTTGTCCAGGGGCAGCTCGATCCCGAGGGACAAGCCGTTCTCGGTGAGCGTGTCCAAAGCGGTCATGGCATGCTCCGTTCAGTACCAGGATGGCTTGTCGCCGTCGGTGCCGGGCTTGTTCACGCCGAGCGAGGCGCCGATGCTGTCGGCCGGGTTCTTGACGAGTTCGGCGACGAGCGCGCCGACGCTCTTGCGGGACACCTCGGTGCCCTGGAAGGGCTCGCCCTTCTGGGTCAGCTCGTAGTCGACCTCGTCGGCGTCCGACAGCCACGCGGGACGGATGATCGTGTAGTCGAGGTTGGACTCCTCGATCAATTTCGCGGCGGCGCTGTACGTCTGCAGGTATCCGCCGTCGAGCATCCGGTGGTTCCACTTGCCGTACTCACCGGGCACCTCGTCGTAGATGCCGAGGGTGGAGATCCAGATCAACCGTCGTGTTCCCGCGGCGGTCAGCGCTGCGACGACGGCGCGGGCCTGAGCTTCGATGTCGCCTCCGCCGAGGTTCGCGTAGACGATGTCCTGTCCCGTGGCGGTGCGTGTGAGGAGTTCGTTGTCGAGCACGTCGCCCTCGACGATCTGGACGCGGTCGCTGGGAGCATCCGGCAGGCTCTGGGGGCGACGCAGGTAGAGGGTCAGCTCGTTGGCAGGCTCCTCGAGAAGCGCGGCGATGGCGTGTCTTGCGATACGTCCGCCCGCTCCGAGCACGGTGATCTTCGTCATGGTCTTCCTCTTTCGTTTGTGTGGTCTTGGGGGATGGTCAGCGGTTCACGTCGACGACGATCCGGCCGCGGATGCGGCCGTCCAGAAGGTCATCGGCAACGGAGAGGGCCTCGCTCAGGCCGACCTCGCGGCTCATCGCGGGCAGCAAGTCCAGGTCGAGCTCGTCGGCCAGGCGGTTCCACGCTGCGACGCGCTTGTCGCGGGGCTGGGTGACGCTGTTGATGCCGAGCAAGCTCACCCCGCGCAGGATGAACGGTGCGACAGTGGCGGGCAGATCCATGCCCTGTGCGTTCCCGCATGCGGCGACGGCGCCGCCCGCCTTCGTCCCGGCACAGGCATTCGCAAGGGTATGGCTACCGACGGAGTCGATCGCAGCCGCCCAGCGTTCCTTGCCGAGCGGCCGGCCCGGCCCCGACAGCTCTGTCCGGTCGACGATCGTCGTGGCGCCAAGGCGGCGCAGGTAATCGGCTTCAACGGGACGGCCGGTCGACGCAACGACCGAGTAGCCGCCGCGTGCCAGCAGCGCGATCGCGAACCCGCCGACCCCACCGTTCGCGCCCGTGACAAGGACGTCACCCGAATCAGTGGTGAGGCCGTGCGACTCGAGGGCCATGAGGGAGAGCATGGCCGTGTATCCGGCCGTGCCGATCGACATGGCCTGCCGCTCCGAGATCGCATCAGGAACCGGCACGAGCCAGTCCGCACTCACGCGAGCCCGCTGGCTGAGACCGCCCCAGTGCGTCTCGCCGATGCCCCAGCCGTTCACCAGCACCCGGTCGCCAGGCGCATAAGAGGGGCTGTCGCTGTGTTCCACGACACCGGCGAGGTCGATCCCGGGCACCATCGGGAAGCGACGCACGACCGGAGCCTTTCCCGTGATCGCGAGGGCATCTTTGTAGTTCAGGCCGCTGTACGACACGCGCACCGTGACGTCACCGTCAGGTAGCTCACTCTCATCGAGTTCGCGCAGCGCTGCCTGGTATCCGGCATCGGTCTTGTCGATGGAGATTGCGCTGAACATCATGCTCTCCCGGGATGGATGCGGACGGATGCGAGGTAACCGGCGAAGAACACTTCCATCGGCCGGACGTCGCGGGTCAGGCGGGCGCGAAGGATCGCGCCTTCCCAACCCACCCAGAAGAACGACGCCAGTTCGTCGCAGTCGGAGCCGGGCGGGATCTCGTCTGCGTCTGCGGCCAGTTGCAGGCACGCCGCGACGCGACGTTCCCAGTCGCGCAGCACGTCTTCGAGCGCTTCCCGGTAGCCGTCGGGGAGGGTGGAGACCTCTTGGCCGAGATTGCCGACTAGGCACCCTCGTTCGAAGTCATGCCGTACCATGCCGGCCTTGGCATCGTCCACGAACCGCGTCAGGCGTTCCAGCGGCGACGGCCCCTCTTCGAGCAGCCATCGGTCGAGCTTGCGAGCGAAGTAGTCCGCATACCGTTGCAGCACCTCGAATCCGAACGCGTCCTTGCTGTCGAAGTAGTGGTAGAAGGAGCCCTTCGGCACGCCGACACGCTTCAGGACCGCGTCGATGCCGGTCGCGCTCATGCCCTGCGTTGTGAGGACTTCCATGCCGCAGCGCAACAGCGCCTCGCGCGTGTCTCCGTGCTCGCGAGGGATCTTCGGGGGGCGCCCTCGGCGAGGTCGAGTTGCGATGTCGGTCATGAGAGCGAATTTAGACCGACCGTCTCTAAATAAGTACAAGTGCGCGCAGAGCATGCAGAGATCGGCCATCTGGTGCAGTAATCGGCCAGTGCGCTTGCCACTAGCTCAATGTCAGACGGGAGAGTCGTCATCGAATCCATGGCGCAGGCGATGGATGCTGCGCACCCGCTGTGTGCCCGCGGAGACTCCCTGCGGACTGTTTCGCCCTAACCTCGCGTTGGACTCGCTGGAGTTCCTCTCCGACGTCACCTCAGAGCCACCACGCCTCTTGCAGATCGAGGTTGAACGCTCGGAAATCGCGGATTTAGATCTCCGACAGCGGGACGGGCGACTCGACCGCCTGGCTCTCCCTACAGAGAACGCGTCCGAAAGCGTTCACTGGATCGGGAACTCCTGAAGCTCCATGATGACGCCACGGATCGCCATGACAAACTCGACCTGAGAGACGCGATCTTCGTTGGGCAGGTCTTCCGCCACCTGTTCAAGCCACGAGTCGATCCATGCTTCGGCCTTCGCATCCCCGGGCGCCATCTTTGCGAGATAGGCAAGGGCTCTCCACACGCGGCCTTCGTCCCCGATTCGAGAGGCGAGGAGGGCCGATTCGAAGAGCATGTTGGCTGCTGCCTGCTCCTCGCCGGTGAGATAGCACGCGACGCCGTAGTTGCAGAGGTGTATGACCGCCGGGATGCCGCCTATACCGAGGATCTGATCCGTCACGAGCTCCCAGAGACGAAATGCCTCGTCGTGGTCGCCGACTGCGAAGAGCATCCATGCTGCATCGTCGAGCATCACTGCAGCCGTCGGCGCAACGGTCTGCGCAACATCACCGGCCATGTTGAGCAGGTCGAAGAACCGCGCATAGTCTTGCACGCGTTCCTCGCCGCTGACGGCCCAGCCGACGAACTGATAAGCCATCCCTGGAGCGATCGCCTCCAGAGTGCGCATATGGGTTCTGAGG
Organism: Microbacterium sp. BWR-S6Y; assembly: GCF_041379845.1. Classification (NCBI taxonomy): domain Bacteria; kingdom Bacillati; phylum Actinomycetota; class Actinomycetes; order Micrococcales; family Microbacteriaceae; genus Microbacterium; species Microbacterium sp. BWR-S6Y. Next base: position 459,296 of record NZ_JBFECV010000002.1, read on the forward strand.
TCGTCGTCGTCGGAATGCATCGCCAGGGACGGGTCACCCATTAGCTGGCGATCGATCTGAGACGCGAGCTGATCAAGCGCTTGGCTCTGGCCAACGTACAGGGTCGGCTGGCCGAGCCAGTCGACGGGAGGCGGTGGCCAATGAGCCAGGACGCGGCGGACCTGCCCAATTGCTAGCGCATCGAGTTGGCCGACGATCGTCCCTGTCGATGCGTGCAGGATCTCCTTGAGCGTCGTCAGGAAGTAGCCGGTGCCGCGCGTGCCCGACCAGGACGTGGCGGCTCCCAGAAGCCACTTGAGCGCCGCTGACGTGTACAGATTTCGTCGCAACGGGTATTCACTGGCAGCTGAGAAGTTCAGGGACTCGAGATCGGACGACCAGTTCAGCGCCTCAAAAGAGTTGGTGGTGCGCGCCAACTGCTCGGCCACGCCGATGGCGTCGAGAAGATATCCGGCCGGAAAGTAGTCAGGCTGCGTCCACCGAGTTCGGTCGATCACGACTCGGTTCCCTCGTTCGTAACAAATCGCGGACCTGATGAGGTCCTCTACAGTCCTGCCTTGTCTTTCGGCTACGAGGAACCGCCTCAATGCGTCTCGATCGACCGAACGGCGTATGTGCTCGAGGATGCCGCCGGCGGAGGAAGGAAGCACGAGAGCCCGCGCGGAGTATGTGAGCGGCTCGAATCCTGGAATCGAGTCGGCGTGAACGTCGGAGACAACCCAGATAGCCGCATCATCTGGAAGAGCGGTTGCCAGCACCGCCAGCGCTTGTGCCGAGCTCTGGTGCTGGAAGGCTTGGGCGAGGTTGATGACGATTCGCGCTCGCAGGCCGGCAAGAGCCGCGAGCGAATGTTGCGCGCGGCTCGCTTCGACCACCTCGCCGGTCGTTCGAGCGACCCACCCAGTGAGCGCGCGAATCAGCGACTCGTCGTTCGGCAACGTGTCTGCCTGATCCAGCGCCAGAGTCACTACGGATTCCGACTGTTCAGCGGCGAGCGCCGCCAGTGCGCGGAACGCCCGCTCCGCGTGGTCGTCGGCTCTGACCTCGACGAGCCGGAGTTGGGTGTCCCGAATCGAGGCTTTCAATCGACCGACATCGGCCTGCGCGGCGCTGCCCGCAAGTGCCCGCGCATCGACCTCTGCTGCGCCGTGGATGAGGCCCGTCACCACCTGAAAGGCCGGGAGAAGCACCGTCTCAATGAGCGGAGGTTGCCCAGCCGCCAGTTCGTACAACTGCGAGAGGATCGCTGCGGCGCCTTCATGGCGGAAGAGGACGAAGGCGTCCGGGCCTCCGCACTCCTGCTGAAGTGCCTCCACGATGCCGACGTTCGACTCGGATTCGTGCTTGAACACGCCCCAATAGACCCGGGCGAGCGTGCCAGAGTCGAGAAGGTCCCGAACAAGCTCGCGAATCGGTGCATCCAGACCCGAGTGGCCGAGCACCAGCAGTGAGGAGCCTGGCCGGAACCGCAGTTGCGACCAGTCCCGCAGCCAGGCGTGGTGCCGGGCCATCTCTTGGTCGCTGTGGGCGGTTACGTCGAAATGGAGATCGCCGTGCAGCTTGATGATCTGGATGCTCTTCGACGACTCTGCGATCGCGCTCGGCGAACCGAGCATGCTCACGATGATCGGGCGGTCGGCGAGCGAGACACAGGCCTGCTCGAGCAGATGATCGAAGTTCGTAGTGAGCAACGGCCCGACCGTGAAGTCACGGCAGAGTAGAGCGATCGTTTGGTTCGCGGCACCAGCAGATTTGCGGCTGCACATGCTGCGAAGGAAGGCCCCCCGCTCGTGATCGGTGGGAAACGCCGACGCCATCGCGTCCTGATACGCTAATCCGCGATCTGTGACTAGCCCATGGCGCTCAAGTAGCGCGACGACGCCGCCTGCTGAAGGCACGCCCGACTCAATCGACACGCCTGCCCCTGTCAGGATCCCGAGTGGCCGTCCGTCGCGCAGACGGCCAGCCACCTGGACGAGCACGTCATGGCACATCCACCATTCAGCATCTGCCATTGCGGTTTCCCCAATCTCGGCGCGGTCTGGCACACCAATCCTGGCTCGGACACCTGCGATGCACCAGGTTCGATGGTGGCAGCTTCGCCCCTGCCGAGCCCTATCAGGAAAGTCGTGTCTTCGTCCTGAGCTGAATTGCACCTTGCCAGAGAAGCGCCTGAGCGAGAGACCATGTCACTGGAACGAATTTCGAGACGTTGACGAGGAGGCGCAATGGCTGTGAGGCGCGCACACATGGTGTCTAAGGGCTACCTGCAGGCATGGGCCAACGACGAGAAGCGGGTATCAGTCATCGACTGTCAGAACGATCGAGGTTTTACTACTTCGGTCGATAGCGCGACGGTCGTCAGCTATGTGTACGATCCGCAGGTCTTGACTGTGGATCTGGAGGCGCGCTTCGCAAAGACGGAGGCGGCTGGTATCAAGGCGCTGAATGTGCTTCGAGCGCAGGAAACGCTCACTTTGGAGATGCAAATCGCTGTCATCGAGTTTCTGGACATGCATCTCGAGCGAGGGCGCTACGCAGATCAGGCCGCCGTTACGACGCCGGCCGTCATCCTGAAGGTAGGCGGCGAAACTGAGAAGACGAATCTGAAGCTCGGAGACCGGCTGCTCCTTTCGAGGAACATGGAGGGGTTCTTTCGTCTTCGGGATCTGTCACTTGAGCTCTGGCCATGGCGGATCTATACGAGCGACCTGCTCGTAACAGGGGATGGTGCGGTTCTGCTCTTCAGAGAGACCAGAGACAGCGAGATCTGCACAGTGACCTTCCCGATCTCGCCGACGCAGCTACTCGTCATCGGTCGTGAAATCGACGTGAATCTCCAGATAAACGAGTTCATAATGCGAAACTGTCGGCGATGGGTCGTCGGTGCCATTGGTGTTCTCACACAGGATCCAAACCGCATAAAGGCTGCGCGCACCGGCGCCCCGTTAGCCGACGGGACCTGACGACTGATACACGCGCCCTTCCTGCTCCGGCGCATGCGACGCCGTAGCGTCACGCGAGTCCCACCTTTCTCACATGACGGTCTCGATGCGCGTGATGTCGGCGGGCGACGGTTACAAGTACCTGCTGCGCACCGTCGCGGCCGGCGACGGCGACAGGTCGCTGTCCACCCCGTTGACGCGTTACTACAACGCCGAGGGCACCCCGCCGGGTCGCTGGCTCGGTGCCGGGGTCGCCATGCTCGGCAGCGGGCGGATCAGCGCAGGCGATCAGGTCTCCGAAGCCCAACTCCAGCTCCTCGTTGGTATGGGCCGTGACCCGATCACCGGGGAACCGCTTGGCCGTGCGTATCCCGAGTACCGAACCGTGGCCGAGCGGATTGAGGCGCGCAGCGGGGCGCTTGATCCGTCCCTCGGGCTGGCGTCACGCGCGGAGGCGCTCGCGGCGATCGAAGCGGGGGAGGCCGAGCGTGGGACGCGCCGGGCCGTCGCGGGGTTCGACTTCACGTTCTCGATCCCGAAGTCCGCGAGCGTGCTGTGGGCGGTTGCGGATGCCGGGACGCAGACGTTGATCGCGGACGCGCACCATGCGGCGGTTGCGGAGGTCGTTGCGTTCATGGAGCGGGAGGTTGCAGCCACGCGCGCGGGCGCAAGCGGCCGCGACGGCGCGGTTGCACAGGTCGACGTCGCAGGTCTGATCGCCACCGCGTTCGACCACTACGACAGCCGGGCGGGCGATCCCCATTTGCACACGCACGTCGTCATCAGTAACAAGGTGCAGACCGTCCTTGACGGGAAATGGCGGAGCTTGGATGGGCGGCCGATGCACGCGGCTGTCGTCGCGCTCTCCGAACTGCACGAGGCGGTCTTCGCGGACCACCTCACCCGAATGCTCGGCGTCTCGTGGGAGGCGCGGGATAGAGGCCGCGACCGGAACCCCGCCTGGGTGGTCACCGGGGTGCCGGAGGCACTGGTCAAGGAGTTCTCCACTCGTGCCCGGCACATCGACGCAGAGACCGATCGCCTTATCGAGCGTTACGTCGAGACGCATGGGCGCCGGCCGTCGCCGGCGACAATCATGAAGCTCCGCGCCCAGGCCACGCTCACCACTCGACCGGAGAAGGAGGTGCAGTCGCTGGCCGCCCTCACGGCTTCTTGGCGGGAACGGGCCGGGAGGGTGCTCGCGTCGGATGCGACCTCGTGGGCGCGCGGCGTGACGGCGAACGAGGAGCCGTTGCTGCTGCGCGCCGACGACGTGCCTTTGGACATGATCGACTCGCTCGGGGCAGACGTCGTGGCTACGGTCGGGGAGAAGCGCTCCACTTGGCATCGCTGGAACCTCACCGCCGAGGCCGCTCGGCAGACAATGGCCTACCGGTTCGCGTCGACCGAGGATCGCGAAGCCGTCGTCGGAATGGTCGTTGACGCTGCCGAGGCGGCCTCGCTGCGCCTGACCCCGCCGGAGCTCGCATCCAGCCCGGCGGAGTTCCGCCGCTCGGACGGCACGAGCGTGTTCCGTCCGAAGCACTCCGCTCTGTTCTCCTCCGAGGCGCTGCTGGCCGCCGAAGACCGCCTCCTCGAGCGCGCCCGCACCACCACCGCGCCGACGGTGCCGCTGACCACCGTCGAACGAATCACGAAACGCCCCGACAGCAAGGGCCGGATGCTCGGTGACGACCAGGCAGCCGCGCTGACGAAGATCGCGCTCTCAGGCCGGATGGTCGATGTACTGGTCGGCCCGGCCGGTGCGGGGAAGACGACAGCGATGTCGGCATTGCGACGGGCATGGGAGCGCGAGCACGGGCGCGGCAGCGTGGTCGGGCTTGCGCCGTCCGCCGTCGCCGCGCAGGTCCTGGCCGATGACCTCAGCATCCAGACCGAGAACACGGCCAAGTGGCTCGACACCCACGACCGCACCGGCGAGACGTTCCGCAAGAGACAGCTCGTCATCGTCGACGAGGCGTCCCTGGCGGGCACGCTCTCCCTCGACCGCATCACCACCCTGGCGGCGGAGGCCGGGGCGAAAGTACTGCTGGTCGGGGATCACGCCCAGCTCCAGTCCGTCACCGCCGGAGGCGCGTTCTCCTTCCTCGTCCGCGACCGCGACGACGCCCCGGAGCTGGTCGACGTGCACCGGTTCGTCAACGTGTGGGAGAAGACCGCCTCGCTCGCGCTGCGGTACGGCCGTACCGACGTCATCGACACCTACGCCGAGCACGGCCGCGTGATCGGCGGGGAGTCAGAGGAGATGATCGACGCCGCCTACACCGCCTGGCGTACGGACACCCTCGACGGGCGAGCCAGCGTCCTCGTGACCGACTCCAACGAGTCCGTCCAAGCGCTCAACAACAGGGCGCGGGCCGATCTGATCCTCGACGGCACCGTCAACGCCCGCCGCGAGGTCGAGCTGCACGACGGCACCCGTGCCGCGGCCGGGGATACCGTCATCACCCGCCGCAACGACCGCCGCCTTCGCGCCGGGCGGTCCTGGGTCCGCAACGGCGACAGATGGACCGTCACCGAGGTCCGCGACGACGGCGCCCTCACCCTCCATCGCGCCGGGCGCACGTGGGGCGCATCGGTCGTGGTCCCGGCCGAGTACGCGGCCGAACATCTCGACCTCGGCTACGCCGTCACTTCCTACCGGGCGCAGGGCATCACGGTCGACTCCTCGCACGTCCTGGCGGATGCGTCGATGACCAGAGAGACGTTCTACGTCGCCATGACCCGTGGCCGCGAAGAGAACATCGCCTACGTCGCCGTCGATAAGCCCGACCCCGCTCACGACGGCCCGCACCCCGGCGACAACGAGGATGCGTCCGCCCGGTCGGTGTTGTTCGGGGTGCTGCAGCACGTCGGCGCCGAGCTGTCGGCGCACGAGACGATCACCGCCGAGCAGGACACCTGGGGCTCCATTGCGCAGCTCGCTGCCGAGTACGAGACCCTGGCCGCTGCCGCACAACACGACCGCTGGGCCGCACTCATACGCTCGTCGGGGCTCAGCGACGACGACGCAGACGACGCGATCGCTTCACCCGCATTCGGCGCATTGACCGCCGAGCTCCGCCGGGCAGAGGCGAACCAGCACGACGTCGAGACCTTACTGCCGCGCCTCGTGGGAGCACGCGGGTTCGGGGACGCCGATGACATCGCGGCCGTCCTGCATTACCGCGTCGCTAAGGCGACCGGCCGGCCGGCGGGGTCCGGTCGCGCGCGGAAGGCGCCACGCTTGATCGCAGGCCTCATCCCCGAAGCCACCGGCACCATGCCATCGGAGATGTGGCAGGCACTGGCAGAGCGGCGCGACCTCATCGAGACCCGGACCAATGTGCTCCTCGACACTGCGCTCACCGAGAAGCACGAGTGGATCATGAAACTCGGCGTCCAGCCGAAGCAGGCGCGAACGGCCCGCGCATGGCGGAACGCCGCTCGCACCATCGCTGCCTACCGTGACCGCTACGGCGTCACTGGGCTTGCACCCCTCGGAGCACGCGCCGAGACCGAGACGCAGAAGCTCGACGCCGCCCGCGCCCGCGCCGCGCTCGACCGGGCACAGAACCTCGCCCAGCCCGAACAGCCAGAGCAGGAACGCGCTCGGCGCACCGGGCCGCAGCGCGTCAGGCCGTCGTTGTAGTGGCCCAGCTACTCGGTTCGATCTGGTGGTTGGATCATTCGTACGTTCGAGACGCCGCCCTGGTTCACGCAGTCCTGAGCGAGGTCGTGAACGCCCCAGTAGAAGTCAAGATCGGCAGCCGAAGCGTTCACGGTGCTCTCGACGGGTATGTAGCGGTGCAACGGCGTGGAGACACCGCCGTAGGAGTGACCGAAGTTGTCCACAGTCAGGATCACGAGGGGCTCTGAACCGGTCCACTCGATCCCGACGCGCACGTCGTACTCGTCGTTGCCCGTCGCGTCAGCGGTCGCTCGGATGAGAGCCATCAGATCTGCGACGCCGCACTCGACCGCGTCCGACTGGACCTGCGATCCCTCGAAGTACCCGTCGCTACTCATGCGGTGGCCGCCGATTGCGGCTGCGAGCGTAACTGATCCGTCGTGGTGGAGACTCGCCCATGCTTCCTTCCACAGTGATCGGTCGCCTGTTGCGGTGTTGACGGCGACCCAGCGGCGCAACCCCGGTCGTGGATTGTGACGGTCGACGTTTTCCAGCGGGTGCACACCGCCACGTCCGGCGTAGAGCAAGGCGAAGCCTTCCGCTTTGGTCAGCACGTCGCGCGCGCCATCGCGCGTCAGGCGGTTGTGGAGTCGAGGGACACGCGGGTGGGCGACAGCGATCAACCAGGCGCGTTCGCTCGTCGCCCGCCCGCCCGCGGTCTCGGCATACAGGTTGTCGAGCGCTTCGCTGGCATGGCGGCGTTCATCGAAGCGAGCTCGGTACATCGCCTCAATCTGGCGTTCCTTCATCCACACGGTGTCGGAGTCGTTGCGCACCGGAGCGCCGAAGTAGTCGTTACGGTAGATCAGGTGCGGCCCGTCGAGGCTTGCAGGCACTTCCACAACGACAGCGCGAGCCCCCTCAACTCCGAGACGGTGCACGTTGAGTCCGAAGACAGGCGGGGAGATCGCGGTGATCGCCGCGGAGCGCAGGGATCGCTCGTACGCTTCATCAAACTCGCCGACGTCGACCCGCCCTGTCGCGGCCTTCTGCGACTCGCGTACTCCGAACACGATGACACCGCCGCCGCTGTTCGCCATCGCTGCAACGTCCTTGGGGAAGTCCGTTTGCGATAGGCCCTTCGCCGGCGGCAGCTCTGACTTCCAGTCCAGATCGTTCGTCTCCACGACTCCGCTGCTCACCGCCGCATCCAGCAGCTCGTCCGTCAGCGGTCCAGGAGCGACTCCGAGGGCGCGATGCAGAGCGGTGAAAGTCATGACCCCCAGCGTAGGGATCACCCGCGACAACTGGCGGTGACGCCGACCGAAGGCCGCCTACAGCGCGCACCCCTCCCGGCGCGCGGACGGGGTGATGGCCGACTCACGTGCGAGTGCCTTCCCGCTCACGCCTGCGGGCGGGTCGAGGAGCGCCGTGACGTCTGTGGCATCGGTGATGAGTGACGCGATGCCTTCGTGCAGGAGCCGGTGCGTCCCAGCACTGGAAACGCTGGTCACCGGGCCGGGCACGGCGCCGACTGGACGGCCGAGCTGCGCGGCGCGAGCGGCGAGGTTGAGGGAGCCGGAGCGGTAGCCGGCCTCCACGACGACGGTCGCACCGGAGAGGTCACCGAGGATGCGATTGCGGGCGAGGAACCGCCACATGGTCGGCGCGGAACCGGGTGCCATCTCGCTAGCGAGGAGCCCGAGGTCTCCGACTCGTTCCAGCAGCTCGCGGTTGCCGGATGGGTAGAGGCGATCCAGACCGCCGACCATGACGGCGAGAGTCTGCCCGCCAGGAGCGAGCGCGGCTCGGTGTGCGGCTGCGTCGATGCCGTAAGCGCCGCCGGCCACGATGATCCGCCCTGCATGGGTCAGGTCGGAGGCGAGTTCACCTGTGATGTGCTCGCCGTAGCTCGTGGCGGCGCGGGCACCGGTGATCGTCACTCGATCGCTCAGCGTGGCGCTGAGGAACGAGACCGTGCCGCGCACCCACAGCACGGTCGGGGCGCGCTCGCCCAGGTCGTTCAGTGCGGTCGGCCAGTCACGGTCGCCGGGGATGAGGATGTGCAGTCCGAGGCGGTCGGTCTCCGACAGTGCTTGCGTGACCGTGCGGGCGTCGAGGCGTGGGGAGACTTTGTTACGCCACAGCCCGGCGTCGACCGAATCGACCTTCTTCGGGAACGCGCCGGTGCCGGCCGCCAGGCGCATGGTCTCGACCGCGCCAACCGCCGCGATGAGCCGGCCGGTCACCGCGTCGTCGGGCTCCAAGGTCGCCGCCAGGGCGACCCGTGCGGAGCGTTCGTCCTTGGCGAGAGAAGTGATCGTGACCATGCCGGCTCCTGTCCGTGTGTGCCAGGCAGGTGCGCGAGCGCCGTCCGAACGAGCAGGCGCACCTCTTACGGATGTCGCCGGGGAGTCGTACCCTGGGAGCGAGGCAGATTCCTCCTTGATCTGGCGTCTCTCTGTGGACAGGCCCTCCGGCCACTCTCTACGCACTGTCTCGTCACCTGACCGTGCCACGAGAGGACAACGCCATGATCCGGCTGCTCTGGGCGCTCAGCGCCCAAGCCCGCTACTACCTGCGGCGCTACATGCCCACCAACATCGCGCTCGACGCGATCCGCACTCGCCGCGGCCTGAAATGGGGCATCCCCGCGATGCTCGTCGCCGTGCCGTACTTCCTCGCCGCGAACTACTGCCTCACACTGATCGAGCATGGCGGTCCCGGGTGGTTGAACCTCCTCGTGCTCGTGTTCTGCTGGAATGCGCTCAAGTTCCTCATCATGGGTCCGATCAGCCTCGTCCTCCTCATCCGCGCTCGACTAGAGGAGTCGGCAACCCGACGCCGCGACCGTCGTGCGCTTCGGCCGATTGAGCCTGCTGAGCCGACAACGGCGCACGTGCGATAGGAACTGCGCGGCGACCTCGCCCGTACCGTTCGAATAGCGACGCGGTTACGGCCTGCGGTGATTCGCGTGCCCGGCGGCGGGCAATTCGACCGAGGGAGTAGAGGCGGGGGAACGGACCCGCTCGTTCGTCCTTCGAGACTGGAGGGATGAATCACCACCCGTCCAGCCCGCACGGCCTGGAACCGCTCCTGAACATCGACGAACTCGCCGACTACCTCGGCGTGCCCGTCTCCACCATCTACGACTGGCGCACCAACGGCAAAGGCCCCCGCGCCTACCGCTTCGGCAAGCGCATCATGTTCGGTATCACCGACATCCGTGCGTGGATGGACACCATGCGTGAGCCCGCCGCCTCTACCGGCGCGGCTACCTTTCCTGGAGCGGGGGAGGGTGCGCGTGGGTAGGCCCCGCACGCCGATCGGCACCTTCGGAGTCATCGCCACCCGTGTCCAGCCGAACGGCAACCATGTCGCCCGCGCCCGGTACCGGGACTGGGACGGCAGCAACCGGCTCGTGCAGGCCACCGGTGCTTCACGCGCTGCCGCGGAGCGCAAGCTCAAGCAGAAGCTCGCCGAACGCTCCCTCTACCAGCCCGGATTCAACGGGATGAGCGCCGACAGCCCCTTCCCGGAACTCGTCGCCTACTGGCTGGAAGACATGGAGATAGAAGACCGCCTCTCACGAACCACCAGGCAGCTCTACGAGCGGGACATGCGTGCCCTTGTTCTCCCGGCGTTCAAGGACCTGACCCTTCGCGAGATCGGGGTCGCCCGCTGCGACTACTTCCTTAAGCAACTCGCCAGACGCAGCTACAGCCGTGCCAAGCACGCCCGCGTCGTCCTCCGCCTCGCACTCGCGCTCGCGGTCCGTCACGAGATCCTTCCTCGCAACCCGATGGATCACGTCTCCCGGCTGCACCGGAAGAAGACCATCCCGGACGCGTTCACGATCGGCGAGGTGCAGGACATCCGTGCAGCGATCAAGGCGTGGGAGTCACGGCGGATACTGGCGGGACCGAGGCCGGATCGGCAGCTCGGGCAGATCGTCGAGGTCATGCTCGGCACCTCCGCCCGTATCGGCGAAGTCCTCGCCATCCGCCTCCAGGATCTCGACCTGGGCGGACCGATCCCGACGGCGCGGATCGCCGGGACGATCATCAGCCGCAAGGGTGAGCCGACGCACCGGCAGGGCCATCCGAAGACGGATCGCTCGGTTCGCCGCGTCGCCCTGCCGGCGTTCGCGCTGCATGCCATCCGCTCGCGCCTACTGCGTAGCGGCGACACCGAACCTCACGCGCTCCTGTTCAGCACGAGGGTCGGGACGCCGCACACGACGAACAACATCCGCAGGCTCCTGCGCGACGTGATGGACGCTGCCGGGATCGAGAACGTCACTCCACACCGCTTTCGCCGCACCGTCGCCACGGTCGTCAACGACGCGCAAGGCGCGCTCCTCGCTTCGGAACTCCTCGGGCACACCGACCCGCGGATCACGATGCAGCACTACATTCACCGAGATGAGACTGTGAACCCCGCCACCGCCGAGTACCTCGAGCGAGCTTTCGGAAGAGCGGGGTGAGGACCCGTGCGCACGAAGCAAATTAGAAGACACAAGACACGCTGGGAGTGAAAACTAGTGCGCAACTTACTGACCTGGGTGTAGGCTGACCTTGTGACTGCTGAAGACGACGCCATCGCGAGCCTCCGGACCTCCGGCCTCCTCGACGTGCTCGCGTGGGCCGCGCCAGCAGCCTTCGCCGCCACCGATCAGATTTATGACGAGGACGCCGGACATGACCAGGGAGTCATCGGCTACCTGAACTTCAAGCACCTCAAGGATCTGATGGACCGCGCGACCTCGAACGGGCGGTTCGCTCTGGGAGAAGATGTGGATGGAACTGGTTCAGATGTTCTCGAGCGCGGTCTCGCGCCCGAGGCGTTCCGGTCTATGCCGTCACTTTCTCCCGAGGCGATTGCGCGGAGCAACTACCGGCAGTCACCAGGCTGGGCGGCCGACGGGCACCGTGTGCTGCTGCAGTCCTATATCTTCGGCCGCATCGACGACATCAAGTGGGTGGAGCGCAGCGATGCCAAGCGCCGAGTCGCCTCCCAGCAGTTCATCGGCGGGAACACGCTGTTCGACGACGCCGACTTCGGCCTGGAGTCGATTCCCGGTATCCCTGATGATGACGAGTTCGTCGGTGTGACGCTCGTGGCGGCACATGCCTTCAACCCGATCACTAAGCAGTTCGAGGTCTACGTCGGCCAAAGCAAGAACCCCGTTCATCCCGAGGACTCCTGCTGGCACTGGCGTCAGTTGCTGCTTTCAGGCGGGACTCCGATGGCCGGCACGGGTGTGCGTGTGCCGCCCGCCCTGCCTGGGGATTCGGCATCGACCAATGTGGACGATGTTGTTGTGCGAATGAAGAAGCCGCTCGCGGGCGAGGGGGCGGGCGCGGCGAATGGATAGCCTGCGCCGACCGTCCCAGACGCTCGCCGCCGCGGCCACATTTTTCAACGGCGAGCGTCTAGCAATGGCGCGACAACTCGCAGGGCTAAAGAAGGCGCATCTCGCTGCCCTGATCGAAATGTCGCCGGCTTCAGTGACAGCGTGGGAGAGTGGCGCGAAGCAACCCAACCGGGCCACTGTGGCGAAGCTGGCGCTTGCCCTGAAAGTCGAGCCGCAGTTCTTCGGCGGAGGCGCCCCACCACGAGTGAACAAGCCGCACTTCCGGTCGCTCCGCTCCACCCCGCAGATCGCTCAGGATGAAGCCGAAGCGTATGGGCAGTTCGTCGCCGAGGTGACCGGCATGCTGGAAAACGCCGTCGAGTTTCCGGAAGCGCTGCTGCCCGATCTGCCTGTCGACCCTGAAGAGGGCACAACAACTCCGGAAGAGGCAGCCAGGGATGCCCGTGGGTTCTTCGGCGTCGGCCCAGGACCGATCCAGCATGTGATCCGCCTCGCCGAGCGTGCGGGCGTAGTCGTCGTCTTCAGTGAGCCGGGGATTGCGGCTATCGACGCCTACTCCCTGCACACGGCCACGCGGCCGATTGTCGTTCTGAATCCCGCCAAGGACGACTACTACCGGCAGCGGTTCGACGTCGCCCACGAGCTCGGGCATCTGATCATGCATCACGACGCCGAACCCGGCGGGAAGATCGCTGAAGAGCAGGCTCATCGATTCGCATCCGAGTTCCTTATGCCTGCGGAGGAGATCGCCCCGTTCCTGCCGAGTTCTACGGCTGGCCGTGCATGGGCACAGCTCGCGGAGCTCAAGGAGCATTGGGGAGTCAGCCTGGCAGCGCTGCTGTACAGGGCTCGTGCACTCGGCATCATGGGCGACGTCTCATACCGGAACGCCATGATCCGCATGTCACAGAACGGCTGGCGCCGCGCCGAGCCCGGCCGGGTCGCATCACTTGAGATGCCCTCGATACTGCCGCGCGCCCGTGAGGTCATGAGCTCCGCAGGGATCGACGACGACAGATTCCTCTCGGGATCGGGTCTCCCTGCCCATCTCTACGAGATAGCCGCATCTCGCGTTCCGCTGACCGGGGATCGATCGTGAGATTCTCGGAAGCCTTCGGGATCGAGCGCTCCGAGGCAGACGACTGGTTTGATCCACACCTCACCATCGACACCAAGCTCTTCATTGACCCGTTGCTTCTTCTCGAAGCGGGCGGCGAATGGGCACAAGCGCACAACGAGCTGATCGCCCACTTCGTCCACTGTTACGGCCTCGTCGCCAGGGCAACGAGCACCACCTCGGTGTCAGCACAGGCGGCGCGGCGACTGCTCACTTTCCCGGAGCCCTTCGAGCTCGGCCTCGGATATACGGCGGAAGGAACCCGTGGTTCCGGCGCCGGCGATCGCTTCGCGGCGCGGATGGCGGACGGTATTGCCGTTGCGATCGCCGCAGGCCTCGGGCAGCCCGAGCACATCGAGGAAATCGGCATCCTGAACGAGGGAATCGGGGCGGATCGGATCTCCGATGCGACCGCCAATGTCATCAAGAGCCGCCTGATCGCATACACGCAGGCCATCGCAACGAACCACAACGTCCCGCTCGACCAGCACAAGGTCCGGCATGCTCGTGTCAGCTTGGACAGCGCCAGATGGCATGACGAGGACGTTGCCCTTCCCACCAACCCTGTCACTGGGCGCCCGGTGATCCTCGTCCCGGCGTTCCTCCTCAACGGCCTGCCGACGTTGAACGCGGATGACTGGTTCGACTCACACTTCAATGACGACATCCGCTTGTCGCTCAACCTCCAGGTCGGCCAGGCAGTGACTAAGGCGAGCATCGTCGCTTTCGCTCGCCAGCACCCCGATCGAGTCCGGGACTGGGCGCGAGCCCAGACCAGCCGGGAAGACCTCATCGGCTACGACTTCGGCGCTGACCCGCTCGGGGTCGTTCAGTGGGACCGGGAACCGGCACGATACGCCGCTGAGAATCCGCTCCCGCCGCGCACGATCACAACTCACGATGATCTCGTCGACCTCGCCGCGGAAGTCGTGGAACAGTTCCGGCATTTCATCGAAGACCAGCGAGGCTGGAGCCTGCTGTGGAACGATGACGGCTCGGAGAAACCCGAAGAGGCAGCACAGCTGGTGTTCCTGGGCATAGCTCAGCAGTACCTCCGGCAGTTCGATGTCGAGCTCGACCGCGAAGTCGAGCTCGGACGCGGTCCGGTCGATTTCAAAGCATCCTCAGGCACATCTGCCCGTCTGCTGATCGAAGTCAAGAAGCTCCACAACGGCAGGTTCTGGAACGGGCTGCGGTACCAGCTCCCGAGCTATCTGCAATCCGACAACGCCACCAAAGGCTGGTTCATCGCGCTGCAATACCGGAGCAACAAGGCCGCCGTGGACCGCCTCTGCGCACTTCCGGCCGAGGTGTCCGAAGTCTCGACTGCGACGGGCAAGGAGATCCGCTTCACCGCGGTCGATGCTCGCCGACCGCTCTCCGCATCCAAGATCAACGGCGATCCGCAACTCGACAGATAGGTCGTAATTATGAGTTCACCAGCCTTCTTGACTCCGCTTTTGACACTTGAAGAAAGCGATGGCAAGTCGAAGGTTGAGTATGTCGTCGGTGGCGAGCAATTGGTAGATGATGCGCGTGACCTTGCCGCCGCGATCATCGCTGACGATGCGATGGTCGTTGCATGCGGGAAATCACCGGTACTCGACCGGTGGCGCACGCGTCGTGACGGGGGCGCACCCTCGACGGGAGCGCAACTAGAAGCCGTCAAGGCATTTGTTTCCATCGGCTTCGGCCTTCCGGATGCTCCGAAGCCCGCCGATCATGTACAAGGGCACGTCGCGGAGTTGCTCTGGCACCGCGTTGTGGCCGAGCGTACATCCTGTCGGGACGGACGCACTCTCGTAGAAGCGCCACCCATCAAGGCCGATGCACTCGAACCAGGGGGAGATGGGCTCGTCGTCTACGAGGACTCTTGCGGAACCCTCGTTTTCCGGCTCTGGGAGATTAAGAAGCACGACGCAGATGCTCGGATATCGAAAACGATCAACCGGGCGGCGAAACAGTTGCGCAAGAGAGGCCACCACTACCTTGCCAAGCTCGCGGGACCGGCGACCCTCACTGCTGAAGGTGCCCTGGGGGAGCTTTACGACGGCATGGTTGACCTCTGGTTCGAACGGAGCGCAAGAGCAGGCGTGGGAGTCTCCGTAGGGGCGTCTCTCGAACATCGCCCACGAAACTGCAACACGTTCAGATCGCTCGGCACACAATTCCCGGAGTTTGTGGCGGCTGGGCAAACCGAGTCAATCGTTATTGCGTTGCCGGACTTTCCTGAGTTTGCCTCGAAGGTAAAGGAGATCGTATGGAGCGGTCTCTAGACATACATCTGCTCGGGGAAGCGCTTGCGGGTCGCTCCGGTCTCCCGACGGCTGAGCGATTGCAAGAGCGAATGGCGCAGGCTGAAATCGCCCTAGTGCTTGATCGTCCATCTGTTGATGAGAAGCTAATTAAGACAGCATGGTACTTGCATGGCGTGGCGTCGGTAAGTGATGCGCGTCAACGCTACTCGGCAGCTCGCCAACGTCAGGCGTTCTTGGTGAGCGCCCATATTTTCGATCTTGCTCTGGCTCGAAATGACTGGAGCGATGAAGAACGCCTATCAATCGGATTTGCTGCTGCGATCGGGTATCGCCGAGGTGGTCGTGACCCAAACGCGTCCGCGATCATAACCCGACTTCAGCCCCTCTTAGGTGGAGCAGATAGCACGCAAGAACCGTCACTTGAGAATCTCTCCGTACGCGCCGGACTTGTATTTTTGAGCTTCGATGCTAAACGAGCCTTCGGTTGGCTGGCTCGGTGGCGCAGATACTTCGCGTCAATAGCACAGCAGTCGGCGATGGACAGCCTGCGCTCAACGGCCCTCGGTTCGCTGCAGACGCTCGTCCTGGCTGTGGAAGACATACTCTCGTACCTGACGCGTGGAGATTATGAACGCTACAGTCAGGGGTCTCAACGACTGCGGGAGGTAGCGACTGGCGAAACCGGGGGCGCTTCGCTCGACGCGCGTTGGGTCGCTACACATCTACTGAACTTCGCGACCATCGCGGAGGCGGGCTCACCCTGGAACCCGTCGATCCTGCCGCCAGACGTACCGATCGCCGTACGCCAGGCTTTCGCGGTTGGAAGCCCTGCCGTGCTGACACTCTGGGAGCCGCAGCGAGATCTGCTCACCGGAGAACCATCGCCGTGCTCGCCGGAAGTCAAGCGAATGGTACTTTCCGTTCCCACAAGCGGGGGGAAGACACTCGTCGCTCAAATGCTCGCCGTCGCGCATCTGGCGCAGACGGACACGAGTATCTGCTTTGTCGTGCCAACAAGAAGTCTTGGTCGAGAAATTCGGCGCGCGATGAGCGCACGAGTTCGTATTCTCCAGAAAGAGGTCGGAGCGGAAAAGACTGACTTCTCCGCCTGGCTGGGAGAATTGGGCCTCTCGCTTTCGGAGGTTGAGCAGGCCGACGTCGATGTTATGACCCCGGAAAGGCTCAGTCATCTCCTGAGAAACGACTTCGAAGCGGTGCTCGACAAGTACAGTCTGTTCATTTTCGATGAGGCTCAGTTGTTGAAGGAGAAGGGGCGTGGCTTCGTCCTTGAATCCGTGATATCTGCCCTGAACCTGCAAACACAGGGCCGACCGCATCGCATAATTCTCCTTTCGGCCGCGATGGGAAACGTCGGTGGGATCGCTCAGTGGCTTGATCCAAACGGCGGTGCCCTGAGTCAGACAAGTGACTGGCGGGGGCCCAGGCGACTGCATGCAGTCTTCAATACCGAAGCGCAGTGGGATCAGACCGTCGTTGAAGGAGGGGCCGGGTCCGTGTGGCCCTACCGGCACACCACGCCGCTCTCGGGACTGATCCGATTGCGGCTCGGAAACGGGAGCACCAAGTCACTCCGCACTCAAGGGGACACGGGTTGGCGTCTAGTCCGAAAGTCGAAGGACGGGGGAGAGCGTCCAGCTGAAGTGAAGGTCGATTCTTCACGAAACACGAAACACTATTCGATTGCCAGCGGCATGATTACCGCTCTAGGGCACGCAGGATCGGTACTAGTTGTTGCGTCAACAAAGAAGCAAGCCCAGACGCTCGCTCGTGGCATCGCGGACGAGCTTGATGAGCAGCCGCAACTGGCCGCGCTGGTTGACTTTGTACGCCAACAGTTGGGCGACGCACATCCACTCGTCGGCACGCTTAGGCGAGGCGTGGGATTCCATCATGCAGGGTTGCCCGTCGAGGTGCTCGAAGCGCTTGAGGCTGCCGTGCGAAGTGATGATCTCCTCTATCTGACTTGCACTTCAACGCTTACGGACGGGGTGAACTTGCCGGTCAGGACCGTCGTTCTATACGACACTCCATACCCAGACCAGCCCGAAGATACCCGCTTACGCGGTGCCCGGCTCGTGAACGCAATGGGACGGGCAGGGCGTGCAGGACGCGAGACTGAGGGCTGGATCGTACTAGTAAGGGCGGCCTCGCCGAGCAGTCAGGACTTCGCCGACCTCAACCCTGACGATCAGGACCTAGAGGTCACGTCCTCCCTGCTGACTGACTCCGCACTCCAGGCTGTTGCCCAACTCGAAGGTGTTCAAAGGGCTGACGCCGACGCAGTGTTCGCAGCCAACGGTGCGGCTGCGGACTTTATCAGCTTCGTCTGGATGATGCTGGCCGCGGCCGAGCGGGAACTGACCAGCCCAGAGATGGTCGACCTCGACACGGTGGTGGGGTTCACCCTGGCGGCAAATCAATCCACCCAAGCTAGAACGCGATATACACGACTCGCGGGGCGAGCGCGGGAGGCCTATGTATCTGTCGATTCCGCTGCCCGTCAGAGATGGTCGCGGATCGGCTGCTCTATCGGTTCCGCTCGTAAGATTGATGAATGGGCGTCGCAGATTGCCCGTGCCCTGATCTCCGCAGACGTAACTTCTGTCTCTACGGCTCTAGAAGCGGTGGGAATCCTTCGTCCGACGATCGCAGAGTTGCTCCGGCTTCCTGAAGCACCTCGATGGGGATTTCGCGAGTCTGTACAGGGCGCGACTCTGGATGTAGATGCCGCCGAAGTCTTGCGCGACTGGCTCGAAGGTGCTTCGCTACCGCAGCTGGCAAAGAGTCACTTGGGCGCCGTCGCCGATCCCGCATGGAGGATTGAACAGATAGTCACTGCGACCACAGAGCACTTCGAGCACTATCTGTCGTGGACAGTTGGAGCGCTCATCGACCTCGTAAACACGCACCTGCAAGCAGCCGGCGGTGACGAACTCGTTTGTCCAGAACTCGGTGGGTACATCAGGTACGGAGTCAGCACGCCGGTCGCGCTCGCACTCGTGACCGAAGGTATTCGTTCACGACGGATCGCCAACCTAGTGGCAAGTCGCTTCGATCGGGTAGCGGAACTGGACGTGTTGAGAGAGCATCTGGCATCACTAGGCGTGTCCGGCTGGCGCCAAGAGTTTGCCGCATCGACCTCTGAGGTAATTGATCTCCTCGACTTTACGCGTCAGCGACGGCGAAGCCTGCTGAAGAACTTGCTCGATCGCAACGTGGCGAACGTGCCTGTCCACCTTCAGGCTGCGCCTACTACAGGCTCTATCCCGCTACGCCTGGCGGAGATAGAGGGCGAGACTCATCCCGCTCCGTTCGGCCTCTACCAAGGCGTGCAGCTGTTGGGGACGATCTCGGCCAGAGACCACTCAGATATCCAGAGCATTTTGGACACGGGGTTTGCGCTTCGAGTCGAGCTTGAGCATCCCGACGGGCGTGACCAGTTGCAGATCACGTTGCTTGATCCTCTTGATGATCGTCTCTTCTGACCCCCACGTGGGGGACCAAACACATGCAATTCATGCTTCTCGTGACATCCTCTGCATTATCTGAGGCCTAGAACTACGCGGATTCGGGCCTCGACGACGCCGTTTGGACGTTTCGCGGTCAACTTCACGATGTAGATGCCGGGCTGAGCCGATCGAGCGTTCGTTCCTCACGCCCAACGATTATTGAGGAGACCTGCTGCTCAGTGAACTTGTGTCGGCCGCGACCAGCCCGATCTGATTGGCTGCGTGCTCGACCATCGAGCGGACGGTCGCAATCAAGGCTGGCACCTCGTCGGCTGTTACTCCTAAGACGCCGTCGCCGTACCTCGCGGCCCCTCGTTCTCGCCGGAGCCGCTGGAGCGTGGCGAAGAAGCCTTCCGGCGCATTGCCAAGCCGTTCGTTCTCACGCAGCCACCGATCTCGCACGTTGTGGAACTTCGTCTCCTGCGACTGCGCGAGCATCTGCGCCTGAACGGTGAGTTCCGCCGCGGAGAGGAGATTGTCGACGGCTGGTCGCAGCGCGAACTCCCGGACCGCTTCGACTACGTCGAGGTAGTCGTCAGCAAGGCTGAGCAACTCGGCACTGCGCTGTTTGTTGTAGCGCAAGTCGAAGGCAATGTATGCGGACTCGCCGACGATGATGTAGGCCAGCCATCCGCTGTTCGGGTCGACATCGACAGGCCAGAAGGCTTCGAGACTGCTGATGTTCTCTGCAGTGACCGGCTCGCCCTTCTTGATGGGCGCCGATGCGACCGCCCGCGCCTGCAGCGACACCTCCTCGTTGATTCGGACGATCGGTGCACCACCCGATGGCGGGAGCTCAACCACCGCGCGGTACACGTGCGCCCGCGTGAGCTCGGTTGCGCGCTGTTCGAGGTCGCGATCAATCCACGTTGCGAAGAGGTTCTCGACGAGATGTTCACCGAACGTCTCTTCGCCGCCAGGAAGTTGGAGATCGCTCATGTCAATGCAGAAGCGTGACAGGTAGTTCGGCCTGCGTATCGTGACCGTTGACGTGTGCGTAGGCCGCGATCGTGCCCACCGCGTCCAGGCCCAGACTTGCGTCGTGGAAGTGCACCGTCACGGCGTCCTTCGTGGCCGTGACGGACGAGGCCTCGTAGTTAGCCTGGGTGGCACTGGCGTTGTCGAAGACCCACGCCGTGATCGCGTCGCCGAAGCGAACGCCGAGTCGTTTTCCGCCGTTGCCGGTCGGGTCGTAGTAATAGATGCCATAGCCGAAGAACTCGACATCGCCGACATCGACTGGCTCTCCGAGCCCCCACGTAATGGTGACGCTGTCGGTTCCCACTTCCGCCAGCACGGACGTGACTGTTCGGGGTGTATGCGTGGTCATGGCTTCCTCTCGATTACCTCACCAGATCGGCAGTTGGAGTGCCGCGATGACCGTTCCTGCGATCGTGGCGAGTCCAACGGCCGCTGCACCGACGAGCTTTGCTCGCGTCCAGAAGCGCGGCTTCGCTTCTTCGGGGGCAGCAGTGATCGTGCTGCCGTCCGCGGCCTGTGCGATGCTCACGCGGTTCCCGCGCCCGTTGATGACGAAGTTCACGGCGTTGGCTGCCTGCGTTGGGGTTGGTAGGTTCTGGCCCTGTGGGGTTGCGGAGCGCAGCTCGGCGATGAGTTCGGCTAAGCGAGTGCGAATCTGGTCGAGCACGCCTGCGAGCGCGATAGTGCTGACGCTCCAGTAGAGCGCAGTGATGTGGCCGTTCATCTCCCGGGTGCCGTTCATATAGGTGACGAGGTCGGGAGCACCCGGTGGCTGGAGCTTGACCATTCTGTCGGTTCGGTGCTGATCCACCATGCTGTGGATCTCGCTCACGCCCATTCGAAGTGGAACTTGCTCGTTGATTTCGTCGCGAGCGAAGTCGGGAATGTCCATCGCGCCGATTGTCTCGTGGCGCACGATCCCGCCTGGAACGGTGCCGTCGATTTGCAGCGGAGCGGACACAGTTCGGTACAGGGGCAGCTCCGCGTCCCGCCCGTAGCCGCGGAGCTCTACCGACGCCCAGTTGCGAAGCTCGGGTGAGCCTGCGCTTCCGCCGAGCAGGATGAGTTTGCGGAGCAGAGTGTCGAGCGGTTTCTCATCGAGAAGGTCACGCTCGATTTGCGCCATGAGATCCGGTGGACGTTTGATCACAGCCAAATTATCTCCTCCACCGCCGACACCTCGGGGCGACCACGACGATGCCGCAGGGGATCAGTCTCGCTCATGCATGTCGCTGAGCATCGGTCGGCGGGCTGTTGGTGCGTCGCGGGGGAGAAGGGCAAGAACCCCCTTATCGAAGTCACGCCCGCTGACGAAGCGAAGAGCGTGTCGGCCGGATCTCTGACCATCTGCGCGCCAACGAAGCTCCTTTTCAGGCTCCCGCGCGCCTTCGGGGAGGGGGACCAATTGGGGACCAAAATCATGCGAACCATGCATCTCGTGACGTGCTCAGCATGATCTGAGGTCCGGAATCACGCGAATTTCGGTCTCGATCGCACCGTCTGGACGCCTGGGGGTCAAGGGGTCGCAGGTTCAAATCCTGTCATCCCGACAGATGAGGCCCGAACTTCCGCAGAATCGCGGGGGTTCGGGCCTCTTGTCGTTTCCGCGACCGCCCGCGCCCCCGCAGAGAAACCCCCGCGGCGCCCCCTACTCCCGCCGCCCCCGCCGCTCCGCAGCCGCGACGCCCTGCTGCGCCGCGAGCCGCACGAGGGCGTAGACGGCGAAGATCGCGAGGGCGATCACCGCGAGGACACCGATGATGATGAGAGCGTGCCAGCCGAGAAGTCCGGTCATCCCTCCACCCTGCCCCACGAGGCGCGAAACCGCGAGGTCCTCACGTCGACCGACGCCCCACGAGCCGCGATATCGCGAGGGCGTCACGGTGACCGCTGCGCTGAGGTCGCGGGCGCCGCGGCCTCACGGCGACCGCCGCCCCGCGGTCGCGGGTGCCGCGAGCACGAGCGCGGTGAGCAGCAGCAGCGCTCCCGCATCGGCATCCGTCGTCAGAAGAGCCGCACCGGCCGCCGCGCTCGCGACGATCGCACCCCACAGGGCGGCGCGCCACACGGAGCGAGCACGCGGGCGACGCCTCGTCATGGGCGCCGGTTCAGCCGCTCGCTGAGGTCGGCGACGGCCAGCAGGTCTCGCGCGAGGCCCTGCAGGTGGGCGGTGTCGGCCTGGATCTCGCCGACGGGCGGCTCGATGACGGCCTCCCAGGCGTCCCGATGCTCGCGGGTGAGCAGGACCACGCCGCCGTCGGCGAAGCGGAGGAGCACAACGGCGGGGTCGATGCCGAGGTCGGGATCGGTGAACGTCAGCTCGGCGGTCATGCCGCTCCCGCGATGATCGCGCACGAACGCGGCGAGGGTCTCGCGCACCTCGGCCAGGAGTTCTTGTGGCCGGACGGGCTTCGGCGCGACGGGGGCCGGCGCCGCCCGCGTGAACACCGCACGCACCTCGTCTTCCCGCGCGGAGGATGCCAGGGGCGTCAGGTCGGGATCGAACGCCACGTATCCCTGCTCGTCGAGGCCGACGTATCCGAGAACGGCGGACCCGCGGCGGGCGAGCCACACCGTGTCGCCGAGTCGGCTGAAGTCGACGCGCGTGCTCCGCTCCTGCCGGGCCCGCGAGAGGTCGTCATGCATCGACGGAGAAGAACCGCTGCACGTGCCGACGGACGGCGGCGGCCACGTCGACGTCGGTGTCCCCGCGCAGCCACTGCAGGAACAGGCCCTCCGCCAGCGCGAGGCTCTCCCGCGCGATCTGCGCGGTGGGCACGTCGGTGGTCGCGCGTCCCTCCACGGCCATCACGGCGAACGCCTCGTCGAGGGCTTCCGCGATCGCGGCGAAGCGGCGGGCGAAGTGGGCGTGTGCGGGATGGTCCGGGCGCAGCGCCTCGGCCGACAGCGCCCCCTGCACCCGCATGACGTCGGCGAGCGCCTGATCGCCGGCGAAGAGCGACAGGATGCCACGGACGACGTCGACCCCGCGCCGACCCTCCATGTGCGCGTCGATGACGGCGTCGCATCGGGCCAGGGTGGCGGCGAGCACGTCGGTCTTGGTCGCGAAATGATGCAGGATGCCGGCCCGACTCATCTCGGCGCGTCGGGCGATGCCGTTGATCGTCGCCTCCGCGAAACCGACCTCGATGAACTCCGCGAAGGCGGCATCGACGATCCGCTCGCGTTGCGCGGGAGTTTTCGCGTAGCTCCCGCGGAGCTTCGGGGCGGCTCTGACGGAGGTGCTCATGCCAGGGACTCTACCCGTGAAATCCGACACGTGTGTCGGATTTCACCGAACGGTAACACGGTGCTCCGTCCGCGATGCCGCGGGGAGCCGCGGCCTACGCCGGGCTCGAGGCGCCCGCCTCCGCGGCATCCGTCCGCTGCTGCAGGTACTCGCAGAGCTTTCCGGTGGTGTAGAGCTCCTCGCCGAGGGCGATGAGGTGGCCGCCCTTGAGGGGGAACTCGCCGGAACGCTCGGTGAGGGTCGCGGTCCACGAGCGTTCGCAGTCCACGTTGAGGTAGATCGACGCGGGGCCGTGATTGAGGTGGACGGCGACGATGCCCGATTCGGTGTGCTCGGGGTCGTCCTGGGGAAGCACGTGGACCGTGGCGTGCGCCACGGAGTCGGTCTTCTCGTAGTCGGCGACCCACTGCGTGATCTCGTCGAGGGTGGGCCGCGTGCACGTCATGCGCCCAGGGTATACGCCCGGCGCACGGGGCCCGCGCTGACCGAGGGGTGCGCTAAAGAGGCGCCGTCGCGCGAGATGACCGCGCTCAGCCGTCGACGTGACCGGCCGCCTGCAGGAACTGCACCATCGAGTGGTTGTAGGGGCTGCGGAATCGTCGCTTCGCGCGGATCATCGTGTACCCCTGCGCGCGCAGAGCGAGCGCGTTCGGAATGTTCAATCGCTGCTTGGGCACGGCTTCCCACCCGCCCGGCAGTCGATAGGCGTGCGTGATCGTCTGCGATCCTGACACCGGCATTGCCCCCTTGAATGCATGAAACCGACCCATCGACATTACCCGGCAGGGGGACCGTGTCGGACCGGCTGCGCGAACGGGGTCCCGCGGCGGGCGCGTGTCAGCGGCATCCGTCGGTGAGGGAGCGGAGCGGATGCCGAGGGCGTCGGCCGGCGCGGGACGACCGGCTCGGGGGTCAGGCGGCGGAGGATCCCGAGGGGCGGATATCGGAATCCGGCCACTGCGGAGAGCTCGCCGGCTGCTGGGTGTACAGCGTGAGCGAGAGCTCCTTGGAGTTCATCCAGCCTCGTCGCGCTCGCACGAGGGTGTATCCCTCGTCGCGGAGCGCGCGGGCGTTCTCGGTGGTGAGGGGGCGGTGAGGGAGTTCTTCCCATCCGCCGGGCATGCGGTATGCGTGGGTCACGGTGCGGGGGCGAGTCATGTCCACTCCAAAAGGCAGGCTTTCGAGGGAGCTACGTCATCGGAGCGGGGGTAACGACGCTACGCGTCGTGGGGCGGGATGTCTGTCCCCTCTTCGGGGGGTCAGCGCGCGGGCGGGTACTGGCGGAGCGAAATCTCCCGCGTATCGAACAGGCCGCGGCGGGCGCGGACGAGCATGATGCCCTGTTCGCGCAGTTCAGCGGCCCGTTCCGGCGTGAGAGGTTCGTGGGCGGCCTTCTGCCAGCCGCCCGCGAGCGTGTAGGTGTGGGTCAAGGTGCGAGGTCGAGTCATCATCACTCCCTGCGGGAAAGGTAGTCCTCCCGCGGCGGCCGCGACCGAGATTTTCCCTCCGCGTAATCTGGGGGTGAACAGCCGTAACCGGGGCGTCCCCGCGGCGTCTTCCAGGGCCTGCGGATGCCGCGTCGAGACGACCGGGCCGCGATAATGACCCGATGACCACCGTCCGCATCGTCGTGCTGTTCGCCCTCGCCGCGGTCGCCGAGATCGGCGGCGCCTGGCTGATCTGGCAGGCGGTGCGCGAGAACCGCGGTTGGTGGCTGGCGCTGCTCGGGATCGTCGCGCTGGGGGCCTACGGGTTCGTCGCGGCGCTGCAGCCCGACGCGCACTTCGGGAGAGTGCTCGCCGCGTACGGCGGGGTCTTCGTGGCCGGCTCCCTCGCGTGGGGGATCATCGTCGACGGCTTCCGCCCCACCGTGTGGGACTACGTCGGTTCCGCCGTCGCGCTCGTGGGGGCGGGGATCATCGTGCTCGCGCCGGTCGTGGCTCCGGCGCCGGAGTGACGGCATCCGGAGTCTCCCTCGCGCAGCGCATCGATCAGTTAGGACGGCGAGTAGTTAGCTAGACGAGATACCGACGGATTGTCAACCGTCCTCTGACGGGGGCTTTCGCCGGGCACACTCGATCCATGCAGTTCGACACCACGCCCCACGAGGGCATCGCCGACGACTTCTCCGCCTCCGAGCCCGTGCGCCCCTTCGGGTCGTACCTCTCGGTGATCAACGGCGGAGACTGAGCGTCCTCGCGGCCCGTCCCGGGCCTCTCACGACAGGACCGGATGCCGACAGGCTCCGGTCCTTCGTCGTTTCCGCGTGATGGACGTCGCGCCCTCGGCGCGGGGCGGCGTCCCGCGACCGCGGAGGATCGCGGGGCGCCGTCCGTGCGGGGTCAGACCGGCAGGGGTCAGACCGGCAGGGGTCAGACCGGCAGGGGGAGGCTCTCGGTGCCGGCCTCGATCGGGGTCGCCCGTCGCGCGGCGTGGGCGGCGGCCACCACCACGATCAGGGCGAGGGCGGTGATGCCGGCGCCGATCCACAAGGGTGAGGTGTATCCGAGGCCCGCGGCGATGCCGAGGCCGCCGGCCCACGCACCCAGCGCGTTCCCCACGTTGAACGCGCCGATGTTCGCGCCCGACGCGAGGGTCGGGGCGCCCCCGGCGTAGATCATGACCCGGGTCTGCAGGCCCGGAACGGTTCCGAAGCCGAACCCTCCCATGAGGAAGAGCGCGATCGCGGTGGCGATTCCGGATGCCGCGAACGCCGCGAATGCGAGGAGCACGACGAGCAGCGCGGCGACGAAGACCACTAGCGTGCGATCCACCGAGCGATCGGCGAGGCGACCTCCGACCGCGTTGCCCGCGACGAGTCCGACGCCGAACAGCACCAGCAGCCAGGGCACGGCGGTGGTGTCGAAGCCGCTCACCTCGGTGAGGGTGTACGCGATGTAGGTGAACGCGCCGAACATCCCGCCGTAGGCGAGGACGGTGATGAGCAGCGACAGCCACACCTGTCCCGAGCGGAAGGCGCCCAGCTCGGTGCGCAGGCGCACGCGCTCCGCCGGAAGCGGCAGCGACGGCACGAGCGCAGCGATGCCGATCATGGCCACGACGCCGATCGCGGCGATGGCCCAGAACGTCGAGCGCCAGCCGAGCTGCTGCCCGAGGAAGGTACCGAAGGGCACGCCGAACACGTTCGCGGCGGTCAAGCCGGTGAACATGAGCGCGATGGCTCCGGCGCGCTTCTCGGCGGCGACGAGGTCGGCGGCCACCACCGCGCCGATACCGAAGAATGCACCGTGGCACAGCGCGGCGAGGACGCGCCCGACGAGGGCGATCTCGTAGTCGGGGGCGAGGGCCGTCACGGCATTCCCGAGGATGAAGAGGATGAGCAGCCCGAGCAGGACGGGTTTGCGCGGGAGGCGCGTCGTGGCGGCGGTGAGGCCGAGAGCGCCGACGACGACGCTGAGGGCGTAGCCCGAGATGAGCCATCCCGCGGTGGATTCCGACACGGCGAAGTCGGCGGCCACCTGCGGGAGCAGGCCCATGATGACGAATTCGGTGAGTCCGATTCCGAAAGCGCCCACGGCGAGGGCGATGAGTCCGAGAGGCATGAGGGGTCTCCTGATACACTGAGATAGTTGCACGCGCGCTCTTTTGCAGCGGCAGGAGAAATGATTGCATACGCAATTAATGCGCGCAAGCAACTATTGACGAGAGGAGTGCCCGATGGGGATCGCCGACGACGCCGTGGAGATCCGAGCGCGCGGGTGGCGCACGCTCGCGGCTCTGCACGCCGTGATCGAAGCCGAGCTCGAAAGAGCGCTGACCGCGGTCGAACTCTCCGTGGTCGAGTACACGGTGCTGGACGCGCTCGACCGACAGGACGGGTGGCACATGCGGATGCAGCAGCTGGCCCGGGCCGCCGCCCTGAGCCCCAGTGCGACCACGCGTCTGGTCAACCGGCTCGAGGACCGGGGGCTGCTCTCCCGGGTTCTCTGCGCCGACGATCGGCGCGGGATCTACACCGAGCTGACCCCGGCCGGCCGAGCGCTGTACGAGCGCGCCCAGCCGGTTCACGACGAGGCGCTCGAACGCGTCCTTGCCGACGCCGAGAGGCAGCCAGAGCTGGCCCCGGTCGTCACCGCCCTGCACGGGGTCGCCCTGCCCGCGTGAGCGCTGCGCGCGTGAGCGCTGCGTGCCCGGGTGCCGCACGCGCGAGCCCCGCGTGCCCGAGCGCTGCACGCCTGAGCCCTGCCCGCACCGACGCGGCGTCATCCTGTCATCGGGCTCCGCGGGGCCCGAGGCAGAGCGCACGAACGGGCCCGAGGTCACCGACCCCGGGCCCGCTCCGCCGTCACTCGTACCGCAGCGACTCCACCGGATCGGCGCGCGCCGCCCGAGCGGCCGGCAGACTCCCCGCGAGGAACGCGATGGCCATGATCGCCACGGTCGTGACGAGGATCGACAGGGGATCGAACGCGATGAGCTGCAGCCCCGGCAGGTCGCTGAACAGGGTCTGACCGAGCTGCGCGCTGACGGCCGTGCCGACGCCGATCGCGACGACCGCGCCGATGAGGCTGCCCAGGAGCCCGAGCATCACCGCCTCGAGGCTGAAGAGCGAGAACACCCGGCCGCTGCCCATGCCCATCGCCTTCATCAGGCCGATCTCGCGCGTGCGCTCCTGCACCGACATGAGCAGGGTGTTGACGATGCCGAAGCTCGCCGCCAGCAGGGCGATCACCGCGAAGGCGTTCAGCACCAGCACGATGCCGTCGATCACCGCCTTGAACGTGCCCAGCTGATCCGAGACGGTCTGGCCCGAGAACCCGGCATCCGTCAACGCGGTTTTCGCGTCGTCGACCGCCTGCGGCGTCGACGACGACAGGGTGACGCTCGCGCTCGCGTAGCGGTCGAGCTGGTCGGCGGGCACCCCGGTGTTCTGCGCCGCGAAGAGGGCGTCCTCGAGAGCCGGATCGGTGGTCAGCGCCGTGGCGGAGGCGAAGGCGCCCTCGGTTACTCCGGTGATGGTGGCCGAGATCACGTGCTGCGTGCGCACGGGGTCGGAGACGGCGATCGAGAGGGTCGCCCCGACTGCGTCGGCGGCGTCGGCGAAACCGAGGGGTGCCACGAGCGACTCCGGGATCGCCACCTGCAGGGCGTCGGTCGCGCCGTCGGGGGCGCTGCCCGCCGCGAGCTGCGGCGTCTGCCCACCGATGAGCGAGCCCGCGCTCGCCACGTACCGGTCGCCGCCGTCGACCTGCACGTAGTCGATCTGCACGGCCTTGGTCGGCGTCACGGCGGCGACGCCCGGGAGGGCGCGGAGGTCGGAGATGTCGGCATCCGTCAACGCCGACACGGTCGCCGTCGCCCCGGGCCGACCCGGGTTCGTATTCGCCGCCGACACCGCCT
This sequence comes from Microbacterium sp. BWR-S6Y, assembly GCF_041379845.1. Taxonomy (NCBI): domain Bacteria; kingdom Bacillati; phylum Actinomycetota; class Actinomycetes; order Micrococcales; family Microbacteriaceae; genus Microbacterium; species Microbacterium sp. BWR-S6Y. Next base: position 487,746 of record NZ_JBFECV010000002.1, read on the forward strand.
CGGGGTCGTACTTCTGTGGTTCTCCGGATGCCGCCGCCCCGGTGCCCGTCTTCGTCACGGTGAGCACGTCGGCCGAGCCGATCGCCGAGACGGTGTCGTCGATGAAGCGGTTGATGCCGGTGCCGAGACCGTTGGTGAGCGTCAGGGTGAAGGCTCCGACGAAGATCGCGAGGACCGTGAGGATCGTGCGGGTCTTCGAGCGGAACGTGTTCGCCGCCGCGGTGGTGACGAGGTCGCCGGTCTTCATGCCGCGCTCCTCTCCTCGGCGACGATCACGCCGTCGCGGATCTGCACCCGCCGGTCGCAGCGCGCGGCGAGGTCGTCGTCGTGGGTGACGACGATCAGGGTGATGCCGTGCTCGCGGTTCAGGCGGAAGAGGATGTCTTCCACGACCGCCCCCGTCGCGGAGTCGAGGTTGCCCGTCGGCTCGTCGGCGAAGATCACGCGGGGGTCGTTCACGAGGGCGCGCGCGATGACGGCGCGCTGCTTCTGCCCGCCCGAGAGGGCCGTGGCCTTGTTCTTCGCCTTGTCCTGCATGTCGAGCTCCGCGAGGGCCGCGAGCCCCCGGCGGCGCCGCTCCGCGCGTCCCACGCCGGCGATCTTCAACGGCAGCACGACGTTCTCGAGCACCGAGGCGCTGGGGGTGAGGAAGAACTGCTGGAACACGAAGCCGAACGTCTTGTTGCGCGTGCGATTGAGGCGGCGTCCGCGCAGGGTCGCGGCATCCTTCCCCTCGAGGCGCACGGTGCCGCTCGAGGGGGCGTCCATGAGCGCGAGCAGGTGCATGAGGGTCGACTTTCCCGACCCGCTCTTGCCGACGATCGCGATGCTCTCGCCGCGGTGGATGTCGAGGCTCACGCCGCGCAGGGCGTCGAAGCGGGCCGATCCGCGGCCGTACGACTTGTGCAGGTCGGTGACGGAGAGCAGTGGGGGAGGAGGTTCGGATGACATGACCTCACTGTCGCTCGCGAGGGCGGTGATCCGCGTCGCTCCGGCGGGGTGAGGGCCTACCCCCGTGGGGGGAGATCGCGTCTGCTCCGAGAGGGCGATGGTGAGACGCCCGCCCGCGCGTCAGACTGGGACGATGCGACCCGACCCGACGACGGACACCGCGCCGCGTCTGATCCCCGCCGGTCGCGCCTGGGTGCTCGACGTGGTCGCCGCGGTGCTCGTGATCGTGCCGGTCTTCGCCCCCGTGCCCTTCCCGGAGCTGCGCGCGGCGAACCCCCTCGAGTACGCGATCGCGATCGTGCCGGCCGTGCTGCTGCCGCTGCGCCGCCGCCTGCCGCGCACCGTGCTTCTCACCTGCATCGCGCTGTACGTCACCGCACTCGTGCTCGGTGTGCTCCTTCCCGGGGTGGCCCTGTCGATGGTCATCGCGGCGTACGCGATGGCCGACCGGCTGCCGCGTCGAGAGGCCGCCCCCGTGGCCATTCCGGCGGTCGTGGGGCTGGTGGCCGCGAGCATCGTCGTCGAACTCACGACCGGACTCGACACCCGCTTTTTGCAGGTGGGGCTGATGGTGAGTCTCGCCGGTGCCCTGGGGGATGCCGCACGCTCGCGCCGGGCGTACGTCGAGGCCGTGATCGAACGCGCCCGCCGCGCCGAGCAGACGCGCGAGGCCGAGGCGCGACGGCGGGTCACCGAGGAGCGCCTGCGTATCGCGCGCGACCTGCACGACGCCGTCGCGCACCGTATCTCGGTCATCAGCCTCAACGCCGGGGTGGAGACATCCACGCTCGAGACGCGCCCCGAGCGCGCGCGCGAGGCGCTGTCGACGATCCGCACCGCATCGCGCGACGTGCTCGGCGAGATCGGATCGCTCCTCGCCGTGCTGCGCGCGCCCGAGGAGGCCGCCCCGCGCGAGCAACCCGGGCTCGCCCGACTGGACGACATCGTCGAATCCGTGCGCGTCGCCGGCTGCGACGTCGTCGTGCGCGACGAACTCGCCCGCGACGACCCGGCCGACGCGCTGCCGCTCTCGGTCGACATCGTCGCCTACCGCGTCGTGCAGGAGGGGCTCACCAACGCCCTCAAGCACGGAACGGCTCGGCGCGCCCACGTGCTCCTGCGTCGCGATCACGACGAGGTCGAGATCGTGATCACGAACCCCCTCGATCACGCGCCCGCGACCGCCTCGCCCTCCGGCTTCGGCCTCGTGGGGCTGCGCGAACGCGTCGAGTCGGTGGGCGGGCACCTCGACGCCGGGCTCGCGCCGGGCGGTTATCGGCTCGCCGCCCGCCTTCCGCTCGCCGCCGCCCCCGGAGGTACCCCATGACCCGCGTGCTCGTGGTCGACGACCAGGCCCTCATCCGATCCGCCGTGCGCGACCTGCTCGACGCCGCCGACGGGATCGAGGTGGTCGGCGAAGCCGTCGACGGAGAGGAGGCCGTGGCGCTCGCCGCGAGCCTCCGGCCCGACGTGGTGGTGTGCGACATCCGGATGCCGCGCATGGACGGCATCGAGGCCACCCGGCGCATCTGCGACGACCCCGCGCTCGCCGAGACGCGCGTGCTCGTGCTGACCACGTTCGAGGAGGACGATTACGTCGTGGCGGCTCTTCGCGCGGGGGCCAGCGGCTTCATCGGCAAGGGGGCCGAGCCCGACGAGATCGTGCAGGCCGTGCTCGCCGTCGACGAGGGAGGGGCGCTGCTGTCGCCGGCGGCTACGCGGGCGTTGATCGAGAGATACGTGCGGAGGACGGAGCCCGCAGCTCCGCGTGACGCGCCCACCCTGGCGGTGCTCACCGAGCGGGAACGCGAGGTGCTGCAGCTTGTCGCACGCGGGCGGTCCAACGACGAGATCGCCGCGGCCCTCTTCATCTCTCCGCACACCGCGAAGACGCACGTGAAGAACACGATGCTCAAGCTCGGCGCGCACGACCGGGCGCAGCTCGTCATCGCGGCGTACGAGAGCGGCTTGCTCGTTCCCGGCCAGTGACGGCGGGGCCCGCGGGGTCGGAGCGGTCGTCGGGGCGGTGGGTCGGCGCGGGCGGGTGGCGGGTGGGGCGGACGCTGCGCGGGGTGGCGACGAAGCTCGGGGCGGGGGTTGCGCGGGGCGGGCGTTGCGCGGGGTGGCGACGAAGCTCGGGGCGGAGGGCGCGTGGGGCGTGCGCTGCGCGGGCTGGCGGCAGGGCCCGGGGCGGGCATTGCGCGGGGCGGAGGGCGCGAGACGCGGGCCGGCCGGTCCGGGTCTCGACGCATCCCGTCGGAGGCGTCCGCCAACGGGCGATCCCTGACGAATCCGCCGGCGGCTCGTAGGATCGAGGAGCCGGTCATCGTCGAGGGGCCGATGGCGGCGGACCGACCGGGGGGATCGTATGACCGAAGGGCACGACCGATTCCGTGTGCGCGCGCTGCTCGGACATCCGCTGCTCTGGGCCGTGCTGTGCGGACTCGCGGCGCTTCCCCTGCTCGGGACGGACCTCGATTTCGCGGGATTCCTGCTGTGTCTGATCGCCGGCTGGCTCGTCGCTCACGCGGCCGTCCGCGGGCTGATGGCGTTGCGCTCTCCCGGCCTGTCGTTCGGCCTGCACGTCGGCGTCGCCGCGGCCGCCGCGGCAGCGCTGTACCTGCTGACGCGCGGGGTGATCCCCGGCACCGTCGACGCGTCGGCGACCGCCGCGCTCTCGTTCGCCGCGGTTCCGGCGGCCGGGTGGATCTGGCTGACCCTCATCGGGAGGGTGTTCGGTCTCGTCCGGGCCGATTCCGCCCGGCGCGCGGCCCGGCTCGTGTCGCCGGACTGGACGCGGACGAACGACGTGTGGGAGCTGCGTCTGCCCGCCGTCGCGCTGCGCCTGTCGACCTACCGCGGCGTCATCGGCATCCTGTTCGCCCTCGCGGCGGGCGTGCTCAGCGTGTTCGTGGTGGTCTTCACCGACGTCGCGATGCGGATGAGTCCCCTGATGATCGTCGTCGTGCTGGGCTGGCTGATCGGCCTGCCCATCTACGGCGCCATCCTGCTCATCGCGCGGGCACGCACGGTCGAGGTGCTCGTCCGCGTCACGCGCGGGCGTCTCGTCATCGAGCGCATGACAGAGGAGAAGACGGATGCCATGAGGATCGTCGACCTCGCCCTTGGCGAGGTGCGGGCGCTGAGGTGGGCGGCTCGCGACGCGCCGACGCGCGTCGAGGTGCGGCCGGTCGCGGGGTCGGGCGTCGTGCTGCTGTTCGGTCTGGCGCGTCGACCGCCGAGGATGGCGGCGACCCTGCCGGCGCTGCCGACGGGCCTGCGCCGGCGGCTGGAGGAGGCGGGGCTGTCGGCACGGGCGTCTCGCGGGCGCGACGCCCGCGGGCTCCGCCGGGGGCGCGACGCCGACCTGCTTCTGGCCCGCGACGCCCCGGCATCCGTGCGTCTCGTGTCGCCCGTGGGGGAGCGGGAGCGGCAGGCGCCGCCCGCGCGGTGACAAGCGCCGGCGTGGGTCACGCGGACGGGCGCGTCGCGATCCCCGTCACTCGCTGGACTTCTCGAGCCCCCGCGCGCGGATCTCCTCGATGTCGAGACCGGCGAGGATGCGGCGTGCGACGAGGTCGTCGATCGTGCCCTCCCGACGCAGGCGCAACAGCACTTCGCGCTTGCGGTCGAGGATCGCGAGCCGCAGTCGCTGCGCCTCTTTGTGACGCAGGAGGGGGGATCGCTGCGTCACGTCGATGTCGTCGCTCACGGCGATCATCTGCAGCGGGCCGGTGAAGGCCGCTCCATCGTCGTCGGCCGTCGTGGGGGAGCGGTCGCCCGAGCGCCGGTCGCCGTCGGGGGCGTCGGGCGGCACGGGTCCGGTCGCCGCGCGGTCGTCGTCGAGCGAGGCGTCGAGCTCGGCGAGGTCCCGTTCTTCGTTGGCTCGTTGGCGCGCGACGGCGCGCGCGTTGGCGAGCTCGAGACGCTCGTAGCCCTCCCGCCGCGCGCGATCGCGGACCCTGTCGCTGATGCCGTGTTCGACCGCCAGATCGTCGAGGGCCGCCAGGGCCGCACCCGAGATCGCCCGCTCGGCGAGCTCGAACTCCTCGGTGGCCGCGTCGTCGTTGGGCAGTTTCGCCCACCGGATGACCGCCGGCAGCAGGGGCCCCTGCACGAGCAGGGTGAGCACGATCACACCCGCCGTGACGAACACGATCGCGTCGCGACCGGCCACCGGGTCGCCCGCGGCCGTGGTGACCGGCACCGAGAGTGCGATCGCGAGTGACACGGCCCCGCGGAACCCGGCCACGGTGCTCACGATCCGCGACCGATGGCGGAGAGATCGCGAGGATCCCGCGGCGGGGCGTGAGAAGGGCGAGAACAGCCACTGGAACAGGTACCGCACCACGAACAGGGCGATCCACGCGGCCACCGTCACCAGCAGCAGGATGCCGATCTCCGACCCCGAGATCTCGTGCAGCACCAGCTGCACCTCGAGCCCGATCAGCACGAACAGCGCACCGTTGAGGAGGTACACGCCGAAGGGCCACGTGGCATCCGCCGCCCTTCGCGACATCGCGGTCGTGATGCGCGGCGAGACCCAGGCCATGATGAGGCCCGCGAACACGACGGCGAGCACTCCCGACGCCTCGATCAGCTCGGCGATCAGGAACGACACGAACGGCACGAGCACCATGGTGAGATTGATCGTCAGGGTCGACTGCATCCGCCGCAGCGCGAAGAACGCGAGGGCCGCCACCGCGATGCCGGCCGCCGCGCCGCCGAGGTACGACAGCAGCACCATGCCCGTGATCTGCAGCGGGGTGATCTGATCGCCGAGCAGCAGCGCGACGGCGATCGCGTAGAGCACGAGGGCGGTGCCGTCGTTGGTGAGGCTCTCGGCCTTGAGCTTCATGAACGTCTTGGCGGGCAGCAGCCGGCCGAGGGCGGCGACGGCGGTCGCGTCGGGCGGGGCGACGGCCGCGCCGAGCACGAGGGCTGCCTCCCACGGCACGCCCAGGAGGGTGGCGACGCCGGCGACGGCGAAAGCGGATGCCACGACGAGCAGCGTGCTCATCGGGATGATGTAGCGCAGCGAGCGGCGTACCGACCGCAGCGAGGTGGTCCACGCCTCGCGGAAGAGCATGACGGGCAGGAACAGCAGCAGCACCGTCTCGGGCGGCAGTTCGATCTGCCGCAGCTCGGGAATGAACCCCAGAGCGAGGCCGATGACGAGCAGGACGAGGGGTGTCGCGACGCGCAGTCGCGGAGCCAGAATCGTGCCCACGAGCATCGCGAGCCCGAGCAGAACCGTGATCTCGAGTCCTTGCATCCGTGCCGCCTTTCGCCGTGCCCTCAGCACTCAGCGTAGAGAGCGGCTCGGACATTCCCGGTCTGTGACGTGCGCGAGGCTCGGGGCCGCGCAACAGGTGGGCGGGCGTACCTCGACCGCACTAGGCTGTCGGAACGGTTCGGGGATGGGGGGATCAGTGATGTCGCTCGGCGGAACACGGGGAGACACGATGCGGAGCGAGGTCATCGTGCCACCCGCTCTCTACCTGCCCCTGGTGGACGACCCGGAGGGGCGTGGCCAATTGGCCGTCGTGCAGAAGCTGGTCGATGGTCGCCGCGGGCTACTCGCCTACACGGCGCTCGACCGGCTCGCCGACGCATGCGGGCGCGAGCAACCCTGGATGCTGCTGATGACCTCGGAGCTCGATCGGATCCGTCAGGCGCAACCGTTCGACGTCGTCGCCTTCGACCTCGAGGTGCCCCCTCATTCCCGTCGAGGAGGGCGACTCGGATGAGCGATCCGATCTTCGTGGACCGCGTCAACATGACGCGGCGGATGGGACTCGTCGTCGACGAGCTCGACCGCGTCGACGACGCGCTCGCCTCCATCCCCGGAGCGGCCGATGGCGGAGCCGCCTCGGCCCTCATCGGCTTCATCGCCGGCGCCGCGGGGGAGGCGGCGAATGAATACGCGGGAGCGGTCCGCCTCGTCGCAGCGGTGACCGACAGCGTCCTCGATGACGTCGAGGCGACGGAACAGCAGACGGAAGACGAGATCTCGCGGCTCGAAGAGGGGCTCGCGGACTGATGCCGATCGACGCGAGGATTCCCGGTGATCCGGCGAGCGTGCGCGCGGTCGCGGACTGGCTCGACCGCGTCAAGGGGGCCTACACGGGCGCCGATCTCGAACTGAGCTACCTCTGGGGCGATTCGAACAACTACTGGACGGGCGAGGCCGGAACCGCGTGGAGGTCGGTCGTCGGCGACATCCGCAGTCGAGCCGATGAGGTGCTCGGCTACCTCGGTGACGCGGTGGAGGTGTTCCGCGCCTACGCCGGACGGCTGGAGCGCGCGCAGGAAGACGTCGCGACGCTTCGCTCCCAAGCTGCGGCGGTCGGCCTCGACGTCGTCGGCACGAACGTTCTGCCACCGTCGACGTCTCTGACGTACTGCCCGGGCCCCGGCGCGCCCGAGGACGATCTCGAGGCGTACGACGAGTACGTCTCCCTCATCGCCAGCTACAACGATCTCGGCGCACAGGTCGGCACGATGACCGGTGAGCTCGACGCCTGGGTCGGCGAGCACATGGCTCCGCTCATCTCGCGTGTGGAGGGCCTGCAGAAGCTCGCCGGGACGGTTTCGGCCATCGCTGCGAAGGGGAACGAGTCGCTCGCGACCTCCGTGCTCGACGGTTATGAGAGCTTCTACGACCAGACGCTGAGCACGTGGCGCAAGGACCACGATGCGCTGCAGTCCGCGGCCGAGACCTTCCGCGACCAACTGCGCTCCGGCAATCCCGCACTGCGTGCTGCCGCTGAGGCCGCGGATCCGCACGGGATGCGGGCAGGGGTGGAGGAGCTGGCGGAGCACATCGGTCGCGTGTCGAGGGTGACCCGCGTGCTCCCGATCGCGGGGAACGTCATCGACGTCGTGTCCCTCGCCGCCGACGTCGCAGATGGTGGTTCGCTCAGTTCCGGCGTCGCGGAGATCGCCGGGGGGATGGCGGGCGGTGCCGGAGGCGCGGCGGCAGGCGGGGCTGCGGCCGTCGCGCTTGGCAGCAACCCGGTGGGGTGGGTCATCGGTGGAACCGTGATCGGCGGGCTCGCCGTCGGTGCGGGTGCCCGGTGGCTGTGGGAGGCCGCCGTGCCCCTCGATTCGCGCGAAACCGTCGATGACTTCTTCACCGGTCGCCAGCCCCGCCTGGAGGGGTATGTCCCGCCGTCCCCTCGATCGCAGCCCTACAGAGGAGAGAATTGACCGTGGCAATCAGCACCATGTCTCCCCGGCTTCCGTCCACCGACCCGCGAATCCCGGTCCTCCCGAACGGCCGGCGCCCCACCTGGCTCGTCGTCGTCGTCGTTCTCTTCGCGGTGCTGCCCGTCCTCATGGCGGTCGCCGATGAGCGCATCGGTCTGCGCCTCGTGATGGGAGCGCTGACCGTCACCATCCTCGGGGCGGCGGCCTGCCTCCATGTCCTCTTCGGGACGATCCGGGAGCGATTGCTGCGCATCGACCCGTCGGCATCCGGGATCTGGTTCCGCCCCGCCCCGGCTGCCACCGCGGTTCCTTTCGTGCTCGGGAGCTTGCTGCTGCTCCCCGCGGTGGCTCAGATCGTCGTCGATGCGGGGGACCTGCCGACCATGCCGTCGTTCCTGCTCACGCGTGCGCCATACGCCCTCGGGCTGCTCGGCCTCGGAGTGATCGTCATGAGCGCTGTGCGTCTGCGCGAGCCGGCCGGGCTGCACCTGACGACCGAAGGACTCACCGGCATCCGCGGTCGCGGCCGCGTCGACTGGCGGTGGGACGAGCTCGCCGAGGTGGGGATCGGCACGGGTCCCGTGGCCAAGCTCCACCTCATCGCCGACGGAGCCGGCCCCCGCGTCGAAGCACCCATGCTGGCGCTGGGGTCCGATCCGAATCAGGTCGCCACGGTGGTGCGGTACTTCCGCGACGTGCCCTCGGCGCGCGCGGACCTGGACGGCCTCGGACCCGTCGTGCTGCGTGGCGTCGACGACGCGCTCCGCGCGCGCGAGGGCTGAGCTCGCACAGCAGGGTGGCCGGGGCCGAGGTGGGCGTCAGCGCGAGGCCGGGCGCATCGCCCGTTCGGCGATCCGCAGGACGAGGCGCTCCGGCAGGACCGCGGCCACGCGCGATGACAGGGCGTTGGCCGAGCCGTCGATGCCGGTCGGGCGCCCCCGGCGCAGGCCGTTCAGGGCGCTGTCGACCACGCCTTCGGGCGTGCGGCGCGGGCCCACCGAGGCGTCGTCGCCGGCGGTGGAGAAGACCCCGTCGCGGTGGCGCCCGGGCAGATCGCGACGACATCGACGCCGGTTCCCCGCGTCTCGTGCCACAGCGCGCGCGAGAACGACAGCACGTAGGCCTTGGTCGCCCCATCGACCGACATGTGGGGGAGGGGCTGGGACGCCGCGGTACTGGCCACGTTGATGATCGCGCCGCGGCGGCGCTCCAGCATGCCCGGGAGGAGCAGGGCGGTGAGCGCGGTGAGGCTCGTGACGTTCCCGGTCGTCTGCGCCGTGACCTGGCCAATCGAGCGGGTGACCTCAGTCCGCGACGCCCACCTTCGCCTTCGCCCACGAGCGCCCGCGCGTGTCCTTGAGGATGTCGTACTCGACGTCGACGTGCGGCTCGATCGCGCTGTACTTGTCGTTCGGGGCGCCGATGACGAGCTGGAAGCCGAGCCCGCGCCACGCGCCGATCGCGCGCTTGGTGAAGTGCGCGTCGGCCTTGATGAGCGCCTCGTCGAGGAACACCGGGGCGTAGCGCGGGCGCTCCGACCCGGCATCCCCGAGCTGGTACCGCAGGGCGGCGCCGACGATGAAGGCGATCAGCTCCTGCGACTCGCCGCCGGACTTCTCGCCGATGTGGTCGTACAGGGCCACGTGCTCGCCCGTGTCGGCGCGGAAGCGCTCGGCGCTCACCCGCACGTGGTTGCGCACATCGACGAGGTCGGCGAAGTCGGGAGCCGTCGAACGGATCCGCCCGATCAGCCGCGCCATGCGGCCGTAGACGGCCTCGCGCTCCTCGTCGGAGGATGCTGCGTCGATCGCGGCCCGCACGTCGCGCAGCTCGCGCCGGAACCGGCGTCGCACCTCGGACTGGTTCTCGCGCGGCACGATCTGCAGGCGGTGCTCGTCATCGTAGAACGGCAGGTCCTGCATGATGTCGTTGATCGGCGCGATGCGCTCGCGGATCTCGCGCAGGGCGCGCGTGAGCGCCGAGTCGAGGCTGGTCAGGTCGTTGCCCGACAGCCGCAGGAGCGAGTCGCGCCACTCGGCCTCCAGCTCGTGCAGACCGCTGGCCTCGAGGTCGGCGAGGATGCGCTCGAAGTCGCCGAGCGACTCGTCGGGGTCCGCGAGCAGGTTGGGGCTCGGCCACCGGTCGGTGAAGGCGGTGAGGGTGCGCCGCAGGCTCTCGCGCTGATCGGCCCAGGTCTCCTGCGCCGCGCGCTGCTCCTCGAGCAGTCGCTTCGACGCGGACTCGAGGGCGGCGTCGAAGCGCGCGAGCAGCTGCGACGGCGAGGCGTCGTCGGCGGGGGCGACGAAGAGCCCGTCGAGGTAGGCGGCCTCGTCGGCGGTCAGCGTCATGGCGGCATCCTCGGCCCGCTCGAGACGCGCGTTGGCGTCGTCCACCTCGTCGGTGACCTCCGCCCAGCGGGCGGCGAGGGCCTGCTGCTCGGTCTTGGCGGCGCCGATCTCCTCGCGCAGTCGCGCCACGCGGGCGCGGGCGCCCGAGATCTGCTCCTGCAGTTCGGCGATGCGGGGGTTTCCGGCGGTGACCTCGACGACGGTCTCGTTCCAGCGGTCGAGTTCGCGCTGGACGGATGCCGTGTCGACCTGGTCCCAGGTCAGGTCGGCGATCTTCTCGAGGGCGCTGCGCCGTTCGTCGAAGGCGTCGAGCGCCGCGGCGGCCTCGTCGACCGCGGCTTTCGCGGACGCGAGGTCGCGGCGCGCGGTGACGATCTGCTCGCCGAGCTCGGTGAGGCGCACGCGCGACGAGAAGCCGAGGATGCTCTGCCGCGTCGACCCACCATGCGCGCCGCGCGCGCCCTGGCTCGTCTGTCCGGCGATCGTGAGCGCCAGGCGGTGGTGCGACAGGTCGCTCGCGGCATCGACGCAGACGAAGGAGAACTGCTGCTCGAGGCGGTCCTGCAGCCACCCGGTGAAGGGGGACCGCCGGTACTCGAGCCGGCCGGGCAGGGTCGCGGGGTCGAGGCCCGTGCGCTCGGGAAGGTCGGTCGACACGCCCTCGAAGCGCAGTCTCTCGCTCAGTCGTACCCCGTCGATCGCGGAGCGGAAGGATGCCAGGTGGGCGGCATCCACGAGCAGCGTCGTCGCGAAGCCGCCGAGGGCGAGCGTGAACGCCCCGCGCCACGGCTCGTACTCGGTGCGCACGTCGACGAGCTCGGCGACGAAGGGCAGTTCGGCGGCGGTGAGTCCCGCCGCCTCGGCGAGGGCCTCGCGCGCTTCGTGCAGGCGCGGCGGGATGTTGTCGTCGCGGGTCTGCGTGCGCCGGTGCTCGGCCTCGAGCGCCGAGAGCTGCTGGCGCAGGTCGGTGTGCCGGCTGCTCGCGGCGACGAAGGCGTCGCGCACGGCGGTCTTGGCGTCCGCGTCGCCGAGTGTGCGTCGTGCGTCGTCGACGATCGCGGCGAACTGCTTCGCCGACGACACCTCGACCGAGAGCACCGCGAGGGCGGCCTCGAACCTCTCACGGTCGCGCTGCATGCCGGCCAGTCGCCGCTCGAGGGCGCGGAGCTCGCGCTGCGCGGCGTCGAGCTGGTCGCCCCCGGCCGCGCGCAGCACGTCGCCGAGACCCTCGCGTTCGGCCTCGGCGGCATCCGCCAGCGCCTGCCGCTCGCGCACCAGGGCGTCGGTGGCGTGGGTGCGTTCGCGCAGCTCGGTCTCGACGGCGGTGAGGAGGTCGACGCGGCGCTGCGCGCGCCACAGCGACGCGCGCGATTCCGGGTCGCCGAAGCGTCCGAGCGCGTCGATGAGCCGCAGGCGCTCGGCGGCCTCGTCGATGCGCGTCTTCATCGCACGGATGGGCTGCAGCGCCCGCACCTGCTGGCGCGCCTCGAGCATGCGCGTGCGCGTGCCCTCGAGCCCGTCGAAGTGCGAGACGACGGCCTCGGCGACCGCGAGGGTCTCGGGCTCCTCGAGCACCATGCGCTTGTAGAGGTCGTCGACCGTGGTGATCTGCTGACCGGCCTGGATGCGGGCGAGAAGGCTCATCGCCTTCGTCCCCGAGCCGGCCGCGCCGATCCCGAGCACCGCGTGCAGGCGCGCCGAGAACTCGCGGTCGGTCGCGAGGGTGTCCAGGCCCGTGGCCCGCACCGCGGAGTCCGACAGGTGGCTCTGCGCCGCCCGCTCCAGCTGACGCAGGTCGAACGCGCCGTGCACCGTCGCGCGCACCTTCACCGCGTCGTCGAGGGTGCGCGCCGCGGCGGGGATGTACCAGGCCCGCACCGCCGTGAACCGCGCCCCGTCGTGGTCGGCCCACGTCATCGCGATCGCCGTCCAGGTGTCGACGCCGTCGCCGCGCAGCACGCGCACCTTCGTGCCCTCGTCGGTGCGCGACTCGTCGAGCTTGCCGCGGCCGTACGACAGGATGTTGCGCTGCTCCTGCCCGCGCGGGCGTCCCACCACGGCGCCGTTGGACGCGCCGTTGAAGGGGGTCGTGTGCGGCATCATGAGCGCGACGTAGGCGTCCATGAGCGTCGACTTTCCCGAGCCCGACCCGCCGCACAGCAGGGTCGCCGTCGGGGCGAAGCGCACGCGGTGCGTGCCGTCGTATCCTCCCCAGTTGATCAGCTGCAGGTCTTCGGCGACCCACTGCTGCCCGCGGGAGGCGGCGGGGATGAGTCCGAAGAGGGTCTCGAGCATGGTCATGAGAGCTCTCCCTCGGTCGTCTCGGATGCGTCGGCTCCGGCTTCGGCTTCGGCTGTCGCTTCGGGCTCGCGCGACTCCGGCGCCGGGGGCGCGGCATCCTTCGTCTGCGCGTCCAGCCAGCGCTGCAGTTCGCGCAGGACCTCGGCGCTCAGCACGACCTCGATGAGCGGGCCGATGCGATAGCGCCCCTCGGACTCCTCCTCGATGATCCCCTCGCGGTCGAGGCGCGCGATCGCGGTGCGCACCGCGCGCTGCTGGCTCGCGCGTGTGCCGTCGCTCTCGGAGAAGTAGGTCAGCACGGTCTGCTCGACCTCTTCGACGTCGACGCGGGCGGATGCCGTGCCCGCGGTCGTCTCGCGCTGGAAGACCGTGCGCAGGTAGACGAGCACGAGCGTCTCGGCGCGTGAGTAGGCCTCGTCCTTCAGCAGGATCGGGACGTCGAGCTCGTCGCTGCGCACCTGCTCCTTGTAGGCGACGCCACGGGCGTGGTCGACGACGAGCCGCACGAATAGGTCGTTCAGGCGCGACTCGATCATCTGCTGGTGCTCCAGCAGCAGCTTCCACTCCGCGGGGGATGACTCGGCGAGCAGGAAGCGACGCTGCAGGATGCGCACGAGCACGCGCCGCACCGCGGCGTCGAGCACGCCGCGGTCGCCGGCGAAGAGCGCGTCGGGGTCGTTCTCCATCGCCACGGGGGCGATGAAGACGGGGGAGTCGGCGTCGGGGACGGACAGGTCCACGTCAGTCATCGATCACACTTTCCTGGCTCGGTCGAGGGGGGAGGTCGGGGCTCCGGGGCGATTCCGCGGGGGCCGCCCGGCCCGGCGGCGGTGCCGTCTCGGACCCGGCCCCACCTCGCGCCGTGACCGCCCCGAAGGCGAAGCGGCGGGTCGTGCCGTCGGGGCGCACGGCCTCGACGATCGAGACCTCGTCGGTCTCGACGAGACCCCCGCGGTGCACGATCTCGAGCAGCCCGACGAGGTCGACCGGGCGCCGCGTCTCGGTATCCGCCCCGGCGAAGGCGGCGGCGAGGTCGAAGGAGTCCCCGAGACCCGCGACGTAGGCCTCGAGCTCGGCGTAGTGCGGACCGCCCCACGCGCGCGTGTCGACCGCAGCGAACTCGGCGTCGTCGACCTCGGAGGCGGATGCCAACGGCTCCGGCGCCCCGGGTGGACGCACGTCGCTGAGCGATCGGCGCAGGTGCCCGATGTCGGCGAGGGGGAGGGTGCGCACCGGCTCGACGCGACCGGGCGCCCGCGTCTGACTCCAGCGGTGCAGGCCCGCCATCACGCCGCGCAGCAGATCGTCGACCTGGCGGTCGCGGATCGGGTCGTGCGTGCGCACCTGCGCGGTGATCACGTGCGACGCGCGGCGCTGGGCGGTGAGCACCTCCTGCACGCCCGCCTCGACGCGGCGGGCGATGGCGTCGAGCTCGCCACGCTGCTCGGGCGTCATGAGCCGCGAGAACGGTTGCGTGAGCACCGCGTGCAGCTGCTCGGTGAGGTCGTCGATGTGCTCGGGATCGCCGATCAGGCGCAGCGCCCCCTGGAACGCGCGCCCCTCGGGGGTGGCCTGCATCACCTGCCGACCGCGTTCGAGGTACTCGCGCAGCACGTCGCCGGTGGGGCGCACGTCCCGGCGCAGCTCGGCCACCACGTCGCGCTGCATCGCGGCGATCGACTCCGCCACGCGGGAGAAGTCCGCGGGGAGCTCGCGGGCGAGGTGGATGACGTTCTCGGCCTCCTCCAGCAGGTGCTCGTCGTCGAGCGGCTCGACGATGCCCTCGTCGAGCGCCGCGATCTCGGCATCCAGGGCGGCGCGTTCCTCGAGGAGCGCCTCGCGTCGACGGACCGGATCGCTCTCGGCGTCGCGCGACAGGCGCTCGACCGCGTCGAGGAGGGTGCGCACGCGCGAGCGCGAGACGCGGGCGCGACCGCCGCCCGCGCGACCGGCGATCTCGAGCGCCCCCACCGCGTGGGCCGAGAGGCGGTAGACCTCGACGTCGTCTTCGATCTGCAGCCCCAGCCAGCCGACGCGCACCCACCCGCGGCAGATCTCGCGGGCGGTACCGGCGGGGATGCGGCGGTCGTCGTCGGAGTCGATGCCCGCGGCGCGCAACTCCTCGATCGCCTCGGCGACCTCGACGTGGGCGTCGGCGACCGCGACGGCGGGGCGATCGGGCGTGAACACCACCGACAGCACCGCCACGACGAAGGGGGCGAATCGCCCGTGCAGCAGGTCGAGAGTGGGGTTCTTGAACGCCGTCGCCGAGCGCAGATAGGCGGCTTCGGCTCGGGTGCGGGTCACTGGCTGAAGTCTACCGGCGGTGCCGAGGCGCCTGCGATCGGAAGGCCCTCCCGGGCGTCTCCGGGGGCGTTTGTCAGACGCCGCACCCGTAGAGCGTCACTCCCGAGGTCTTGTTCACGTCACCGCCCTCGTTCTTGGCCGCGAATGACCAGGCCCTGAGTTCGCGGCATCCGGACGAGGTCGCCACCTCCCGCACCGGGTCGGACTCGGGGGCGCCGTCGGCCACCGCGAACAGGCGGACCCGACCGGTGTGCACGAGATCCTTCAGCCGGGCGGCGGTGAACACCGGCACGTGGCCCGAGTACCCGCCGTCGGTGAGCACGTCCGCCCCGGTCGCGTCGATGATCTGCGCCGAGATCGCCCACGAATCGGTCACCATCAGGGCCTCGCCGCCCGTGCCGCCGCCGTGGGCGCGCGCGGTGTCGACCAGCTGCGACACCGCCGGGGTCAGTCCCGCGGTCCCGCCCCAGGGGGCCGGGGGCGAGACGGCGAACGTCTCGTCGGGGTTGCCCTTCTGCGCGGTGACGCCGACGTAGGCGTCGCCTCCGCTGCCGTCCCGCGCGTCGTCGAGCACCTGCAGGCTCGTGGCGATCGGCAGGCACAGCAGCGCCAGGGCGAGGGCGGCGGGGGCGACGCCGGCGACCCGGCCGGCCGACACCGCCGCGACGATCCCGACGACTGCGCCCGCGGCACCCACCGCGACGGCGGGGATCAGAAGGATGCCGGGAAGTCGCGCCTCCGACACGAGCACGGCCCACCAGGCACCCTGCGCGAGCGCGATCGCGGGGAGAACGAGCCGGCGCGCGCGGGACGCCGAGCGGAGCAGGCGCACCCCCTCGCCCCACGCGACGGCCGTCAGGAGCACGAGCGGCACGCCCAGGGCCGCAACGTACGCGGTGTGCGGAACCCGGGTGAACGACAGCACCGCCGCCGAGGTGACGAGCCAGATCGCCGCGACCGCCACCAGCGCGAACCGGGCGCGCGCGCCGGGCGCGCCCTCGTCCGGGCGCGGACCGGTGCAGTCGGGCTTCGTGCGCGGCCACCACCGCCAGAGTCCCAGGACGATGCCCGCGATCGCCGCGGGGTAGAGCCAGCCGATCTGGGTCACGAGGGGCAGCTCGAAGAGCTTCGTCGCCGACGACGACGCTCCCGCCGAGGTCGCGCCGTGACCCGCGAGGGCGTGCACGATCGCGCTCAGCGTCGCCCCGACGCCCCCCGTCGAGGTCGACGATCCCACCGAGCCGGGAACGGCGCCCGGGGCGAAGCGATCGAGGCCGTTGTAGCCGAAGACCATCGCGAACACGTCGTTGTCGGTCGACCCGTCGATATAGGGACGCGACCCCGCGGGCACGAGGGCGATCGCAGTGATCCACGCGACCGAGGCGACCACCGCAGACGCCGTCAGCGCCCCCGCGCGCACGAATCCCCGACGGAGGCCGTCGCTGGTCAGCAGGGTTCCCACGATGAGGGCGGGGAGAACGAACCAGGCCGACATCATCTTCGCCTGGAAGCCGACGCCGATGAAGACCGCGCAGACCAGCAGCGGCCACCAGCGCGCCGTGAGCACCGCCCGCTGCCACCACACCACGGCGACCGCGAGCGCCATCGTGAGCAGGCCGTCCTCCATCGGATGGGCGAACATCGACACGAAGATCGGCGTCGACGCGGCGGCCGCGGCGGCCACGAGGCCCACGCCGCGGCCTCCGAGGCGCAGGCCGAGCACCGCGCACGCCACCACGGTCACGACGCCCTCGATCACCTGCGGCAGCGCGATCGCCGAGATCGACATGCCGAAGAGGCGGATGCTGAGCGCCTGGGGAACGGCGAAGCCGCTGAGCTTGTCGAGGGTCACGGTCGCGGCGGGATCGAACGCGCCGAAGAGCAGCGCGTGCCACGACGACGCCATCGATCGGGCGGACGCCTCGTAGAAGGAGAAGTCGCCGCCGCGGGCGAGGTTCCAGCAGGTGAGCACGACGAACGCGACGACGATGAGCGACAGCGATACGCGGGCCCACCAGGGTTCGCGCCACCAGCGCGCGAGGCCGACGGGAGAGGTCACGTCGAGAAGAGTGCTCCCGGGGCAACGGAGCGGCGTATGCGCCGGCTATCAGCTCGCTGTGACGGCGATCGGCGGGCGCGTCCGACGCCGTCGGGCGGATGCCGTCCGTCGGCGGATGCATCGAGGCCGCGGCATCCGTGTCGGGATGCCGCGGCCTCGGGTGCTGCGGTGGGGGCGTGCGCTCAGATCTCCGAGCGCGGACCCGGAGCGACCTTGTTCACCCCGGTGACGGGCTGGTTCTCGTCGAACGAGGCGATCGGGCGGCGGAATCCGCGCGTGAGCACGACCAGGTAGATCACGCCGATCGTCGTCCAGATCAGACCGCCGATGAGGGCGTGCATGTCGAGGTTCACCCACAGCAGCGCCGTCAGCAGCAGACCGACGCCGGGCATCACGATGTAGCGGACGATGTCGCCCGGCGTCTTGTGCAGACCCCGGCGGATCGCGAACCACGCGATGACCGAGATGTTCACGAACGAGAAGGCCACCAGCGCGCCGTAGTTGATGTAGGCCGCGATCTGCTCGAGCGTGAACTCGATCGCCAGCAGGCTGACGGCACCGACGATGATGATCGACAGCGTCGGGGTGTGGGTCTTCGGGTTGATGAAGCCAAAGATCCGCCGCGGCAGGACGTTGTTGCGTCCCATCACCATGAGCATGCGCGAGACCGAGGCGTGCGACGCGAGCCACGAGGCCAGGGTCGCCGCGAAGCCCGCGGCGGTGAGCACGGCCTGCAGCACAGGACCGCCGACCTGCACACCGATCTCGGGCAGCGTGCTGTCTTCGATCGCCTCCTGCGGGAAAGCGGTGGAGTCGGGGAAGCGCAGCTGCGTGACGTACGAGGCGATGAGGAAGATGAGACCGCCGACGATGAGGGTCAGCACGATGGCCCGCGGCATGATCTTCGGGGTCTTCGCCTCTTCGGAGTACATCGACACCGCGTCGAAGCCGATGAACGAGAAGCACACCACGGTGGCACCGGCCAGGACCGCCCCGAACTGCACGTCGCTGTGGGCGAACGGGGCGAGCGACACGGCGGTGCCGGCTCCCGCTCCGCCGACCAGCTGCACGACGACCATGACGACGAACACCGTCATGACGAGGATCGAGAACACCAGCAAGATCATGTTGACGTTCGAGGTTCCCCGCATCGTGAGATAGATCACGCCCGTCACACCGACGGTGAACACGACGACCCAGATCCAGCCGGGGATGTCGGGGAAGAGCGCCTCCATGTAGCTGCGGATGATGAGCGCGTTCACCATCGGCAGGAGCATGTAGTCGATCAGCGCCGTCCAGCCGACCACGAAACCGACGCCCGGGTGGATCGCCTCGCGCGCATACGTGTAGGCGGAGCCGGCGCTGGGGATGACGCGGACCATCTTGCCGTAGCTGACGGCGGTGAAGACGAGCACGATGAGGGCCACCGCGTAGGCGGCCGGGACGACGTTGTTCGTCTTCTCGGCGACGAGGCCGAAGGTGTCGAACACGACGGTCGGGGTCATGTACCCCAGGCCGAGGCCGACGATCGACCAGAGACCGAGGGTGCGGGCGAGCTTCGCGCCCGGGTTCGCGGGTGCCGTGGCGGCACCGATGTTGTCGTTCGTGGCTCCTCCTAGAGGGTGCGGTGCGCGATCGGGTGTCGCGTCCGTGGGGCTGATGTCGGGGTACAGCGTGCGGAGCACCGCTCGGGGTGGGAGCGGAACGGTCGGCGGGGTGGTGCCGGAGGGTGGGCTTCGACGGGTCGGCCGAAGAGAGGGGGGAGGGATGCCGACCGTCGTGGGGTCGGCATCCCGGGCGTCACAGGCGCGTCCAGGCCTCGGTAAGTGTCGCGCGCAGGATCTGCTCGATCTCCGTGAACTCGGACGGTCCGATGGTCAGGGGCGGCGCGAGCTGAATGACGGGGTCGCCGCGGTCGTCGGCGCGGCAGTAGAGACCGGCGTCGAAGAGCGCCTTCGACAGGAATCCGCGCAGCAGGCGCTCCGACTCGTCGTCGTCGAAGGTCTCCTTCGTGACCTTGTCCTTGACGAGCTCGATGCCGAAGAAGTAGCCGTCACCGCGCACGTCGCCGACGATCGGGAGGTCGAGCAGCTTCTCCAGGGTCGAGCGGAAGACCGGGGAGTTCGTGCGGACGTTCTGCAGCAGCCCCTCCTCTTCGAACACGTCGAGGTTCTCCATCGCGACAGCGGATGACACGGGGTGCCCGCCGAAGGTGTAGCCGTGCGGGAACGACGCATCGCCGTGCGCGAACGGTTCGTACACCCGGTCGCTGACGATCGTTCCGCCCAGCGGCGAGTACCCGCTGGTCACGGCCTTGGCGAAGGTGATCATGTCGGGCTGGTAGTCGTACGCCTCGGCGCCGAAGTAGTAGCCCAGGCGGCCGAACGCGCAGATCACCTCGTCGGAGACGAGGAGCACGTCGTACTTGTCGCAGATCTCCCGCACGCGCTGGAAGTACCCGGCGGGAGCGGGGAAGCAGCCGCCCGCGTTCTGCACGGGCTCGAGGAACACCGCGGCCACCGTCTCGGGACCCTCGAACTGGATCATCTGCTCGATGCGGTCGGCGGCCCACAGCCCGAACTCCTCGGGGGTGCCGCCCCCGAAGCCGCTCTCCTCGGCCCGGTAGTAATTGGTGTTCGGCACGCGGAAGCCGCCGGGGGTGACGGGTTCGAACATGTGCTTCATCACCGGTAGGCCGGTGATGGCGAGGGCGCCTTGCGTGGTGCCGTGGTAGGCGATCGCCCGCGAGATGACCTTGTGCTTGGTGGGCTTGCCCTGCGTCTTCCAGTACTGCTTGGCGAGCTTGAACGCCGTCTCGACGGCTTCACCGCCGCCGGTGGAGAAGAAGACGTGGTTGAGGTCGCCGGGGGCGAGGTGCGCCAACCGGTCGGCCAGCTCGATCGCCGCGGGGTGGGCGTACGACCACAGCGGGAAGAACGCGAGCTCCTCGGCCTGCTTGGCCGCCGCCTGGGCGATGCGACGTCGACCGTGGCCGGCGTTGACGACGAACAGTCCCGCGAGCCCGTCGATGTAGCGCTTGCCGGTCGCGTCGAAGATGTGGTGGCCCTCGCCCTTGACGATGATGGGCACTCCGGGGCCCTCGGTCATCGTCGACTGGCGGGAGAAGTGCATCCAGAGGTGATCGCGGGCTTTCGTCTGCAGGTCGGCGTGCTGATTCGTTTCGATGAGGGTCATCGCGTTCCCCAGTTGTAGAGCTGACGGTGGAGCTTGAGATAGACGAACGTCTCGGTCGAGACGACGTCGGGAAGAGACCGGATGCGGTCGTTGAGCAGGTCGATGAGGTCGTCGTCGCTCTCGCAGACGACCTCCACGAGCAGGTCGAACGAGCCCGCCGTCGAGACCACGTAGATCACGCCCGGCAGTTCGGTCATCTGCGCGGCGACGACGCGGGTGTCGCCGGAGACGCGCACGCCGATCATCGCCTGCCGGGCGAAGCCCAATTGCAGCGGATCGGTGACCGCGACGATCTGCAGGATGCCGGCATCCTGCAGCTTCTGCACCCGCTGGCGCGTCGCGGTCTCGCTGAGACCGACGGCTTTGCCGATCTCGGCGTAGGAGCGACGGCCGTCTTCCTGCAGCTGCTCGACGATCGCCTTGGAGACGCGATCGAGGGCGGGACTGCGTTCGGCCGTGGGACTCATGATGGGCGACGGTATCAGCGCCCATACGGCTATATCAATGATGATCTCGACATTTACGGAGGCGTAACAGCGCGGAAACCGTCGTCACCGGGGGATGCCGCGCCTCTTCGGCCCGCGGAACGCGCACGCACGGGTCCCTCGCGCCGCTACGATGACCGCGGAGGTGCGGATGTCGGGGTGGCTCGAACGGTGGTCGTCTGCGCGCCGCACCGTCCGGCGTCTGACCGCCGCGGCCGCCGTCGCCGCGCTCGCCGTGACGGGGGCCGTCACCGGAGCCGTCGCCGCGCCGAACGCGACCGCCGCCACCGCCCTGCCCGGCTGGCTCTCCACCCGCGGATCGAGCATCGTCACCTCGGCGGGCACGCCGTACACGATCAAGGCCGTCGCCTGGTTCGGCATGGAGACCTCCAACTGCGCCCCGCACGGACTCTGGTCGATCTCGCTCGACGAGGGGCTGCGGTCCATCGCCGGCATGGGCTTCACGACCATCCGTCTGCCCTTCTCGAACGAGTGCCTCGCCGCGTCCTCGACGAACTCGATCAACACCTCCGTCAACGCCGATCTCGTCGGTCTCAGCCCGCTCCGGCTCATGGACACCGTGATCGCCCGCGCGAAGGGCTACGGCCTGACGGTGATCCTCGATCGTCACCGCCCCGACTCCGCCGCGCAGAGCGAGCTCTGGTACACGGGCGCCTACAGCGAGAAGCGGTGGATCGACGACTGGAAGATGCTCGCCCAGCGCTACAAGAACGAGCCCGCCGTCATCGGCGTCGACCTGCACAACGAGCCCCACGGGCCCGCCTGCTGGAACTGCGGCGACCCGGCGCGCGACTGGCGCGCGGCCGCGACGCGGGCCGGTGACGCGGTGCTGGCGGTCAACCCGAAGCTGCTGATCATCGTCGAGGGCGTCGAGCGTCAGAACGACGGTTCGAGCACGTGGTGGGGCGGCGGTCTGCGCGATGTCGGCGCGGCACCCGTCGTCCTGAAGGTGAAGAACCGCGTGGTCTACTCCCCGCACGACTACCCGGCGACGGTGCACCAGCAGTCGTGGTTCTCCGCGCCGAATTACCCCGCGAACCTCGAGTCGGTCTGGGATGCCAACTGGGGATACCTCGTGCGCAAGAACATCGCCCCGGTGCTCCTGGGCGAGTTCGGGACGAAGCTCGAGACCGACAGCGACAAGGCCTGGATGACGACGCTCGTCGCCTACCTGGCCAAGACGAAGATCAGTTACGCCTACTGGTCGTTCAACCCGAACAGCGGCGACACCGGCGGACTCGTCACCGACGACTGGAGGACGCTGCAGAAGGCCAAGCTCGCGGCGCTGCGACCGATCCTCGCCCCGGTCGCGGTGCCCACGCCGAAGCCGACCGCCAGCCCTTCGGCCTCGCCGAAGCCGAGCACGTCGCCCAAGCCGAGCACGTCGCCGAAGCCGACCGCGAGCCCCTCGTCGACGCCGAAACCCTCGTCGTCGTCGAAACCGAGCACCTCGCCCAAGCCGAGCGCAAGTCCGTCGGCCTCGCCCAAGCCCACCGCGTCGACCTCTCCGAAGCCCTCGACGCCCGCGAGCCTCTCGGCGACCTGGGTGCCCCAGAACGCCTGGGGAGAGGGTTACGTGGCCGAGCTCTCGCTGACGGCCGGCGCGGCCGTGAAGGCGTGGTCGGTGTCGTTCGAGGCCCCGGGCACCACCGCGGTCACGAACGCGTGGGGGATGTCCTGCGCCCTGAGCGGGACCACCGTGACGTGCACGGGAACCGAGTGGGCGGCCTCCCTCGCCCCCGGGCAGAACGTGCGGGTGGGTCTGCAGGCCGCGGCCACGCGCGCGCCGACGACCCCGCGTCTCTCCGTCTCGGCATCCTGAGCCTCCGACGTCTTCCGACGCCCGCCGGGGCGCGAATTCCATCGCTCACGCATAAGCGGCGTGAGGGTTCGTCGAGGGGAGCGCTGCGTACGCTGCGCGGGTGACTGCCGTACTGATGCCCGCCTCGACCCCCGCCGTCTCCTCCCGGACCGCGCGTCGACGTCCCGGTGCGTGGACCCTCGGCCTCCTCGCGATCGGCCTGTCGGCGCTGGTCCTGACGGGGTGGCAGGTGTGGGCGGGCGCGCCGAGCGAGTACTACGCCTCGATCGCGCTGTCGATGAGCAGGTCGTGGTCGAACTTCTTCTTCGGCGCCGTGGACCCCGCCGGCACCGTGACCCTCGACAAGATCCCGGGGTCGTTCTGGGTCCCGGCCCTGTTCGTCCGCGCCTTCGGATACTCGGCCTGGGCGGTGATCCTGCCGAACGCTCTCGCCGCGGTCGGGGCCGCCCTCATCACGGCCGTGACCGCGAGACGACTCGCCGGTGTGCGCGCGGGACTGTTCGCCGGGGCGATCGTCGCGGTGACCCCGATCCTCGTCGCGGTCGCCCGCTCGAACCAGCCGGAGACCTTCTTCGTGCTCGGTCTCTCGCTCAGCGCCTACGCCGCGGTGAGGGCGATCCAGCAGCGCAGCCTCGGCTGGCTGGTGGGCGCCGGAGCCCTGGTGGGGGTGTCGTTCCAGTTCTACATGCTCGAGGCGTGGGCGGTCTGGCCCGCGCTCGCGGCGGCGTACCTCGTCACCCGGCAGTCGTGGGCCCGGCGGCTCGGGCATCTCGTCGCGGCCGGGGTCGTGAGCCTCGCGGCGTCGCTGTGGTGGGTCGTGATCGTCTCGCTGATTCCCGCCGGCAGTCGCCCGTACATCGGCAGCACGCTGTCGAACGACCCGTGGGAGATGGTCTTCGGCTACAACGGCCTGGGCCGCTTCAGCGCCACGAGCGACAGCACCGCGTACGAGTCGTTCACGCCGCCGTTCTCGGGCGACCCGGGCGTGCTGCGGTTGTTCAACGCGCAGCTCGCCGGGCAGGTGGCGTGGCTCATCCCCGCCGCTGTCGTGGGGATCGCGGTGCTGTGGATGCTGCGGTTCCCCCGCCCCGCGACGGTGCTGCTGACGGTGTGGACCGCGACGTTCGCCGCGATGTTCTCGGCCGTGGCCGGAATGCACCAGTTCTACACCGCGGCGCTGGCCGTTCCCCTCGGTCTCGTCGTGGCGACGGCGCTGGCCGCCGCCCACCGCGCGGGCCGAGCCTGGCCGCAGGTGGCGATCGTGGGCGTGGCCGGGGCGACCGCGCTCGGCATCGGACTCGCCTCGGGCGGTTACAGCGTGCCGGTCGCGATCGTGCAGGCCGTGGCGGCCGCCGTGGCGATCGCCCTGCTTCTGCTCCGCCGCGGTTCGGGGGTCGTGACCACGGTGTTCGTCCTGGTCGGGCTGCTGTTGACCCCGGCCGTGTGGTCGGCGGTGACCGTCGCGCACCCCAATTCGATCAACCCCGTCGCGGGAGGCGTCTCGGAGATGTCGGGCGGCGGTTTCGGCGGGGGAGGGATGCCGGGAGCGGGCCGCGGGGCCGCGGGCTCGGGCGCGTTCCCGGGCGGGGGTGCGGCGGCGGGCGGCAGCGCGCAGGGCGGGTCGGCGCTGGGCGGTAGCGCGCAGGGCGGCTTCGGGTCGGGCTCGAGGCCCGGCGGGTCGTCGGTGCGCGACGGGGCCGGGCGCGCGGCCGGCGACGGTGGCGCGAGCCGCGGCGGAGGGACCGGTGCGGGCTTCGGTGCCGGAGCCTCGACCGCCGACACCGCGCTGATCGCCTGGCTCGAACAGAACGCCGCGGGATCGACCTACCTCGCCGCGACCTTCGGGGCGCAGTCCGCGGCATCCCTCATCGTCGCGAGCGACGGAGGGTCGTTCCTGCCCATCGGCGGATTCAACGGAACGGATGCCGTGCCCGCCCTCGACGCGTTCATCGCGCTCGTGAAGGCGGGAGAGGTGCGCTACGTCATCGAGGGGCAGGAGCGCGGCGGCGGCGGTTTCGGGGCGTCGGGTACGTCGAGCTCGACCTCGACCACGTCGGCGCAGATCCGCGAGTGGGTCGGGCAGAACTGCGCGATCGACACCAGCGTCCCCTCGACGGTCTACGCCTGCGGCTGAGGTCCCGGCGCGCACTCCCGGGCTCGCCCGCTCGCGCGCCCGTCCGGCACTCGCGTGCGCCCGCGTGCCCGTCCCGGTCCCCGCGTGCACCCACGCGCGCGTCTCGGCGCCCGCGTGCGCTCACGCGCGCGGCGTCGAGTGTCCATGACACCCGGAGCGCGGGGAAGCGCGGGGGAGCGTGCGACCGCCCGGGCGCCCCGGACACTCGGCGGGGAAGATGCGCCGGGGAGCGCGGGTGTGCGCGTCAGCCGCGACCGCGGCCGAGGAATTCGAGCCCGGCCTCGCGGAACGCGCGCGCCCCGGGGGCGTTCACGTGGTGGCGGCCGGGGATGTCGGCGAACTCCCCGCGCGGGAGCAGCCCCGCCAGGTGCGCCGACTGGTCGTGGATCGGGTCCTCGGTCCCGGTCGCGATCAGCACGGGCTGCTGCGGGGGAGTCTCGGGGTCGGGATCGGTCTCGCCGAGCCGCATCCCCTCGGCGATCGCGACGAGGGCGCGCAGGTCGTTGCCCGGGACGCGCTCGGCGAGCGAGACGTAGCGCTGGGTGGTGGCATCCTGAACGGGCTCGCCGTGATCGAGGAACGCCCGCGCCTGCTCGACCTTCAACCGCGCGAGGGGACGACCGTCGGGGATGCCGCCGAGCACGGCGCGCTCGACGTGCTCGGGCGCGTCGACGGCGAGCTGCCAGCCCACGCGTCCGCCGAGCGAGTAGCCGAGGTAACGCACCTGGTCGACGAGGTAGGTGTCGAGCACGGCGACGAGGTCGGACACGAGGGTCGGCATCGTGTACGACGCGGCGTCGTGGGGCTTCTCGCTCGCCCCGTGTCCGCGCTGGTCGACGGCGATCACGCGGAAGCCGGCGCGCAGCAGGTCGCGCACCCACCCGGTGTTGACCCAGTTGTCGCGCGTGCTCGATCCGAACCCGTGCACGCACAGCACCGGATCGGCCTCGGGATCGCCCCACGAGTACGTGGCGAGGCGCACGTTGTCGCCGACGATGACGAACTGCGCGGGAGGGACCTCGGTGAGGGCGGGCACGGCATCCATTCCTCCGATCCTGGCAGAATTCCGGGGCCGCCCCGGGAAGTGGTCATAGTGGTCTCATGGGTTTCACGCGCGCCGAACTCGAGTCCTTCCGGGATGCCACGGTGCCCGATCTCGTGGAACCCGGGGTGCGCCTGTTGTTCGTCGGCATCAACCCCGGGCTGTGGACCGCCGCGACGGGGACCCCGTTCGCTCGACCGGGCAACCGCTTCTGGCCGGCCCTCGTGGAGGCGGGGATCCTGCCGCACGCCCCGGCCTACTCGGCGCCGCTCGGGGAGGCCGATCGGCGCCTGGTGTTCGACGCGGGCATCGGGGTGAGCAATCTCGTCGCGCGCGCCACGGCCCGTGCCGACGAGCTGTCCCGCGACGAGCTGCGCGCCGGCGCCTCGGCCCTCGCGCGCCGCGTCGCCGCGTGGAACCCTCGCGTGGTCGCCGTGGTGGGCCTGACCGCCTACCGTCAGGGGTTCGATCGGCCGAAAGCCGTCGCGGGGAGGCAGAGCGAGGCGATCGCGGGGTGCGAGACGTGGGTCCTGCCGAACCCGAGCGGCCTGAACGCGCACGACACGGTCGCGACCCTCGCCGCCGCGTACGCGGCCCCCGCGCGCGCCGCCGGGCTGATCCGATGACGCGGCGGATCGCGGCCCTCGTCGCCCTCGCCGCAGTGATCGCCGCGGGCCTCGCCGTGCACCGGTTGCTGCCGTCGTCGGTGGCGTCCGACGTGAGCGGCGACGCGCTCTACGCCGTCGCGGCGTACAGCGGACTCGTGCTGCTGCTCCCGCGCGCGCCGCGGCCGGTGCCGGCCGCCGGCGCCGCGCTGTGGTGCATCGGCGTGGAGCTGCTGCAGCTCACCGGGATCCCGCTCGCCCTCGCGGAACGGATGCCGATCGCCGCCCTCGTGCTCGGCTCGGGCTTCGACGCGCGCGATCTCGTCGTGTACGTGCTCGCGGTGGCGAGCGCGATGGGGATCGATCACGCGGTGGGGACCCGGCGGCGAGCGGAACGCGCCGCGCCGCGGTGACGGCGGGCGCGCCTCCACCGACGCGGCGCCGGGCGGGAGCACCCCCCCGTGGCGCACGGCTCCTCCCCGGGGACGGATGCCGCGCCGCTCGCGCGCTCGGGGGTAGCGTGACGGTTCGGCGAGAAGGGGAGGATCCGCGTGATCGTGCAGTTCGAGGGCGTCGTGTTCCGGTGGGAGGCCCGCAGCGACAGCGACTGGTACTTCGTCGCCCTGCCGCCCGTGCTCAGCGACGACATCCGTGAGACGCAGACCTTCCGCCGCGGCTTCGGCGGAGTCCGCGTCGACGCCGTCATCGGGGCGACGGCCTTCCGCACCTCGATCTTCCCCCAGGCCGGTGGGGTGTACGTCCTCCCTCTCAAGCGCGCCGTCCGCGACGCGGAGGGCATCGATCCGGGCGCGACGGTCGTCGTCGAGCTCGTCGTCCTGGACGCGTGAGGCCGCGACGGTGGGGGTGCATGCCGTCGCTGCCGTGCTGACGGCCGGGTCGCGGCCCGGGGAGCCGCAGGCCGCGGCGGCGTACGCCCTGTTCGCCGTGGTGAGCGTCGTTCTCGCGGTGATCGACGTGCGCCAGCACCGGCTGCCTGACGCCGTGGTCCTTCCCGCGACCGTGTCGGGGGTCGTGCTGCTGTCGCTCGCCGCGGCGGCGACCGGTCGACCGGAACGCGCGACGGAGGTCGCCCTCGGGGCGGCGGGGGCGTTCGCGGCGTGCCTGCTCCTCCACCTCGCCCGCCTCGGGGCCTTCGGGGGCGGAGACGTCAAACTCGCCGGTCTCGTCGGAGCGCACCTCGGCTGGTGGGGCTTCGAGGCCGTGGCATCCGGGATGGGCGTCGGCTTCCTGGCCGCGGGGGTCGCCGCGGTGGGTGTGCTGGCCGCGGGGGGCCGCGGAGTCGATCTGCCGCTCGGTCCGTTCCTGCTCGGGGGCGCCTGGGCGCAGATCCTGGCGCGGGCCGGTTAGGAGACGCCCGCCCTGTCGCGCGACGCGCGGGCGATCAACCCCGCCGGGCCTCGCCCGCCCGCCCGGATACCCTGACCCCATGGCCGACCTCATCCGTCGCGTCACCGCGTGGGCCCTGTCGCTCCGCCTCGTGCGCGCCTTCCTCGTCTACTCGGGGGCACGCGGCCCCATGCTCGCCGACAGCGTCACCTACCGCACGCTGTTCAGCCTGTTCGCCGCGGTTCTCATCGGCTTCTCGTTCGCCGCGGTCTGGCTCTCGGGCAATCCCGACGCCTTCGCCGCCCTCGAGCGCTCGGTCAACAACGTTGTCCCCGGTCTCGTCGGATCCGACGGCCTCCTCGACGTCAGCGCGATCAGCGCGCCCCGGGAGTTCACCGTCGCCGGCGTCATCGGAACCATCGGTCTCATCGGCGCGGCGATCGGTGCGATCGGTTCGCTGCGCTCCGCGCTGCGCCAGATCGCGGGGGTCACCACCGACGACACGCTCCCCGTGCTCGTCATCCTGCGCAACCTCGCCGTCGCCGCGGGGATCGGCGTGGCCCTCGTGGGGGCCGCAGTCGTGACCTTCCTCGCGACCGCCGGTCTCACCTTCGTGCGCGAACTCCTCGGCATCTCGGCCGACTCGTGGGTCACGGCGGTGCTGACGTGGCTGCTGTCGACGGTCGTCGTGCTGGCGCTCGACACCGCCGCGGTGGCCGTGGCTTTCGCCGCGCTGTCGGGAGTCAAGACCCGACGCCGCACGCTCGTGCGCGGCGCCCTGCTCGGCGGCATCGGCCTGGTCGTGCTGCAGCAGTTGTCGGGGCTCTTCGTCGGCGGAGCCGGCAACAACCCCCTCCTGACCACCTTCGCCTCCCTCATCGCCCTCCTGCTGTGGCTCAACCTCTCGAGCCAGGTCATCCTCATCTCGGGGGCGTGGATCACCGTCGCCACCGAGGAGGACCACGACCGCGTCCGCGCCAAGTACGGCGCCTCCACGATGATCCAGTTCCGCGTCCGCCGGGCCGAGAAGGCCGTGCGCGCCGCGACCGGGGAGCTCGAGGCGGCGCGAGCGGCGGAGCGCAAGGAGCGCGAGACCCTCGCCGCGAACGACCCCGCCGCCGCGCAGCGTGAGGACCAGGCCGAGGCGGACTCCCGTGTCTGACACCGCGCCCCGCCCCGCGCGCGTCTCGGCGTACACCGCCGACGCCGTCCGTGCGGCCGAAGCGCCCCTCCTTGCCGAGGGGCGACCGCTCATGCGCTGGGCCGCGCACGCCCTCGCCGAGGTCGTGGCCGCGGAGCGCCGTGACGCACCGGGCCCGATGCTGGTGCTCGCCGGGGCCGGAGACAACGGTGCAGACGCGCTCTACGCGGCCGCCGAGCTCGCGGCGGCCGGGGGCGACAGGGTCGACATCGTGCTCGTCCGCGACCGCGTGCACCGCGCCGCTCTCGACGCCGCCGTCGCCGCGGGGGCGACCGTGCGGCAGACCTCGGAGGTCTGCGGAGCGATCGACGATTACGCGCTCGTACTCGACGGCATCCTGGGCATCGGTCGCCTGGCGGATCGGCGGCTGCGCGGCAGCGCGCGCGCCGTGGTCGAGTGCCTGCGGGCCCGCCCCTCGCTCCCGCGGGTCGTGGCGGTCGACGTGCCCAGCGGTCTCGACCCCGACGACGGATCAGCGGATGCCGCGGTGCTCCCCGCCGACGTCACCGTCACGTTCGGCGCGCTCAAGGCCGGCCTCGTGCGCGGTCGCGGGCCCGCCCTCGCGGGGCGCGTGCATCTCGTCGACCTCGGCCTGGAGCCGTACCTGCGGCTCGCCCATCCGGCGGTGACCGCCGCGATCGGGGTCGTGCGGATGCCCTCGCCCGGGGCGCTCACGGAGCACTGAGGCCGCGGGCCGTGCCGGGGTGCGCGGCGCGGGTCCCGGGGTGCGGTTTCCGGGGTGCGCGTGTCGGCGCGCCGGTGACCCGCCTGCCGTCCGGGTACGGCGGTCGACGCGGTTCAGCGCGCGTAGCGCTCGACGAACGTGCGCAGCAGGCGGGAGGGCGCCGTCACCGGAGCGCGACGCACGGCGGCCAGCGTCAGGTCGAGTTCGTCGGCGCCGAAGTAGCCGTAGCCGGCGTAGGCGTGGATGCGGGTGACGATCCCGTCGACGTCGAGCTCGGGGTGGAACTGGGTCGCGTAGACGTTGCGACCGAGGCGGAACATCTGCACGGGGCACGTGGGCGACGACGCCAACAGGGTGGCCGAGGGCGGCAGCGCGCTGATCGCCTCTTTGTGCCCCACGAAGGCGGAGAAGGTCGCGGGCATCCCCGCGGTGAGCGGGTCGTCGCGTCCCGCGTCCGTCAGCGAGACCTCGACGACGCTGATCGGCTCGGCGTAGGTGCCGTCGATCGGAGCGCCCAGGTGGGTGCCGAGGGTGCCGACGCCGTAGCACGCGCCGAGGAAGGGCGCATCGCGCTCGACCACCTCGGCGACGAGCTGCGCCATCTCGGCCTCGACGCGTCGCTGCACGGCGGACTTCCGCTCGAGCGGATCGGAGGCGTTGAACGGGCTCCCGCCCACGAGCACGCCCGACACCGCGTCGAGGTCGATGGCCGGCATCGGCTCGCGCTCGAGGCGCACGCGCCTCAGCCGCTCGGGCGGCAGACCGGTGTAGCGCAGGAAGAGCGCGTACTCCTCGTCGGCGGGACCGTCTTCGGCCCGCGTCGCGAGCAGCACGAAGGGGCGGTCACCGGGCAGGTCCGTCGAACTCACCCCGCGAGTCTAGGCGGGCGGATCCCCGGCCCGGCAGTCGGCGCGGCCGCGGGGGATCGGCGCGAGGCGCCGCGCGGTGTCAAGTCACCGGGCGGTGTCGGGGACGCGGTCTACGCTGGCGGCATGGCTATTGCACGACTGACCGGAGGCCCGCTCGACGGGCAGGTGATCCCGCTCGAGAACGAGTCCGACGACACGCTGATCATGCCCTACAGCGAGGGTCAGCTGGTCTACCGCCGCGAGGGCGAGCCCACGAACACCGGAGACGCCGACGGCCCCACCCAGGCCGTCTTCGCGTTCGCCGAAGAGACCGAAGACATCAATCCCGACGCCGACGGACGCGACGATTGAGCGCAGGCCCGAGCGGGTCGTCGAGCGTCGAGGTCGAGGCGAAGTACGACGTCGACGACGACACGCCACTGCCCGACTGGTCGGCCCTCCCGGGAGTGACGCGGATCGGCGAGCCCGAACCGCGTGACCTCGACGCCCGTTACCTCGACACCCCCACGGCCGAGCTGGCCCGCGCGGGCGTGGCGGTGCGGCGGCGCCTGGGCGGCCCCGACGCCGGGTGGCACGTGAAGGGACCCGCCGAGGGCGGGGGACGCACCGAGACGCAGTGGCCTCTCGAGGACGACGTCGACCCCGACGCCGACCCGGTGGTCCCCGCCGCCGTTCAGGATGCCGTCGCGTCGATCGCCCGGCCGCCCTTCACCGCTCTCGCCCGCGTGCGCAATCACCGCACCGCGTACTCCCTCCAGGATGCCGAGGGGCGCGAGGTGGCGGAATTCGTCGACGATCGCGTGCGCGCGCGTGACGAGCGGCGCGATGAGGAATCGTCATGGCGCGAGTGGGAGGTCGAGCTCGGGCCGGCCGCCCCGCAGGACGAGGCCGGCCGCACGGCCTTCTTCGCCGCTGTCGACGCCGCCGTGTTCGCCGCGGGAGGCCGCCCCGCGGCGTCCGGATCGAAACTGGCCCGGACCCTCGGTCGCTGACCCGCAGGTCGCTGACTCCGCAGGTCGCTGGCTCCGCCGACACGCATAAGGCCCGCCCGGTCGAACCGGGCGGGCCTTGTGCGTCGTGCGGGGATCAGAGGTTGATCATGTGCCCCGCGAGGCCGTGGAACGCCTCCTGCAGACCCTCCGACAGCGTCGGGTGGGTGTGCACGTTGCGAGCGGCCTCGAGCGCGGTGAGGTCCCACTTCTGCGCGAGGGTGAGCTCGGGCAGGAGTTCGGAGACGTCGGGGCCGATGAGGTGGCCGCCGATGAGTTCGAGGGTTTCGGCGTCGGCGACGAGCTTGACGAAGCCGACGGGCTCGCCGAGGCCGTTGGCCTTGCCGTTGGCCGAGAAGGGGAACTTCGCGACCTTGATGTCGTGGCCGGCGTCGCGGGCCTGCTGCTCGGTGAGGCCGAAGGAGGCGACCTGCGGGTTGCAGAAGGTGGCGCGCGGCATGTTGCGGTAGTCGCCGAGGGTCTGGGTCTCGGCGTTTCCGATGGTCTCGGCGGCGACGACGCCCTGCGCTTCGGCGACGTGGGCGAGCTGCAGCTTCGCGGTGACGTCGCCGATGGCGTAGATGTGGGGGACGTTGGTGCGCATGTGGTCGTCGATGTCGATCGCGCCGCGCTCGGTGAGCTTCACGCCGGTGTTCTCGAGACCGAAGCCGTCGACCTTGGGGGCGAAGCCGATCGACATGAGCACGCGGTCGGCGTCGATCGAGCCGGTCTGCCCGTCCTTGGCGGTGTAGGCGACGGTGACCTTGTCGCCGTGGTCGGTGACGGAGTCGACCTTGGTGGAGGTGAGGATGTCGACGCCGTAGCCCTTGTACTGCTTCTGGATCTCCTTGGACACCTCGGCGTCCTCGTTGGGCAGGGCCCGGTCGAGGAATTCGATGATCGTGACCTTCACGCCGTAGTTGGTCATGACGTACGCGAATTCCATGCCGATGGCGCCGGCGCCGACGATGACGATCGAGGAGGGCAGTTCGCGGGTGAGGATCTGCTCTTCGTAGGTGACGACGTTCTCGCTGAGGGTGACCCCGGGGAGCAGGCGCACGGTGGAGCCGGTGGCGATGATGACGTTGTCGAAGGTGACCTGCTCCTTGGAGCCGTCGGTCTTGGTCACCTCGATGGTGTGGTCGTCGGCGAAGTATCCGCGGCCCTCGTACTCGGTGACCTTGTTCTTCTTCATCAGGTAGTGGATGCCCTTGACGTGCCCGGCGGCGACGCTGCGGGAGCGGTCGAAGGCCTTGCCGAAGTCGAAGGAGACCTCGCCGGAGATGCCGAACAGGTCGGCCTTGGCGTGGAAGGTGTGCGCGAGGTCGGCGTTGCGCAGGAGGGCCTTGGAGGGGATGCAGCCGACGTTGAGGCAGACACCGCCCCAGTACTTCTCTTCGACGATCGCGACCGACAGTCCGAGCTGTGCGCCGCGGACGGCGGCGACGTACCCGCCGGGACCCGCACCAAGAATGACCAGATCGTAATGAGGCATGGTTCCAGCCTATCGCCCGGTGGTGCCGCCACCGGCGGTGTTCCGGCGTCCGCGCGAGGCGAACACGTAGACGAGAACCCCGGCCACGATCACGAGGGCGACCGCCAGCAGGATCCACGGCAGCGGGGAGGCGTTCGACGCCTCCTCGGCGGGGGCGGGGGAGGGCGCGGCCGTCTCGACGGGCGCCGCCGGCGCGGAGGCGGACGCGGAGGGGGATGCCGCTGCCGATGACGTCGTCGACGGCGAGGAGGTCGGCGTCGGGGCCGCCTCGGGAACGGTGAAGGCGAAGGAGCCGTCGATGGGGTGCCCGTCGCTGGAGACCACGCGCCACTTCACGGTGACGGCACCGGATGCCGGCCCCGCCAGCGCCTGGGTGACCTCGGTGCCGGACGGCTCGGGGGCGCCGTTCGTCAGCGACGCCCCGGTCGCGTCCGTGACCTCGATGACGGTGGCGCCCGGGTCGGTGAGCACCTCGGCGCTGAAGGTGAGGGTGATCTGCGAGGGGAGCGCCTCGAGGACCGCATCGGCGGTCGGGTCGGTCGCGACCAGTTCGTCGTGGGCCGAGGCCGGGGCCGCGGGCACGAGGAGGACGACGGCGGCCAGGAGCGCGGCGGCCAGGGCGGCGGGGAGGGTGCGCCGGCGCGGCGCCAGGAGGGACGTCATGCTCCGACCCTAACCAGCGGCGCTGACAGGGGGCCTCGGGTGGGCGTTCGAGGCGGCCCGCGCGCCCGTCGGATCGCGCTCCGCGGCCCGTGCGCGCGTTTCACCCGCGCCTTCTCGCGTCACCGGACTCGACACGACGGACCCCGGGTCGATAGGTTCGAGTGTCTCGTCGGCCGTCCCGCGCCCCGAACCGCGGTGTCCGGTGTCGACGAAATCAGACACATCACGCATCACCATGGCCCGCGCGCGGTCGGCCTCCGTTCGTTCTGGACCGATCGGTTATGGTGAATATGAAGGAGAAGCCGTGGACGAGACCAGCCGATTCGATCGAGACGAGATCAGACGCGCGGCCGACGCCGCCGCCCACGACCGCTCGCACGACACGACCCAGACCCACGACGCCGACCTGTCGTTCGTCCCCTTCGGAGCCGACCTCACCGAGGCGGAGCTCGAGGCGATCGACGCCCTCCCCTCGGGAGCCGCTCTGCTCATCGTGCGCTCCGGCCCCACGACGGGTGCCCGCTACCTGCTCGACACCGACATCACCACCGTCGGTCGTCACCCCGAGGCCGACCTCTTCTTCGACGACGTGACGGTGTCGCGGCGTCACGCCGAGATCATCCGCACCGGAACAGCGTTCGAGATCGTCGACCAGCGCTCGCTCAACGGCAGCTACGTCAACGGCGAGCGGGTCGATCGCTCCGCCCTCGTCAACGGCACCGAGGTGCGCATCGGAAAGTTCCGCCTCAACTTCTTCGGTTCGCCGGTCGACCTGCCCGCGGCAGAGCACTGATGGCGGCAGCCCCCTCCCGTGGTCGTCAGACGGCTGCGGGGCTGCTCAGCATCGGACAGGTGCTCGCGCGTCTGACCCCCGACTTCCCGGCGCTGACCTCGAGCAAGCTGCGGTTCCTCGAGGTGCAGGGGATCGTTTCCCCGACCCGCACGGAGTCGGGTTATCGCAAGTTCTCGCCCGCGGATCTCGAGCGCCTCCGCCTCGCCCTGACCCTTCAGCGCGACCACTACCTCCCCCTCGTCGTCATCCGGGACTACCTCGAAGACCTCGACGCCGGGCGCAACCCCGCTCCGCCCACGTCGATCCCGTCGATGACGACCGCTCCGCGCCGCTACCGCCGCGACGAGCTGCTCGCGGCGGCCGGCGCCGGCCCGCAGCTGCTCAACGACGCGGTGAGTACCGGCGTGATCGCGGGCGCGGAGACCTACTCCGAGCAGACGGTCACCCTGCTCCGCACCCTCGTCGCCCTCGACCGGCACGGCATCGAACCGCGCCACGTGCGGGGCCTCCGCCAGAGCGCGGAGCGCGAGGTCGCGCTCGTCGAGTCCGCCCTGTCGGCGCTCCTGCGTCGCCCCGACGCGGCCTCGCGCGCGCGGGCGAGCGAGCTGGCGCCCGAGCTGGCGAGCCGTCTCGACGAGGTGCGTTCACTGTTCGTGCGCGACGCGATCGAGCGAATGCTGTCCTGACCGCGACACGCCGCGGCCCTCGGAGCGGATGTCATTGCCGGGGGACCCTCGCTGATCTAGCGTGGAGGAAACGAGCAGAAAAGGAGGGCGCGAGCATGAACGCTGGCGACGCAGTCGGCGAACCCCGGTTCGCCACCGACCTCCTCTTCACCGACGGTCTGCCCGAGATGGACGACGACACGGGCTACCGCGGCGCCGTCGCGGCGCGCGCCGCCGGCATCACGTACCGTCAGCTCGACTACTGGGCCCGTACCGAGCTCGTCGTCCCGACGGTCCGCGGGGCGAGCGGCTCGGGGTCGCAGCGTCTCTACGGCTTCCGCGACATCCTCGTGCTCAAGCTCGTGAAGCGCCTCCTCGACACCGGCATCTCGCTCCAGCAGATCCGCACCGCAGTCGACCAGCTCCGCGCCGCGGGCATTCGCGACCTCGCGGGCACCACGCTCATGAGCGACGGAGCCTCCGTCTACCTCTGCACCTCGAACGACGAGGTCATCGATCTCGTCAGCCGCGGCCAGGGCGTCTTCGGCATCGCGGTGGGCAAGGTCCTGCGCGAGGTCGAGTCCACGCTGGTCGACTTCGAGAAAGCGACCCCCGACGCGGTCGACGAGCTGGCCGCGCGTCGCGCCGCCCGCACCGCGTAAAGGGCCTCACTCTCTTCGGATCCCGGATGCCATGGCATCCGGGATTCTGCTTTCCCCCGAGCGAGTCGCCAGGATTCGTCGCTCCGTGGCCGCTGGAAGCGACAGATCGTGGCGAGTCACGCGCGAGGTGCCTACCCACGAAGAACGAGAGACGCCGCCCCGGCTGCGAGGCAGCGGGACGGCGTCGTCGCGAGCGCGGGGTCAGGCCTGCGGGGCCTCGTTCTCGACGGGGATGCGGCCGGTGCGGACGATCCGGTCGAGCAGGGCGTCGAAGTCGGCCGCCAGCTCCTGCGCCGAGTCTCCGGGCCACACGTGCAGCGGTTTCGCGGCGCCCTGCGCCTGCTGGAGCGAGGTGCGCTCGGGCAGCTGGGGGTTGAGCACGAGGGGGCCGAACATGTCGCGCAGCTCCTTGATGCGGAACTGGTGCTCGATCGACTGCGGGCGCACGCGGTTGACCACGACGCCGAGCGGCTGCAGACGGGGGGAGAGGCCGCGGCGGATCTCCTCGATCGCGCGGAGAGCGCGATCGGCGGCGGCGACGGAGAACAGTCCCGGCTCGGTCACGACGACCACGCGGTCGCTCGCGGCCCACGCGGTGCGCGTGAGGGCGTTGAGCGAGGGGGCGCAGTCGATGAGCACGAGGTCGTACTCGCTCTCGATGGTCGCGAGGGCCTCTTCGAGCTTCCAGACGTCGCGCACGCTCGGGTGCGGACCGTCGAAGTTGATGGCCGACGGGCTGCCGATGAGCACGTCGATGGTGCCCGGATGCACCTTCGCCCACCCGCTCGAGGTGATCGCCTGGCGGACGACCTTCTCTTTCGGGTTCGCCAGGACATCGGCGATGTTGAGCCGACCGGCGACCTGGATGTCCATCCCGGTCGACACGTCGGACTGGGGGTCGAGGTCGACGACGAGAGTGCGAACGCCACGTGCGAAGGCGGCCGAAGCCAGCCCGAGTGTCACGGTCGTCTTGCCGACCCCGCCTTTGAGAGAGCTGACGGAGAGTACGTGCACGAGAGTCCACGTTACCGTCCCCTAGGCTGTGAGCACATTCAGCCCCGCCAGCTTGACGTGAGGTGCGCATGTTCTCGAAAATCCTGGTCGCCAATCGTGGTGAGATCGCCATCCGTGCGTTCCGCGCCGCCTACGAGGTCGGAGCGCGCACCGTCGCGGTCTATCCGTACGAGGATCGGGCGTCCCTGCATCGGCTGAAGGCCGACGAGGCCTATCAGATCGGCGAACGCGGTCACCCCGTGCGCGCCTACCTCGACGTCGACGAGATCATTCGCGTCGCGCGCGAGTGCGGTGCGGATGCCATCTACCCGGGCTACGGCTTCCTCTCCGAGAACCCGGAGCTCCCCGAGAAGGCCGCGGCCCACGGCATCACCTTCATCGGTCCGCCCGCCGAGGTGCTGTCGATGGCGGGCAACAAGGTCACCGCGAAGGAGCACGCGATCTCGGCCGGTGTGCCGGTCCTGCGCTCCACGCCGGCATCCGACGACATCGACGAACTGCTCGCGCAGGCCGACGAGATCGGGTTCCCCGTGTTCGCCAAGGCCGTCGCCGGTGGTGGCGGGCGGGGAATGCGCCGCGTCGAGTCGAAGGGCGAGCTCGCCCCGGCCCTGGCCGAGGCCATGCGCGAAGC
Source organism: Microbacterium sp. BWR-S6Y (assembly GCF_041379845.1). NCBI lineage: Bacteria > Bacillati > Actinomycetota > Actinomycetes > Micrococcales > Microbacteriaceae > Microbacterium > Microbacterium sp. BWR-S6Y. The sequence continues at coordinate 525,242 of NZ_JBFECV010000002.1, forward strand.
GCAGAGCGCCTTCGGCGACCCGCGGATGTTCCTCGAGCAGGCCGTGCAGCGTCCGCGTCACGTCGAGGTGCAGATCCTCGCGGATGCCACGGGCGAGACCGTCCACCTCTTCGAGCGCGACTGCTCGGTGCAGCGCCGGCACCAGAAGGTCATCGAGATCGCGCCCGCGCCGAACCTCGACGACGCGGTGCGACAGGACCTGCACCGCTACGCGGTCGCCTTCGCCCGCTCCATCGGCTACCAGAACGCCGGCACCGTGGAGTTCCTCCTCGAGACGGCGGGCCCGCGCGCGGGCGAGGTCGTCTTCATCGAGATGAACCCCCGCATCCAGGTCGAGCACACCGTGACCGAGGAGGTCACCGACGTCGACCTCGTGCAGTCGCAGATGCGCATCGCCGCGGGACAGACCCTCGCCGACCTGCACCTGCAGCAGGACGACATCCACCTGCGCGGCGCCGCCCTGCAGTGCCGCATCACGACCGAGGACCCCACGCAGGGCTTCCGCCCCGACACCGGCAAGATCACCACGTACCGCTCGCCGGGTGGCGCGGGCATCCGCCTCGACGGCGGCACGACCGCCGCGGGCTCGCAGGTGAGCCCGCACTTCGACTCGATGCTGTCGAAGCTGTCGTGCCGGGGCCGTGACTTCCCGGCCGCCGTGGCGCGCGCCCGTCGCGCCCTCGCGGAGTTCCGCATCCGCGGCGTCTCGACGAACATCCCCTTCCTGCAGGCCGTGCTCGACGACCCCGCGTTCCTCGCCGGCGACCTCAGCACGTCGTTCATCGACGAGCGCCCCGAGCTGCTGAAGGGCCGCGAGTCGAAGGACCGCGGCACGAAGATCCTCTCGTGGCTCGTCGACACCACGGTCAACCGCCCCCACGGCGAGAACCCGCTCTCGATCGACCCGGGCGCGAAGCTGCCGAAGCTCGACCTGGCCGAGGCGGCCCCCGATGGTTCGCGCCAGCGCCTGCAGCAGCTCGGCCCGGCCGGCTTCGCGGCGGCCCTGCGCGCGCAGACCGCCCTCGCCGTCACCGAGACGACGTTCCGCGACGCGCACCAGTCGCTCCTCGCCACGCGCGTGCGCACGCGTGATCTCGTTCGCGTCGCCCCCTCCGTCGCGCGGTTGACGCCCGGCCTGCTCTCGGTCGAGGCCTGGGGAGGGGCGACGTACGACGTCGCGCTGCGCTTCCTCGGCGAAGACCCCTGGGAGCGCCTCGACGCCCTGCGTCAGGCCCTTCCGAACATCGCGATCCAGATGCTGCTGCGCGGCCGCAACACGGTGGGCTACACACCCTACCCGACGGAGGTCACCGATGCCTTCGTCGCCGAGGCGGCGGCATCCGGGGTCGACATCTTCCGGATCTTCGACGCGCTCAGCGACGTCTCGCAGATGCGGCCCGCTATCGACGCGGTGCTCGCGACCGGAACCTCGGTCGCCGAGGTGGCCGTCTGCTACACCGGGGACCTGCTCGATCCGTCCGAGCAGCTGTACACGCTGGACTACTACCTGCGCCTCGCGGAGCAGATCGTCGACGCCGGGGCGCACATCCTCGCCATCAAGGACATGGCGGGCCTGCTGCGTCCGGCCGCCGCGGCGAAGCTCGTCACGGCGCTGCGCGAGCGCTTCGACCTCCCGGTCCACGTGCACACCCACGACACCGCGGGCGGACAGCTCGCCACGCTGCTCGCCGCGTCGGCGGCGGGGGCGGATGCCGTCGACGCGGCCGCCGCACCCATGGCGGGCACGACGAGCCAGCCGTCGCTGTCGGCGCTGGTCGCCGCCCTCGCCCACACCGAGCGCGACACGGGACTCGACCTCGCGGCCGTGAGCGACCTCGAGCCGTACTGGGAGGCGGTGCGACACCTGTACCGGCCGTTCGAGTCGGGTCTCGCCGGACCCACCGGTCGCGTCTACCGTCACGAGATCCCGGGCGGACAGCTGTCCAACCTGCGTCAGCAGGCGATCGCCCTGGGGCTGGCCGACGACTTCGAGCTCATCGAGGACATGTACGCCGCCGCGGACCGCATCCTCGGACGCGTGCCGAAGGTGACCCCCTCGTCGAAGGTCGTCGGCGATCTGGCCCTGCATCTCGCGGCGGTCAAGGCCGATCCGGCGGACTTCGAGCGCAACCCCGAGAAGTACGACGTGCCGGACTCGGTCGTGTCGTTCATGGCCGGAGAGCTGGGCGATCTGCCGGGCGGCTGGCCCGAGCCGTTCCGGTCGAAGGTGCTCGCGGGGCGCGATGCCAAGGCCGGCGTGACCCCGCTGTCCGCGGAGGACGCCGCAGCGCTGGCGGGCGAGTCCGCCGAGCGTCGCGCTCGCCTGAACCACCTGCTGTTCCCCGCTCCGACGCGCACGTTCCTCGAGACGCGCGAGCGGTTCGGCGACCTCAGCGTGCTCGACACGGCCGACTACCTCTACGGTCTGCGCCCGGGAGGAGAGCACACCGTCGAGATCGAGCGCGGCGTGCAACTGTTCGTGGGTCTCGAGGCGGTGGGCGACGCCGACGACAAGGGCATGCGCACGGTGATGACGACGCTGAACGGTCAGCTGCGTCCGGTCTTCGTCCGCGACCGCTCGATCGACGTCGAGGCGCGCCAGGCCGAGAAGGCCGACACCTCCAAGCCGGGTCAGGTCGCCGCCCCCTTCTCGGGCGTGGTGACCATGAAGGCCGCTCCGGGCGACCGGGTGAAGGCGGGACAGGCGGTGGCCTCGATCGAAGCGATGAAGATGGAGGCCGCCATCACCACGCCGGTCGAGGGAGTGATCGAGCGGGTCGCGATCGGGGCCACGCAGCAGGTCGAGGCCGGAGATCTTTTGCTCGTGATCCGCCCCGCGCAGTAGCCTGGGAGGGGGCGCTTTCGCGCCCTCTTCCCGTTTGGAGACTGCAGTGACCCCCGACCGCACCGACGCGAACCCCGACGAGAACGCCGAGCACGGCGTGCTCGACGAGAGCGGGAACCTCGACACGGCCAGCATCACCATCCTCGGTGGACACATCGCGCAGGTCAGTGTCGACCTGCCGGTGGCCGACGACGACGACCTCGACGACGACGTGATCGAGGACGAGATCCCCTTCGACGACGCCGACATCGCCGCCCTCGACGCTCCGTACCCGCACCGTGACCCGGCCGAGGTCAAGGCGGCCGAGATCGAGGCCGACGAGATCGAGGCCGGCGAGGTCGACGTGCTCGACACCGACGAGATCATCCTCGAACCCCACCCCGAGGCGCCGTCCGCCGACATCCACGACGACCACGAGGTGCACGACGCCGACGTCCTCGACGACACCGAGACCGACGGCGCCGAGACCGACGACGCCGACGCGGGTGTCGCGGAGGCCGGAGCCGCGGACGCCGAGACCGACGTGGACCTCGAGACGGATGCGGATGCCGAGACGCCCGCGCCGGAGCACGACGACGCCGAGAGCGACGAGGTCGACTCCGCTCGAGGCGAAGACCCGGACGCGCACGACGCTCCCGTGCCCGCATCGGACGACGAGCCGCAGTCCGTGATCGACGTGCGCGCCGATGACGAGCCTCACGCTCCCGTCGAAGACGCTCCGGCGGAAGGTGCCTCCGCGGAGGAGGCTTCCTCGGAGGGTGCTCGCGCTGAGGAGGGCGCGGCGACGGGCCATGTGTCCGCGGACGATGCTCCCGAGGGGCATGGTTCGGCCGAGCACGACGCTTCCCAGTGGGAAGGGGCGGCGGATGATCACGCCGCCGACGACGACGCTCCCGAGGTCACCGCCTCCGCGGTCGACGTCTCCGTCGTCGACGCCCCGGAGGCGGGGGATGACGTCGCAGACAGCGACGTCTCCGACGACGACCGGGCCGACGACCATGTCGCCGAGGATCTGCACGACGCGGAGATCGTGGACGACGTCGAGCTGTTCGAAGCGGACGCCGCCGCTCCGCTCGACGACGCTCCGCTCGACGACGCTCCGCTCGACGACGAGGGGTCTTCTGCCTCCGCCGAGCCGCTCACGCACGCCCCGTGGGTGCCCGCGGAGACGGCCGGAGCCGTTCCGCCCGCGACCTCGGACCAGCACGCCGATGACCAGCACGCGGACGACGCGCCCGCCGACGACGCGGTCGCCGTGGCGGCCATCGACGCCGACGACGCGCCCGCCCCGCATCGTGCCACCGCCCCCGCGCACGACCCCGAGCCTGCGGGAGCGGACGCGGCCGACGCGCCCGCGCCCGTCGACGAGATGGTGCTCACCGCGCGGGTGGCCGAGCCCGCGGCATCCTCCGCCGACGACGCCCGCCCCGCGACGGACACCGCCGGGGACGTTCCCGTCGTGTCGCCCCCGGCGCAGCCCGCCGCGACGGCGACCGGGAGCGTGCCCACCACACGGGCCGAGCGCGCCGCGACCGGCGTCATCGGCACCGTCCCCCTGACCCGCCGCCGCGCGCACCAGGCCGAGGATGCCGCTCGCGCGACCGAGGAGGCCGCGCGCGTCGACCGCGCCCACGCCAAGGAGCGCGTGCGCACGCCCGCGCCCGAGGTGACGCTCACCTCGAAGCGCATCGGGCAGATCGACGACACCCGCGAGAGCTCCGACCTGCTCACCGCGGATCGCCTGCTCGATCCGCGTCAGATCGCCCGTCCCGAGCCCGAGGGGCTGTTCCAGCAGCTCGTCTACTCGGTGTCGCGTCACCGCATCAACCTCGGCGACGGTCGCCGCGCTCGCGAGCGCAAAGAGCTCGATCGCCGCATCGCCGCCCCGCTGAGCGGAGGCGCGCGCTTCGTCCCCGTGCTCTCGCGCAAGGGCGGCGTCGGCAAGACCACCGTCACGTCGCTGCTGGGCATGGCCCTCGCCGACGCGCGCGATGATCGCATCATCGCCGTCGACGCGAACCCCGACCGCGGCACGCTCGCCGACCGCGTCGGCCGACCCAACGGGCGCACGGTGCGCGACCTCGTGCGCGCGCACGACGAGATGGCCGGCTACAACGACGTGTCCTCGATCGTCGCGCGGGATGCCACCCGCCTCGACGTGCTGGCATCCGATGCCGATCCGCGAGTGTCCGAGGCCTTCAGCGACGACGACTACCGCCAGGTCGCCGACGTCGCCGCGCACTACTACTCGATCGTGCTCACCGACACCGGGACCGGGATCGTCCACTCGGTCATGGGTGCCACTCTCGAGCTCGCCGACACCCTGGTGATCGTGGCGGGACTGTCCGTCGACGAGGCGCGACTCGCGTCCGAGACCCTCACGTGGTTGGAGACGAACGGGTACGCGGCCCGCGTCCGCGACGCCGTCGTGGTGCTCAACAACTCCCGGCCGGGAACGCCGCTCGTGCGCGAGAGCGAGTTGGAGGCGCACTTCCGTTCGCGCGTGCGCACCGTCATCCGCATGCCGTACGACGCGCGCATCGCGGCGGGCAGCGCCATCACGTTCCGCGACCTGCAGCCCAGCACGCGGCAGGCGGCGCGCGAGCTCGCAGCCGCGGTCGTCGAGGGCCTGCGCACGCCGGTGGCCGCCGCATGAGCGTGCGTCCGATCCGCCTGTTCGGCGACCCTGTCCTGCGCGCGAAGAGCGCCCCCATCGAGACGATCGACGACGGCATCCGTGCTCTCGTCCGCGACCTGCTTGACACCGTCGAGCTGCCCGGGCGGGCGGGCGTCGCCGCCCCGCAGATCGGCGTCGGGCTGCGGGCCTTCAGCTACAACATCGACGGCAACATCGGGTACGTGCTCAACCCCGTGTTGGTCGAGACCCGCGGCGAGCCCGAGGCGGTGGGGGAGGGCTGCTTGTCCGTCCCCGGCCTGTGGCACGACGCGATCCGGTACCCGTGGGCCAAGGTCGTGGGCATCGACCTCGATGGCCGCGAGGTCGTGCTCGAGGGCGAGGGGCTCCTCGCCCAGGCGCTGCAGCATGAGACGGACCACCTCGACGGGATGCTGTACCTGTCGCGGCTGCCCGCCGAGACCCGCCGCGAGGCGATGCGCCAGGTGCGCGAGAGCGACTGGTTCTGACCCTCGTCGCGCGAGCCGGCGCCTCCGTCGCGCGTCGCGCGGAGGGCGTGCGCCCGCGCGGGTGAGCGGACGGCTCGCGTGCGCGGGTTCTCGCGCGCCGAGCGGGGCGTCGGCGTGTGCGCAAGCTCCGTGATCTGCGCAACCTCCGTCGTGGGGCGGGGTTTCGGGCTGAGGGTGTGCGATCGCTGAGGTTGTGCGCGGGCGTACCCGGCGGGGCGTCGGCGTGTGCGCAAGCTCCGTGATCTGCATAACCTCCGTCACGCGGCGGGGTTTCGGGCTGTGGGTGTGCGAATCGCTGAGGTTGTGCGCGGGCGTCGACGTGTGCGCGCCACGACCCCGCGACGCCGCCGGTCGGCGGGTGCGCGTGCAGACGAAACGGCCCGGCCACCGCGAGCGGGGAACCGGGCCGTTTCGTGCGGCGGCTCAGGGGAGCGACACGTTGGTGGTGTTCACCGGGACGGCGTAGATGTCCTCGATCGCGTCGGCGAAGTCCTTCACGATGACGTTGCGCTTGATGCTCATCTTGGGCGTGAGGTAGCCGCTCGCCTCGGTCCACTCGGTCGCGAGGATCGTGAACTTGCGGATCGACTCCGCGCGCGAGACGCGCGTGTTGGCGCGGTCGATCGCCCCCTGCACCTCGGCGCGCACCTTCTCGTTCGTGCTCGCCTGCTCGAGCGTCATGTCGGCGGGCAGGCCGTTGTTGGCCAGCCACGTCGGCAGCATCTCGGGGTCGAGGGTGACCAGGGCCGCGATGAACGGCTTGTGGTCGCCGACGACGACCACCTGTCCGACGATCGGGTTGGCGCGGATGGGGTCCTCGAGGGCAGCCGGGGCGACGTTCTTGCCGCCCGCGGTGACGATGATCTCCTTCTTGCGACCGGTGATCGCGAGGAAGCCGTCGCTGTCGAAGGCGCCGATGTCGCCCGTCTTGAACCACTCGCCGTCGAAGGCCTCGGCCGTGGCCTCGGGGTTCTGCCAGTACTCGCGGAAGACGTTGATGCCGCGCACCTGGATCTCGCCGTCGTCGGCCAGTCGCACGCCGACGCCGGGGAGCACCGGCCCGACCGTGCCGATCTTCGACTTCGTGGCGAGGTTGACCGTGGCCGGCGCCGTCGTCTCGGTCAGCCCGTAGCCCTCGAGGATGACGACGCCCAGGCTGCGGAAGAAGTGACCCAGCCGCGGGCCGAGCGGGGCCGAACCCGACACGGCGTAGACGACCCGACCGCCCATCGCCTCGCGCAGCTTCGAGTAGACGAGCTTGTCGAACAGGGCGAACTTCAGCTTCAGGCCGAGGGGGATCTTCTTGCCCTCCTGCAGGCGCTGCGAGTGCTCGATCGCGGCGTCGGCGGCGGCGCGGAAGATCTTGCCCTTGCCCCCCGCCTCGGCCTTCTGCTCGGCCGAGTTGTAGACCTTCTCGAACACGCGGGGCACCGCGAGCAGGAAGGTGGGGCGGAAGGTGCCGAGGGCGGGCAGCAGCTGCTTGGTGTCGGGCTGGTGGCCGGTCTTGACGCCGGCGTGCACGTTCAGCAGCGAGATGAACCGGGCGAACACGTGCGCGGTGGTGATGAACAGCAGCGTCGAGGCTCCGGGCGTCTCGACCACCTCGTGCAGGGCCTTGGCGGAGTTGCGCGCGAGCTCGACGAAGTTGCTGTGCACGAGCACGCAGCCCTTGGGGCGGCCCGTCGACCCGGAGGTGTAGATGAGGGTCGCGACATCGCCGGCCTTCGCCAGGCGGCGGCGGCGCTCGATCTCTTCGTCGGTGATGTGCGTCCCGTTCGCGACGAGCGCGTCGAGGGCGCCGGAGTGCATCGCCCACACGTCGCGGACGAGGGGGAGGTCGCTGCGCACCTCGTCGAGGCGCGCGCCGTGCTCGGCGGATTCGAGGACGACGGCGATGGCGCCCGAGTCCGACAGGATCCACGAGATCTGCGAGGGCGAGCTCGTCTCGTACACGGGTACCATCACGGCGCCCGCGTAGAAGAGCGCGAAGTCGACCAGGGTCCAGTCGTAGGTGGTGCGGGCGATGAAGCCCACCTTCTCGCCCGGTTGGATGCCGGCGGCGACGAAGCCCTTGGCGAGGGCGATCACCTGACGCTCGAACTCGGCGGCCGACACGTCGCGCCACCCGCCTGCCTCGGGGACGGCGAACAGCGGCCGGTCGGGCGTCGCGCGCACGCGGTCGGCGAGGAGGTCGGACGCGTTGGCGTCGGGGTCGGCGGGGACGACAGGGGGGAGGTCGAACTGGATCACGGTAACTCCTTTGGCACCGGAAAGAACGTCGAGCGGTCCATCAGTCTATCGGCACGGCTCCCGTGGCCTCGGAGCCGCCCGTCGTTCGCGCGCCGCGCGGCATGGCTAGACTTCTCCGGGCCACCCTCTCGGTCGGCCCGGAAGGGAGCACGGTGCGCAACGTCGGCATCGACATCGGGGGAACGAAGATCGCGGGCGGCGTCGTCGACGACGACGGCACCATCATCGAGAAGCTCCGGGTCGACACCCCCATCGATCCCGCGGCCCTGGTGGATGCGGTGGTCGACATGGCCGATCACCTGCGCCGCGCGCACGAGGTGCACGCCATCGGCGTCGCCGCGGCCGGCTTCATCAGCCGCGACCGCAGCACGGTGATCTACGCGCCCAACATCGACTGGCGCGACGAGCCGCTTCGCGCGCGCCTCGAGCAGCGCCTCGACGCCCCCGTCACGATCGAGAACGACGCGAACGCCGCCGGGTGGGGCGAGTACCGCTTCGGTGCCGGCCGGGGCGTGCGCGACATGGTCATGCTGACGATGGGCACCGGCGTCGGCGGCGCCGTCGTCACCGACGGCGAGCTGTTCCGCGGGGGTCACGGCATCGGCGCCGAGCTCGGGCACATGCGCTTCGTGCGCGGCGGCCACCCCTGCGGGTGCGGTCAGAACGGATGCCTCGAGCAGTACGCCTCGGGACGCGCGCTGCAGCGCGAGGCGAACACGATCGCCGACGAGGGCGGCATCGGCGCGGCGCTGGCGGCGGTGCGCGCCGAGAAGGGCGCCATCCCCGGGCCCGCGGTGTCGCGGCTCGTGCTCGCCGGCGACCCCGGCGCGATCGAGGCCCTGCGCCGCGTCGCGACTGCTCTCGGAGAGGCGTGCGGCGGGTTCCAGGCCGTGCTCGACCCCGAGGTCTTCGTGATCGGCGGGGGAGTGGCGCAACTGGGCGCCGATCTGCTCGAGCCGGTGAAGCTCGCGTACGAGACCTCGCTGCCGGGGTACGGTGAACGTCCGGTCGCGGAATTCGCGATCGCGCGCCTGGGCAACGACGCCGGTCTCATCGGGGTCGCCGACCTCGCCGGGAAGGAGCGCTGACGATGTTCTACTGGCTCATGAAATACGTGGTCATCGGACCGGTCATCAAGGCCGTGTTCCGCCCGTGGATGGTGGGCCGGCGCAACATCCCCGCGGAGGGGGCGGCGATCCTCGCCAGCAACCACCTCTCGTTCTCGGACTCGATCTTCCTTCCGCTCATGATCGATCGCCGCATGGCGTTCCTCGCCAAGAGCGACTACTTCACCGGCAAGGGTCTCAAGGGCTGGGCCACCCGGATGTTCTTCCAGGCGACCGGGCAGCTGCCGATCGACCGTTCGGGGGGCAAGGCCTCGGAGGCGTCGCTGAACACGGGGCTGGGCGTGCTCGGTCGCGGTGAACTGCTCGGGATCTACCCCGAGGGCACCCGCAGCCCCGACGGCACCCTGTACCGCGGGCGCACCGGCATCGCCCGCATGGCGCTCGAGGCCCGTGTTCCGGTCGTCCCCGTCGTGATGGTCGACACCGGCGCCGTGATGCCGATCGGCCAGCGCCTTCCGCGCGTGGGTCGGGTGGGCATCGTCATCGGCGAGCCGCTGGACTTCTCGCGGTTCGAGGGCATGGAGGGCGATCGGTACGTTCTGCGCTCGGTCACCGACGAGATCATGGTCGCTCTGCAGCGCCTCGGCGAGCAGCGCTACGAGGACGTCTACGCCTCCACCGTGAAGGACCGTCTGGCCACCGCGCAGGCGGCGAAGGCGCCGTCGTCGCGCCACTAGACTTCAGGGGTGAATCAGCAGCTCCACGACCTCGACCACTGGCGTTCCCTGCCCATCAAGCAGCAGCCGCAGTGGTATGACGAGGGCGCGGTGGCCGCGGCATCCGCAGAGCTGGCGACCCTCCCGCCGCTGGTCTTCGCCGGCGAGGTCGACATCCTGCGCGATCGTCTCGCTCGTGCCGCCGCCGGCCAGGCGTTCCTGCTCCAGGGCGGTGACTGCGCCGAGACGTTCGCCGGTGCGACCGCCGAGCAGATCCGCAACCGCATCAAGACCGTGCTCCAGATGGCCGTCGTCCTCACCTACGGCGCGTCGATGCCGGTGGTGAAGATGGGCCGCATGGCGGGGCAGTTCGCCAAGCCGCGCTCGAGCGACACCGAGACGCGCGGCGACGTGACGCTGCCCGCCTACCGTGGCGACATCGTCAACGGCTACGACTTCACCGAGGAGTCCCGCAAGGCCGATCCCGCGCGCCTGCTCAAGGGCTACCACACGGCCGCGTCGACCCTGAACCTCATCCGGGCCTTCACGCAGGGCGGCTTCGCCGACCTGCGCGAGGTGCACAGCTGGAACAAGGGCTTCGCCTCGACCCCCGCGAACCAGGCCTACGAGAGCATGGCGACCGAGATCGACCGGGCGATCAAGTTCATGGAGGCCGCCGGCGCCGACTTCGACGAGCTGACGCGCGTCGAGTTCTACACCGGCCATGAGGGCCTGCTCATGGACTACGAACGCCCCATGACCCGCATCGACTCGCGCACGGGCCTGCCGTACAACACCTCGTCGCACTTCCAGTGGATCGGCGAGCGCACGCGCGAGCTCGACGGCGCGCACGTCGACTACTTCTCGAAGATCCGCAACCCGATCGGCGTCAAGCTCGGCCCCACCACGACGCCCGAGACGGCTCTCGCCCTCATCGACAAGCTCGACCCCGAGCGCGAGCCCGGCCGACTGACGTTCATCACGCGCATGGGCGCGGGCAAGATCCGCGACGCCCTGCCGCCGCTGCTCGAGGCCGTGCGCGACTCCGGCGCCACCCCGCTGTGGGTCACCGACCCGATGCACGGCAACGGCATCACCACGCCCACGGGGTACAAGACGCGGCGTTTCGACGACGTGGTCGACGAGGTGCGCGGGTTCTTCGAGGCCCACCGTTCGGTGGGCACGCACCCCGGCGGCATCCACGTCGAGCTCACCGGTGACGACGTCACCGAGTGCCTGGGCGGCTCGGAGCAGATCGACGAGGCGACCCTCGCGACGCGCTACGAGAGCCTGTGCGACCCGCGCCTGAACCACCGGCAGAGCCTGGAGCTGGCGTTCCTCGTGGCCGAGGAGCTCGAGAAGCGCTGACCCGCGTCCCGTCTGCGAGATGCCCCCGACCCGTGCGGTCGGGGGCATCGTCGTCTCCGGGTGCCGGGTGCCGGGTGCCGGGTGCCGGGTGCCGGGCACCGGATGCGGGGCGGATGCCGCGGCCCCGGGCGCGAGCGGGGGCACAGGTGCCGCAAGCCGCTGCCGGCTCCGTGGGCCGCCGACCGCGCTCCCGTCACCGCCGGCCGAACTATAGTGTCGGCGTCAGCGTGATCGTCGAGCCCTGCGGGGCGGTCGTCCCGGCCTTGGGGTTGGTCGCGCGGACCTTGTAGATGTCCCAGTACTTGAAGCCGAGGGGCAGCGTGCCGTCGTCGATGCCGGCGTTCACCTCGAAGCCCAGGGCGTCGAGGGCCGCGACCGCGTCGCGGATCGACATGCCGACGATGTTGCCGGGGATCTCGACGGGCTTGGGACCGATCGACACGCGCAGGGGGACGGTGTCGCCGGGGCGCCAGTTGCCGCCTCCGTCGCGGTCGCCGATGCCGATCACGACACCGGATGCCACGCTGTTGCTGTACTCCTCGGACACGGAGGTCTTCAGGCCCACGCCGTCGAGGGCGCGCTCAGCGGCCGACTGCGACTCTCCCGTGACGTCGGGGATCGGGCCGAGGGAGACGACGAGCGTCGCCGCATCGCCCTCGTAAACGGTGCACCCGTCGGTGCAGGCGAAAGCGTCGCCGCCCGCGCGCGGGATGATCGAGGCGGCCAGGACCGTGCCGTCGGCGGCGTCGGTGAACTGCCGCTCCGGGTCGTCGCCGACGCCGACGTACGCGGCCTGCAGGACGCCGCGGACATCGTCGGCGGAGCGCCCGCTCAAGGCCGGGATGTCGTGGGTGGCCGGTCCGACCGAGACCAGCACGGTCACCACCGTGTTCTTGTCGAGGCGTTCGCCGGGTGCGGGGTCGGAACCCACCGTCGTCCCCGCGGGGATGTCGCGGTCGGTGACGTCCTGGCGCTGGGCCTGCAGCTGCTCCTGCACGAGGAGCGCCTGCGCCTCGTCGAAGCTGCGGTTCGACACGTCGGGGACGGCCACGAGCGAGCCCGGTCCCGACCCGAAATACCATCCGGTGAATCCGGCGCCGCCGGCCAGCAGCAGCACGATGACGAGGATCCACGCGCCGCGCGCCGTCCGGCGGCGGGTGCGGGCGCGCAGGCGCGCGGCGTTGTCGGTTTCGTCGACCGTCGCGGACGGCACCGCCGCGGTCTGCGGGAGGACCTTCGTGAGCTCGCGCGACTCCGCGGGGGAGGCGGAGCCCGCCGTGCCCACCGAGACCGCGCGGGCGACCTGGGGGGCGAGACCGAGATCCTTCTCGACGGCGCGGAGGCGCTCGAGCATCGCGGCCGCGTCGACCGGCCGGTCATCGGGCTCGCGCTCGGTGGCCCACAGCACCAGCTCGTCGAGCTGCTCGGGGACGGAGGGGTTCTTCGCGCTCGGGCGCGGGACGGAGTCGGTGGCGTGCTGGTAGGCGATCTGCATCGGCTGCTCGCCCTTGTAGGGCTGCTCTCCCGCGAGCATCTCGTAGAGCATGATGCCGAGCGAGTAGATGTCGCTGCGGGCGTCGGCGGTGCCGCGCGTGACCAGCTCGGGTGCGAGGTAGGCGATGGTGCCCATGAGCTGGGCGCCGCTGGCGGTGTTGGCGGTCGTCGCGCGGGCGAGGCCGAAGTCGCCGATCTTGATGCGGCCGTCTTCCGCGAGCAGGACGTTCTCGGGCTTGACGTCTCGGTGGACGATGCCCGCCCGGTGGGCGGCGGCGAGCCCCGAGAGGATGGCATCCATGATCGTCAGCGTCTGGTCGACGGTGAGCCGCCGGTGTTCGCGGAGCAGCTCGCGCAGCGTGATCCCGGGGAGGTACTCCATCACCAGATAGGCCATCTCGCCGTCCTGGCCCTGGTCGAACACGTTGACCACGTGCGGGTCGCTCAGGCGGGCGGCCGAGCGGGCCTCCTGGATGAACCGGCTCTGGAACACGGTGTCGTCGCTGAGGTGGCCGTGCATGACCTTGAGCGCGACACGACGCTCGAGGCGCAGGTCGGTCGCGACGTACACGGTCGCCATGCCGCCGCGCGCGATGCGCGCGCGCACCCGGTACCGGCCGTCGACGAGACGGCCGATCAGCGGGTCTGCCTGCTGACTCGTGCTCACGTGTCGAGTCTACGGACGGCCCCCTGTGAGCCCGGGCAACGGCTCACCGCCATCCGGGCTTCAACCGAGAACCGCGAGCCACGTGGTCGCGGGCTGCTCCCACTGCGCGTAGCGGTCGGGGTAGGCCGAGATCTGCACCGCCTGCGCCGCGTCGGGGTAGGGCAGCGTCTCCCAGCCGGGGATGTCGAGCAGGCCGCGGGTCGCGGCTCCGTTGGGGTCGCCCGCTCCGCCGTAGAACACGCGGGTGGAGCGTTCGGGGTCGCGGATCTGCTCGGGCGTGCCCCATCCGGCGCTCGGGCGCTGCTGGAAGAGCCCGAGCGAGTCGCGATCCCCCCAGTCGAGGTTGCGCAGCCACGATTCCTGCATCGCGGTGCCGAGGGCGATCACGATGCCGCGATCGGAGACACCGAGTTCTCGTCCGACGCGGATGATCAGGCGCGCGTTCTCGCTCTGCTCGGCATCGAGACCGGGGGCGGTGGCTGCCGGGAGGGCGGCGGGCGCGGGCGCGCCCGAGTCGGTGCCGGAGGGGATCCGCAGGATGTCGCCGGGGTAGATGATCGACGCGCGCGTGAGGCCGTTGGCCGAGAGCACCGCGTCGAGCGACACCCCGTTCGCCCGCGCGATCGCCGAGACGGTGTCTCCGGGTCGCACCTCGTGCGTCGTCGTCGCGGGGGCCGGGGCGGGTGCCGGGGCCGGGGCGGTCGGGGCGGCGGCCGCGGCGGTGAGGGCGAGCACCTGCCCGGGGCGGATCATCGCGTCGGCGCCGAGGCCGTTCGCCGCGGCGACGGCGGCGGGATCGAGGCCGCGCGCGCGGGCGATGGCCCACACCGTGTCTCCCGGCTGCACGGTGTAGGTCGAGGCGGTCACCGCGGTCGCGACGGCCTTCGCAACCGCGATCGGAGCGCCGACCGTGCGCGGCACGGGCGGAGTCGTCGTCAGGGCGGGGGCGGGGGGAGCCGCGTGCGCGGCGCTCTCGCCCGTCAGCGACAGGGCGATCGTGCCGGCGACGGCGGCCGGCCAGACCGCGGCGGCGGGCCAGGCGCTCGAGCGGCGCGCGGGCAGGGGGGACAGCGTGAGTCGTCTCATGGTGGGGGATTCCGTTCTTCCGACTGCCCGACACCGTGACACGCGGGGTGACGGATGTCAACGTATGAGGCGGATGTGACGGATGTGACGGGTGTGAACACACGAGCGGAACCCCGCCACGGCGAGGACGCCGGGCCGGCGGATGAGATCATGGCATCGTGACCGACACGACCCGTTACGAGACCGACTGGCTGACGATCCCCGATCTGGTGGAGCTCCTCGACGAGCCCCTCGGGCGCGTGCGCCGCCTCATCGACGAGAACTACCTCGTGGGCTCGCGCCGCGACGGCGTGTTCAAGGTCCCCGCGGTCTTCCTCGCCGAGGGGCGGCCGCTGCCTGCGCTGCGCGGCACGATCATCGTGCTGCACGACGCGGGCTTCGACCCCGACGAGACGATCGACTGGCTCCTCACCCCCGAGGACACCATCGGCGTCGCACCGATCGAGGCGCTCCTCGCCGGCCGCAAGAGCGAGGTGCGCCGCGTCGCGGCGACCCTGGCCTGAGCCCTCGCGGCGGCAGCGCACCGCCGCTTCCCGTGACCGGGAGGCCGGGCGGACGGTCGCTCAGGCGGTGCGCTGCGTCGCGGCCCGCGCGAGCTCGCGCAGCTCGGCGACCGCGGAGGCTCCGAGGGGAGTGTCCGCGAGCGCCTCGTCGGCTCGGCGGGCGTAGTCCGCGATCAGCTCCTCCGTGCGTCGGAGAGCGCCGGTGTCGACGATGGTGCGCTGCAGGATGCCGATCTGCTCCGTGTCCAGCGCCGGATCGCCGAGTCGTTCGTCGACGCGTCGCCGGTCCTCCGGCGACAGCTGCTCGCGCGCGTAGGCGACGAGCACGGTGCGCTTGCCCTCGCGCAGGTCGTCGCCGACGGGCTTCCCGGTCTCGGCGGTGTCGCCGAACACCCCGAGCACGTCGTCGCGGAGCTGGAACGCCATCCCCACGTCGTGGCCGAAGCGCCCGAGGGCGTCGAGCTGCGCGGCATCCGCTCCCGCGAGGGCCGCGCCGATCTGCAGGGGCTGCTGGATGCTGTACCGCGCCGACTTGTAGGAGGCCACCCGCAGGGCGCGGTCGGCGTGCGTGTCGTCGGGGTAGACGGTGTAGGCCGACTCCTCGGCGACGTCGAGGAACTGCCCGATCGTGACGTCGCGACGCATCTGCGCGTACGCGCGTCGCGTCGCGGCGGCGGTGGAGGAGTCGGCGAGACCCTCCTCGAGGAGATCGTCGCTCCAGGCGACGAGCAGGTCTCCGAGCAGGATCGCGCCCGAGCGTCCGAACGCGTCGGAGTCGCCGGTCCATCCGGCGTCGCGGTGACTGCTCTGCAGCGTCCGGTGAGCGGACGGCTGCCCGCGCCGGGTGTCGGAATTGTCCACGAGATCGTCGTGCACGAGAGCGGCGGCGTGGAAGACCTCGAGCGCCGTCGCGACCGTCAGCGCCGCGTCGTCGAAGCGGGTCTCACCGCCCGCGACGGCGTGCCATCCGGTGAGGCAGAACCGCGCGCGGAGGCGCTTGCCGCCCCGGAGGGCGGAGGCTCCGGCGCGGGTGAGTTCTTCGGCCTCGGGACCCAGCGCGGAGGCGTACGATAGCTGTTCGGAGAGGAACTTGTCGAGTCGCTGGGAAACAGCTTCGATCGGTTCCGGGGAGGTCGTCACGGGCCTAGCCTAGTGATCCACGCCGCACGTAGAATCGTCCGCACCACACCATAGAGGGGGATGCATGCCACTCTCCGAACAGGAGCAGCGCCTGCTTGATGAGATGGAACGCCATCTCATGAGTAACGACACCGATGTCGTCTCCGCTCCCAGTCGCGCCCTCAGCTACCGCAACATCGTCCTCGGCTCGATCCTCGTGCTCGCCGGTCTCGGCGCGCTCGTGGTGGGTGTGTCGATCGGGTTCACCACGGGTGTCCTCGGCATCGCGGTCGGTGTGCTCGGCTTCCTCCTCATGGTCGGCGGCGTCGTCTTCGCCGTGACGCCGACGCGCGGGTCCGCTCCCGCGGCGCCGCGCGCGGCCAAGCCCCGCGCCGGTCGCGCCTCGGGCTCGTCCTTCATGGATCGCATGAACGACCGCTGGGATCGCCGCAACGACCAGCGCTGACCCGCACTCGGCTTCTTCAGAACACCGGCTCTTCGGAGCCGGTGTTTTTTTGTGCCCGGATGCCGCCCGCCGGCGGGGACGCCGGCCGGGAGGCGTTCGGGCCCGCGCGTTTGCGACCCTGGCGCGTTCCGCTCTCCGGGACACGCCCCCGCGACCCGGTCGATGATCTGAGCCCCACCGCCCCTCCGCCCCGCTCGGGCGCCGCGGCATCCCTCCCTTTTCCTCCACCGACGGCGTCGCTCGGGGGTCGCGGCGCCCGGCGGGCCCGGAATTCCGCGGTGGTCGGGGGGTGCGGAATCTGCCGGGCGCACAGTACACGGGGGAGCCCCCGCCCAGAAGTCCCCTGTTTTCGATAGCGAAGTGGAGGGTGGTGGAGTAAAGTGGGGAAAACTTCGCAGGCCGGACGAAGGGGGTGGACGCCCGAATGCTGCTCGGCACGCACACTCCCAAGCTCGACGACAAGGGCCGCGTCATCCTGCCCGCGAAGTTCCGTGACGACCTCGGCGCCGGAGTGGTGATCACCCGGGGGCAGGACCGCTGCCTCTACGTGTTCAGCACCGAGGAGTTCGAGCGCGTGCACGAGCGGATCCGCGAGGCGCCGCTCAGCAACAAGCAGGCCCGCGACTTCCTGCGCATGTTCCTCTCGGGGGCCAGCGCCGAGAAGCCCGACAGCCAGAACCGCATCACCGTTCCGCCCGCGCTGCGCTCCTACGCCGGTCTCGGCCGGGAGCTCGTGGTCACCGGCGTGGGAGCCCACGCGGAGATCTGGGACGCCGAGGCGTGGAACGCCTACGCGGAGAGCAATGAAGAGACGTACGCCGAGATGGAGCAGGAGGTGATCCCGGGACTGTTCTGACCCTCCGGCTGTGATGCCCAGCCGCACGCCCTGTCACACTTCCCCGGTGCCAGGTCGATGCGGGTGGGGATCAGAGCCGAAGGATCGGCCCCGATCATCATGGACATCCGCGACATCCACACCCCCGTCCTCCTCGAGCGCTGCGCCGAGCTGCTCGGGCCCGCTCTGCACAAGCCCGGCTCCGTCTTCGTCGACGGGACGCTCGGCATGGGCGGGCACTCCGAGGCCTTCCTCGAGCGCTTCCCGAACACGCGCCTGATCGGTCTCGACCGCGACACCGACGCCCTGCGCATCGCGGGGGAGCGGCTCGCGCGCTTCGGCGATCGCGTCACCCTCGTGCACACCGTCTACGACGGCATCGCCGAGGCCGTGGCCTCCGCCGGTGTCGACACGGTCGACGGCATCCTGTTCGACCTCGGCGTCTCGTCGCTGCAGCTCGACGTGGCGGACCGCGGGTTCGCCTACGCCCAGGACGCCCCCCTCGACATGCGCATGGATCAGACGACCGGGGTCACCGCCGCCGAGGTGCTCGCCACCTATGGCGAAGGCGACCTGCGCCGGATCTTCGAGCGGTACGGCGAAGAGAAGCTCGCCGGCCGCTACGCGCGGGCGATCATTGCGGCACGCCAGCAGGCGCCCCTCGAGCGCTCCGGTCAGCTCGTCGACGTGCTGCAGGCCGCGACCCCGGCCGCGGTGCTGCGCGAGCGGCACCCCGCCAAGCGCGTGTTCCAGGCGCTGCGCATCGAGGTCAACGCCGAACTGTCGGTGCTCGAGCGCACCATCCCGGCCGCCCTCGGCGTGCTCGGCGTCGGCGGGCGCATCGTCGTGCTGTCGTACCAGTCGCTCGAAGACCGCCTGGTCAAGCGCGTGTTCGCCGAGGCCTCGACCTCCACCGCCCCGCGCGGACTTCCCGTCGAACTGCCCGAGCACGCGCCGACCTTCCGGCTGCTCGTGCGCGGGGCCGAACTGGCGAGCGACGACGAACGAGCGGCCAACCCCCGTGCCACCCCCGTGCGCCTGCGCGCGGCCGAGAGGATCAAGGAGGACGCATGAGCGCATCCCCGGCCATCGACCCCCGGATCACCGCCCCCGACCGGTCGACGCCCGCGCGCGAGCGTCGCCTCACCGCCGTACCGACGACGGCCCGTCGCCGCGCCCCGCGCCGGCTGTTCGGCGTCATCGCCGTCGCGGGGGCGCTGACGATCGTGCTCGTGCAGATGGGGCTCGGCATCCTCACCACCCAGAGCTCGTTCGAGATCGCCGCGCTCACGCAGCAGCAGCGCGACCTGACGTACCAGAAGCAGATCCTGAACGACGAGAGCGCGGGCCTCAGCTCGCCGCAGTACCTGGCGGCGAACGCGGCCGCGCTCGGCATGGTCATCGACGAGTCGCCCACCTACCTGCGCCTGAGCGACGGGGCCGTGATCGGCTCGGGCAAGCCGGCGGACACGACCTCGTCGGTGGATGCCATGGGCCGCGGCTCCGTGCGCAACGCCCTCATCGCGGGGGTCCCCCTGGTGACCGACCCGTCCGCGGCGACCACCGAGACGGGGGCGGCGGCGACGCCCGCGCCCGCGGCTCCCGCGCCGGACGCGACGACCGGAACCGCCGAATCGACGACACCCCCGTCGATCAGCGACGGTCTGCCGACTCCCGCGACACGATGAGAGCCATGACGACGACCACCTCCTCCCGGTCCCCGCGGCGTCGCACCGTCGTCGCACTGTCGATCGTGCTGATCGTGCTCATCGCGTTCGTCGTCCGCCTCGTCGACATCCAGGTCGTCAACGCGCGGACCCACGTGGACGACTCCCTCGCGATGGGACTGGAGAACTCGCGCGTCGAGTACGCCTCGCGCGGTTCGATCGTCGACGAGAACGGCGTCGTCCTGGCCTCCGCCGTCAACCGCTACGACGTCCAGGTCGACCCGATGCTCGCGGCGAAGGGCATCACCACCGTCGACTCCGGCGACGACGACGATCCGGGTACCACGACCGGTTGGCCCGAGCTCGCGGCTCAGATCGCGGCCATCACCGGTCAGGATGCCGCGGAGGTGCAGAAGATCGTCACCGACGCGGTGGCCGACAACCCCGACTCGCGCTACGCGATGATCGCCAAGAACGTCTCGACCGAACAGTACCGGGCCCTCGCCGACCTGAAGCTGCCGTTCCTGAGCTTCCCGCCGCAGTCCGGCCGCGTGTACCCGGACGGCGCCGTGGGGGGAAACCTCCTCGGCTTCGTCGGCAGCGACGGGCAGCCGCTCGCGGGTCTCGAGAACGCCGACAACGCCTGCCTCGCCTCCACCAACGGCAAGGTCGTCTTCCAGCAGAGCCGCGACGGCGTCGTGCTGCCCGGAACCGAGGTCGTCACCCAGCCCGCCGTCGACGGCGGCACGCTGAAGCTCACGATCGACCGCGATCTGCAGTGGTACCTCGGCCAGCTGATCGCCGAGCAGGTGCAGAACACCGGATCGCTGCGCGGAACGATCACCGTGGTCGAAGCCAAGACGGGCAAGATCCGGGCCCTGGCCGAGTACCCCTCGGTCGACCCCAACGACCCCACCGCGACGCCCGCCGACGATCGGGGCAGTCGCGCGTTCTCGAGCCCCTTCGAACCGGGATCGACCTTCAAGGCGCTGACCACGGCGATCGGCCTCGACAGCGGTTCGTACACCCCCGAGACCACCGTCACCGCGTCATCGCGCGAGGTGCTGGGCGGAGACGCGCGCGTGTCGGACGCCTTCTCGCACGGCCCCAACACGTACACGCCCACCGGTGTGCTCATCGACTCCTCGAACGTCGGCATCTCGAAGTTCGCCGAGATGATCCCGAAGCAGACCCGCTACGACTACCTGCAGAAATTCGGCATGGGCTCGCTGAGCGCGATCGACTTCCCCGGGGAGTCCGCCGGCATCCTGCACCCCGTCGGCGACTGGGACACCCAGACCTTCTACAACACGGCCTTCGGTCAGGGGCTGTCGGTCACCGTGCCGCAGCTCGTCGGGGCCTACCAGACCATCGCGAACGGCGGACTGAAGATCCCGCTCTCGCTCGTGGAGGGCTGCACCGCGGCAGACGGCACGGTCACCGACACCCCGTCGACCGAGGGGACCCAGGTCATCTCGCCCGACACCGCCCACGAGGTCGGTCTGATGCTCGAGAACGTCGCCACGCAGGGCGAGCTCGCCGACAAGATCGCCATCCCCGGATACCGCCTCGCGATCAAGACCGGTACCGGTGAGAAGGTCGACGAGAACACCGGCGCCTACAAGCCCGACGCCTACTTCACCACGATGATCGGTTTCGCCCCCGCCGACGACCCGCAGTACGTCGTCGCGGTCAACCTGGACGAACCGCGGACGGTAAAATCGTCCGCGGCCACCGCCCCCGCGTTCCAGAAGGCGATGACGCAGGTTCTCAAGACCTACCGCGTCATCCCGTCCGGGACCACGACCCCCGAACTGCCCAAGTTCGGCTGAGACACCGCCGACGCCGGTCTCGTCTCGGTAACGAATGCGACACGGAAAGGGCGTCCGCACAGCAATGATCTCCACCAGCCTCTCCCACATCGCCGACGTGCTCGGCGGGCGCCTCGTCGTCCGTCGCGACGACACCCCCGACACCACCGTCGAGGGTCTGGTCGACACCGACTCGCGCCTCATCGAGCCCGGCGGCGTCTTCGTCGCCAAGCCCGGTGAGACCACCGACGGCCACCTGTTCGTCGGGACCGCCGTCGAGCGCGGAGCGGCGCTGGCGATCGTGGAGCGCGAGCTCGACGACGAGGTCAGCCAGATCGTCGTCCCCGACGTGATCGAGGCCCTCGCAGCCCTCGCCCGCGACAACGTCGCCCGCGTCCGGGCGGCAGGCGCGCTGAAGGTCGTCGGCATCACCGGCTCGAACGGCAAGACGACGACGAAGAACATGCTGGCGCGCATCCTCGAGGGCGAGGGACCCACGGTCGCGCCGCGCGCCTCGTTCAACAACGAGGTCGGCGCCCCGCTGACGATGCTGCGCGTCGCCGACGACACGCGGTTCCTCGTGAGCGAGTTCGGGGCGAGCGCCCCGGGTGCGATCGCGCGCCTCGCGGGCCTCGTGACCCCTGACGTCGGGGTCGTGCTGATGGTGGGCATGGCCCACGCGGGCGGGTTCGGCGGCATCGAGTCCACGTTCCACGCGAAGAGCGAGCTGGTGAAGGCCACCCGCGAGGGCGGCCTCGCCGTGCTCAACGCCGACGACCCGCGGGTCGCCGCGATGGAACCGATCGCGCGCGAGCGCGGACAGGACGTGCGCTGGTTCGGCCGCGGCGAACGGGCGGAGGTGCGGGCCGTCGACGTCGAGGTCTCGGCATCCGGCACCCGCGCCGACCTGCTCGTCGACGGCGAGGCGCACACCCTGACCCTGCGCGTGCTGGGCGAGCACCACATCATGAACGCCCTCGCGGCGATCGCCGCGGCGACCGCTCTGGGCGTGTCCGCCGCCGATGCGATCGCGCGCGTCGAGACGCTCGAGATCGCCGAGCGGTGGCGGATGCAGCCGATGGGCTCCGAGCGCGTGCGCATCATCAACGACGCCTACAACGCCAGCCCCGACTCGATGGCCGCCGCGCTGCGCACCCTCGCGCAGATCACCGGGCCCGAGGAGCGCACGGTCGCCGTGCTCGGCGCGATGAGCGAGCTGGGGGAGTACGCCGACGAGGAGCACGACCGGGTCGGCCTGCTGGCCGTGCGGCTGCGCATCCAGCGCATCGTCGTGATCGGCCCGGAGGCGCGCCGCATGTACCTCGAGGCGATCGCCCAGGGCTCGTGGGACGGCGAGGCGGTGTTCTTCGCCGACGCCGACGCCGCGTACGACTACCTCTCGACCGAACTGCGCGACGGCGACCGCGTGCTGGTGAAGTCGTCCAACTCGGCGGGGCTGCGTCACCTCGGCGATCGACTCGGGGAGCTGTTCGCGTGAGATCTCTTCTGACGTCGGCGGCGATCTCGCTCGCCTTCACGCTCTTCCTCACGCCGGTCTTCCTGCGGTGGTTCCGCAAGTGGGGCTGGGGTCAGGTCATCCGCACGCCCGAGAACGTGCACAACCCCTCGCACGGCGCCAAACGCGGAACGCCCACCATGGGCGGCACGATCTTCATCGCGGGCACGATCGTCGGGTACTTCATCGGTTCCTACGCCGGCAACAACCCCCCGACCGTCTCGGGACTGCTCGTGCTGTGGCTCATGCTCGGCTTCGGCGTGGTCGGCTTCATCGACGACTACATGAAGGTGCGTCACCAGAACAGCCTCGGCCTGTCGGGATGGCGCAAGATCCTCGGCCAGGTCCTCGTCGTCGTGCCCTTCGCGGTCGTGGCGCTGAACTTCCCCAACGCCTTCGGGCAGACCGCCGCCTCGGAGTACATCTCCGTCTTCCGCGACATCCAGGTGCTCTCGCTCTTCGCCCTCGGGCCGATCCTCGGCTGGCTGCTGTACCTCGCGTGGATCTCGCTCATCGGCACCGCGGCATCCAACTCCGTCAACGTCGCCGACGGTCTCGACGGCCTCGCCGCCGGTTCGGGCATCTTCGTCGTGGGGGCGTACAGCCTCATGGCCTTCTGGCAGAACAAGCAGATGTGCGCCGACGTGCTCGACCCCACCGTGCAGGCGGGGTGCTACGCGGTGCGCGACCCCTTCGACCTCGCGATCGTCTCGGCCTCGTTCGTGGGAGCCCTCGTCGGCTTCCTGTGGTGGAACGCGCCGAAGGCGAAGGTCTTCATGGGCGACTGCGGTTCGATGGCCATCGGCGGTGTCATCGCGGCGCTGGCCATCTTCACCCGCACCGAACTGCTGCTCGTGCTCATCGCCGGCGTCTACGTGATCGCGTCGGGCTCGGTGATTCTGCAGCGGGCGTACTTCAAGGTCACCAAGGGCAAGAGGCTCTTCCTCATGAGCCCCCTTCACCACCACCTCGAGATGCGGGGGTGGCCCGAGGTCACCATCGTCGTGCGCATGTGGATCATCGCCGGACTGCTCGCCGTCTCGGGCATCGGATTCTTCTACGTCGAATGGCTCTCACGCGTATGACCGACCTCTCCACCCGCACCAGCTGGCACGCCGACTGGAAGGGCCTGCGCGTCGCCGTGCTGGGCCTGTCGGTGACGGGCTTCTCGGTCGCCGACACGCTCTCGGAGCTGGGCGCCGAGGTGCTCGTGGTCACCGAGCGGGCGGATGCCGAGTACGGTCGTCTCCTGCCGGTGCTGGGCGTGCGCCTGCACGAGGGACCGCTCGACGCGGTCCCGGCGGAGCTCTCCGCCTTCGCCCCTGAGGTCGTCATCGCCTCCCCGGGCTTCCCGCCTCACCACCCCCTCATCCGCTGGACGCAGGAGCAGCGGATCGCCCTCTGGGGCGACGTCGAGCTGGCGTGGCGCGTACGCGACAAAGTCGTGCGAGCGGACGGGCGACCGGCCGACTGGGTGCTCATCACCGGCACGAACGGCAAGACCACCACCACGCGCCTCACCGCGGAGATGCTCGTGACCGCGGGCCTGCGGGCCGCGCCGGTGGGCAACATCGGCACCCCCGTGCTCGACGCGGTGCGCGACCCCGGCGGCTTCGACGCGCTCGTCGTCGAGCTGTCCAGCCACCAGCTCTGGTACCTCAACCTGCAGAGCGGCCCCGAGGCCCTGTCGCCGCACGCGGCGGTGTGCCTCAACCTCGCGGACGACCACCTCGAGTGGCACGGCGGCGCCGACGCCTACCGCGACGCGAAGGCGGGCGTCTACGCGCGCACCCGCGTCGCGTGCGTGTACAACAAGGCCGACGCGGCGACTCGCGAGATGGTCGAGGACGCCGAGGTGATCGAGGGTGCCCGCGCGATCGGCTTCGACCTCGGCGTGCCGGGGCCCAGCGACCTCGGCGTCGTCGACGGCATCCTCGTCGACCGGGCCTTCCTCGAGGAGCGCGCGACCTCCGCCCTGGAGCTGACCACCGTCGCCGACCTCGCGGCCCGCGGGCTCGCCGCTCCCCACATGGTCTCCAACATCCTCGCCGCCGCCGCCCTCGCCCGCTCGCTGGGGGCGACGCCCGCGCACATCTTCGACACGCTCGAGCGGTTCCGCCTCGACCCGCACCGCATCCAGGTGGTCGCCGCGCACGCGGGCGTGACGTGGGTGGACGACTCGAAGGCGACCAACCCGCACGCGGCCTCGTCGTCTCTCGCGGCGTACCCCGGCGCGGTGTGGGTGGTCGGGGGTCTGCTCAAGGGCGTCGATCTCTCCGACCTCGTGCGCGCGCGCGGTGCGGGCGTCCGCGCCGCCATCGTGATCGGCACGGAGCGCGCCGACATCGTCGCGGCGTTCGCGCGACACGCCCCCGCGGTTCCGCTGTTCGAGGTCGACCACGCCGAGACTGAAGACGTCATGGCACGGGTCGTCGAACTGGCGGCGGATGCGGCTCAGGACGGGGACACGGTTCTCCTGGCTCCCGCAGCGGCATCCTTCGATCAGTTCGCGTCCTACTCCGACCGCGGCGACCGCTTCGCCGACGCGGTGCGGGCGTGGATCGAGGGCCAGGGCGACGGAGCATCTCGACCGACCGACTGAGGGGATCACGCGTGACCACGACGGCACCCCCTCCGCGGCAGACGCCCGACGAGCAGCCCGAGCGCGGCGGCCTCATCGCCAGAGTCTCGCTCGGACGCGCCTTCCGGCCGGTCGCGAGCGAGTTCCTCCTCGTCGCCTCCGCGGCCCTGCTGCTCACCGGCTTCGGGCTCGTGATGGTGCTCTCGGCCACCTCCGCCCTCGACGGGGGGCAGAGCCCCTTCGACCACGTGATCAAGCAGGGCATCTTCGCGGTCGTCGGCATCCCCCTGATGTTCGTGCTGAGTCGCGCGCGCATGAGCTTCTGGAAGAAGATCGCGTGGCCGGCGCTCATCCTGGCGACGATGTTCCAGATGCTCGTCTACGTGCCGGGCCTCGGCATCGCCTCGTACGGCAACCGCAACTGGGTGCAGATCGCCGGGTTCCAGTTCCAGCCCGCCGAGTTCCTCAAGCTCACCCTCGCCCTGTGGATGGGCGCGGTGCTGTACCGCAAGCGCCGACTGCTGAGCTCGTGGAAGCACGTCTTCATCCCCGTCGTGCCCGTCTCGGTGCTGGTCATCGGCACCGTGCTCGGCGGGAAAGACCTCGGCACCGTGATGATCCTCGTGCTCGTCGTGCTCGGTGCGCTGTTCTTCGCCGGGATCAAACTGCGCATGTTCATCGTTCCCGCGGTGCTCGCGCTCGTGGTCGTGCTGCTGTCGGCGGTGGGCAGCGAGAACCGCATGGCCCGCATCATGAGCCTGTTCCAGCCCGACGACGCCTCGTGCTACTACACGACGTGCTACCAATCGATGCACGGCATCTGGGGCCTCGCGAGCGGGGGTCTGCTGGGGCTGGGACTGGGCAACTCGAAAGAGAAGTACGACTGGCTGCCCGCGGCGGCCAACGACTACATCTTCGCCATCATCGGCGAGGAGCTCGGGCTCATCGGGTGCATCGTCGTGCTCGTGCTCTTCGCCGTCTTCGCCGTCGGCGCCTTCCGCATCATCCGCCGCACCGACGACAGCTTCGTGCGGATCGTCGCCGGCGCCATCACCCTCTGGATCGTCGGTCAGGCGCTGGTGAACATCGGCGTCGTGCTGCGCATCTTCCCCGTGCTGGGCGTGCCCCTGCCGTTCATGTCGCAGGGCGGCACCTCGCTGCTGTCGGTGCTCATCGCGTGCGGGGTGCTGCTCTCGTGCGCGCGCACGCTGCCGGATCAGCGCGAGGCCGCCGCGCAGCGACCGCCGCGGCGTTCCGCATCGCCGCGGCCGGGGCGACGCGGCTGATCGCGCCCCGCGACCTGGCTAGGGTCGTACGGTGACGACTTACCTCCTCGCCGGCGGCGGCACCGCCGGGCACGTGAACCCCCTGCTCGCGGTCGCCGACGGCCTGCGCGCACGCGACGCCGACGCCGAGGTCTTGGTGCTCGGCACCCGCGAGGGCCTCGAGGCGCGGCTCGTGCCGCTGCGTGGGTACGAGCTGCTGACGATCGCGAAGGTGCCGTTCCCGCGCCGACCCGACCGGGCGGCCGCGGTCTTCCCCGCTCGGTTCCTGCGCGCCGTCGCCGATGTGCGCCGCCTCATCCGCGAGCGCGGGGTCGACGCCGTCGTCGGCTTCGGCGGGTACGCGGCCGCGCCCGCGTACATCGCCGCGCGACGCGAGCGCGTGCCGTTCGTCGTGCACGAGGCCAACGCGAAGCCGGGACTGGCGAACGTCCTGGGCGCCCGCACCGCGGCCGGGGTCGGGGTCGCCTTCGCCGGAACGCCCCTGCGCGGCGCGCGCGAGGTCGGGATGCCGCTGCGCCGCGAGGTCGTCGAGCTCGACGCCGCCGCGCGACGCGAGGAGGCGGCGACCCACTTCGGCCTGGATGCCGCCCGCCCCACCCTCCTCGTCTTCGGCGGATCGCTGGGCGCGCTCCGTTTGAACACGGCGTTCGGCGGCGCGTGGCAGGACGTGCTCGACGCGGGCTGGCAGTTGCTCCACGTCACGGGGCAGAACTCCGACCTGCCCGACCCCGGCGCCCCCGGCTACGCCGTGGTTCGCTACGTCGACCGCATGGACCTCGCCTTCGCCCTGGCCGACCTGGTCGTCTCGCGCTCGGGGGCGGCGACGGTGAGCGAGATCAACGCCCTCGGCATCCCGGCCGTGTACGTCCCCTACGCCGTGGGCAACGGCGAGCAGAGCCTGAACGCGGCCGCCTCCGTGCGCGCCGGGGCGGCGCTCCTCATCGCCGACGCGGAGTTCACCCCCGAGCGCGTGCGCACGGACATCGTCCCGCTGCTCACCGACGACGGGCGCCGCACCGCGATGCGCGACGCGGCCGCGCGCACCGGCATCCGCACGGGCACCGAGAACGTCATCGCGATGATCGACGAGGCCCTCTCGCGGTGACGCGCGACAGCCCCGCGGCGGCGGACGGACCGGGATGCCGCGCGCCGGGGCTCGCGCGCAGGATCCGCGACGTAAACTCGCTCACGCCATGATCAGACCCGACCTGAGCCTCCCCATCCCCGAGACCATCACCTCCGCGCACTTCATCGGCGTAGGGGGATCGGGCATGTCCGGGCTCGCCCGCATGTTCCTCGACCGCGGCATCCGCGTGTCCGGCTCCGACCGCGCCGACAGCGCGGCGCTGCGCGACCTTGCCGCCCGCGGGGCCACCGTGCACGTCGGGCACGACGCCGCGCACCTCGGCGACGCCGACACGGTCGTGCACACGGGCGCGATCTGGCCCGAGAATCCCGAGTTCGTCACCGCGAAGCAGCGCGGACTGCACGTGATCCACCGGTCGCAGGCGCTGCACTGGCTCATCGGCGGGCGTCGGCTCGTCTCGGTCGCCGGCGCGCACGGCAAGACCACCTCGACGGGCATGATCGTCACGGCCCTGCGCGCCCTCGACGTCGATCCGACGTTCGTCAACGGCGGCGTGATCGCCGACCTCGGCGCCTCCAGCGGCACGGGGGGAGACGACCTCGTCGTGATCGAGGCCGACGAGTCCGACGGCACCTTCGAGCTCTACGACACCTCGGTCGCCCTCATCACCAACGTCGACCCCGACCATCTCGACCACTACGGTTCGCGCGACGCGTTCGACGCCGCGTTCGCCCGGTTCGCGGATGCCGCGGCCGAGGCCGTCGTGATCTCGGCCGACGACGCCGGTGCGCGGGCCGTGCGCGAGCGCATCACGCACGACACCGTCGTGACCTTCGGCGAGGACGCGTCCGCCGACGTTCGGCTCAGCGGCATCCGCACCGACGGTCCCGTCGCCTTCACCCTGACCGCCGGCGGCGAGAGCGTCGACGTGCGGCTGCGCGTGCCGGGGGCGCACAACGCCGTCAACGCCGCGGGCGCCGTCGCCGTC
This sequence comes from Microbacterium sp. BWR-S6Y, assembly GCF_041379845.1. NCBI lineage: Bacteria > Bacillati > Actinomycetota > Actinomycetes > Micrococcales > Microbacteriaceae > Microbacterium > Microbacterium sp. BWR-S6Y. Next base: position 553,738 of record NZ_JBFECV010000002.1, read on the forward strand.
CTGCGCGTGCTCGGCCACTCGCTCGCCCACGCCGCGCGCGCCGTCGAGGGCTTCGGCGGCACGGTAAGGCGGTTCGAGCTGCACGGCGTCGAGCAGGGCGTGAGCGTGTACGACGACTACGCCCACCACCCGACCGAGGTCGCGGCCGCGCTGTCGGCGGCGCGCACGGTCGTGGGGGAGGGGCGCCTGATCGCGATCCAGCAGCCGCACACGTACTCGCGCACGCAGGAGATGTTCCGCGAGTTCGCCGAGGTGCTCGAGTCGCACGCCGACCACACGGTCATGCTCGACGTCTACGGCGCGCGCGAGGATCCCGTGCCGGGGGTGACGGGCGAGCTCGTCAGCGGAGCGTTCGCCGATCCCTCCCACGTGCACTACGTGCCCGACTGGCAGGCCGCAGCCGACTACACCGCCGAGATCGCCCGCCCCGGCGATTACGTCATCACCCTCGGGTGCGGCAACGTGTACCAGATCATCCCGCAGGTGCTCGAGGCCCTGTCGCGCACGGCCACGACGGAGCCGGCGGTCTGAGCGTGCGCCGGCCCTCGCCCCTGCCCCCGCCCCCGGAGTCCGAGCGCGCCGCGGCGAAGGCGCCGAGCGGCGGAGCGGGTCCGTCGACCGTGCGCTCGGAGCGCCCCGTTCCCGTCGTCCGCGAGGCCGACCTCGAGACCGCCCCGGTGCTTCCGCTCGTTCGGCCGGGCGAGCGCGCCGTCGACGAGCGTCTGATCGGCGACGACGCCTCCGCGAAGGATGCCGAGGGCCCCAGCCTGCGCGACGTCTGGCGGGCCTCCCGCGCCCGCCGACGCGCGCTGTCCGCCGAGGTCAAGCGGTTCACCGTGCGCCAGCGTCGTCGACGCCGCGTGTGGATCGGGGTCGGTGCGGCGTTCCTCGTGATGGTCCTCGGCACCGCGGGGGCCGCCTACAGCCCCCTGTTCGCCGTGGAGCGCATCGACGTCGTGGGCACGTCGCAGCTCGACGCGTCCGCGGTGGGCGAGGCGCTCAGCGGTCAGATCGGCACGCCCCTGGCGATGGTCGACGACAGCGCCGTGAAAGCTGCTCTGGTGCGGTTCCCGCTCGTCGAGTCGTACACGCTCGAGGCGCGTCCGCCCCACGACCTCGTCGTGAACATCGTCGAACGCACGCCGATCGGCGTCCTGCAGACCCCGGCCGGGTTCACGGTGGTGGATGCCGCGGGCGTCGCCCTGTCGACCACGCCCGACGCCCCCGCGGGTCAGCCCCTGCTCGAGATCACCGGCGGCACCGACTCTGCCGCGTTCCACGCGGCGGGGCGGGTCATGCGCGCGCTCCCGGATGCGGTGCGCTCGCAGGTCACCGGGGTCTCGGCATCCACCCCCGACGACGTGACCTTGACGCTCGGTGCGACGGGGTCGCGTGTGATGTGGGGAAGCGCCGACAGGTCGGGCGAGAAGGCGATCGTGCTGGGCCGGTTGATGGAGAAGAGCCCCCCGGATCGCGCGAAGGAGTACGACGTCACCTCGCCCGAGGCCGGCGTCGTCCGCTGATATCCGAGGCGAAAACAGAACACGCCGCGTGTCGGGCGTGCGCCGCCCGATCCGCCACCTACCTTCGAGCTAAGGAATTGCATACCGGGCAATTCTTTAACCCTCAACATGAGGTTTAGAGTTTCGGGTTCGGGGACAAACGGAGGCCGGCATGAGCCACAACCAGAACTACCTCGCCGTGATCAAGGTCGTCGGTGTGGGCGGGGGCGGCGTCAACGCCGTCAACCGCATGATCGAGCTCGGCCTGCGCGGCGTGGAGTTCATCGCGATCAACACCGACGCGCAGGCGCTGCTCATGAGCGACGCCGACGTCAAGCTCGACGTGGGCCGCGAGCTCACGCGCGGCCTGGGCGCCGGTGCGGATCCCGAGGTCGGCCGACGCGCCGCCGAGGACCACGCCGAAGAGATCGAGGAGGCCCTGCGCGGGGCCGACATGGTCTTCGTCACCGCGGGCGAGGGCGGCGGAACGGGCACCGGCGGCGCCCCCGTCGTCGCCAAGATCGCGAAGTCGATCGGCGCCCTGACCATCGGTGTCGTCACCAAGCCCTTCTCGTTCGAGGGTCGTCGTCGCCAGAGCCAGGCCGAGGGCGGCGTCCAGCGCCTGAAAGAAGAGGTCGACACCCTCATCGTCGTCCCCAACGACCGCCTCCTCGAGATCAGCGACCGCGGCATCTCCATGATCGAGGCCTTCGCCACGGCCGATCAGGTGCTCCTCGCGGGTGTCCAGGGCATCACCGACCTCATCACCACCCCGGGTCTGATCAACCTCGACTTCGCCGACGTCAAGAGCGTGATGCAGGGGGCGGGTTCCGCCCTCATGGGCATCGGCTCCTCGCGCGGTGCCGACCGAGCCATAAAGGCGGCCGAACTCGCCGTCGAATCCCCGCTGCTCGAGGCCTCGATCGAGGGTGCGCACGGCGTGCTGCTGTCGATCCAGGGCGGATCGAACCTCGGCATCTTCGAGATCAACGACGCCGCGCAGCTGGTGAAGGAGGCCGCGCACCCCGAGGCCAACATCATCTTCGGAACGGTCATCGACGACACCCTCGGCGACGAGGTGCGCGTCACCGTCATCGCGGCGGGCTTCGACGGCGGCGAGCCCTCGCTGCGCATCGACGCCGTCGGCGCCCAGCGCCCGGCCTCGGCCCCCGTCGTCCCCGTCATCCCGGCCGACGACGTCGCCCGCGACCTCGACGCCGCCGAGGAGCAGAAGGCCGCGACCGAGCGCGCCCCCGAGCGCCGCCCGGAGCCCGCGCCCGTCACCGCGCGCGTCCCCGAGACCTCGTACGACAACGGTTACGCCGAGGACGACCTCGACGTCCCCGACTTCCTGAAGTAGAGACAGTCCCCGAACGCGAGCGGGTCCGGTTGCCACCGGGCCCGCTCGCGTCGTCGAAGGAGCAGCATGGACACCGCCCTCGCCGACCGGCTCGCCGCCGTCGACGCGCGCATCCAGGATGCCGCCCGCGCCGCGCATCGCGATCCCGCCGGCATCACGCGCATCGTGGTCACGAAATTCCACCCGGCCTCCCTGGTCGTCGACCTGCACGCCCTGGGCGTGCGCGACGTGGGGGAGAACCGCCAGCAGGAGCTCACCGCCAAGCGGGCCGAACTCGGCGGCATCCCCGATCTGCGCTGGCACTTCATCGGGCAGGCGCAGACCAACAAGGCCCGCGCCGTGCGGGCGGCGGCGGATGCCGTGCACTCGGTCGATCGCGAGAGGATCGCCGACGCCCTCGACGCGGCCGGCGGCGACACGCCGCTCGACGTCCTGCTGCAGGTGAACCTCACCGACGACACCGGTCGCGGCGGCGTCGAGCCCGACGGCGTGGAGGCCCTGGCGACGCATGTGGCGGGGCTTCGGACCCTGCGGCTGCGCGGGGTCATGGCCGTCGCCCCGCTCGACGAGGAGCCCGCCCGCGCGTTCGAGAGGCTGCGCCGGTCGGCCGACGCGGTGCGCACCGTCGTCGCCGACGCCGAGTGGATCTCGGCCGGCATGACGGGCGACTTCCCCGAAGCGATCGCGATGGGCGCGACACACCTGCGGATCGGCTCCGCAATCACGGGCCCGAGGCCCCCGCGCGACTAGCCTCGGACCAGACGAGCGAACGGAGGATGCGATGTCGAACCCCCTGAAGAAGACGATGGTGTACCTGGGCCTCGCCGACGAGGAGGAGACCTATGAGGAGACGGCGCCGCAGCCCATCGCGCGCAAGCAGACGGCACCTGCCGCTGCTCCCGTCGAGAAGGCCGCACCGGTGACCCCGCTGCACCGTCCCGCCGTGGTGCGTCAGCCCTCGGCCGGCCCGGTGAGCGAGATCCTCACGGTGCACCCCAAGCAGTACCGCGACGCCCAGACGATCGCGGAGAACTTCCGCGAGGGAATCCCGGTCATCATCAACCTGTCGCAGATGAGCGACGCCGACGCGCGTCGCCTGATCGACTTCGCGAGCGGACTCTCGCTCGGGCTGTACGGCCGCATCGAGCGGGTGACGAGCAAGGTCTTCCTGCTCTCGCCCGAGAACATCGCCGTGTCCGGCGACGGTGCGATCGCGCAGGCCGACCCCGAGGCTGCCCCGTTCGCCGCCCAGTAAGCGATCGTGGCCGTCCTGAGCCTGGTCGGCTCCATCCTCAGCGCGCTGCTGTTCATCTACATCGTGCTGCTGCTCGCGCGCCTCGTGCTCGAGTACATCCCGATGTTCAACCGCGAATGGCGCCCCCGCGGTGCCACTCTCGTGCTGGCTGAGATCGTCTACACCGTGACGGACCCGCCCATCAAGCTGGTCCGCCGCATCATCCCTCCCCTGCGCATCGGGGGGATCGCGATCGATTTCGGATTCGCGATCGTCATGTTCGTCTGCTTCCTGCTGCTGAGCGTGACGCGGTCCCTCGCGGCCGCGTGACCTCCCGCCGCCGCCCCCTGACAGTGCCCTTCGACACTGACGGAGGGCGGCGGCTATGCTGTTCCGAAGCGGTACGCCCCGGTGCGACACCCCCAACAGTTCCGAATCAGAGCTCTCGAAAGAGGAAACACCATGGCACTGACCCCCGATGACGTCGTCACCAAGCAGTTCCAGCACGTGCGCTTCAAGGAGGGCTTCGACCCCGACGAGGTCGACGACTTCCTCGACGAGATCGTCGTCGAGTGGCGCAAGACCATCGCCGAGAACGAGGAGCTGAAGTCCAAGCTCGCCGCGTTCGAGTCCGGCGAGGCGGCTCCCGCCACGGTCGCGGCGCCCGTCGCCGAAGAGCCCAAGGCCGAAGAGCCCGCTCCCGTCGAGACCCCCGCTCCGGCTCCCGCCGCGGTGTCGACCGACGCCGAGCCCGCCGCCCAGAGCGCCGGCATCATCGAGCTCGCCCAGCGTCTGCACGACGAGCACGTCGCCGAGGGCAAGGCCCAGCGCGACCAGCTCATCGGCGAGGCGCAGGCGCAGGCGGCATCCATCGTCGCCGAGGCCGAGCAGAAGGGCCGCGAAGAGCGCGCCCGCCTCGAGAAGGAGCGCGTCACCCTCGAGGGCCGCATCACCGAGCTGCGCAACTTCGAGCGCGACTACCGCTCGCAGCTGCGTTCGTACATCGAGGGTCAGCTCCGCGACCTCGACACCACTGCGTCGTCGTCGGGCTCCACGCCCGTGTCGGCGATCGGTCTGTAAGTCGACAGACTCTTTGCGCAGTCGAAATCCTCTGCGACCGGCGGCGGCCGGCATCGTCATCGCGATCCTCGCGGTGCTGGTGCTGGCCGCCGACCAGTTGGCGAAGACCGCAGCCATCGACGCCCTCCCCCCGGAGCGCGTGGTCCCGGTCTTCGGCGACGTCCTGCAGTTCTATCTCGTCCGTAACCCCGGCGCCGCGTTCTCGCTCGGCGAAGGGGTCACGTGGCTGTTCACGATCGCTCTGGCGGTCGTCGCGGTCGTCATCGTCTTCCTCGCCGTGCGCCGCGTGCGTTCGCGGCTGTGGGCCGTCGTCCTGGGCCTGCTGCTGGGGGGCGTGCTCGGCAACCTCACCGACCGTCTCCTGCGCGAGCCGGGCTTCCCGGTGGGCCACGTCGTCGACTTCATCTCGACGCCGTGGATGATGCCGGCGATCTACAACGTGGCCGACGTCTTCATCGTCTCGATGATGATCTCCGTCGCCCTGCTGGTGCTGTTCGGGCTCCGTCTCGACGGCACACGGGAGACGCGCGCGTCCCGGGCGGCCGACGCGCAGGCGGCCGAGGCGCAGGCGTCCGGCGGGGCATCGGCCGAGGCCTCGACCCGAGTCCGCGCCGAGGGCGACGCCGGTGACGGTGTCGAACCCTCCGGCGAGCCGGGCGTCCGCTGACATGGAGTCCCGCAGTCTCCCCGTCCCCGACGGGCTCGACGGAACGCGCATCGACCAGGCGCTGGCGAAGATGCTGGGGTTCTCCCGCACCTTCGCCGCCGAGGTCGCCGACGCCGGGGGAGTGAGCGTCGACGGTCGCACGGTCGGGCGCTCCGACCGCCTCCGCGCGGGGTCGTGGCTCAGCGTGGAGTGGGAGCCCAAGCGCGAGCCCGAGATCGTGCCCGTCGCCGTGCCCGACCTCGGCATCGCCTACGACGACGATGACATCGTCGTCGTCGACAAGCCGGCGGGCGTCGCCGCGCACCCCTCGCTCGGATGGGAGGGGCCGACCGTGCTCGGGGCCCTCGCGGCCGCGGGGTTCCGCATCTCCACGAGCGGTCCGGCCGAACGGCGCGGTGTGGTCCACCGCCTCGACGCCGGGACGAGCGGGCTCATGGTCGTCGCGAAGACCGAACGGGCCTACACGCTGCTCAAGAGCGCGTTCAAGGAGCGCGAGGTCGAGAAGATCTACCACGCCGTCGTGCAAGGGCACCCGGATCCGCTCGCGGGGACCATCGACGCGCCCATCGGCCGTCACCCGCACCACTCGTGGAAGTTCGCCGTCACCCCCGACGGCAAGGACTCGGTCACCCATTACGAGACCCTCGAGGCCTTCCCCCGGGCGTCTCTGCTCGAGATCCACCTCGAGACCGGACGCACGCATCAGATCCGCGTGCACATGGCGGCCCACCGCCACCCGTGCGCCGGTGATCCGCTCTACGGGGCCGATCCGACGCTCTCGGCGCGTCTGGGGCTCACGCGGCAGTGGCTGCACGCTCATCGTCTGGCGTTCACCCATCCCGGAACGGGGGAGTGGGTGGAGTTCGCCTCGCCCTATCCGGCCGATCTCGCGCGGGCGCTGGAGATCCTCGGCGACGGCATCTGACGCGGCCGCCGCCCGCGCCGCGGTCGGTCGCAACGACCGCTGCGCCCGCTCGCGGTGACGCGCCCGGGAGGGAGCGGTCGGCTGGGCGTCCGCCCCGAACATCCACGGCCGATGTCGGAGGCCGAACGTAGACTCGACACGTGGCAGCAGACTCCTTCGTTCACCTTCACGTGCACAGCGAGTACTCGATGCTCGACGGCGCGGCGCGCATCGGCCCGATGGTCCAAGAGGCCGTCAAACAGGGCATGCCCGCGATCGCCGTGACCGACCACGGCAACACCTTCGCGGCGTACGAGTTCTACAAGACCGCGAAAGATGCCGGCATCAAGCCGATCATCGGCATCGAGGCCTACGTCACCCCCGGCACCCACCGCTCCGACAAGTCCCGCGTGCGATGGGGCACGCCCGAGCAGCAGAGCGACGACGTCTCCGGTTCGGGTGCGTACACGCACATGACGCTGCTCTCCGAGACCACCGAGGGCATGCACAACCTCTTCCGGCTCTCGTCTCGCGCGAGCATGGAGGGCTACTACTTCAAGCCGCGCATGGACCGCGAGCTCCTGCAGACGTACAGCAAGGGACTCATCGCCACGACCGGCTGCCCTTCTGGCGAGGTGCAGACGCGCCTGCGCCTGGGCCAGTACGACGCGGCGAAGGCCGCGGCGGCGGAGTTCCAGGACATCTTCGGCAAAGACAACTACTTCGCCGAGATCATGGACCACGGCCTCTCGATCGAGCGGCGCATCATGGGCGACCTGCTCAAGATCGCCAAAGAGCTCGACATCCCCCTGGTGGGTACGAACGACCTGCACTACACCCACCAGCACGATGCGACGAGCCACGCGGCGCTGCTGTGCGTGCAGTCCGGTTCGACGCTCGACGATCCCAAGCGCTTCAAGTTCGACGGCGACGGGTACTACGTCAAGTCGGCCGCCGAGATGCGCCAGGTGTTCCGCGACAATCCCGAGGCGTGCGACAACACCCTGCTCATCGCCGAGCGGTGCGAGGTCGCCTTCGACACCTCGGCCAACTACATGCCGCGCTTCCCGGTCCCCGACGGCGAGACCGAGGGCAGCTGGATGATCAAAGAGGTCGAGAACGGCCTCCACGACCGCTATCCCGGCGGCATCCCCGATGCGGTCCGCAAACAGGCCGAGTACGAGACCGACGTCATCCTGCAGATGGGCTTCCCGGGGTACTTCCTCGTGGTCGCCGACTTCATCAACTGGGCCAAGAACAACGGCATCCGTGTCGGTCCCGGCCGTGGCTCGGGGGCAGGTTCGATGGTCGCGTACGCGATGAAGATCACCGATCTCGATCCGCTCCAGCACGGGCTCATCTTCGAGCGGTTCCTCAACCCCGACCGCGTCTCGATGCCCGACTTCGACGTCGACTTCGACGACCGGCGCCGCGGCGAGGTCATCCAGTACGTCACCGAGAAGTACGGCGACGAGCGCGTGGCGCAGATCGTCACCTACGGCACCATCAAGGCGAAGCAGGCGCTCAAAGACGCCGGGCGCGTGCTGGGCTTCCCCTTCAGCATGGGCGACAAGCTCACCAAGGCCATGCCGCCGGCGGTGATGGGGAAAGACATGCCGCTCGACGGCATGTTCAACCCCGAGCACCCCCGCTACAAAGAGGCGAGCGAGTTCCGCACGCTCATCGAGACCGACGCCGAGGCGAAGACCGTGTTCGACACGGCTCTGGGGCTCGAGAACCTCAAGCGCCAGTGGGGCGTGCACGCGGCCGGCGTGATCATGTCGAGCGAGCCGCTGATCGACATCATCCCGATCATGCGCCGCGAGCAGGACGGCCAGATCGTCACGCAGTTCGACTATCCCGCGTGCGAGTCGCTCGGCCTGATCAAGATGGACTTCCTGGGGTTGCGCAACCTCACGATCATCAACGACGCCCTCGACAACATCGAGGCCAACCGCGGCCACCCGCTCGTGCTCGAAGACCTCGCGCTCGACGACGCGGCATCCTACGAACTGCTCGCTCGGGGTGACACCCTCGGCGTGTTCCAGCTCGACGGCGGTCCCATGCGTTCGCTGCTTCGCCTGATGCGTCCCGACAACTTCGAAGACATCTCGGCCGTGCTCGCGCTGTACCGCCCCGGCCCGATGGGCGTGAACTCGCACATCAACTACGCGCTGCGCAAGAACAAGCAGCAAGAGATCGAGCCGATCCATCCCGAGCTCGAAGAGCCCCTCGCCGACATCCTCGACACCACCTATGGCCTCATCGTCTACCAGGAGCAGGTGATGGCGGTGGCCCAGCGGGTCGCCGGGTACACGCTCGGACAGGCCGACCTGCTGCGTCGCGCGATGGGCAAGAAGAAGAAGAGCGAGCTCGACAAGCAGAAAGAGATCTTCTTCGGCGGCATGACCGAGCGCGGCTTCGGCGACGTCGCGCAGCAGACGCTGTGGAAGGTGCTCGAGTCGTTCGCCGACTACGCCTTCAACAAAGCGCACACCGCCGCCTACGGGCTCGTGTCCTACTGGACGGCGTACCTCAAGGCGCACTATCCCGCCGAGTACATGGCGGCCCTGCTCACGAGCGTCGGCGACTCGAAAGACAAGATGGCGGTGTATCTCAACGAGTGCCGTCGCATGGGCATCAGGGTGCTCCCGCCCGACGTCAACGAGTCGATCCGCTTCTTCGCCGCCGTCGGCGAAGACATCCGCTTCGGCCTGGGCGCCGTCCGCAACGTCGGCACGAACGTCGTCGACGGCATCGTCGCGGCCCGTCAGGATGCCAAGTACACGTCGTTCCATGACTTCCTGTCCAAGGTGCCGATGCACGTGGCGAACAAGCGCACCGTCGAATCGCTGATCAAGGCGGGCGCGTTCGATTCGCTGGGCTCGACCAGGCGTGCGCTCGTCGAGGTGCACGAGGACGCGTGCGAGGGCGCGGTGCTCGACAAGCGGCGCGAGGCGAACGGCGAGGTGGGGTTCGACTTCGACTCCCTCTGGGACGAGCCCCAGCAGGTCGTGAAGGTGCCCGAGCGGCCCGAGTGGACGAAGAAGGAAAAGCTCGCCTTCGAGCGCGAGATGCTCGGGCTCTACGTGTCCGATCATCCCCTCGCGGGTCTCGAGGTGCCGCTCGCCAAGCACGCGTCGACCTCGATCCACGACCTCCTGGCGTCGGAAGACGTGCAGGACGGCGACCAGGTGACGGTGGCCGGCCTCCTGACGAGCGTCCAGCACCGCGTGGCGAAGCAGAGCGGAAACCCGTACGGCATGGTCACCGTCGAGGACTTCAACGGCGAGGTGACCGTGATGTTCATGGGCAAGACCTACGCCGAGTTCGCCCCGGTGCTGCAGGCCGATTCGATCCTCGTGGTGCGCGGTCGGGTCTCCCGTCGCGACGACGGTCTGAACCTGCACGCGCAGAGCGCGTTCGCCCCCGATCTCGAGGGGCTCGACGAGTCGGGCGGTCTCACCCTGGTCGTGCCCGAACAGCGCGCCAACGAGGCCCTCGTCGGCGAGCTGGCGCAGATGCTCCGTCGGCACTCCGGTTCGACAGAGGTGCTGCTGAAGCTCCACAAGGGGGGAACGGCCAAGGTGTTCGAGGTGCCGATGCCGGTGCGCGTGACGGCCGACCTGTTCGGCGAGCTCAAGGGTCTGCTCGGCCCCAACTGCCTGGGCTGATCCGATCGGCGGACGCCCCGCCGATCCCTGAGACAACCCCAGCGGATGCTGAAGACCCGCCGGTTACGATGACCGGGCGCTCCGGCGCCCTGGGTGAAAGGACCCCCGTGAACGATCAGTACCCCCACGACGCGGCCGACCCCGACCGCGCCCACGTCGACGACCGCGTCCACGACCACGACCAGATCGCCCCGACGGCCGATGCCGCCACCTCGCGCGACGACGCGACGGCGTCCGAGCACGCCGCCAAGGCCGGCGCCCCCTCGGCGCACGATGCAGATGCACCCGTCGTCCCGCCGAAGCCCGAGGCCGAACCGCCGCACGACGCCCCGCACGAGGCGCACACCGTCGCGCCGGCCTCCGGCCGCGCCTCCGGACCGGCGTACGGCGTCGGCCCCTTCTCGGTGCGCGAGGTCGCCCTCCTGGGCGTCTGGATCGTCGCCTTCTTCGTCTCGTTCTTCCGCACCAACATCCTCGACTCCCCGTCGGGCGTGCTCGTCGGCGGAGGCAACGTCTGGCTCTCGGGCCTGTGGTGGATCCCCGCGGTCGCCCTGCCCACCGCGGCGATGGGCCTGATCGTGCTCCGCCGGCTCTCCCCGCAGGGCATCCGTCGCGTCGGATCGCTCGGGATCGACCAGTTCGCCTCGGTGGCCTTCTCGGTGTCCGCGCTGGTGTGGCTGTCGTGGGTGTGGGACACCGTCGCCGTCTTCGATCAGACCGGCATCTGGACCCGCTCCTGGGTCATCTGGGTCGAGACCGTCGTCCTGCTGGCGGGCGTCGTCCTCACGGTGTTCGCGCCGATCGTCCCTCCGTTCTCGGCCGACTTCCGCGACCGCGAAGAGATCCCCGCCCACCGCAACGCGCGTCCGATCCGTCCGGTCGTCCCGCGTCCGCGCACCCCTCGCGCCCCCCGCCCCGCCTCGGTCTCCGACGCGAGCGCCATCGACGCCGACGCGCCCACGCCGGGCAGTTACACCGGCTCGACCGATCTCCCGCACGACGGATCCGCCCCTGCGACCACGGTGCTGCCGGCCCAGCGCGGCGACGACACGGCGACCGACATCTTCGCTCCGCTCCACGCCGACACCGGTGCCCAGCCGCACCTCGGATCGGGCTCCACGGCGGGTCGTGACGACGCCGCCGCAGAGCATGGCCGCCACGGCGACGACCTGCACGACCACGGGGCTCACGACCACGGAGCCCACGACCATCACGATCACGCCCACGCGCAGGCGTTCTGGGCACTCGCTCCGGAGGAGCGCGAGATCGTCGACGACTACGGCACGCCGATCTTCCGCATCGGCCCGACGGCCTGGGCGCTCGTGATCGAAGACCGCGGAGAGACCTTCGTCGTCCGCCACGACGACGGTCGCATCGGCTATCTGCACGACGTCTCCGGAGTCACCCGCGGCTGACGCGCGGACGGGGCGGGAGGTCCGACGGCCTCCCGCCCCGTGGTCGCCCCCCCCCCCCCGGCGTGCGAATCGGGCCGCCCGTCCTCTACCGCGCCTGCTCGCGGTCGTCGGGCCGCCGATCACCGGCCGTACCCGCTCCCGCCCCGTCGCGTCGTCGCGCCCGCCCCTCGGCCCCTCCCGCGGCGGCTGAGCACAGGCTGCGAGCCCGAGCGAACGCGCCGGGGCGTCGCTGAGCGGCCGGTAGCCTGGACGCATGCTCCGCACGATCGATCTCCGCGGCCGCGTGCTCTCGCCGGCCGAGCTGCTCGCCGTCGTCCCGCGCGCCGACGCCGCGCGCGACGAGGCCCTCGCCACCGCCGCCCGACTGGTCGCCGACGTGGCCCATCGGGGCGAAGAGGCACTCCGCGAGCAGGCGGCTCGTTTCGACCGCGTGACCGACCACGCCATCCGCGTTCCCGCCGACCACCTCGACGAGGCGCTTCGCGATCTCGACCCCTCGATTCGCGCCGCGCTCGACGCGGCGATCTCGCGCGTGCGAACGGCATCCGCGGCCCAGGTGCCCGCCCCCGTCGTCACCGAGCTCGGCGAGGGCGCGCGGGTGACGCAGCGGTGGCAGCCCGTGCGTCGCGTGGGCCTCTACGTTCCCGGCGGCAAGGCCGTCTACCCGTCCAGCGTCGTGATGAACGCCGTGCCGGCTCAGGTCGCCGGCGTCCGCGAAGTCGCGCTCGCCTCGCCCCCGCAGGCCGAGTTCGGCGGGCGCGTCCACCCCGTGATCCTCGCCGCGGCGCGTCTTCTCGGCGTGACCGAGGTCTACGCGATGGGGGGAGCGGGCGCGATCGGGGCTTTCGCTCACGGGGTGGCCGAGATCGGACTCGACCCCGTCGACGTCGTCACGGGTCCGGGCAACAACTTCGTCGCCTCCGCCAAGCGCGCGGTCGCGGGGCGCGTCGGCACCGACTCCGAAGCCGGCGCCACCGAGATCCTCGTCGTCGCCGACGACACCGCGGTGCCGAACCTCGTGGCCGCCGACCTCGTCAGCCAGGCCGAGCACGACGAGCAGGCCTCGGCCGTGCTCGTGACCGACTCACCGGCGCTGGCCGACGCGGTCCGCGATGCGCTCCCGGCGCGCGTCGCCGCGACCCGGCACACCGAGCGCGTCACGGCGGCGTTCCACGGGCCGCAGTCGGCCGTCGTGCTCGTCGACGACATCGCGCAGGCGACCGCGTTCAGCAACGCCTACGCCCCCGAGCACCTCGAGCTGCACCTGGCCGATCCGCGACCGGAGGACTTCGTCAACGCGGGGGCCGTGTTCGTGGGCCCGTACACCCCGGTGAGCCTCGGCGACTACCTCGCCGGAAGCAACCACGTCCTGCCGACCGGGGGACAGGCGCGGTACAGCGCGGGTCTGTCCGCCGCGACGTTCCTGCGCCCGCAGCAGGTGGTCGAGTACGACCGGGCGGCGCTGTCGGTCGTGCGCGACGCGATCGTGACCCTCGCCGACGCCGAGGCCCTGCCCGCGCACGGCGAGGCCGTGACCGCGCGGTTCGACGACTGAGGGAGAACCGATGCACTGCCCGTTCTGCCGCAACCCCGACTCCCGCGTCATCGACTCGCGCACGAGCGACGACGGACTCAGCATCCGCCGTCGGCGCCAGTGCCCGAAGTGCGGGGGCCGGTTCTCGACGGTCGAGACCGCGAGTCTCAACGTGATCAAGCGGTCGGGAGTGGTGGAGCCCTTCAGCCGCGAGAAGGTCATGTCGGGCGTCCGCAAGGCCTGCCAGGGCCGACCGGTGACCGATGCCGATCTCGCGGTGCTCGCGCAGCAGGTCGAAGAGGCCATCCGGCAGACGGGCTCCTCCCAGATCGAGGCGAACGAGATCGGCCTGTCGATCCTCGGGCCGCTGCGCGAGCTCGACGAGGTGGCCTATCTGCGCTTCGCGAGCGTCTACCAGGCGTTCGACTCCCTCGACGACTTCGACTCCGCGATCGCCCAGCTGCGGGCCGATCACGCCGCCCGCCCCGCGCACGACGACCGCGACGCGGTCCAGTAGCCTGGCGGGGATGTATCCCCTTCTCTTCCGCACGGTCCTCTCGCGCCTCGACCCCGAGTTCGCCCACCACCTGGGCGCGCTCGTCATCCGTGGCGCCGGGGTCGAGCCCGTGGCATCCGTGGTCCGTCGATTCACCGCGCCGCGCGCGGATCAGCGCGTCGACGCTCTCGGACTGACCTTCGCGTCGCCGTTCGGCGTCGCCGCGGGCTTCGACAAGAACGTCACGATGGGCCGGGGCCTCGGCGCGCTCGGCTTCGGCCACGTCGAGGTCGGAACGGTCACCGCGCTGCCCCAGCCGGGCAATCCGAAGCCGCGCCTGTTCCGTCTGATCGCGGATCGCGCCGTGATCAACCGCATGGGCTTCAACAACGACGGGGCGGCCGCCGCGGCAGCCCGCCTGCGCCGTCTGCGCCGTGCCCGTCGGCGTCCGATCATCGGGGTGAACATCGGGAAGAGCCGCGTCGTCGCGGTCGAGGACGCCACCACCGACTACGTGCGCAGCGCGCGCCTGCTCGCGCCCCTCGCCGACTACCTCGTCGTCAACGTCTCGTCGCCGAACACGCCCGGGCTCCGCGGTCTGCAGGCCGTCGAGACGCTCCGGCCACTCCTCACCGCCGTGCGAGACGCCGCCGGGCGCACGCCTCTGCTGGTCAAGATCGCCCCCGACCTCGACGACGACGAGGTGCGCGACATCGCCCGTCTCGCGGTCGATGCGGGACTCGCCGGCATCATCGCGACCAACACCACCATCGCCCGGACGGATCTCGAAACGGATGCCGCCACGGTCGAGGCCGCGGGAGCGGGTGGCCTCTCCGGAGCGCCGCTGAAGAAGCGGGCGCTCGATGTGCTGCGTCTGGTGCGCGAGGTCGTCCCGTCCGCGTTCGTGGTGATCTCCGCCGGGGGAGTGGACACCGCCGACGACGTGCGCGAGCGCCTCTCCGCGGGCGCCACGCTCGTGCAGGGGTACACCGCGTTCCTGTACCGCGGTCCGCTGTGGGCGCGTCAGATCAACCGGGGTCTCGCCCGCGCGAGCTGACCCTCCCGGTCACCTCGCTCCGGTGCGGATGCCGCACCCCGGCGCCGCTCGCCGATGTGCGCCGACCCCGCCCGGGGAAACGCGAACGGCGCACCGCGTGAGGTGGTGCGCCGTTGCCGCTCGCGACGCGCGCCGACCCCGCCCGGGGGAACGCGAACGGCGCACCGCGTGATGCGGTGCGCCGTTGTCGTGAAGCCGATGATCAGGCGGGGTACTGACCGCGCTTGACCTGCGCCTTCGGCAGGCGCATGAAGCGCATCTGCACGGTGCGCATGGCCGCGTACCAGCCGAGTCCCTTCTCGAGGCGGCTCTCGCCGAACTTCTCCTTCGCGGCGCGCTTGACGCGGATGGAGGTGATGATCATGTCGCCCACGACGAAGAGGATGAAGATCCACAGCGCGACGAACGACCAGTACTGGAAGAACTGCACGGGGATGAGCGTCGCGACGATCACGAGCACCATGAAGGGCATGACGCCCTCGCCCAGGTGCCAGCCGGCGTCGACGAAGTCGCGCGCGAAACGACGCTGCGGTCCGCGGTCGCGCACCGGCAGGTAGCGCTCTTCTCCGGCGGCCATGCCGATGCGGGCCTTCTCGCGCTGTGCGGCGAGCTCGGCGCGGGCGCGGGCCTTCGCCTCCTTGGTGTCGGGCACGAGGGGCCGCTTGCGTGCGGCCTCCTGTTCGGCGCGCGAGGGCGTCGCGCGGCCCTTGCCCGATCCGAGCGCCGTCGAGTCGACGGGGGTGTCGTTGGGGGCGGGGGCGGGGGACTTGGCCACGGGAAACCTCGGTGATTCGCTGGTCGGGAGACTTAAGATTACCCGCATGACCCTCGACCTGTCCCGGCAGGAGGCTGTGCAAAAAGCAGCCGACGCCGGCATCCCCGCCGCCCTGGCCGATCTCGGCTCCCTCGTCCGCATCCCGTCCATCGCCTGGCCGGCCTTCGACCAGACGGCCCTCGTCCGCAGCGCCGACGCGGTCGCCGCCCTCCTCGAGGGGACCGGCGTCTTCGATTCCGTCGCGGTCACGCGCGCGGCGATCCCCGGTACCGACGAGATGGGGCAGCCCGCCGTCCTGGCCTCGCGTGCCGCGCGCAACGGCCGTCCCACCGTGCTGCTGTACGCGCACCACGACGTGCAGCCCCCGGGCGACGAGGCGCTGTGGGACTCCCCGCCCTTCGAGCCCACGCTGCGCGACGGTCGCCTCTACGGGCGCGGCGCCGCTGACGACAAGGCCGGGGTCATGGCGCACGTGGGTGCCGTCCGCGCCGTCGCCGAGGTGCTCGGAGACGATCTCGACCTCGGCATCGCCGTCTTCATCGAGGGCGAGGAGGAGTATGGATCGCGCTCGTTCGGCCAGTTCCTCGCCGACAACGCCGACGCGCTTCGCTCCGACGTCATCGTCGTCGCCGACTCCGGCAACTGGGACGAGCGCACGCCGGGCCTGACCGTGTCGCTGCGCGGGAACGCGCGCTTCACGCTCACCGTGCGCACGCTCGAGCACGCCTCGCACTCCGGCATGATGGGCGGCGCCGTCCCCGACGCGATGCTCGCCACCGTCAAGCTGCTCGCGACCCTGTGGGACGACGACGGAGCCGTCGCCGTCGAGGGCCTCGCCACGCGCGACGCCGAGACGCCGGCCTACGACGAGGCGACGCTGCGCGCGGAGTCCGGCCTGCTCGAGGGCGTCAGCCCGATCGGGCGCGACTCGATCCTCAGCCGCATCTGGAACAAGCCCTCCATCACCATCACCGGCTGGGATGCCACCCCGGTCGAGGCCGCGTCCAACACCCTGGCGCCGCAGACGAGCGTCGTCATCAGCGCGCGCGTCGCCCCGGGCCAGGATGCCGAGGAGGCCTTCGCCGCGGTGCAGGAGCACCTCCGCGCGCACGCGCCCTTCGGCGCGCAGCTGGAGTTCAGCGACGTCGACTGCGGCGACTCCTTCCTCGTCGACACCGGGGGATGGGCCGTCGAGGAGGCGCGCCAGGCGTTCGCCGACGGATACGGCGTGGAGTCGGTCGACGTCGGCATCGGAGGCTCGATCCCCTTCATCTCCGACCTCGTGCGGGAGTTCCCGACCGCGCAGATCCTCGTCACCGGCGTCGAAGACCCCCACGCGCGCGCACACAGCCCGAACGAGTCCCTGCACCTCGACACGTTCCGCAACGCGCTGGTCTCCGAGGCGCTGCTGCTGGCGCGGCTGAACGAACGCACCGTCTGATCGAGGCCGCCGGGGCGGGACGGGCGTAGACTCGTCTCGTCCCCGCGACCGATCAACCCGAAGGGCATCGCCATGACCGACACCACACTGTCGACATCCGCCGAGACCCGCGAGCACGGCGTCGGCCTGACCGCGGCCGCCTCCGACAAGGTGAAGAGCCTGCTGTCGCAGGAGGGTCGCGACGACCTGCGCCTGCGCGTCGCCGTCCAGCCCGGCGGCTGCTCCGGCCTCATCTACCAGCTGTACTTCGACGAGCGCTACCTCGACGGCGACAAGGTCGTCGATTTCGACGGCGTCGAGGTCATCGTCGACGACATGAGCGTGCCGTACCTCGACGGCGCGAGCATCGACTTCAAGGACACGATCTCGGAGCAGGGCTTCACGATCGACAACCCCAACGCGCAGGGCTCCTGCGCCTGCGGCGACAGCTTCCACTGAGCTCGGTCGGCGTCCCGGAACGCCGACGACACGGACCCCCGGGGGCCACGGATCGCACCGTGGAACCCGGGGGTTTCCGATGTCTCGGCACTGGACGAATGGCCAGAGAACGGTGAGAGGTTGCCGTAGACTGTCAAAGCTTCATCCACGACCCGGAAAGGTGCATTGTGCCCTCCAAACGTCGCCTTCGCTGGGCCGCGCTCCCTCTCGGGATCGCGTCCGTCGCACTCCTCTCGGGCTGCACCACGACCCAGCTGCACGGATTCCTGCCCGGCTTCGTCGATGACGGTACGCCTGCCACGAACCACACCGACATGGTCGCCGGTCTGTGGGTCAACTCGTGGATCGTCCTCCTCGCCGTGGGTGTCATCACCTGGGGACTGATGCTGTGGTCGGTCATCGCGTACCGCCGCCGTCGAGGCCAGTCGGGCCTTCCCGTCCAGCTGCGCTACAACATGCCGGTCGAGATCTTCTACACGATCGTCCCGCTGATCCTCGTCGTCGGTTTCTTCGCCTTCACGGCGCGCGACCAGAACACGCTCGAGACGCAGTACGACAACCCCGACGTGTCGATCACCGCCTACGGCAAGCAGTGGGCGTGGGACTTCCAGTACAACGGCCAGAAGGAAGACAACTCCGACGCCGTGTACTCGATGGGCGTCCAGGCGAAGGCCACGTCCGACGGCTACGACCTCCAGGACGTGCCGACGCTCTACCTGCCGGTGAACAAGACGGTCAAGATCGACCTGCGCTCGCGCGACGTCATCCACTCGTTCTGGATCATCGACTTCCTCTACAAGAAAGACATGTACATCGGTCGCGACAACGAGTGGTCGTTCACGCCCACCCGTGAGGGCACCTACGAGGGCAAGTGCGCGGAGCTCTGCGGTGAGTACCACTCCGCGATGCTCTTCAACGTCAAGGTCGTCAGCGAGACCGAGTACAACGACTACCTCGAGTCCCTCCGCCGTGCCGGCGACGTGGGCGACATCAGCGACCTGTCGCGTCTGCAGAACCTGACCACCGGCGTCGAAGGGAACGAGTGATCATGGCCACGACGCTTCCGCTCCAGGGGACGGGCCCTTCGCGCCCGACGACTCTCCCGCCGC
Organism: Microbacterium sp. BWR-S6Y; assembly: GCF_041379845.1. Lineage (NCBI taxonomy): Bacteria > Bacillati > Actinomycetota > Actinomycetes > Micrococcales > Microbacteriaceae > Microbacterium > Microbacterium sp. BWR-S6Y. Next base: position 572,424 of record NZ_JBFECV010000002.1, read on the forward strand.
GTCAAGCCGCACTGCTCAGCACCACGCGTGTGGAGCAGAAGGGCAACCTGGTCGTCAAGTGGATCACCTCCACCGACCACAAGACCATCGGATACATGTACCTGATCGCCTCGGTGATCTTCTTCATGCTCGGTGGTGTCATGGCGCTCATCATCCGCGCCGAGCTGTTCGAGCCCGGGATGCAGATCATCCCGACCAAAGAGCAGTACAACCAGCTGTTCACCATGCACGGCACGATCATGCTGCTCATGTTCGCGACCCCGCTGTTCGCGGGCTTCGCGAACGCGCTGCTGCCGCTGCAGATCGGCGCCCCCGACGTGGCGTTCCCGCGTCTGAACGCCTTCGCCTTCTGGCTGTTCCTCTTCGGCTCGACCATCGCCGTCTCCGGCTTCCTCACCCCCCAGGGTGCGGCCGGCTTCGGATGGTTCGCGTATCAGCCGCTCGCCAACGCCAGCTTCTCGCCCGGCGTAGGCGGAAACCTCTGGATGCTCGGTCTCGGCATCAGCGGTTTCGGCACGATCCTCGGTGCCGTGAACTTCATCACCACGGTCCTGACCATGCGTGCGCCCGGTATGACGATGTGGCGCATGCCGATCTTCTCGTGGAACACGCTGATCACGAGCATCCTGATCCTCCTCGCGTTCCCGGTGCTCGCCGCGGCGATCTTCGCCGCCGCCGCCGACCGCGTGCTCGGTGCGCACATCTACAGCCCCGAGAACGGCGGCGTCCTGCTCTGGCAGCACCTGTTCTGGTTCTTCGGCCACCCCGAGGTGTACATCATCGCCCTGCCGTTCTTCGGCATCGTCTCGGAGATCTTCCCGGTGTTCAGCCGCAAGCCGATCTTCGGGTACAAGACCCTCGTGTACGCGACCATCGCGATCGCCGCCCTGTCGGTGGCCGTGTGGGCGCACCACATGTACGTCACCGGCGGTGTGCTGCTGCCGTTCTTCGCCCTGATGACGATGCTCATCGCCGTTCCGACCGGCGTGAAGATCTTCAACTGGATCGGAACCCTGTGGCGCGGTTCGGTCACGTTCGAGACGCCGATGGTCTTCGCCCTGGGCTTCCTCGTGTCCTTCGTCTTCGGTGGTCTGACGGGCGTCATCCTGGCGTCGCCGCCCCTGGACTTCCACCTGTCCGACTCGTACTTCGTGGTCGCGCACTTCCACTACGTCGTCTTCGGCACGGTCGTGTTCGCCATGTTCGCCGGCTTCTACTTCTGGTGGCCGAAGTGGACGGGCAAGATGCTCAACGAGCGTCTCGGCATGGTTCACTTCTGGATGCTGTTCATCGGCTTCCACATGACCTTCCTCATCCAGCACTGGCTGGGTGTCGACGGCATGGTCCGCCGCTATGCGGACTACGCCGCGGCCGACGGGTGGACGTGGGAGAACCAGCTCTCCACCGTGGGATCGATGATCCTCGGCGCGTCGATGATCCCCTTCCTGCTGAACGTGTGGATCACCGCCCGCAAGGCGCCGCGCGTCACGGTCGACGACCCCTGGGGCTACGGTGCGTCGCTCGAGTGGGCCACCTCGTGCCCGCCGCCGCGTCACAACTTCACCTCGATCCCGCGCATCCGCAGCGAGCGTCCGGCGTTCGACCTCAACCACCCCGAGGCCGGTATCCCGGTCGGTGTGGGACCGGTCAAGGACGCGCCCGACACGCCCGTCGTCGATGCCGCAGCCGGAGAGGTCAAGTAAGACATGCGTACCAACGTCAACCTCTGGTGGATCATCGCGGTGTTCTCGTTCGGCATCGCGGCCGTCTACACGGTGTGGAGCCTGCTCCAGCACGGCGGTGTCGAGTGGGTCGGTACCGTGGCCCTCGCGTTCCTCGGCCTCATGTCGTCGATGATCGCATTCTACATCGGTCGCGTCCTCAAGGCGCAGCGCGGTGACCTCCCCGAAGACACCCTGACGGCCGACATCGACGACGGTGACCCCGAGATGGGCGAGTTCAGCCCGTGGTCGTGGTGGCCCATCGTGCTCGCGGCATCCGCGGCGATCGCCGTGATCGGCCTCGCCGTTGGCAGCTGGCTCGTGCCCGTCGGCTTCGCGGTGTTCGTCGTCGCGATCGTCGGCTGGGTCTACGAGTACTACCGCGGGTACTTCGCGCGCTGATCCCGTGCCCGTCCGTCTGAGAGCGGCTGCCGTCTCCGACGCCGGCGCCCACCGTGCCACCAACCAGGATGCCGCCTTCGCGGCATCCTGGGGGGCGGCAGTGGCCGACGGCGTCGGCGGTGGTCCGTCCGGAGACCTCGCATCCGCTGCCCTCGTGCACCGGCTCGTCGCGACGAGCGGCGGGGGGCTCGACGCGGACGGCCTGCTCGTCCGTATCCGCGAGGCCAACTGGGACATCCGCGCCCACGTCGAGCGCGACCCCGCCCTCGAGGGCATGGCCACGACGTTCACGGGGATCTTCCTCAGCGTCAGCGGGGAACTCCTCCTCGCGCACACCGGCGATTCGCGGGCCTACCTGCTGCGAGACGGGGAGTTCACGCGCGAGACGCGCGACGACTCCTACGTGCAGGCGCTCGTCGATCACGGCATCATCCCGCCGGAGGCGGCGCAGGCTCATCCGCGCCGTAACATCATCACGGCATCCCTCGGCGGCGCGGAAGGAGACGTCGTCTCCGTCGCGGAACGCCCGCCGCTCGTCGGCGATCGATGGATGCTGTGCAGCGACGGACTGACGGACTACGTTCCCGAAGCCGATGTTGCGCGTCTGATCGCGGAGGCGCCCGACGCGCACTCCGCCGCGGCATCGGCGGTGGCGCTCGCGCTCGAGGCGGGGACGCGCGACAACGTCACCGTGGTCGTGTGCGACGTCGTCGACGAGGATGCCGAGGGGCGCGAGCCGGTCTTCTTCGGCTCCGCGGCGCGGTGGTTCGCCGAAGACGTCGAGACCGCCTGATACGCGCCCGCGCTCACTCGCCCTCGTCGAAAACCGTCAGCTGTCGCTCGGCAGCTCATCGGCGAGGGCGAAGGCGTCGATGGCATCCTGTGCGATCTGAGCACTCCGCGGGCCCCCGTGTCCGTCCTCCTCGACGATCTCGAGGCGGCTACCGGGCCACGCGCGGTGCAGCTCCCAGGCGGTGCGCGCGGGTCCGCTGATGTCGCGACGACCGTGGACGAGCACGCCGGGGATGCCGGCGAGCTCGCCGACCCTCGCGAGGACGGCTTGGTCGCCGGGGAGGAAGCAGTCCCGCGCCCAGTAGTGCGTCACGAGGGTCGCGAAGTTGAGGCGGTGGCGCGGTTCCTCGTGCAGGAACCGTGACGTGCCCGCCATCGGACCGAGGGACAGGTGCGTCGCCTCCCACGCGTCCCACCGGTCGCCGGCGTCTCTCCGCACCGTGGGGTCGGGGTCGCGCAGCAGGCTCGCGTATCCCTCGATCGTGCGCTCACCGGGCGCGAGGGGCTCGCGCAGGGTCGCAAAGGCCTCCGGGAAGACCGCGGCGATCCCGTCGGTGATCCAGTCGATCTCCCAGCGCCCTCCGCTCGTGACGGCGAGGTTGACGATCTCGCTGACGCGGTCGGGCACTTCGAGGGCGTACGCCAGGGCGAGAGTGGATCCCCACGAGACGCCGTGCAGGAGCCACCGCCGGATGCCGAGGTGCGCGCGCAGGGCCTCGAGATCGGCGATGAGCTGGTCCATGGTCTGGTTCTCGAGGCTCGTCAGGTCGTCGGACGCCCAGGGCGTGCTCTGCCCGCATCCGCGCTGGTCGAGACCGACGATCAGGTACCGCTGCGGGTCGAAACGTCGGCGGTAGCCGCCCTTGCCCAGTCCGCCCCCGGGTCCGCCGTGCAGATAGAGGGCGGGGCGGCCGGAGGGGTTGCCCGAGGTCTCCCAGTACAGCCGGGCACCATCGGGCCGATCCAGGTATCCGGATGCGAACGGTTCGATCGGGGGATGCTGCATGGCCGCAGCCTACGACAGGCCCGTGGGAGGTCGTGCAACCGGGCGAGGCGACCCTCGGAGGCCATCCGGGACCGGCGGGACCCGGAACGGGTGACGGAGGAGCGCCAGATGGGCTCGGCAGCCGTCGGCGGAAGAACAGGTCGCCGAGCCCTGAGCCCACTCAGGTGCGGACGACCATGACGGTGGGATCGAACACGCGGTCGAGCGCGCCCTCGTCGTTCTCGGCGGGCTGGCCTTCGCGCACCCAGTACTCATAGCCGCCGATCATCTCGCGCACCCGGTAGCCGAGCTCGGCGAAGGCGAGAGCACCCTTCTGGCCGGCGTTGCAGCCGGGGCTCCAGCAGTACACGACGACGTCGACGCCGCGGTCGATCTCTCGCGGAGCGCGCTCCGAGATCTCGCGGTAGGGCATGTGGACGGCCCCGGAGATACGGCCCTGGGCCCAGGCCTCGGCGCCACGCACGTCGACGAGGATGAATCGATCGCCGGCCTTCTGCGCGGCGTAAACGTCGGACGGGTCCGTTTCGTGGGCGAGACGGGTACGGAAGTAGTCGAGAGCCTCGGTCATGACTCCACCGTAGGTGCGGTGCGTCGCGCGGGGGAGGGCGGCGGATGCCATCCATCGTCGGGTTCCGGACAGGGGGTGCCGTCGCCCGGAGCCGCCGGCCTCGCGCCGCTCGCCGGTCGCGGAGGACGTCGGAGCCGATCGACGTCCGCGTTCACGCTGCGGACGGTGCTCCGCGCGGGACAGGGGAGGGACGCCTCCGGTGCCGGCACGCGCCTTCCTCCTCCAGGTACGACAGAACCCCCGGCGCGGAAGCGCCGGGGGTTCTGTACGGGAGGTGTTACTCGCCCTTGTCGTCCGAGGAGCGGTTGCGCTCCTCGAGACCCTTGGGAGCCGGGATCTCGACCTCGACCCGCTCGCCGACCGCGTTGCGGGGGCGGCCGTCCTCATCGGCACGGGCGTTGGCGCCGGCGATCTCGTCGGCCTCCTCGTGGTCGATGTGGTCGAGCTCGTGGTGCTGGTGGGCGACCGCGGCGTCGAGTTCGGCCTGGGTGAGGGGAGCGAGGCGGTCCTCGAAGAACCAGCGCGAGATCGACGCGCGGAAGTTCTCGTGCCAGGGGATCTGACCGTTCGCGTTGGGGCGCACGACCAGGGGCTCGTAGGTCTCGTTGTCGACCAGCTTCCACCGCTCGTACTCGTCGACGGGCTGGTGGACCTCGATGTACTCGCCGCCGGGGAGGCGCACGATTCGACCGGACTCGTAGCCGTGCAGGGCGATCTCACGGTCCTTCTTCTGGAGCGCGATGCAGATGCGCTTCGTGACGAAGTAGGCGAGGATCGGGCCCAGGATGAGCAGGGCCTGCAGGACGTGGATGACGCCTTCCATCGTGAGGTGGAAGTGGGTCGCGACGATGTCGGACGAGGCGGCCGCCCACATCACGGCGTAGAACGTCACTCCGGCCGCGCCGATGGCGGTGCGGGTCGCCGCGTTGCGGGGACGCTGTGCGACGTGGTGCTCGCGCTTGTCGCCGGTCACCCACGCCTCGATGAAGGGGTACACGAGCACCAGGACGATGAACAGACCCAGGACGCCGACGGGGATGATGATGTTCCACGAGAACGTGTGGCCCCAGAGGACGAACTCGAGGTGCGGCGGGATCAGACGGAGCATGCCGTCGGCGAAGCCGATGTACCAGTCGGGCTGCGTACCCGCGGACACCGGGGAGGGGTCGTACGGTCCGTAGTTCCAGATCGGGTTGATCGTCACGAGGGCGGCGATCAGGACGATCACGCCGAACGTGATGAAGAAGAAGCCGCCCATCTTCGAGGCGTAGACCGGGAGCATCGGGTAGCCCACGACGTTGCTGTTCGTGCGGGCGGGGCCGGCGAACTGCGTGTGCTTGTTGATGATCATCAGCATGAGGTGCACGGCCAGCAGAGCGACGAGGATCGCGGGGAGCAGGAGGATGTGCAGCGTGTACAGGCGTCCGACGATCGCGGTACCGGGAAACTCTCCACCGAAGAGGAGGAACGAGGTCCAGGTTCCGATGATCGGCAGACCCTTGATCATGCCGTCGATGATGCGCAGACCGTTGCCCGACAGCAGGTCGTCGGGGAGCGAGTAGCCGGTGAAGCCCTCGGCCATCGCGAGGATGAAGAGGATGAAGCCGACGACCCAGTTCAGCTCGCGGGGCTTGCGGAACGCACCGGTGAAGAACACGCGCAGCATGTGCACGCCGATACCGGCGACGAACACGAGAGCGGCCCAGTGGTGGATCTGACGGACGAGGAGACCGCCGCGCAGGTCGAACGAGATGTGCAGCGCGGACTCCATGGCCGCCGACATCGCGATGCCGCGCATGGGCTCGTAGGCGCCGTTGTAGTGCGTCTCGACCATCGAGGCCTGGAAGAAGAACGTCAGGAACGTGCCCGAGAGCAGGACGACGACGAAGCTCCACAGGGCGATCTCGCCAAGCATGAACGACCAGTGGTCGGGGAAGACCTTGCGGCCGAGCTCCTTGACGATGCCCGACATGCTCGTGCGCTCGTCGAGGTAGTTCGCGGCCGCACCGACGAACTTGCCGCCCAGCGGCTTGCCGTCGCGCCCGGCCGGAGCCTGAGGCGGACCCGAGTAGACGGCCGGCTCGGTCGTGACGTTCTCGGTGGGGTGGGTACCGATGCTCATGAGCGCTCCCAGAAGCTGGGGCCGACGGGCTCGTGGAAGTCACTCTTCGCGACGAGGTAGCCCTCGGCGTCGACGGTGATGGGGAGCTGCGGCAGGGGACGGGCGGCCGGGCCGAAGATGACGGCCGCACCGTTGGCGACGTCGAACTGCGACTGGTGGCAGGGGCACAGGAGGTGGTGGGTCTGCTGCTCGTACAGCGCGACGGGGCAGCCGACGTGCGTGCAGACCTTCGAGTACGCGACGATGCCGTCGTACGACCAGTCCAGGTTGTTGGTCTCGGGGTTCAGCTGCTCGGGCTGCATGCGCATGAGCAGCACGATCGCCTTCGCCTTCTCTTCGAGGTAGCCCTCGTCGTGGCCGAGGCCGGCGAGCTCTTCGGGGATGACGTGGAAGGCCGAGCCCAGGGTGACGTCGGCGGCGCGGATCGGGCGACCGGACGGGTCGTGCGAGAGGCGCATGCCCTCTTTCCACATGGTGTGGCTGAGGAGCTTGACCGGGTCCTGGTCCTGCGGAGCGAGACCGCGGAACAGCGTGATGCCGGGGATGACCGAGGCGATCACAGCGGCGAAGAGCGAGTTGCGGATGATCTCGCGGCGACCGAACCCGGAGTCCTTGTCGGCCTCGGCGAAGACGTTGACCGCCCCTTCGCGCACCTGGTCGCGACCACGCGTGGCGTGGCGGTCCTCGATGTACTCCTTGTCGGACATGACCGACTTGCCCCAGTGGATGGTGCCGATGCCGATCGCCAGCAGCGCGAACGCGATGCCGAGGCCGATGAAGAGGTTGTTGTAGCGGATGTCGATCAGCGCGCCCGACTCGATCGGGAAGATCATGTAGGCGATGCTCGCCCAGATGCTCGCCGCGACCGAGAAGTAGAAGAGCGTGTAGACCGTGCGGACCGCGCGCTTCATCGCCTCCGGGTCCTGGTCCGTCATGCGCTGACGGTGGCCGGGGAGGCCCGGGTTCTGTACGGCGTCGGGAACCGCGACGGCGAGCCCCGAGCCGGGCTTCCAGGAAGCCCTCTCGTGCTCGAGTGCGTCGTCCTCGTGTGCCATGGTGCTGTGCTCCTCGTGCTTTACGGAATGTCGAAGACGACGGTCAGTTGGACTTCGCCGTGATCCACACGGTCAGGGCGATGAGCGCCCCGATCCCGAAGATCCAGATGAAGAGACCCTCAGAGACCGGACCGAGCGAGCCGAGGGCGTAGCCACCGGGGGAGTCGTTCTTCTGGAGGTACATCAGGTAGGAGATGACGTCGCGCTTGTCTTCGGGGGTGAGGTTGAGGTCGTTGAAGACCGGCATGTTCTGCGGGCCCGTGACCATCGCGGCGTACATGTTGACCGGGGTGACGGTGTGCAGATCCGGAGCCCACTTGCCCTCGGTCAGCGCACCGCCGGCACCGGCCACGTTGTGGCACATGGCGCAGTTGATGCGGAAGAGCTCGGCGCCGTGCGACAGGTCGCCCTCTCCGTCGACCAGGTCGGCGGAGGGGTACTCGGGTCCGGGAGCGGCCGACTGCACGTAGGCGGCGATCGCGTTGATCTGCTCCTCCGTGAACTGCGGCGGCTTGACCGGCGCCTGCGGGCCCTGGGCCTGCAGCGGCATACGACCGGTCGAGACCTGGAAGTGGACCGACAGCTCGCCGACGCCGAACAGCGACGGGCCCTGCTGGCTGCCCTGCAGGTCGAGACCGTGGCAGGTCGCGCAGTTCGCCTGGAAGAGCTTCTGACCCTCTTCGACGGCGGTCGCGGAGTTCACCTCGCTCTCGGGGACGGTCGAGGTGGCGGCCATCGCGGCGGACGCACCGGCGTAGACGCCTCCGGTGAGGAGGAGTCCGATGCCGATGAGCGCGGCGGCGGCCAGGGGGCTCCGGCGCCCGGATGCCCGACGAGTCTTCTTCTCGCGTGCCATGTGGTGCAGCTCTCTTACTTGAGGAAGTAGATGACGAAGAACAGGGCGATCCAGACGACGTCGACGAAGTGCCAGTAGTAGGACACGACGATCGAGGTGGTCATCTCTTTCCGACCGAAGTTCTTCACGGCGTACGCGCGACCGATCACGAGAAGGAAGGCGATGAGGCCACCCGTCACGTGCAGGGCGTGGAAGCCGGTGGTGAGGTAGAAGGCCGAGGCGTAGGGGTTGGCACTGATGGGCATGCCCTCCGCCACCAGCGTCGCGTACTCCCACACCTGACCCGACACGAAGACCGCGCCGAGGATGAAGGTGAGGTAGAACCACTCCACCATTCCCCACTTGAGGAAGCCGGTGCGCTTGCCCGTGCGGTACGGCTGATACCGCTCCGCGGCGAACACGCCCATCTGGCACGTGACCGAGGACAGCACGAGGATGATCGTGTTGACGGTCGCGAAGGGGACGTTGAGCAGCTGCGTCTCTTCGGCCCAGAGGGGCGCGGAGGTGCTGCGCAGGGTGAAGTAGATCGCGAACAGGCCGGCGAAGAACATGACCTCGCTGCCCAGCCACACGATGGTGCCCACGGCGACCGGGTCGGGTCGCTTCACGGCACGCACGGCCTGGGAATACGTCGCTGAGGTCGTCACCGTTCCATTATGCGCGATCCCAGGCGCTGATATTCCCATCCCGACCCTGCGATATTCCATCGTCGAGACTTAGGGAAGCCTCAGAATCCGCAAGGAATCCCCGGTACGGGAGCGGTTCCGCCCGCCCGACCCGTCGCGCGTGCGCGCGACACGCGTGTGAAAGGATCGTCGCATGGCGGAACGCTTCACCTGGCCCGATCTGCTCACCTCTCTGCTCGGGGGCGTCGACCTCAGCGTGTCGGAGTCGACATGGGCCATGCGACAGGTGATGGCGGGCGAGGCGACGCCCTCTCAACTGGCGGGTTTCCTGATGGCCCTGCGAGCCAAGGGCGAGACCGTCGAAGAGATCGTCGGGTTCCGCGACGCCATCCTCGAGGCCGCGGTCCCGCTGCCCGTGCGCGCCGAGGTCCTCGACATCGTCGGCACCGGGGGCGACCGCTACGGCACGGTGAACGTGTCGACGATGGCGGCCGTCGTGGCGGCGGCATCCGGAGTCCCCGTCGTCAAGCACGGCAACCGCGCCGCCAGTTCTGCTTCGGGGTCGAGCGACGTCCTGTCGTCGCTGGGCATCGCCCTGACCCTGTCGCCTGAGAAGGTGGCTGAGACGCTCGATCGCACGGGTATCACCTTCGCGTTCGCGTCGGCCTTCCACCCCGGGTTCCGTCACGCGGCGGCGACGCGCTCAGAGCTCGGCGTCCCCACTGTCTTCAACTTCCTGGGGCCTCTCTGCAACCCCGCCCGCGCGGAGGCGAACGCGGTCGGTGTCGCCCACCTCGACCGCGTCCCCCTGATCACCGGGGTGTTCCGCACGCGCGGTGCGACGGCGCTGGTGTTCCGGGGCGACGACGGCCTCGACGAGCTCACCACCACGGGGCACAGCCGCGTGTGGGAGATCAGCCGCGGTGACGTGCACGAGCACGATCTCGATCCGCGGGATCTCGGCATCCCCCTCGCCGACATCGACGACCTGCTGGGCGGCTCTCCCGCTCACAATGCCGAGGTCGTGCGCCGGGTGCTGGGCGGTGAGACCGGGGCGGTTCGCGACATCGTGCTCCTGAACGCGGCGGCGGGACTGGTCTCGTTCCGGCTGTTCCAGGATGCCGCCCAGGTGCAGCGCCCGATCCTGGAGCGTCTCGCGGAGGCGATGGCGGATGCCGCCGCGGCGATCGACGACGGACGAGCGTCGGCGAAGCTCGACGCGTGGGTGCAGACGTCGAAGGATCTGGCGGAGTAACGCATGGACCCGCTCGACGCGCTCACCGAGATCGCGTATCTGCTCGAGCGGGAGAGATCATCGCGCTACAAGTCGAAGGCGTTCCGCACGGCCGCCGCGGCGATCGAGGGCCTCTCTGATGCGCAGCTGAGCGATCCCGGTCTTCGTCGTCGGCCGGGTATCGGCGATTCGACCTTCGCGGTCATCCAGCAGGCGCTCGCGGGCGAAGTTCCGGAGCGGCTCGCCGCGCTGCGCGCGGAGAACGCCCCGGTGGGCGGCGGGGAGCTGCGGGCGCGGTTGCGCGGTGATCTGCACAGCCACAGCGACTGGTCGGACGGGACGACGCCGATCGATGCCATGGTGGACGCGGCGCGCCGCCTGGGTCACGAGTACCTCGCCCTCACCGACCACTCGCCGCGTCTGACGGTCGCGAACGGCCTGTCGCCCGAGCGGCTGCGGGCGCAGATGGAGATCGTGCGCGGACACCGCGGCGACGGGTTCACCCTGCTGACCGGGATCGAAGTCGACATCCTCGACGACGGCGATCTCGATCAGCAGGACGATCTGCTCCGCGCTCTCGACGTGGTCGTTGCATCCGCCCATTCCAAGCTGCGCATGGAGCGTCGGGCGATGACGACGCGTCTCGTGGCCGCGGCGCGGGATCCGCGGGTCGACGTGCTGGGGCACGTGACCGGTCGACTCGTCGAGGGGGCGCGGGGGACGCGCCCACCGTCGGAGTTCGACGCGGAGGCGGTCTTCGCGGCCTGCGCGGCGTCGGGGGTCGCGGTCGAGATCAACTCCCGTCCGGAGCGCCAGGATCCTCCGGACGACCTTCTCGCTCAGGCCGTCGCGGCGGGGTGTCTGTTCTCGATCGACTCCGACGCGCACGCTCCGGGTCAGCTGTCGCTGCTCGATCACGGCGCGGCGCGCGCCGAGGCCCTCGGGGTGCCGACCGAGCGCATCGTCACGACCTGGCCGCTGCCCCGCCTGCGGGAGTGGCTCGAACGCGAACGCTGAGTCCGAGGTCGGTGGGCTGAGGTCAGTGGGGGAGCGCGGCGAGGGCCCGGCTCATCGACGAGCCCAGGTTCCAGCGCTCGGCCAGGGCGGTCGCGGCGGCGGCGTCGACGGGGCCCAGCGCGTCGTCGAAGGGGGCGAGCGTCAGATCGCGCGCGACGCGCACGACCGTCGGGGCGACGTCGAGATAGGCGCCTGCGGCGGCGATCTTCGCGCGCTGCGCGGGGGTGCCCGCTGTTCCGTCGGCGACGGCGGCGCGGATGGCGTCGAGAGAGCCGTGCGCGGCCAGCAATGACGCGGCGGACTTCTCGCCGATCCCCGCGACACCGGGCAGACCGTCGGAGGGGTCTCCCCGCAGCACCGCGAAGTCGGCGTACTGCGCCGCGTGCACGCCGTACTTGCCCACCACCGCGGCGTCGTCGACGATCTCGAGGTTGCTCATGCCCCGCGCCGTATAGATGATCCGGATGCCGCGGTCGTCGTCGACCAGCTGGAACAGGTCGCGGTCGCCGGTCACGATGTCGACCGGGGCGTCGGCCCGGGTGGCGAGGGTGCCGATGACGTCGTCGGCCTCGTGCGCGGCCGCGCCGACCACGGGGATGCCGAGGACCGTCAACGCCTCGCGGATGAGCGGGATCTGGGCCTCGAGGGGGTCGGGGACCTCTTCGACGTCGGGTCCCGCGGCGACCGCCTCGACCACGCGGTGCGCCTTGTAGCTCGGGAGCAGATCCACGCGCCAGGCGGGACGCCAGTCGTCGTCCCAGCAGGCGACGAGGCGCGTGGGGCCGTAGGTCGTCACGAGCTTCGCGATCATGTCGAGCAGACCCCGCACCGCGTTGACCGACGACCCGTCGGCCGCCTTGACCTTGTCGGGCACGCCGTAGAAGGCGCGGAAGTACAGCGACGCGGTGTCGAGGAGCATGATGCGGTCGGTCACGGTCTCGATCCTGGCACGCTCGCTCGGACGAGACGGCGGGCGGCGCGACCTAGAGTGGCGAGATGTCTTTCGGGTCGGCATCCTCTCGTCCGTCGGTCTCCCGTCCGTCGGCGCACGCGCCGTGTCCGTGCGGGGGCGGGGTGTTCGGCGCCTGCTGCGCGCCGATCCTCGACGGTGCCCCCGCGCCGAGCGCGGAGCGGCTGATGCGCTCGCGCTACACCGCGTTCGCGGTGGGTGACGAGGCGCATCTCGTCCGGTCGTGGCATCCGCGGACCCGGCCCGAGCACATCGACCTCGACGACGGCACGGTGTGGACCGGTCTCGACATCGAGGAGGCCGTGGGGGACGGGGATGCCGCTGTGGTGGCGTTCCGCGCGCGCTGGCGGCAGGCCGGCCGGGACGGAGAGCTGGTCGAGCGGAGCCGCTTCGCGCGGCGCGGCGGGCGGTGGGTGTACGTCGACGGCGACGTGACGTGAGCGTCACGGCCGGGTCGTCAACCCCGCGGGGGCGTGTCGGGGGTGCTGCGTAGGGTCGGTTGCGGATCCTCGACGAATGAGGCGCGACACGATCCGAGGGAGCGTCCCGCTCCACGGAAAGCAGGTCGGCGAGGCGCGCGCGGACGACCGCGCGACCGCGTGATCCATCAGACGGCGATCGACACATCGGGAGGACAGTGACATGGAACGCATCGTGATCATCGGAGGACACGGGAAGGTGGCCCTGCACCTCGCGCGGCTGCTCGCCGATCGCGGCGACGAGGCGACCTCCGTCATCCGCAACCCCGATCAGGCCGGCGACATCGAGCAGGCGGGCGGGACGCCCCTCGTGCTCGACGTCGAGAACGCCGACACCGACGAGATGGCCGCGGCCTTCGAGGGGGCCGACGCGATCGTCTGGTCGGCGGGTGCCGGCGGCGGCAGCGCGGAGCGCACGTACGCCGTCGACCGTGACGCCGCTCAGCGGGCGATCGACGCCGCGGCCCAGGCCGGCGTGCGCCGGTTCGTGATGGTCTCGTGGATCGGGTCGACGCCCGACCACGGCATCGACCCCGAGGACTCCTTCTACGCCTACGCCGACGCGAAGCTCGCGGCCGACGACCACCTGCGCGCGAGCGACCTGGACTGGACGATCCTCGGTCCCGGGACCCTCACGCTCGACCCGCCGTCGGGACGCATCACCACGGCCCCGCAGGGCAAGGGCGAGGTCTCGCGCGCCGACGTGGCCGCCGTCGCCGCGGCCGTGCTCGTGCAGCCCGCGACCGTCGGACGCTTCATCCGCTTCGGCGCGGGCGACACGCTCATCGCCGAGGCGATCGTGGCCGATCACACCGCCGGGGGCGACGCGTGACCGCCGTCGCCGACCGCGCGCGGACCCTCGCCCGGCTGCACGCCGCCCCCGAGATCCTGCGCGTCGTGAACGTGTGGGACGTCGTGTCGGCACGGGCCGTCGCGGCTCTGCCCGAGACGACGGCGCTCGCGACCGCGGGCCACTCGATCGCGGCGACCTTCGGCTACGAGGACGGGGAGAACATCCCCGTGGAGCTCATGCTCGACATGGTCGGGCGCATCGTCGCCGCCGTCGACGTGCCGGTCAGCGCGGACCTCGACGCCGGGTTCGGCGATCCCGGCGAGACGACGCGTCGCGCCATCGGCGTCGGGGTGGTCGGTGCCAACGTCGAGGACCGGGTCAAGCCGCTCGCAGAGGCCGTGGCGGCCGTCGAAGCGGTGATCGCCGCCGGGGAGGCCGAGGGCGTGCCGTTCGTGCTGAACGCCCGGACGGACGTGTTCCTGAAGGGAGCCGACCGGCCCCTCGACGACAAGATCGCGGATGCCGTGGAGCGCGGCCGCGCCTTCCTCGCGGCGGGAGCCACCTCGGTGTTCGTGCCCGGCAAGCTCGACGCCGAGACCACCCGGCGCCTCGTCGAGGGGCTCGGGGAGCGCACGCTCAGCGTCATCGGCGTGCCGGGCAACCTCGCCGCGGCGGAGTACGAGTCGCTGGGCGTGGCGCGCATCTCGTACGGACCGCAGACGCAGCGCGTGGCGCTGACGGCGCTGCAGGACCTCGCGATCGACCTGTACGGGACCGGGGTCATCCCCTCGTCGGTGCGCGAACTCAACTGACGGTCGGGTCGCGCCCGGAGGTCGTCGTCGGCGACCCTCCGGGCGCGGTCTCGTCGGTCCGCGTGCGGGGCCGCGGCGGCGGCCCCCGAGCGGGGTGTTCAGCCGGCCTCGCGTCAGCTGTCGTCGTCGTCCTCGTCGACGACGATCACGCCATCGGGGACGGGATCGCCGAGCAGCGGCTCCGCCGCGAGCGTGAGGTCGATCGTCGCGCGCAGCAGCCCTCCGAGCGTCTCGGACCGCAGGAGCTCCATCTGATCCAGCTCTCCCAACGGCGCGATCGCCGCGACCTGCCATGCCCGGGGCAGGGGCTCCTCCGACAGTTCGACCTCCGGGTCCCAGCGGGTCCCGCCGAACTGCCCGGCGCGGCCGAGGACGCGTCGCACGATGCGTTCGGCTTCCTCGAGCAGGGGGAGAAGAGCCTCGTTCCACTCCAGATCGGGCAGCGCGCGCACGTCGGCGCGCGGATACGGGGAGTCGTCGAGCCACTCGACGATCTCGAAGCGTTCGGTGCCCTGCGCGACGATCTGCATCTGTCCCGCCTGGGGCACCACGTGGCTGAGCCGCGCCATCGTGCCGAGCGCGAAGCGTTGATCGCCGCCGCCGGTCTCGGAGCCGCGTTCGATCAGCACCACCCCGAAGGCGGGGTCGGTCTCATCCAGCAGGCGGCCGAGCATGACGAGATAGCGCTCCTCGAAGATCCGCAGCGCGAGGGGCGTGTGCGGGAAGAGGACGGCTCCGAGGGGGAACATCGCGGTACCCATGGGCCCAGTCAACCAGCGCCGGATGCCGTCGGGGCCGAGCCGGCTCCGATACCCAGGGGGCTTGCGGATTGGGCGGGATTCCGTCAGGCGCAGCCGCGGCCGACGGTGCTCTTCTCAGTCGTCGGCCTCCCGCAGCGTCTCGTGCACGCGATGCAGGTCCATCAGCAACGACCCCACCAGGACCCAGTGCAGGGGAGAGGGCGTCTGGATCTGCAGCGGCCGGGTCAGCGCCGGCCCCTCGTCGACGGATTCCTCCGGTCCCGCGTCGAGGGCGAAGGCGAGACGCACGTCGTGCGCGGCGCGGTGCAACTGCTCCGCGATGGCGCGCACGGCGGGTTCGTCGGCGATGGAACTCTCGTAGCCGTCGTAGACCGCACGGGTCATGCCCACCGTCTGCGTCACCACGGGCGTGAAACGGTCGAGCAGGGCACCCATCTGCGCGAGGTCGGCGCGGTGACGGTTGTTGCGCGGGTTCAGGGCGAGCGAGTCGGCTCCGTCGCGGAGGGCATCGGCCGCGGCATCCCGCACCGGGCGAAGGAGTCGGGCCTCGAGGAGGAGTCCCTCGAGGGATGCCGCCGTCTGCGGCGTCTCGAGGGCGTCGGCGAGTCTCTCGAGCGCGGCCGCCAGCTCGCGCCCCAGCACGTCGACCTTCTCGCGAGCCGCGGGCACGAGCACGGGCGGGACGAGGGCGGCGTTGACGATGATGCCGATCGCCGCGCCGATCAGGGTCTCGAGCACGCGGTCGAGGGCGTAGTTGGGGGTGGCGGTCCCCAGGGCGAGCACGAGCAGTGCACTGATGGCGATCTGGTTGGTCGCGCCGGCGGATATGCGCGCGGCCCACGCGACCAGCAGCGCGACCCCGGCGGACAGGAGCGCGACCCACGGCTGCGATCCGAAGGCGAGCCCGAGAAGGGCGGCGATGACCACTCCGACGATGACGCCCACGCTGCGCTCGACAGCGCGGGTGAACGACTGGTTGATGCTCGGCTGCACCACCAGCAGGGCTGCGATCGCGGCGAAGATCGGCGGCGGGCCCTGCACGAGCCATCCCGCGACGAGCCAGGCCGCCACGATCGCGATCGCGGACTTGCCCACCTGCAGCAGCGGCACGCGCCGCGGCGCGCGGACGGTCATGCTGTCTCTGACCGTGCGGAGAGCGGGGATGCGCACGATCACTCCGAGCGACCGACGATGTCGTCGGCGTTGTCGGCGACCCACTCCATGAGCGGGATCACGCGGGTCATGAGGTCACGCCCGCGCGGGGTGAGGGCGTACTCGACGCGCGGCGGCACCTCGGGGTAGGCCGTGCGCTGCACGAGCCCGTCGCCCTCGAGCGTCTTGAGCGTGCTGGCCAGCATCTTCTCGCTGATGCCCGAGACGTTGCGGCGCAGGACCCCCCAGCGCTGCGTCCCGTCGGACAGGGCGAGGAGCACGAGGACGCCCCACTTGCCCATCACGTGGTCGAGCACGGTGCGCGTGGGGCACCCGTCGGTGAAGATCTCGGGATTACGGCCGCGGAGATCGGCAAGACTGACGCTCATGTGAGTACCTAACCAGAAAGTGGGTACCTGCATTCCGGAATGCGAGGTCGTCGGAGCGGTTGCACCGGTCGTACCGATCGAAAGGACACCCCCATGACCCTCCTCGTCACCGCCGCCTCCGGTCACCTCGGCCGCCTCGTCGTCGACGCCCTCCTCGAGCGCGGCGTCGCGGCATCCGACATCGTCGCCGGCGTCCGGACCCCGTCGAAGGCGTCGGACCTCGCCGCCCGCGGCGTCGGCGTCGTCGAACTCGACTACTCCCGCCCCGACACGATCACTCCCGCCCTCGCGGGCGTCGATCGCGTGCTGCTCATCTCGGGCACCGACGCCGACCGCGTGAGCGGGCACCGCAACGTCATCGACGCCGCCCGCGCGGCCGGGGTCGAGCGCCTCGTCTACACCAGCGCGCCGCGCGTCGACGAGATCGACTACGCCCTCGGGGCCGACCACAAGGCCACGGAGGAGGCCATCGCCGCCTCCGGCTTGTCGGCGACGGTGCTGCGCCACAACTGGTACACCGAGAACTACCTGGACGCCGTTGCCCGCGCCGCCCAGACCGGCGAGATCGTGGCCGCGGCGGGAGATGCCCGTGTCGCGAGCGCGAGCCGCCGCGACTACGCCGAGGCCGCCGCCCGGGCGCTGACAACCGACGATCTCGCGGGGCGCACGCTCGAGGTCGGCGGAGACGTGGCGTGGACCTACGACGAGCTCGCCGCGGCCGCGACCGAGGTGCTCGGGCGTCCGGTCGCCTACGTCGCGGTGTCGACGGAGCAGCTCGAGGCCGGCCTTCGCGCGGCGGGCCTGGACGAGGGGACGGCCGCGTTCGTGGCCGGCATCGACGACGCGATCGCGCGCGGCGCGCTGTCGCAGACCGACGGCACGCTGTCGGCGCTGATCGGTCGTCCGACCACGCCGTTGGTCGAGGGGCTGCGCGAGGGCCTGTCCGCGCGCTGACCGCGCCCCTCTCGCGTGAGTCGCCGGAGAATGTCGCTTCCCTTCCGTCGGAGGCGACGATTCCCGGCGACTCACGCGATCTCGGCGGAGGCGAGCGCGGTCAGGCGGCGCTGACGCATCGCCAGGAACAGCGGGAAGGTGAACGCGAACGCGGTCACGCCGGAGAGGACGATGTAGAGCCACGCGAAACGCATGCCCAGGCGACGCCCCTCGACGAGGATGAAGACGCTGCCCGCGACCGCCACCACGAGCAGGTCGACGGTGATCGACGACACGGCGGGGCCGCTCGTGACGAGATCGCCCACGAAATCGCGCATCTGCACGATCGCGAACACGTTGAAGGTCCACGTGCCGACCAGCCCGGCGAGGGACAGCACGAGGAAGGCGATCGCGGTGGGGGTCCAGTGGCGTCGGAGGTCACTCATGCCGCGATCCTGCCGCAGAGCCGGTGTCGGTGGAGGGGGCTAGCGTCGGAGGATGGATGCCGCAACCGCCCGTCGCCTGCTCGAGGAGCGCGAGCGCGAGGTCGCCCACCGTCTCTCGCGCCTGCTCGACGACGAGCAGAGCCTGCGCCACGACCGGGCGGATGCCACCGCCGACGACGAGCACGACCCCGAGGGGTCGACCCTGTCGGGGGAGTGGGCGCAGGTCGACGCCCTGCGGCGCGGGGCCGAGGCCGAGCGCACGGAGATCCGCGCGGCGCGGGAGCGCGTGGCATCCGGGACCTTCGGCGTCTGCGAGCGGTGCGGACGCCCCATCGCCGATGCGCGGCTCGAAGCCCGGCCCTTCGCGCGGCTGTGCATCGACTGCGCGCGGTAGCCGGGCCCGCCCGCGCTCGCGGAGGACCCGCCCGCCGCGGCGCGTAGGCTCGGAGCGTGGAGCCCCTGCTGATCGTGCTGCTGTTCGCCAACGCCGTCTTCAACGCCGTCGTCTGGCCGCGTTTCTACCCGCGCATCGCGAAGGACCCCCGCGCGCGGGATGCCGCGGGGAAGCCGACGGCGTTCCTCATCGTCCACACCGTGCTGATCGCGATCGCCCTCGTGCTGGCTTTGGCGTCGGTGATCGCCGCGATCGCCGCGATCGTGGTCTGATCCCGGGGCGATTCCGACCCCGCGAGGCGCCTCGCGGTAGACTGGGCGCGCGGGTTCGCCCGCCGCACCTCGTGCATCTACCTACCGGACCGGCAAGGCGGCACCGCCCCACGCCCCGGAGATCCTCATGCACCACCCCGCCCCCGCCGTCACCGCTCATCGCCCCCTGATCCACCACACGGGCCTGTGGTACTTCCCCGTCGCGTTCGTCGCCCGACTCCCGTTCGCGATGATGACCGTCGGAGTGCTGGCGCTCGTCGTGGCGATGCGCGGTTCCGTCGCGCTGGGCGGGCTCACCTCGGCCGCGGTCGGACTCGGCGTGGTCGTGGCCGGTCCCGTGCTGGGCGACTTGGCGGACCGCTACGGTCAGCGCCGCGTGCTCGTCCCGGTGGGGCTGGCCAACGGCATCCTTCTCGCGCTCTTCCCGCTCGTCGTCGCCGCGGCTCCGGGTGAGGTGCTGCTGCTCGTCGTGGCGACGGCCATCGGCCTCACCGGCCCGCAGACGGCCGCGATGTCGCGCAGCCGCGTGATGGCGCTCATCGGCGACCGGGTGCTCCCCGAGCGCCGGGAGCGCACGTTCTCGCGCGCGATGGCGTACGAGTCGGCCGCCGACGAGACGGCGTTCGTCATCGGGCCGTTCATCGTGGGCGTGCTCGCCGCCCTGGTCGCGCCCTGGGCGCCGATCGTGGGCGCGGCGGTGCTGAGCTTCGTCTTCGTCACGGCGTTCGCGCTGCACCCCACCGGTCGCGCGGTCCCGGAGCGCGCGGAGCGCGCCGAGATGGCGCCGTTCCGCGACGTGCTGCACGCGCGCATGCTCGTCCTGATCGCCGCGGTCTTCGGGGTCGGTCTCTTCTTCGGCTCGACCCTCACCTCTCTCACCGCGTTCATGGAGGCCCAGGGCGCGCCCGAGGCGGGAGCCCTGCTCTACGGCGTCATGGGCGTCGGGTCGGCCGTGCTCGCTCTCGCCGTGGCGGCCCTGCCGGAGCGCTTCGCGTTGCGCTGGCGTCTGGTGGTGTTCGCCTCGGTGCTCTTCGCCTCCGCGGGCGCGTACACGGTGGGCGGGTCGGTGCTGACGGTGACCGTCGTGCTGTGCCTCATGGGCATCGGCGTCGGGCCGTCGCTGGTGACGCTGTTCAGCCTCGCCGGTCATCGCGCGCCCCGCGGGCGCACCGCCTCGACGATGACCCTGCTCGCCTCGGCCCTGACCCTCGCCCAGGCGCTGTCGTCGGCGGTGACCGGGGCGATCGCCGAGAACGTCTCGGTGGCCACGGCGATGCTGCTGCCCGCCGCGGCGGCCCTGCTGGTGCTCGCCATGGCCGCCGTCAACGCCTCGTCGACCCCCCGGTGGGACGCCGCCCGCACCGCCTGAGTCCGCCGCCGTCTCACGCGGGGAGCGGGAATCGTCGCCGCAGGATCAGCCGCTGCGCGAGCGTCCACACGGTGGTCACCGCGAGGTACAGGCCCGCCGCCACGGGCACGAACAGCGCCACCGCGGCCGTCGTGAACGGCAGGACGCCGACCATCGTCCGCGTCCAGGCCGGCGCGGAAGGGTCGACACTCGGCCGCAGCAGACGCCGGGTGAGCTCGGCCACCCCGGCGATCAGGGCGACGATCGCTCCGATGACGATCAGGGTCGCGGCATCCGTCGACCCCGTCGAGAGGGCGGAGGCCAGGCTCCGCCCGAGGGGGACGCCCCACAGGTCGTGCGCGAGCAGGGTGTTCGCGCGTCCGCCCACGGTGGGGTGCAGGAACACCGCGTAGAGCAGCCCCACCACGGGCGCCTGCGCGAGCAGGGGCAGGCACCCGCCGAAGGGCGAGGCGCCCTCGTCGCGGTACAGCTGCATCGTCTCGCGCTGCAGGCGTTCGGGCTGGGTGCGCCACCGCTCCTGCAGGGCTCGCAGCCGCGGGGCGAGGCGCGCGCGCGTCTGCTCGGCGCGCGCCTGCGACACCCCCACGGGGATGAGGAGCAGTCGCACCACGACGGTCACGACGACGACCGCGAGAGCGGCGGCCGCTCCGGGCGCGAGCGGGTCGAGGACAGCGGTGAGCGCGAGCAGCGCGCGGGTGGTCAGGTCGAGCAGGAGAGCGAGGGGAGGGAGGGAGAAGAGGTCCACGGGCGTCCAATCGGTGCGGCGATCACGGAGGGGATCGGTCGCGGGGCGCGGTCGACGGCGGAGCCGGACGGGCGCGGGCGACCGGCGTCGCCCGTCCGCGGAGAACGCCGGAGGAGGGATGCCGTGGGGTGCGGCGAGGCGTTCGGGTCAGGCGACGCGCAGGGCGCCGCCCGGCGCACGCGGGCGCGGGTGTCCGTCGGCGTCGGGGTCGCTCTGGGCGCGGGGCGCCGAGGGATCGGCGGGCCGGGGACCCGGGGGAGCGACCGTCGCCAGGAGAGCGGGCAGCACGATCAGGACGATCGCGACCGTGACGACCACGGCGGCGGCCAGGACCACCGCGAGCAGCGGGGTGCCGGGACCGGGGGTCATCGCGAGCTCGGCCGCGGCGAGCACCAGGTTGAGCATGGCGATCATCGATGCGATCACGGCTCACCCCCTGCAGATAGCTGTTCTCCCACGCTAGCAGGGGTGCCTCGCTACGCTGTCGGCATGACCACCCTCGTCCTCACCATCGTCGGAGACGACCGCGCGGGGCTCGTGTCCGCTGTCGCCGACATCGTCGACGCCCACGACGGAAACTGGGAGAACAGCGAGCTCGCCGAACTCGCCGGTGCGTTCGCGGGCATCGTCGAGGTCTCGATCTCGGCCGATCGCGCCGACGCCCTGCGCACAGCCCTCGAGGGGCTCGCTGGAACGCTCACCGTCACGGTGCACGCTGGGGGAGGCGCCGCCCCGGCGTCGGAGGCGCGCACCGTCACGTTCGACGTCGTCGGCAACGACCGCCCGGGCATCGTCCGCGAGCTGTCGTCGGCTCTCGGCGCCCGTGGCGCGAGCATCGAGCGCATGTCGACCCAGACGACGGATGCCGCGATGGCCGGCGGTCGCCTCTTCGAGGCGTCGATCACGGCGTCGCTGACGGCCGACGTCGCCGTCGACGATCTCGTCGCCGAGCTCGAGCGGCTCGCCGCGGAGATCCAGGTCGACGTCACCCTCGCCGACGACGCCTGAGACGCATCCCCGCGGGACGGCGGGCGTCCGGGGCCGCGGACGACGACGGGGTCAGCGAGCGCGCGTCCGGCGCACGCGCGCGACCAGCGCCGCGACGCCCCTCCACCCGAGCAGGAACAGGGCGAGGGTGATCGCGGCCACGATGACGAAGGCGACCGCGACGCCCTGACCGCTCACCGCGCGCAGGGCCATCCCGAGGATCACCGTGACGGCCCACACCGGCAGGGCCGTGCGCACGATCGCGAGCGGAGCGCGCCACGCGCGGGTGACGAGCCAGCCGACGAGCAGCGCCGCGACGAACGGCCACGCCGTCGTCGCGAGACCCGAGCCGAACGGTCCGAGAACGTCGCCGTCGTGGGTCGCTCGCCCGATGGCGGCGAAGACGATGACGAGCACGACGTCGACGACGAGCGCGAGGGCAGGCGAGCGGGGCGGGGTCACCCGTCCATTCTCGCGCGGGCGGGAGGACCGAGATGCACAGCCCCGGGTGGGGGCGGGGCGGATAGCGTGGAGCGCATGCCCACGCGCCTTCTCCTCCTGGCCGACACGCACGTGCCGAAGAGGGCCCGGACCCTGCCCGCGGCGGTGCGGCGAGCGGCATCCGCCGTCGATCTCATCGTGCACGCGGGGGACTGGGTCGAGGAGCAGGTGCTCGACGATCTGCTCGCGCTCGGACCGGTGCTGGGCGTGTGGGGCAACAATGACGGCGCTGACCTGCGCGCGCGCCTCCCCGAGGTCGCACGGGCCGAGATCGACGGAGTACGTCTCGCCGTCGTGCACGAGACCGGCGCTGCGGCGGGGCGGGAGAAGCGGATGGATGCCGCCTTCCCCGACACGGACCTGCTCGTGTTCGGCCACAGCCACATCCCCTGGGACACGGTGACGCCGGCCGGGCTGCGCCTGCTCAACCCCGGTTCGCCGACCGACCGGCGACGACAGCCGGCGTGCACGCTGATGACGGCGACCCTTTCCGGCGGCGCGGTGCGCGACGTCGAGCGGCACGACGTGCCGCGCGACTGAGGGCGACGGGACCGTCCGGTCCGACGACGACGGCGCCGCACCCCGGAGGGCACGGCGCCGTCGTTCGTGTCAGGTCACTCCGCGTTCAGGTGGCGGGCGGCCGACGTCATCGGGCACTCGAACGGGTCGCGCGCGGCGAGACCGACGCGGTTGAGGTACTGGATCACGATGCCGTACGACTGGAACAGCGTGGTCTCGACGTAGGGCACGCCCAGCGTCGCGCAGTGCTCGCGCACGATGACGCGGGCACGGCTGAGGTGCGGGCGCGGCATGTTCGGGAACAGGTGGTGCTCGATCTGGTAGTTCAGCCCGCCCATGAGCCACGTGGCCCACCAGCCGCCGGAGACGTTGCGCGAGGTGCGCACCTGCTTGCTGAAAAAGTCGAGCTTCGCGCCCGGCTCGATGACCGGCATCCCCTTGTGGTTGGGGGCGAAGGACGCGCCCATGTAGATGCCGAACACGGCGACCGAGACGCCGAAGAACGCGAAGGCGAGACCCACGGGCAGGAACACGAAGATCGGGGCGATGAAGAGCGTGTGGCGCACGGCGAGGAGGCCGAGCTCTTTCCAGCGGTCCTTGTTCTCGCCGCGCGAGAGCAGGTGACGAAGGGCCAGGACGTAGAGGTTGATGCCCTCGAAGGCCAGGAGGGGGAAGAAGAGGTAGCCCTGTCGCTGGGTGATCCAGCGCTGCACCCCGCGGGCCTTGGCCGCGTCGACGTCGAGGAACGAGATCGTGTCGATCTCGATGTCGGGGTCTTTGCCGACGCGATTGGGGTTGGCGTGGTGACGGGTGTGCTTGGACGCCCACCACGAGCGGCTCATGCCGACGATGCCGTTGCCGATGAACAGGCCCAGACGGTCGTTGGCGGGGCCCGACGCGAAGATCTGACGGTGGGCCGCCTCGTGCGCGAGGAACGCGACCTGGGTGAACAGGATGCCGAGGACCGCGGCGACGATCAGCTGGAACCAGCTGTCGCCCAGCAGGATGAAGGCCGTGATGCACCCGGCGAAGCCGAGGACGATGGCGCTCGCGACGCCGGCGTAGAACAGCGGGGTGCGGACGAGGAGTCCGCTCTCGCGGACGACCTGCGACAACTCTGTGTACGCCTTGGCGATCGGGGGGAATTCCTTGGTACCGGAGTAGGTCTGACGTACGGGGCCGAGTCGGGATTCGGCGACGGGGGTAGCGATCTGCTGCTCCTCGGGTGTGCGTGCTGCGGGGTAGCGGGGGAGAGGATCGGGGCGGCACCCGTCTCGTGGATCACACTACGGGTCGCCGTATGGAGAGCCCGGAATACATCCACATGTGCAGGAGCCTCACGGGAAACGGAAACATCCGCGGCGCGTCGCGACCGTCGCCTCTCCTCCGCGTCTCGCGGTGCGCCGGCCGGGAAAGGCGAAAGCCGGGGCGCCGCGATGCGGCACCCCGGCTTTCGCGCAGGAGCGGAGCTCAGAGGGGGCGGATGTTCGCCGCCTGCATGCCCTTGGGGCCCTGCTCGGCGTCGAATTCGACCTTCTGAGCCTCGGTGAGCTCCTTGAAGCCGTTGCCCTGGATCGCGCTGAAGTGCGCGAACAGGTCGGCCGAGCCGTCATCGGGAGCGATGAAGCCGTAGCCCTTTTCGGAGTTGAACCATTTCACGGTGCCAGTGGCCATCGTGTTCTTCCTTTATTCATGTTGGGCCGCAGATGCGACCATTGGTGCCGCCCCGACGCACGCGGAGCGGACGGGGACGCCGCGGCACCGAGTCGGTGACGCGGACGCGGTGCCCGTCGACGGCGGCCTGAGCCGTCTCGACGGACGCGTGGAAGCCGAGGTTCTCGCCGCGCGGACCCTGGGCTTCGTAGCCCGAGGTCGCCGCGCCGACGAAACCGGCGTAGTCGGATCCGGCCGTCGCGACGAAGACGTCGAGATCGGCCTGGCGCCACGACAGTGGCGAGGGGTGAAGCAAGGACACGAGAACTTTCCGCGAGTGCGACGCGAGGACCGAAGCCGTCGAGCGAGGCACGCGATGATTGAGGGAGGGACTGCTGTCGGAAACGGCTCGGCGCCGTGCGCCCGGCATCTCAGCGATGAGGCGGGCGTCGATGAAGCAGGTCCCAGAACGAATAGCCTCACGGTAGCACGGATGCCCGATCAGCGCCCGGGAACTTTCCCCGGCCCTCGCGATGCGCTGCAGTGGGCCCATGGCATCCGCTCATCCCGCCTCCGATGACGACAGGTGGCTCGTCGTCGACGGACGCCGCTGGCGGCGCACCGACCCGGCCCTCGGCGAGGAGACGGCGGCGCGCTTGCGCTCTCACCTCGGCCGAGCCCGCGCCGCCGTGCGCATTGCGAGACGGGACGGCGACGAGGCGGCGACGTCCGACGCGCGGCACCGGGTGGGACTCGCCAAGGCCGGGCTCGGCGAACGGGGCCCGAAGTGGTGGGACGACGAGGTGGCCGCGCGGCGGGCGCGCGCGGACGAGGCGCTTCGCGAACTGGACCGCATCGCCCCACCGAGAGCAGACGACGGCCGGGACGTCAACGCGTAGCGCGCGGAGCGGGGAGGCGCTGGGCTGGGATCTCCGACGGAAGAGGGAGTCCCATGTCATCCACCGCCACCGAGCTCGAGACGCTGAACGAGCTGCTGAAGAAGTTCCGCTTCGCGATGGTCACCACCCGCGCCGAGGACGGCGCCCTGCACGCGCACCCGCTGACCGTGCAGGAGACCGAATCCGACGGCGACCTCTGGTTCATCGTGGGGACGCACGCCTCCGCCGTCGAGCACGTGCGGCGTGACCCCCAGGTGGGGCTTTCGTTCAGCACCGACGGCACCTGGCTCTCGCTCGCCGGTGAGGCCGAGGTGGTCGACGACCTCGCGAAGCTCAAGGAGCTGTGGTCGACGAGTGTCGAGGCGTGGTTCCCCGACGGGCCCGAGGCTCCGGGCGTCACGCTGCTGAAGGTGTCGGCGCTGACCGGTGAGTACTGGGGCAGCGCCGGTGGGCGCCTCGCCACCGCGATCGCCCTGGTCACCTCGAAGGTCACCGGCGACCGCCCGCACGGCGGCGAGAAGAAGACCTTCGACCTCACCGACTGAGGACCCGCGACAGTTCGCCGCATCCGGGGGCCTGTGCGACACCGGCGCAAGCCCCCGGGCGCCCGACGTCGCTTTTGCGACGATGACGGCATGTCACGACCAGAGGTGCGTTCCAAGCCCTGCGCGTATTGCGGCCGCCCGTTCACCGACCGCAAGCGCTGGAGCGGACGCGACCAGTGGGATCAGGTGCTGTACTGCTCGCGCGGGTGCCGGTCGAAGGCTGCGGCGCAGCGCCGGAGCTCGTCGTGACGCGCCGAGCGGGCGTGCAGCCCGGGGAGTCGGCATGAAGGCCGCGCTGATCCTCGCGACCCAGCAGTTCGCGGAGCACCCGGCGTACGCCGACGACGACGTCGAGGAGTTCTTCTTCATCGAGTCGGCGCCGCGCTTCGCGAAGCTGCCCTACCACCGGCACAAGATCGTGCTGCTCGTGTCGGCGATGCGCCACACGGCGGCGCGGCTCGAGGCCGAGGGCAGGGTCGTGCGGCGCATCACCCTCGACGACGACCTCACGTTCAAAGCGGGCCTCGAGCGCCTGCTGACGGCGCACCACGTGACCGAGCTCACCTGGATGAGCGACCCGAACCGCCCCGTCGACGAGCGGATCGCGCGGATCTGCGCCGCTCACGACGTCGACACCGACGTGCTCCCGGACGGCCTGTTCCTCACCCCCGAGGAAGAGGTGGACGGCTGGTTCGCGGAGCATCCGACGCCGCTCATGGAGGACTTCTACCACTGGCAGCGCCGGCGTACCGGCATCCTGATGGACGGGGGGAAGCCCGCGGGGCGCCGGTGGAACTTCGACGCCGACAACCGCAAACCGCTGCCGAAGAAAGGCCTGGAGATCCCGGCGCTGCCGCAGCCGGAGCACGACGACATCACGCGCGCCGTGATCGCCGAGGTCGACGAGCGCTTCCCCGAGCACCCCGGCACGGCGACGGACTTCTGGCTGCCGGTGACCCCGGAGGACTCCCGCGACTGGCTCGAGCTGTTCGTCGCCGAGCGCCTGCACGACTTCGGTCGCTACGAAGACGCGATGAAGGCCGATGAGCCCTTTCTCTTCCACGCGATCATCTCGCCGATGCTGAACATCGGGCTGCTCACCGTCGAGGAGGTGGTCGCCGCCGCCACGCGGACCGATGCGCCCCTGGCATCCGTCGAGGGGTTCATCCGGCAGGTGATCGGCTGGCGCGAGTACATGCGCGGCATGTACCGCGCGCACCCGAAGCTCGAGCACGTCAACGCGCTGCACCTCGAGAAGCGGATCCAGAAGTACTGGTATTCGGGCGAGCGGATGCCGAAGGACCTGCCGATCCCGGTGCGCACGGTGCTCGAGAGGGTGCACCGGTGGGGGTACGCCCACCACATCGAGCGGTTGATGGTGCTGGGCAACTGGTTCCTGCTGCAGGGGTACGCGCCGCGGCAGGTGAACGACTGGTTCCTCGCGCTGTTCGTCGACGCGTACGACTGGGTCATGGTGCCCAACGTCATGGGGATGAGCCAGTTCGCCGACGGCGGGTTCGTCGCCACCAAGCCCTACGTGTCGGGCGGGGCGTATCTGCAGAAGATGGGGTCGTGGTGGTCGTCGGCGCAGGAGGCCAAGGACTCGGTCTTCACCGACGCGTACTGGGAGTTCCTCGAGCGGCACGAGGACGTGCTGGCCGGCAACCACCGGCTGGGGCTGGCGCTCGCGCAGATGCGCAAGCGGCGCGACGCGCGCGGGTAGCAGCCGGCGCCCGCCGCGGCGCGGGCGAAACTCCTGAGAAAGCCCCTCCCGCGCGGCGGTGTGCCCAGCTGAGAGCGCGCCATCGCGCGGAAGTCAGGAGTTTCGCCCGCGCCCGCGGACTCAGCTCTTCAGCTTGTTC
This sequence comes from Microbacterium sp. BWR-S6Y, assembly GCF_041379845.1. Taxonomy (NCBI): domain Bacteria; kingdom Bacillati; phylum Actinomycetota; class Actinomycetes; order Micrococcales; family Microbacteriaceae; genus Microbacterium; species Microbacterium sp. BWR-S6Y. The sequence continues at coordinate 600,304 of NZ_JBFECV010000002.1, forward strand.
AGCGACGATCCCTTGTGCGCGGCGGTCGAGCCCGATTTCTCGGACTTCACGATGTAGGCGGGGTCGTCGTCGGAGGCCGTGAACTTCTGGCCGTCGTGCTGGAAGTCCTTCGTCTTCTTCTCCACGACCTCGCCCTGTGTCTTGCCCTGCGGGGTGTCCCAGCTGACGCGGTCGCCCTTCGACAGATCCTTCGACATGCACTCGTTCCTCTCGTCGTTCCCGCCATGCTGTCGAGGCGACGCGGGGACCGGCGGGGGATTGACAGGCCCGGGCGGTCTGTCACGCGAGCGGGAGTCGGGCGGTCGGTGCCCGCCGCCGGCTAGAGGGCCGCGCGATCCGCGCGCGTCAGACGGAACCGGGATGCCACGATGCCCATCGCCAGCGCGCCCGCGCCACCCGCGATCATGTCGCCGATCGTGTCGTCGTAGGTCACGAAGATCGCGTCGGTGATGAAGCGATAGCCGAACCACTCGACCATCTCCCACACGGCGCTGAGGGCGAGCCCCGCCATCGTCGCGACCACGACGGGCGTGCGGCGCCGGCCGCTCGGGGCGACGACCCGCGCGTCGTCGAGGAGGACGAGGGCGATCGCCGCGAGGACCCCGGTGCACACGGCGTGCACGACGAGGTCCCATCCGGTCCAGGCGCGGTACAGGTCGATGACGTTGCTCCCGGCCGCCACGAACACGGTCACGCACGTGACGAGATCGAGCCCCGACCGCAGCCCGATCATGCGCGACAGCATCACCGCCGGAAGCGACATCGACAGAACGGCGAAGTCCGTGAACGGAAGGGTGAACAGCGAGACGATCACGATCACGATCGCCGCGGCCCGCACCGCGTCGGCGAGCCACTCCACCACCGTGCGCGGCGGCCGCTTGAGGTTGGCGTACAGGGCGGGGATCATCGGCATCCGTCCCTCATGACGACGTCGCGCCGGGGATGCGCACGACCGCCTGCACCGGCAGGTGATCGCTCGGCCACTGCGTGCCGGTCGGACGGGGGTCGATGCCCACCGCGCGCACGCCCACGTCGGGGGTCGCGAGCAGGGCGTCGATGCGCCGCGCGCCGACGCGCGGTGCCGCGTAGTTGTTGAACGTGCCCCACTCGGCCGTGCGTCGCACGGGGGCGTACGACCAGGTGTCCACGAGCAGGCCGCCGGCGAACATCGCGGCGAGCTCGCTCGAACGCACGTGCGCGTTGACGTCGGCGGTGAACAGCAGCGGTCCGTCCTGCGCGGCGACGAGATCGTGCAGCCACGTCGCCGACCGGCGCCGCGCGCGCCGCGAGAAGGCGTCGAAGTGCGTGTTCACGAACGTGAAGCGCGCCCCGGTGGCGCGGTCGCGCAGGTGGGAGATGACCGCGATGCGGGGGATCGCGTTGCCCCACCCCGTGGATCCCGGCACGTCGGGGGTGTCGGAGAGGGCGACCTGCCGCCAGTCGTCGACGGCGATCCGATCGCGGTCGTAGAACAGGGGCGTCCCCTCGCCCCCGCGGTCCTTCCCGCGGCCCGCGCCGAGGTAACCGTACGAGGAGCCCAGCGAGTCCCGCACCCAGCGCGCCTGGTCGGGCATGGCCTCCTGAGAGCCGAGCAGGTGCGGGCGGGTGGCGCTCAGGAACTCGCGCAGCCGCTGCTTGCGGGTCGGCCACCGATCGGCGGGAGGCCAGGTCACGCGATCGAAGCGCCGACGGATGTTGAAGCTCATCACACGCAGGTCGGGCGCCTCGACGCCCGGGAACAGGATGCCGCTCACGAGCGCCCCCGCAGCCCGAGACGCACCCAGCGGGCCGGGGGGATGTCGCCGGGCCAGTGCGCGAACACCGTCCCCGCTCCCCGGCGGAAGCAGCGCGCGAAGCGGCGCGGCTCGACTGTGCGGGACGACACGCGCATGTGCGCCTCCGCGACGCGCGCGATGCGGTGGCGACGGCCGAGGTGGTAGGCGAGGTCGAGATCGTCGTGCAGCTCGGGGTCGAGGTGCACCTCGCCGCGCACGTCTTCCCACGCGCGGCGGCGGAACGCCATGTTCGACCCCCACAGCGGCGTGTGACCGAGGGCCGGGGTCGCGAAGACGGCGTAGGTGCCCAGGAACACCCGCGCCATGGCCACGCGCCGCCGTGCCGGACCGTCGTGGAACACGGCGCCGCCGGTCACGGCATCCACCGTCGGATCCGCGAGAGCGGCCACCATGCTCTCGACCCACCCGGGGGCGGGAATGCTGTCGGCGTCGAGGCGCAGGATCAGCTCCCCGGTCGCGGCGTCGTAGCCCGTCGCGGCCGCCGCGGGGATCCCGCGCTCGACGCAGAACACCACGCGCGCTCCCGCCGCCCGCGCGATCTCGGCGCTGTCGTCGGTCGAGGCGTTGTCGACGACGACGATCTCGGTGGGCGCGAGGGTTTGTGCGGCGAGCGCCCGCAGGCAGCGCCGCAGGTGGGCGCCGTCGTCGCGGCAGGGGATGACGACAGAGACGGTGACGGCCGACGACGCGGGGCCTTGGGGCACGCTTCCTCCCGGGGACGAGTGCTTCCACGCTAGGCGATGCACGCGGCGCGTTTCCCGGCTTGACGCCTGCGTCGTCGGCCGGGACCGCCGACCTTTCGTATCGTGGATGCCATGTCGACTGCGCCCGCGCCCGTTCCCGCCGCCGTGCTCAACGTCGCGGCGTACCTGTTCACGCGCATCGACGACCCCGCGGGTCTGCGCGACGTGCTCCGCGCCCGGGCGGGCGAGGCGGGGCTGAAGGGGACCATCCTCCTCGCCGCGGAGGGCGTGAACCTCTTCCTCGCCGGACCCGCCGGCGCCGTGCGCGGATTCGTCGACGCCCTGCGCGCCGACGCGCGCTTCGCCGCGCTGCAGACCAAGGAAAGCTGGTCCGACACCGTGCCCTTCGGCAAGCTGCTGGTGAAGGTGAAGAGCGAGATCATCCGCATGGATCGTCCCGAGGTGCGCCCCCAGGACGGTCGCGCCCCTGCCGTCACGCCGGCGACGCTGCGCCGCTGGCTCGACCGGGGGACCGACGACGAGGGGCGCGAGGTCGTGCTCGTCGACACGCGCAACGCCTTCGAGGTCGACTACGGCACCTTCGCCGGGGCGCGGGACTGGCGCATCGAGCGCTTCACCCAGTTCCCGGATGCCGCGGACTCCCACCGCGACGAGCTCGAGGGCAAGACCGTGGTGAGCTTCTGCACCGGCGGCATCCGCTGCGAGAAGGCCGCGCTGCACCTTCGCGCCGAGGGTCTCGACGCCTACCAGCTCGAGGGCGGGATCCTCGGGTGGTTCGCGGAGCAGGGGGCGGCGCACTGGGACGGCGACTGCTTCGTGTTCGACGAGCGCGAAGCGCTCGACCCCGCTCTCGCGGCGCGGGCCGGGTCCTGACGTGCTCTGGGATCAGCACGCCTGCGTCGAGCTCGTCGAGACCGCCGACCTCCGCGATCTGCGGCGCTACCGCGGAGCCGGGGGCGGCTACGTCTCGCTCAACGTCGGCTACGCGCCCCACGCGCCCGCTCTCACGGCATCCCTCCTGCGCTCCTTCCGCGCGCAGGTCGACGCGATCGACGGCGTCGAGCTGGCCGCGACGGTGGCCGACATCGACCGGATCGCGGGCCGGGGCGACACGGCCGTCGCCTTCGACCTCGAGGACTGCGCCCCCCTCGGAGGCGACCTCGACGCCGTCGGCACCCTCGTCGCGCAGGGGGTGCGCACTCTCGGTCCGACCTACAACCACGCCAACCGCGCCGGCGGCGGCTGCCTCGACGCCCGTGACGACGGCCTCACGCCGTGGGGCCGCGACCTCGTCGCCGAGATGAACGCCCGCGGCATGGTGCCCGACGGCTCGCACGTCGGCGCGCGCACGACCCTCGACATGTGCGCGGCCTCGACCCGGCCGGTGGTCTTCAGCCACTCGAACATGCGCGCCGTGTGGGAGCACCCCCGCAACATCACCGACGAGCAGGCGCGCGCGGCGGCGTCCACCGGGGGAGTCGTGGGGATCACCGGCGTCGGCATCTTCCTGGGGCCCAACACCCCCACCCTCGAGGCGATGATCCGCCACCTCGAGTACGCGGTCGAGCTGCTCGGCATCGACCACGTCGGCGTCAGCACCGACTTCTCGTTCGACTGGGAGACCTTCCGCGACGAGATCGTGCGGATGCCGGAGCTCTACGACGCCAGCTACACCCGGTGGGGTCCGATGGAGTGGATGCCGCCCGAGACGTTCGTGGGACTCGGTGCCGCGCTCGCCGCGCGAGGATGGACCGACGTCGACATCGCCGCGGTGCTCGGCGGGAACTTCCGCCGCGTCGCCCTCGAGAGCTGGGAGCCCCTGCCATGACCGAACTCACCGACGGCGCCGTGCTGCGCCGGGCCCGTCCCGGCGACGAGGCCGGCATCCTCGCGTGCATCCAGGCGCTCGCCGACTACGAGAAGGAGCCGGATGCCGTCGACAACACCGTCGACATGCTCACGGCCACGCTCTTCGGCGAGGACCCCCGCGCGTTCGCGTTCGTCGTCGACGGGGAAGACGGCGAGATCCGCGCGATCGCGATCTGGTTCCTCACCTACTCGACGTGGACCGGTCGTCACGGGATCTGGCTCGAAGACCTGTACGTGCACGAGCAGTACCGCTCCCGCGGCTACGGCGTGGCGCTGCTGGCCGCGCTCGCCGCGGAGTGCGTCGAGAAGGGCTATTCGCGCCTGGAGTGGACGGTGCTCGACTGGAACGAGCCCGCGATCGGCTTCTACCGCGCCCTCGGCGCCGAGGCGATGGAGGAGTGGACGACGCGGCGCGTGACGGGCGAGGCGCTGACGGCCCTCGCCGCGCGGGCGTAGCGGGGATTCGACACGGTCCGTCGGGTTTCGGAGCGCGTTCCGCAGATCGGGGCGGGAAAATCAGGTCCCGAGCGCCGGGATCCGCCCCGAAACCGGGTCCGGGTCAGCGCGCGAGGTCGGACAGCACCGCCTCGGCGGTGCGCTGCCCCGACACCAGTGCGCCCTGGATCGACGCGGTGTCGCGGTGATCTCCCGCGAGGTAGCGGCCGTCGTCGAGGCGCACGGGGCGACGCAGCCGCAGGGGCGGGTCTTGGGCGGGGAGCGCGCGGGTGACGTCGTCGCGCCGGAGCAGCTGCCACCCGCGGGTGTCGGCCTGCCACACCTCGCCGAGCTGTCGGCGGATCGCGTCCTCGCCGGCCTCGGAGGGCAGCACGCACGTGGCCTGGATGAGGTGGTGCCCGCGGGGCGCGTACGTGGGCGCGGTGTTCGTCATGATCGCGGTGTTCACGACGGGACCCCGCCGACGCCCGTCCACGCGGAGCGCCGCGTCGGAGCTCGGGGCCTCTCCGGCAGCGAACCACCACGTCTGAAGGCCCCGCGGGCGGGGGAGCGGAACGCCGAGAGCGGGGTCGAGCCCCGTCGCCACGATGACCGAGCGTGCGGTCACGGCATCCTGCCCGTCGATCCCGACGTGCCAGCCGTGCGTGCGCCGACGGGTCGACACCACGCGATGACCGAGACGGATGCCGACACCCGCGCGCCGCGCGCTGTCGGCGAGCTGCGCCGGAAGGGCGCCGATCCCCGCGGCAGGGACGCCCGGACGCCCGAGCGCGAAGCTGCGGACGAGCAGGCGCACGAAGGCGTCGGAGGTCTGCTGTCGGTCGTCGGCGAGCACCCCGGCGAGGAAGGGCTCGAGCACCGCCTCGCGGAGGGGTCCGCGCAGGCCGGCGCGGTCCCAGCCCTCATCGAGCGGGAGATCGCGGCCTCGCGTGGCCGCTCGGGCGCTGAGCACCGTCGGCGCGGCCCATCGGATCAGCGCGGCGAGATCCGCGGGACGCACGAGTCCGCTCGTCAGCGTGGCGGGGATCGATCCCGGATGCCGCAGCGGATGCGCCAGCCGCGCGAGGCGATCGTCGAGTCGCACCCCGACCGCGACGGGGAAGAGACGCAGGGCGAGGGCGTCGACGTCGACCCAGCGCCTGACGGCCGGGTACGCCGGGTTGAGCACGTGGAAGCCGAAGTCGAGCCGGAATCCGTCGACGACGTCGGTGCGCTCGCGGCCGCCGACGGCGTCGTTCGCCTCGACCACCACGACATCGCGTCCGGCTTCGGCCAGGCGAGTCGCGGCGCGGAGTCCCGCGAGCCCTGCTCCCACCACGACGACGTCGTACTCGCTCATATCAGCGAGCCTAGGCAGGACGACGCCTCGGACCGCCGGGGTTGCGGGGGCGGGGCTCCTGCCCCGTGAGCGCGCGACGGGCTCGGTCGCTCCGGCGCGGGCGGCGTTCGGAGCGCGGACGCCGGAGATAACGAAGGGCCCGGATGCCGTGGCATCCGGGCCCTTCCCCCCTGTTTACGCGGAGGCTTCCTCGCGCTTGGGCAGCACCCAGCCGGGACGCACGAAGTGGCACGTGTACCCGTTGGGGATGCGGATCAGGTAATCCTGGTGCTCGGGCTCGGCCTCCCAGAAGGGAGCCTCGGGCTCGATCGTGGTGACGACCTTCGCGGGCCAGATGCCCGAGGCGTCGACGTCGGCGATCGTGTCGCGCGCGACCTTCTCCTGCTCGGGCGAGAGCGGGAAGATCGCCGAGCGGTAGCTCGTGCCGATGTCGTTGCCCTGACGGTTCAGGGTCGACGGGTCGTGGATCTGGAAGAAGAACGCCAGGATGTCGCGGTACGACGTCTTCGTGGGATCGAAGACGATCTCCACGGCCTCGGCGTGGCCGGGGTGGTTGCGGTACGTCGCGTGGTCGTTCTGCCCGCCGGTGTAGCCGACGCGCGTGTCGAGCACGCCGGGCTGGCGGCGGATGAGGTCTTCGACGCCCCAGAAGCAGCCGCCCGCGAGGACGGCGGTCTCGGTGCCGGGGCGACGGGTGATCTCGCCGGTGTCGGAAGGTCCGCTGGTCATGCTGGTGCTCCTTTTGCGGTTGCGGAAGGGGAAGAGATTCATGAGGCCCTGCTCTCACGGAACAGGGCGAGGAAAGCGCCGTAGCCCTGCTCCTCGAGCTCGGCGACGGGCACGAAGCGCAGCGCAGCCGAGTTCATGCAGTATCGCAGGCCCCCGGCCTGGCGCGGGCCGTCGTCGAACACGTGACCGAGGTGGCTGTCGGCGCCCGACGAGCGCACCTCGGTGCGCGTCATCCACAGGGTCCGGTCCTTCTTCTCGACGACGGCGGCGTCGTCGATCGGCTTGGTGAAGCTCGGCCAGCCCGAGCCGCTCTCGAACTTGTCGGTCGAGCTGAACAGGGGCTGCCCCGACACGACGTCGACGTAGATGCCGTCCTCGTGGTTGTCCCAGTACTCGTTGCGGAACGGCGGCTCGGTGGCGTCGTCCTGCGTGACGGCGAACTGGCGGTCGGTGAGGCGGCTCAGCGCCTCCGACGTCTTCCGGTACTCCGTGCTCACGGTTCGTGTCCTCTCGTCATGACGACCTGTGGCGGCCGTCATGGAGAGAGAACGTCGAGCGCGTCGGATTTGGTCCCGCGGGGCTGGGAGCGACCTGTGAGTTGCGTGGATCCCGGATGCGGAGACCCGGATGCCGCGGCACGCGGAACGCGCCGGGACACCCGACGGCGTCCCGGCGCGTCCGGGTGCGGCGGCGTCAGGCGCAGCGGCGCCACGCCTCCAGAAGCTCGGATGAGGGGAGCACGAGCCCCAGGTGCAGGGAGATCATCGAGAGTGCGGCTTCTTCGAGGCCGGCATCGGTGCCGCGGACCAGATCACTCGGCACGCTCACGCGATACCCCAGGTTCGACGCGTCGAATGCGGAGTTCAGCACGCAGCAGTCGGCCATGATCCCGTCGAGCACCACCGCGGTGACCCCGAGCTGTCGCAGGAGGAAGTCGAGGTCGGTGGGGTAGAACGCCGAGAGGCGTTTCTTGCCCGAGACGACCTCGTCGCCGGGGAGGACCTCCGTGACGAACTCCGTCCAGCGGGATCCCGCGAGCGCGTGCTCGTCGGCGCCCGGGATCGGGCCGACGTGCTGAGGGAACGTCACGCGCCACGCGCTGCCGCTCGTGCCACCGACGTCGTCGACGCCCGACGCGCGCAGTGTCGAACGCACGTGAAGGACGCGGACGCCGAGCGCGCGGGCCTCGCGATGGAACGCATCGATCCCAGCGACGATCTCCCGGCCGCGCGGGGCGGGGCACGGACAGGCGGGATCGTCGGAGAGGTGTCCCTCGTGCATGTCGATCGACACGATGGCCGTCCGACTCGGATCCAGCCATGCGGCGAACTCCCCGGCGGGGTCGATCTCGCGTTCGGTGCCGTGGACGCGGATGCGAGTCATGCGACGGTCTCCGTCTCGTCGACGGGACGCGTCGTGCGGGCGTCCTGGCGCGCGAGCACGGGGCGGATGCCGTGGTTGATCGCTCCGTGGAGTCCGAGGAGCAGGAACATGCCCATCATCATGGGGCTGGTCACGATGGCGGCGACCGACGGGGGCAGGGTCTCGGTGATCGCGGCGGGGAGGAACTGGCACCCGAGTGCCAGGATGAACGACACGGAGGCGACGACGAGGTTGAGGTCGTCCCACTCGACGCCCGTCAACATCTGCACGCCACTCAGGGCGATGATGCCGAAGAGGATCGTGGCGGCCGTCCCGAGGACCGGGGCGGGGATGCTCGCGAGCAGCTGGGCGACGGGCGGGAGGAAGGCCAGCACGATCGCGATGGCACCGGCGGTCAGAGTGACGAAGCGGCTACCGATGCCCGATACCCGCACGATCCCGGCGTTCTCGGGGTAAGACGTCGTGCCGATGCCTCCGAAGACGGCGCCGAGCACCGTGCCCGCGAACTCCGAGAAGAGACCGCGATTGACGCGCGCGGTGTCCATCTTCTGTCCGCCCCAGCTGCCGATCATCGAGTACATGCCCATCGACTCGGTCCCCGCCTGCAGGAAGGCGACGAGCATCAGGATGACGACGGTGGGCTCGACGCCGAACCCGAACGGCAGCACGCGCGGCGTTCCGAGCACGCCCCCCGCCAGCAGGTCGGGGAACGACCACTGACCGATGACGAGCGCGAACAGCGCGCCGCCGACGATGCCGAGGAAGATCGCGGCGCGCTTGACGACTCCGCGCCCGAGGACGAGGCATCCGATCACGACGAGACCGGTGACGATCGAGACGATCAGCCCCGTGACGCCAAAGCCGGGCGTACCGGCGGTGCCGAACCAGTTCCCGGCGCCGATGCCGGCGAGCTGCGCACCGATGATGAGGAACAGCGTGCCCAGGACGACCGGCGACGAGACGAAGCCGGCGACGTGGCCGAACAAGCCGAAGCGGCGCAGCGGGAGGGCCAGCAGCAGGAAGACGAGACCCGCGACGATCATCGACCCGAACGCGGTGCCGAGGCCGAACGCGGCGCCGGCCGAGATGATCGCCACCATGAAGGCCGCCGTCGGCCCCTGCACGATGGGCAGGCGCAGGATGCGGCTGGACTGCAGGACGGTCACCACCCCGGTCAGCAGGAAGCAGGCCTGGATCATGAGAGCGATGTCGGTGGTCGCGAGGCCCAGGGCCGCGCCGATGATGTGGGGGAACACCCAGATGCCGGTGAGGGCGAGCAGGTGCTGGGTGGCGAAGAGGGCGGTGCGACCGGGCGGCAGTTTCTCTTCGAAACCGACGGCCAGCGTGGAGGTGGCGGAGGTGTGCACGGATACTCCCGGGTCGAGTTGCAGTGTGAGAGTAATTTTTGCAGCACGAGCGTTACGGCTGTGTTTCGACAATGTCGCAATTCATGCACTCACGGTGAAGAGCGGGGAGAATGGGGTCATGACCGACGCGCCCCCGGCCTCCACGCCCTCGGACCTCGGTCATGTCGTGCGCGACGTCGGCGAGCGCGTCCGCGCTCTACGTCAGCGCAACGAGTTCACCCTCAACGACATGAGCGAGCGCACCGGGCTGAGCCTGTCCATGCTCAGTGCCGTTGAGCGAGGCCGCACGACTCCGTCGCTCGGGACCCTGCACGCGCTCGCTGCGGCGCTCGGCGTGCACATCACCGCGCTGTTCGCGCAGTCGGGGGGCGAGGATTCGCCCGTGACCCCGCTGGCGGATCAGATCGTCGACGTCACCGAGGGTGGCATGGTCCGGCGCACCGCCGTGTACCGCGCCGACTACGACCTCGAGGTCTACGTCGACGAGTGGGCGCCGGGGACCGCGCACGCGCGGCGCCCGTCGCAGCATCCGGGGCACGAGTTCGGCGTGGTCCTCGAGGGCACCCTCGAGGTGCAGCTCGGCGACGACCTGTTCCTCGCCGAGTCGGGCGACGTCGCGCAGTTCAGCGCCCGGCGCCCCCACCGCATCGTGAATGCCGGCTCGGGGACCGCGCGCGCGGTCTGGATCAACCTGCGCCGGCTGTGACGCTCCCCGTGTTTCCATCTACAATGGATAAGTTCCGCTGTAGATGAAAGGTTGACGCCGTGCTCCGTCGCTCTCCCTCGGTCGGCGTCCTGTCGCTGTGCGCGGTGATTCTCTTGGGCACGGCGCTGGCCACCATTCCCACGCCGCTGTACCCCGTCTATGTGCGGGAAGCGGGACTGGATGCCGTCGGCATCACGTCGACGTTCGCCGCGTTCGCGGCGGGGGCCGTGGTCGGCCTCGGGGTCGCGCTGCTCGCCGCGGGGCGACTGACGCGTCGACGGGCCTTCACGATCGCCGCCGCCCTGCAGGCGGCGTCGGCGTTCGTGCTCGCCGCTGATCTCGGCATCCCGGGCTTCGCGGCCGGCCGCGTCGTGACGGGAATGGGCGCGGGGCTCCTCGCCGCCTCGGGGACGGCATTCGTCATGGAGCTCGCGCTCGTGCTCCGTCCGCGTTCCGCCCGGGTCGTCCGTGCGGGCGCTCCCGCGCTGGCGTTCGCCGGGCTCGGGCTGGGGCCCCTGATCTCCGCGTCCGCGGCACCGACCGACCTCGCCGGGGTCCGAGCGGTCTTCCTCGCCACCGGCCTCGCGGTGTTCGCGACGCTCATCGTTGCGCTGCTCGTCCTGCCCGTTTCGGCCGGACGCGCGACGGCGGGCGCCACGGCGGGCCGCCGGCCTCCGCTGCCGTGGGCGTCGGGCCTCGGCGCCTTCGGCGCTTTCATGACGACGGGTTTGTTCGGGAGCGTGACCTCGGTGCTGCTGGGCGACCTCGGCATCCACGACGCCCCCCGCTCCGGACTCTTCGCCGCGGCGGTCTTCGTGGCCGGGGCGGCGGGTGTCGTCGCCCTGGCCCCGCGCGTCTCGCTCCCGATCGCGGGCGTCTGGCTGGCGGGCGGTCTCGTCTTCGTCGGCGCCGCGGTCGCGTCGTCGTCGCCGGCGCTCCTCCTCGTGGCCGCGGTCGTCGCGGGATCGGCGGGGGGAGCGCTCTTCGCGAGAAGCCTGCGCGCGGCGGTCGCGGCGGCGCCGGGCCACGTCTTCGCGCAGACGGTGGCCGTGTTCCTGTGCGCGTACGCCGGTTTGGCGATCCCCGTCCTGGGCTTCGGCTTCGTCGCGCGCGCGGTCGGAACCGGTGCGGCCCTGTGGATGTTCTCGGGGGTCGGGGCGGGGATCTGCCTCACGGCGGCGGCGTCGGCGATCGCTGCGTCGCGCGCCTCCCGGATGCAAGCCCCGGGGGATTCGAAAGAACGCTCGCTAGCCTGAACGCTCCCCACCCCAGGAGGTCCGCATGACCCGCACCATCGTCATCACCGGCGCCAGCGACGGCATCGGCGCCGCCTCGGCGAAGCAGCTCGCGCAGCTCGGCGAGGAGGTCGTGGTGGTGGGGCGCAATCCCGAGAAGACCGCGCGCGTCGCCCGCTCGCTCGGGGCGGACTCGTTCGTCGCCGACTTCAGCGATCTGGCGCAGGTGCGCGAGCTCGCGGCATCCCTCCTCGAGAAGTACCCGCGCATCGACGTGCTCGCCAACAACGCCGGCGGCGTGTTCGGCGAGCGCACGCTCACCACGGACGGCTACGAGACGACCTTCCAGGTCAACCACCTCGCGCCGTTCCTGTTGACGAACCTGCTGCTCGAGCGCCTCCTGCAGTCGCAGGCGTCGGTGATTCAGACCTCGAGCGCCGCGGCCAAGCTCTTCCCCCGGTTCGACATTGACGACCTGCAGGGGGCCCGGCGCTACTCGTCGACCGCCGCCTACGGCAACGCGAAGCTCGCGAACGTGCTCTTCACGAAGGAGCTGCACCGCCGGTTCGGAGAGTTCGGACTGTCGGCCGTCGCGTTCCACCCCGGCGTGATCGCCTCGAACTTCGGAGCGTCGAGCGACGGCCCGTGGAAGTTCCTCTACGGCGGCCCGCTCGCGAAGAACCTGATGACCTCGACGTCGGTGGGCGGCGCGCGTCTGACCTGGCTCGCCCTGGGCAAGCCGGGGATCGACTGGGAGCCGGGCGGCTTCTACGCCAACAACAAGCCCGCGAAGACGAACCGCCTCGCCGACGATCCCGTCGTGGCCACTCAGCTGTGGGAGCGCAGCGCGCTGCTGGTCGGCCTCGACGACTGATCAGCGGTTCCGGCTCCGTCCTCGACGGGCTAGCGCACGCCTGCCTCGAGGAGCAAGCGGCCGCCGCGAGGAGCCGGTTTCGGCCACGATGGTGTTCTACGCACGGAGAGTGGGACAGGGGCGAGAACATCGTGGACACGGAACGGACGACCGGCCCTCGGCTCAGTCGGGACGCGATCCTCGACGAGGCCCTGTCGTTGATCGACGAGCGGGGTCTCAACGAGCTGTCGATGCGCCATCTCGGCAAGGCGCTCGGGGTCGAGGCCATGTCGCTCTACCGGTACGTGAACGGCCGGGAGGATCTTCTCGAAGGCGTCGTCGATCGGCTCATGCGGGGTCTCACCGATGCACTGCTCGTGGCGGAAGACAACGGGTGGCAGCGGTATCTCCAGGTCGTCGCCCACGAAGTCCGTCGCGTCGCGATCGAGCATCCGAAGGCGTTCCCCCTCGTCGCCACTCGCCACCCGGCGGCGCCCTGGCTGCGCCCGCCGTTGCGGAGCGTGGAGGTGGTGGAGCACTTCCTCACGGCGATGATCGGTTTCGGCTTCAGCGATGAGCAGGCGGTGAGGACCTACCGTTCGTTCAGCAGCTTCCTCCTCGGAAATCTGCTCCTCGAAGCAGCCGTGCGCGGCGCCGAGACCGCGCCGGTCGAGGAACCGCTCGACGAGGGCGGAGCCGCGATCGGGCAGGGCGATGCGGGAGAGGAGCTCTCGGACGCGCCTCACGTGCGGCGTCTGCGCGGTCTTCTCAGCAGGGACCGCTCCGAGGACGAGTTCGAGGAGTCGCTCGAGGCGCTGCTGGACCGACTGGACCGTCAGCTGTCGCAGTAGCGGCGGGCCCGCCCTCATCCACGGTGCGGATCGGGTGCGTCTTCCGAGCGGGCGGCGGACCCGAGAAGAGCACTCAGGCGCGCGCGGATGACGGATACGGCCTCCGTCCGGCTTCGGCCCGAGTGCGCGTGCTCCGCGAGCTCGATCGCGATCTCGGTCAACAGCGCCGTTCCCAGGAAGAGATCGGCCCCGCCGGCGATGCGCAGATCTTCGTCGGATGCGTGTCCGACTCGCATCATCACCTCGGGAGGTCCGAAGTGGCGCGCCACCTCGGCTCTCTTCTCGGCGCTGACCATCCAGAACGGGCGCTCCATTGCGGCGCAGCGATCGAGGATGTTCGACAAGAGTTCGTGTGCGTCATGCTGAGGCATCCGTCGTCCTTCCCCTCGACGAGTTCGGCGAAGCGGGCTCTCCCGCCGTGCGGCGCCCGCTTGCTCGGTCCCCCTCCCGTGACTTCCCCCGCGGGAAAGGGCAGAGGATCTCGTGCTTCACGGAATCAGCTTACGCTGTAAGTCGACCCGGTCGGGGCGATGTCCGGTCCGCCCGTCCTCGCCGACGGGGACGGGCACCCGCATCCCTCCGCATCGTCACCGGTCGAACCGACGTCCTCGTCTTCCAGCCCGCAGATCCGCGATCTTCGCGTTTCCTATGCATCACCCGCGAACGCCGCATTCTTGGAGCCGTCTGGGGAGCGCTCGGGGACGCTGAGCGCATGACCGCCGCACCCGCTCTCGCCGCCCCGCCCGCCGCCTCCGTGCGCCGCGCTCACCAGCTCGCGCGAACACGGCCGAACACCCGCTCGCTGTGGAACCTCGCCGCGATCGTCGTCATCTGGGCGACGAGCCTCGTCGTGGTGGCCGTGTGGGTCGCCGGCGGCGAGGTGCAGGCGCTCTTCGCGGGAGGCGGAGACACGCTCAACGCCCTCGGTCGCGCCGCGGGCCTGGCATCCGCGAACCTGCTCTTCTACCAGGTGCTGCTGATGGCGCGGGTGCCGCTGTTCGAGCGCGGGTTCGGGCGCGACGGCATCACCCGCATGCACCGCATCGTCGGGTTCTGGTCGTTCGCGCTGTTCACCGCGCACATCGGCCTGCAGATCCTCGGATACGCGGTCTCGGCGGGGATCAACCCGCTCGAGCAGGCGTGGCAGTTCGTGTGGGACTACCCGGGCATGCTGCTGGCGACGGCGGGCACGGGCCTGCTGCTGCTGGTCGTGGTCACCTCGGTGCGCACGGCCCGCAGGCGTCTGCGGTACGAGTCGTGGCACCTGCTGCACCTGTACGGCTACCTCGGCGTCGGTCTCGCGATTCCGCACATGCTGTGGACGGGCGCCGACTTCACCGCCGCGCCGGCCGCCACCGTCTACTGGTGGACGATGTGGGCGGTGACCGCGGCCGCCGTGGTCGTCTTCCGGCTCGGGATGCCGCTGACCCGGTCGCTGCGCCACGGCATCCGGGTGAGCGCGGTCGAGCGCGACGGCGACCGGGGGGTGTCCGTGCGCATGACGGGCCGCCGCCTGTCGGCCCTGAACGCGCGCGGCGGACAGTTCTTCGTGTGGCGCTTCCTCGACGGGGCGGGGTGGACCCGCGGGCACCCCTTCTCTCTCGCCGCCGCGCCCGACGGTCGAGAGCTCGTGATCTCCGCCCGTTTCGTCGGTGACGGCACGCAGCGGCTGGCGGCGATGCGTCCCGGCACGCGCGTGCTGATCGAGGGGCCCTACGGCACCCTCACCGCCGACGAGCGGCGCGGGCGCGAGCTGCTGATGATCGGCGCCGGCGCGGGGGTCGCGCCGCTGATCGCGCTCCTCGAGGAGGCGCGCTGGGCCCCCGGTGAAGCGACGCTGCTCGTGCGCGACCACACGGCCGGCGACGCGCTGCGCGTCGACGCGATCCGTCGTCTCGAGCGCGAGCGAGGCCTGCGTCACGCGGCCCTGCCCGGCCCCCGCGCGGCCACCGCGTCGCCGTGGCTGCCGCAGTCGCATGCCGCCTGGGCGGGACCGGATCTCGTGCGATACGTCGCACCGCGCCCCGACGACACCGACGTGTTCCTGTGCGGGCCCCGCCCCTGGATGGACGCGGTGCGCGCCGACCTCCGCCGGGCCGGGATCTCGTCCGACCGCATCCATCTCGAAGCCTTCACCGTCTGAGGAGGACCCGATGAAGAGAATCGTCTACGCCCTCATGGCCACCGTCACCGGCCTGGTCCTGCTGTTCAGCTACCGCACGTCGGTCGCGCCCGAGGCGGCGAGCGCTCTGTCGGACGTCGCGCCCGTCTCGTCGGGGACGACGGCGGCGGCGCCCGCGCCGGCCCCCTCGTCGACCGCGACGGCGTCGCCGTCCGCATCGGCCTCGTCGGGCTCGTCGGGCTCGGCGGCATCCGGGTCGTCGTCCGGGTCGACCTCCTCCGGCTCGACGGGGCAGACCCCCCCGAGCGGGCTGCGCGACGGGACCTACACCGGCGCGGCCGCGAACACCCGGTACGGACCCGTCCAGGTGCAGATCACCGTGTCGGGCGGGTCGATCACCGACGTGCAGGTCCCCGAGTACCCCTCGTCGAACGGCCGCGACCAGCAGATCAACTCCCGTGCCCTCCCGACGCTGATGGACGAGACCATCCAGGCGCAGAGCGCCCAGGTCGACATGGTCTCGGGTGCCACCTACACCAGCACCGGGTACCGCACCTCGCTGCAGTCCGCCCTCGACCAGGCCCGCTCGTGAGCGCGCCCGCGTTCACGGTGGCGGAGCCCGTGATGGGCACGGTCGCCTCGCTCACCGTCAAGGGCTCGCGCACCTCCGCGGTCGACGACGCGATCGCCTCGGCCTTCGCGCGACTGCGCGACGACGAGCGGGTGTTCTCCACGTACCGCGCCGACTCCGACGTCTCGCGGCTGCGCGACGAGGGTCTCGAGCTCGGCGAGGTCGACCCGCGGGTCGCCGAGGTGGCGGCGCGCTGCCGCGACCTGCGTCTGGCCTCGGCGGGCCGCTTCGACGCCCACTGGCAGGGATGGTTCGACCCCACCGGCTACGTCAAGGGATGGTCGACGGATGCCGCGACCGCGGCGTTCGACGCCCTGCTCGCGGCCGGAGCGATCGAGGCCGTCGGCCTGAACGTCGGCGGTGACATGCGCCTGCGTACGGCGCCCGGCAGCGACCACTCGTGGCGGGTCGGCATCGCCCACCCGGAGCGGACGGGCGCCCTGCTCGCGACCGTCGAGATCGCCGAGGGGGCTGTCGCCACCTCCGGGACGGCCGAGCGCGGCGCGCACCTCGTGGATCCGCGCAACGGCGAGCGCCGGGCCGGTCCGGTCAGCGCGACCGTGATCGCGGACGACCTCGCGACGGCCGACGCGTGGGCCACCGTCGCGGCGGTCGCGGGGGTCGACGACCTCGAGTGGATGACGGGGGTGCCGGTGGCATCAGGGATCGTGTGGGAGCACGGACGCGTCCGGCGCTTCGGCGGCGGTGTCGAGCTGACGCCGTTCCGCGCGGCCCTCGCCGGCTGACGGTCGAGCCCTCTCAGCGCGCGAGCGGCAGGTGCAGGGCGAACACCGTGCCGGCGGAGGAGGTGCGTTCCACCTCGATCCGACCGCCGACGCGGACGGCGGCCTCGCGCACGAGCGCGAGACCGAGCCCGAAGCCGCGGCGCCGCCCCGACTCGGCGCCGCGCGCGAAGCGTTCGAAGATGCGGGGGAGGTCGGCATCCGCGATCCCGCGTCCTTCGTCGCTCACGCGGAGGACGACCGCGTCCTCGCCCCGGCGGGCCGTGACGACGACCTCCGCGCCGGCGGGCGTGTGCCCGATGGCGTTGTCGAGCAGCGCCGTGCACATGCGCACGACGGTGACCGCGGGGACGGCGACGACCGCGTCGTCCAGGTCTCCGACGCGCAGCCGCACCCCGGCCTCGTCCGCGAGGGCGTCGAGCCCCGCGACGGCCGCGCGCGCGCTCTCCGCGATCGAGGCGGTTCCGGTCTGGGCCGCGCCCTCGGCGGTGAGGAGCATGTCGGTGAGCACGTCGTCGAGCACCTGGGCGTCGCGCCGCAGCTGAGCGACGGGGTCGTCGGCTCCCTCGCCGCGCTGCAGGCGCCGCTGGACGATCTGGATGCGACTGGTCAGGGCCGTCAGCGGGGTGCGCAGCTCGTGGCTGGCGTCCGAGACGAAGGTGCGCTGCCGCCGGAGGGCGTCGTCGAGGGGCGCGACCGACCAGCGGGCCGCGGCCCACGCCACGACGCCGAGCACGATCACGCCCGCGAGCCCCAGGCCGAGGACCCACGGCAGCACGTCGTCGAGGTCGACGACGAACCGATCGCCCCCGGGGACGCCCGGGCCGCCGCGGTGACCGCCGCCCTCCTGGCGCGCGCCCGAGACGAGGACGGCGACCAGGATGCCGACACCCCCCGCGATCGCCACCGCGGAGGCCCCCGCCACCAGCGCGCCCACCCGCACCGCCGCGCGACGGACGATGCGGCGGTCGTGCTGCGCGGTGCTCATCGGGCCGCCCCCGCGCGGTAGCCGCGGCCGCGCACGGTCTCGATGACCTCGGTCGCCGTCTTGCGGCGCACGTAGTGCACGTAGGTGTCGACCGTGGTCACGGCCTCGGGGGAGGAGAACACCGCTCCGGCGATCTCCTCGCGCGAGAACACGTGGTCGGGGCTGCGGCTGAGCAGGTCGAGCACCGCGTTCTCGGTCGCCGTGAGCGACACCCGGGAGCCGCTCGGGCCGTAGACCACCCCGGTGTCGGGCAGGTAGGTCCAGTCGGCGACCTCGCGCCGGCGTCCCTCGGCGCGGAAGGCCCGCACCAGCGCGCGCAGGCGCGCGAGCAGTTCGTCGAAGTCGAAGGGCTTGAGCAGGTAGTCGTTCGCGCCGGCGTCCAGACCGTCCACCCGGTCGGCCACGGCGCCGAGGGCGGTCAGCATCAGCACGGGGGTGGTGATGTGCGCGGCGCGCAGGGAGCGGACGATCTCGGCTCCGTCGCAGCCGGGGAAACGCCGGTCCAGCACCACGACGTCGAAGCGCTCGCGCAGCGCGCGTTCGCGCCCCGCAAGACCCTCGGTCTCGTGCGTGACGTCGTAGACCTCGCGAAGCACCTCGAGGGTCATCTCCGCGATCTCGGCGTCGTCCTCGACGTAGAGCAGCCGCGCGCGCGGAGCGGGCGTCGGCGAGGTCACCGCGCGCCGGCCACGGGCGGGTGCACGGTCCACCCGAATCGTTCGAGGGCGGCGTGCAGGCGCCGCGCCTGCGCCCAGGCGACCGCTCCCGAGGCGTCGGAGTAGACGTCGATCGCGAAGGGCGGCGGATCGGCGAATTTGGGGATCTCGACCTCGGCCCAGGCATGCGGGGCGAGCCACACACGCGGGCGCGCGGTTCCGGCATCCTCCACGTTCCCGTCCGCCGCGAAGGCGATGGCGTCGAGAGCGTCGATCTTCGTGATCGGCATGTTCACGACCAGCGTCACGGCGTGCAGCTGCTGCGTCATCACGGTCCTCCCGGCCTTCATCCTGACACGCCTTCGCGGCGGCCGGACCCGGGGACGCCAGAGCGGCCGTCGACGCAAAGCTCGTTCATAGAAACGGGCAGGGACGGCGCAGGGTCGCCCCGTCATCCTGGCCCGACGACACACCCACCGAGAGCCGGGAGGCGACCGTGAGCAGGATCCCCGACACCCAGATGACCCCCGACGGCCCCGCGTACGAGGGGAGACTGCTCGACCGGGCCGACGAGCCCGTCGTCGACCAGGGCGCCCCGTTCGACATCCGCACGCTCGTCTCGCGCCGCGGCATCCTGGGTCTCGTCGTGCTGGGCGCGGGAGCAGCCACCCTCGCCGCGTGCACCCCCGCGGCGACCGGTGCGAGCGCGACGGCCACGCCCACGGCGACCCCGACGACCACACCCACCGCGACCGCGACGCCGACGGCCACGCCGACCGCGAGCACCTCCGCGGCTGCTCTGCCCGCCGGCGAGATTCCCGACGAGACGGCAGGCCCCTACCCGGGTGACGGCTCGAACGGCCCCGACATCCTCGAACAGTCGGGCATCGTGCGCAGCGACCTGCGTTCGAGCCTCGACGGCGGAGCGACGGCGGCGGGAACGCCGATGACGTTGAACCTGACGATCTTCGACGCCGCCAACGGCGACGTGCCGTTCACGGGGGCCGCGGTCTACGTCTGGCACTGCGACACCGAGGGCAACTACTCGATGTACTCCTCCAACATCGAGAACGAGACGTACCTGCGCGGAGTGCAGGTCGTCGGCGACGACGGCGTCGTGTCCTTCACCTCGATCTTCCCCGGCTGCTACGACGGCCGCTGGCCCCACATCCACTTCGAGGTCTACCCGAGCGTGGATGCCATCACCGATGCGTCCAACGCCATCGCCACCTCGCAGGTCGCCCTGCCGAAGGACACCTGCGAGACCGTCTACGCCGATACGAGCCTGTACCCGTCGTCGGCATCGAATCTCTCCCGGGTCTCGCTCGACAGCGACAACGTCTTCGGTGACGACGGGGGAGTGCTCGAGCTCGCCACCACCTCGGGCGACAACGCGAACGGCTGGACCGTCTCGCTCGGCGTCCGCGTCGACACCACCACCACCCCGACCGCGGGCGCGATGCCCGGCGGTCGCTGATCCGGAAGGACCCCGTCCATGCTGCAGAACCTCACCGGCTGGCACGCCCTCATCGTGCTCGCCGTCATCGTCCTCATCTTCGGTGCCGCGAAGCTGCCCGCGCTCGCCCGCAGCCTCGGCCAGTCGGTGCGCATTCTGAAGACCGAGGTGAGCGATTCCCGCGCCGACGACCCCGCCGCTCCAGCCGATCGTTCCGACGAGCGCGCTCCGCTGACGACGGCCCTGCCCGTCGCCTCCCCGCCGAGCACGACATGACCACCGCCACCGCTCTCGCCACCGCGCCCACCGCCGCGCCCGCTCGCCCCGCGGACGCCCCCGCCCCGGACGCGCTCGCGCCCGACGAGAGCGCACGGATCCCCCTCGCGACGTAGCCTCGAGACATGCCTTCGCCCCGCGCCCAGCTCGACCTCCTCCTCGCGCGGGGCCCCGGAGACATCTCCCCGGCCCTGCGTGCGCTGCCCGTCGACGGCGACGCCCGCGCGGCCGCGGTCCTCATCCTGTTCGGCGTGCTCGACGGCATCCCGAGCACGAGACGCGCGACCCACGTGCCGAGCGACCTCGACGTGCTGCTGCTCGCCCGCGCGAGCACCCTGCGCGCTCACCCCGGGCAGGTCGCCTTCCCCGGCGGTCGCGTCGATCGCGGCGACGACGACGCCGTCGCCGCGGCGCTGCGCGAGGCGCGCGAGGAGACCGGACTCGACCCCGACGGCGTCGACGTCCTGGGGACGCTGCCGGCGGTTCCGCTGGCCTTCTCGCGTCATGAGGTGACCCCCGTGCTCGGCTGGTGGACGCGTCCGACGCCCGTGCGGGCGGTGGATCGCGCCGAGTCCGCCGCGGTGTTCCGCGCCCCCGTCGCCGACCTGCTCGATCCCGCTCGGCGCGGGTCGACGGTGGTGCGCCGCGAGGGGCGAGAGTGGCGCGGACCGGCCTTCCTGCTCGAGACCGCCGGCGGGCCGCAGACCGTCTGGGGCTTCACGGCGATGCTGCTCGACGGTCTGTTCGACCGTCTCGGGTGGACCGAGCCCTGGGACCACGCGCGCGAGATCCCCCTCCCGGTCCCGCCGTCGGCCGACCGCGTCTAGCGCGCCGGGCGGTCTTCGTCATCCGCTCCGCGGACGGGCCCGATGCTCGCTACCGTGGGTTCCGTGACTGCGCCTATCGACCCCACTTCCACCGCCGCCTGGTCCCGTCTGAGCGCTCTGCGCGACGGATTCCAGCCCGATCTGCGCGGCTGGTTCGCCGCCGCCGACGACCGCGCCCGCACCCTGTCGCGCGAGATGGGCGACCTGCACGTCGACCTGTCGAAGAACCTCGTCACCACCGAGGTGCTCGACGCCCTCCTCGCGCTGGCCGACGAGACCGGGGTGCAGAAGCGCTTCGCCGACATGCTGCGCGGTGCCCACCTGAACACCAGCGAGGACCGTGCGGTCCTGCACACGGCCCTTCGTCGCCCGGCCGGGGCCGAGCCCGCCCTCGTCGTCGACGAACAGCAGGTCGACCACGACGTGCACGAGGTTCTCGACCGCCTCAGCGCCTTCGCCGACCGCGTCCGCGCGGGCGAGTGGCGCGGCGTGACGGGCAAGAAGGTCACGCACGTGGTCAACATCGGCATCGGCGGCAGCGACCTCGGTCCCGTCATGGTCTACGAAGCTCTGCTGCCGTACGCCGACGCGGGCATCCACGCGCGCTTCGTCTCGAACATCGACCCGACCGACATCGCCCAGAAGACCGCCGACCTCGACCCCGAGACGACGCTGTTCATCGTGGCCTCGAAGACGTTCACGACGCTCGAGACCCTCACCAACGCGCGCCTCGCGCGCGATTGGCTGTGGGAGAAGCTGGGCGCCGCCGGCGTGCTCGACGACTCCGACGACGCCCGCACCGAGGCCGTGGCCCACCACTTCGTCGCGGTGTCCACGGCCCTCGACAAGGTCGCGGCCTTCGGCATCGACCCCGAGAACGCCTTCGGGTTCTGGGACTGGGTGGGCGGGCGGTACTCCGTCGACTCCGCGATCGGCCTCTCGCTCGCGATCGCGCTCGGTCCCGACACGTTCCGTGAGCTCCTCGCGGGCTTCCACCTCGTCGACGAGCACGTCGCGAACACGCCCCTCGCCGAGAACGTGCCCGTCCTGATGGGCCTGCTCAACGTCTGGTACACGAACTTCCTCGGCGCGCAGTCGCACGCCGTGCTGCCGTACGCGCAGCAGCTGCACCGCTTCGCGGCGTACCTCCAGCAGCTCACCATGGAGTCCAACGGCAAGTCGGTGCGCTGGGACGGCTCGCCGGTCACCACCGACACGGGCGAGGTGTTCTGGGGCGAGCCGGGCACCAACGGCCAGCACGCCTTCTACCAGCTCATCCACCAGGGCACCCGCCTCATCCCCGCCGACTTCATCGCCTTCGTCAACCCGGCGTACCCCCTCGCCGACGACGGACGCGACGTGCACGGGCTGTTCTTGGCGAACTTCCTCGCGCAGACGAAGGCGTTGGCCTTCGGCAAGACGGCGGAAGAGGTCGAGGCCGAGGGCACGACGGGCGCCCTCGTCGCGGCGCGCACCTTCCCGGGCAACCGTCCCACCACGTCGATCTTCGCGCCCGCGTTGACGCCCTCGGTGCTGGGCCAGCTGATCGCGCTGTACGAGCACATCGTGTTCACGCAGGGCACGATCTGGGGTATCAACTCGTTCGACCAGTGGGGAGTCGAGCTCGGCAAGCAGCTCGCCCTGCAGATCGCCCCGGCGCTCGAGGGCGACGACGAGGCGCTGGCCGCGCAGGACGCGTCGACGCGCTCGCTGCTCGACTTCTACCGCGCTCACCGCAGCTGACGCCGGGCGCACTCGGTCGGAGCGGGTCGTTCCGGAAGGTTTTCTCACGACTTTCCGGGGCGACTCGCTCGGCGTCTCCCGGGCGTCCGCGCCCCGCGTCGCGCGACCGGGGTGGAGGTGATTCGCGGATGCCGGGATAATTCCCGGTCAGGAGGCCTAAATGCTTCGCCGCCATGTGCCCTGCCCGCGTCCCGTCACCGCCCTTGATCAAACGACGCCTCGAACGGCCGAGAAAAGCCGCGCTCCCACGAAGCATCCAGGTAACGAAGAGATAACGCTCAGAAGCGGCCCCCACACTCGGGGACTTGTGTCGACCCGACGGCACGAGACCGCGCTCGATCCCGACGAGCGCGCCCCCGACGAAAGTTCTCTTCTTGCTGCGTTCCGATCTCAAACTCGTCCACGTCAACCGCGCCCGCCGCACCCTCGTCACCGCCGCCACCTGCGCGGGCCTGGCGCTGGGTCTGGTGGCGACCACGGGGCTGGCGATCGCCGCCCCGGTGTCGTTGCCCGACGCCTCGGCCGCGTCGTTCGCGGCTCCCGGCACGGCGCTGCCGGTCTCGTCCGCGCCGACCCTCGACGCCGTGACCACGGGAGCCGACGACGCGCTCGGTGAGGCGCAGTCCGCCCTCTCGAACGCGAACGAGGTCCAGGCCGACGTCGCCACCACGGGTCTGCCGCTGTCGATCGGCGACGCCTCGATCGACACCGCCGCGCTGACCGACGCCGTCGACCGCCTCGACTCCCGCGACCTCCTGCCCGTCCTCCTCGTCCCCGCGCTGAGCCAGAACGCGAAGACCGAGGCCGACCGCGTGAGTGCACGCGTGGCGGAGGTGCGCTCGAGCCTCGATCAGGCCAAGGCCGAGAAGGCCGCCGCCGACGCGGCCGCCGAGGCGCAGCGCCAGGCCGAGGCCGCCGCCGCCGCCGAGGCGCAGCGCCAGCAGGAGGCCGCCGAAGCCCTCGCCCGCGTGAACACCCCGGACGGCGCGAAGGCCTACGCCGCGCAGCTGGCCGCGGAGAAGTACGGCTGGGGGAGCGACCAGTTCTCGTGCCTGTCGTCGCTGTGGACCAAGGAGTCGGGCTGGAACTACCAGGCCTACAACAACGACGGCGGGGCCACGGGCATCCCGCAGGCCCTGCCCGGGAGCAAGATGGCGACCTTCGGCGCCGACTGGCAGACCAACGCGGCGACGCAGATCGCGTGGGGGCTCGACTACATCTCCCGCGGATACGGCACGCCGTGCAGCGCCTGGGGTCACTCGCAGGCCGTCAACTGGTACTGAGAATTCCCTCGACGATCGCCCCGCGGCATCCTCAGCGATATATCGTTATGTATCGCTGACTCAGATCGGGTCCGCGCGAAGGAGGTCGTCATGAGTGGTTCATTCCTGGGAGACGCGTTCGGCGGACGCGGCGGCAACAACACCCCCGGCTGGCCGATGTCCAACATCCTCGAGGGGCTGGAGCAGCTGCGCACGCAGTTCGAGCAGAAGGCGGGCTCGTCGCCGCGCATGAACAAGGGCGACGTGCGTTCCGCCGTGCTGTCGCTGCTGCTCGAGCAGCCGATGCACGGCTACCAGATCATCCGCGAGATCGAGGACCGCAGCGGCGGATCGTGGAAGCCGAGCCCCGGTTCGGTCTACCCGACCCTGCAGCTGCTCACCGACGAGGGCCTCGTGCAGTCCGAGGAGTCGAACGGGCGCAAGACCTACTCGCTCACCCCCGAGGGCCGTGCGGCCGCGGGAGACGAGACGACCGAGCGCACCGCGCCCTGGGAGTCCGCCACCTCGCGCGACAGCGGCCGCATGACGGCCCTGCCGAAGGCGGGCGTCGAGCTCGCCCAGGCCGCGGCCCAGGTCGCGCGCACGGGCGACAAGGAGCAGGTCGCGCAAGCCGTCGAGATCCTCGACGAGGCGCGCCGTAAGCTCTACTCCATCCTCGCCCAGGGCTGAGGTTTGCCAGAGCTCGACGCGTGCGGGGCGCACGTCGGCATCCAGGAGGATCGATGACCGACGACGCCCTCATGAAGGCGCGCTATCGCCGCATCACGCGCTTCGCGGCGCGCTATCTCGTGCAGGCGTGGTGGTACGAGCTGTTCCTGCCGCGGTTCGGCCTCGGGTGGATCTCCGCCCGGGGCCGCACCCGCCGGTTGCAGCGCATCGCGCAGCGCTTCCACGTGCTCGCGGTCGACCTCGGCGGCCTGATGATCAAGGTCGGGCAGTTCATGTCGTCGCGGCTCGACGTCCTGCCCCCCGAGATCACCAAGGAGCTCGAGGGCCTGCAGGACGAGGTGCCCGCGGTCCCCTTCGCGCAGATGCGCGCCCGCGCCGAGGCGGAACTCGGGATGCCGCTGGAGCGCGCCTTCGCCTCCGTCGACGAGCGCCCGCTCGCGGCCGCCTCGCTGGGGCAGGCCCACCGGGCCGTCCTGGCCGACGCGCTCGCGGACGAGACCGGCATGCGTGCCGTGGTGCTGAAGATCCAGCGCCCCGGCATCGACCGCATCGTCGACGTCGACCTTCGCGCGCTGCGCAAGGTCGGCGTGTGGCTGAGCAAGGTCGCCCTCGTGCGCGACCGCGTCGACATGCCCTCGCTCGTCGAGGAGTTCGCCGTGACGAGCCTCGAAGAGATCGACTACCTGCACGAGGCCGCGAACTCCGAGCGGTTCGCCTCCGACTTCGGCGGTGAAGGCGGCGTCGCCGTCCCCGAGGTGGTGTGGGAGCGCACGACGCGCCGCGTGCTCACCCTGCAGGACGTCACCGCCATCAAGATCAACGACGTCGACGCCCTGCGCGCCGCGGGCATCGATCCCGCCGAGGTCGCCGCCCGCTTCGCCGCGGTCATGTTCGACCAGCTCTTCAACGACGGCTTCTTCCACGCCGACCCGCACCCCGGCAACGTCTTCGTCACCCCGACCGGGGGTACGACCGCGGCCGGCACCCCCGCCTGGCGGTTCACCTTCATCGACTTCGGCATGATGGGCGAGGTCCCGCCCGGGCTCCGCCGCGGCCTGCGCCGCGTGCTGATCGCCGCCGCGTCGCGCGACGGCAAGGGCCTGGTCGACGGCATCCGCGACGTCGGCGTGCTGCTGCCCTCCGCCGACACCGTGCAGCTGGAGCGGGCGATGACGCAGCTCTTCTCGCGCTTCGGCGGCATGGGCTTCGCCGAGCTTCAGGAGGTCGATCCTCGGGAGTTCCGCGCCTTCGCGATCGAGTTCGGCGACGTGGTGCGCGCGCTGCCATTCCAGCTTCCCGAGAACTTCCTGCTCATCGTGCGCGCGATGTCGTTGACCAGCGGAATGTGCAGCGCCCTCGATCCGGCCTTCAACATCTGGGATGCCGTCGAGCCCTACGCCCAGCGCCTCATCCGCGAAGAGAGCGGCAACACCGCGCAGGCCTTCGTCCGCGAGGTGGGGGCGGTCGCGGGGGTCACGGCGCGCCTGCCCCGCCGCATCGACAATCTCATCGAGCGGTTCGAAGACGGCTCCGTGACGGTGCAGACGCCGCGCATCGAGCGCCGCATGCGCGATCTCGAACGGATGGTGCGCCGAGTGGTCTCTGCGGTGCTGTTCACGGGACTCCTCATCGGCGGCATCCTGCTGCAGGCCGAGCAGGCGGTGTTCGGCACGCTGCTGATGATCGCCTCGATCGCCCCGCTCTCGCACGCCGTGCTGGCGGGATTCGTCGCGCGGCGCAACGGCCTGTGATCCCGGCCGCTACCGGGGTCCGGGCCGCGGGCGCGTCGAGCCGGCGAAGATCCACGCGTCGTCCTTCCGGGGGTGTCGGTCCGCCGGCCGGCGGCGGGCACCTCCCTAGACTGGCGCGGTGTCGTCCGAACCGCGCCGTCCTCTGTCGGCGTGGCGCTTCGACGGGACGCTGCGCGCCTATCAGGCCGACGCGCTCGATCGCGTCGACGTCGATGCCGGTGGCCCGGTGCATCTGGTGGCCCCGCCGGGGGCGGGCAAGACCCTGCTCGGCCTGCTCCTCGCCGTCCGTCGCGGTCGCCGCACCGTGGTGTTCGCCCCCACGACGGCCATCCGGGCGCAGTGGGTCGCCGCAGCGCGCGGGCTGGCGCACGACGACGCGGCGGTGTCGGACGACCCGTCCCACCCGGCCGATCTCACCGCCCTGACCTACCAGGCGGTGAGCGTCCTCGACGCGGCCGAGCCGTTCGCCGCGCTCGCGCGTTCCCGCTGGATCGACGAGCTCGTGGGCGACGACCGCCCGCTCGAGGCGGCGGCGGCGTGGCTCGACGCGCTGGGCGAGACCAATCCCGCGGCCTATCGGCGTGGCATCCGCTCTCGATCGAGGTCGGTGCGGCGCACTCTCGCCCGTCAGGATGCCGCCGCCCTGACCGCGGCGCTGCACCCGCGCGCCCGCGAGCTCATGGACCGCCTGGTCGAGGAGGGGGTCGAGACGATCGTGCTCGACGAGTGCCACCACCTGCTCGACCACTGGGCCCTCGTCGTGGCGGCCCTCGTCGCGCGCCTCCGCGCGGAAGGCCGCGAGCCGCTCGTGGTGGGTCTCACCGCGACGCTGCCGTCCCCCGATGATGCGAACGAGTACGACAACTACGTCTCACTGCTGGGCGAGGTCGATCTGGAGGTCCCCGTACCCGCGGTGGTGCGCGAGGGCGACCTCGCGCCGTACCGGGAGCTCGTCCACGCCGTCGAGCCGACCGAGGAGGAGCGAGCGTTCCTCTCCGCGCACGCGGCGGCCCTCGACGAGGCGCTGCGCACGACCTTCGCGGTCGGCGCCGGGCGCGCGTACCTGCGGGACGCCCTGCAGCCGCCGGCGACGGTCCCGGCCCCGGCTCGGGTCGACGCGCTCGCTCCGCCGCCCCCGGCTCGCGCGATCCGCTCCGCCGGAGCCGTCGAGCCCGATGCCGCCGAGCCCGACGCCGCCGCGATCGACCGGGGTCTGGCCGAGGCGTTCTCGGCGGACTTCGCGGGGGCCGAGGCCGCCGCGGCCATGTTCTCGCAGGTCGCCCCCGACGACCCTCTCGTCGAGAGGCTGCCCGCGGTGGCGCGCCGCGCGCCGACCGCCGACGAGACGATCCGCCTGCTCGGCCGCTACGCCCTCGAGCGGATCCTGCCCGATCCCGATCGCGAGGCCGACTGGAAGCGCCTGCGCCGCCTCCTCGGCGACTTCGGGTACGCCCTCACCGATCGCGGTGTGCGGCGTACGCGCGATCCCGTCGACACCGTGCTCGCGTCGTCGCTGGCGAAGGACCGGGGAGCCTGCGACATCCTGGCCGTCGAGCGCGCGCAGCTGGGCGACCGTCTGCGCGCCCTCGTCGTGACCGATCACGTCACGCACGGGAACGTGCACGGCGGTCTGCTCGGCTCCGCCGGGGCCGTGCGCACCTTCTCGGTCCTGTCGACGGATGCCGCCACCGCGGCGCTGCGGGCGATCCTCGTCACCTCGTCGACGGTGCGCCTGTCGGTCCGCCACGCCGACGCCGTCCTCCCCGCCCTCGCCCGCGAGCTCGGTGCGGCCCTCGACACCGCCCCCTGCGCCGACGACCCCGCCGTGCTCGAGGTGCGCGGCGCGACCGGCGGGGGCGCCGTCGGCGCCGTGTCGCGTCTTCTGACGTCGGGCGAGATCGCGGTCGTCGTGGGGACCCGCGGGCTGTTCGGCGAGGGGTGGGACTGCCCCGCGGTCAACACCCTCGTCGATCTCACCGCGGTGGCGACGCCGGCGGCCACGCAGCAGCTGCGCGGCCGCAGCCTGAGGCTCGACCCGCGGTGGCCGGAGAAGGTCGCGCACAACTGGACGGTGACGGCGATCCTGCCGCCGACGTCGTCCCTTTCCGCGCAACCGGATGCCGCCCGCCTGCGTCGCAAGCACGCCCGGCTGTGGGGACTCGACGCCGATCGGCCCGGCGAGGTCGTGCGCGGTCTCGACGCCGCCCTCGACCGCGACCGGCGTGCGGCCCTCGACGCGGTTTTGGCGGGGGATCCCGCCGCGTCCGTCGCCGCGGTGGACGCGCTCGGGGCCGTCCCCGCGCGCGCCGACACGCGCGCCGCGTGGCGCATCGGGACGCCGTACGTCGACCGCGAGGAGGCGTCTGTGCGCGTGGAGCAGCGCTCGCGGCGCGCGCCCGTGTTCTCGACCTCGGTCGTCGCCGCACGAGCCCTGGGGCGCGGCCTCGGCGGTTCGGTCGCGATCGCCGGCGCGGCGGTGGTGCTGGCGTTCTTCCTACCGGCGGCGGGGGGAGTCCCGCTGGCGGCGATCGCCGCCGTCACCGGCACCGTTCTGTCGGTGTCATTCGCCGCGGCGTGGCGGCGCACGCGGCGGCAGAGCCGCGACGCCCCCGCCACGATGGAGCGCATCGCGCGCGTGGTCTGGACCGCGCTGTCCGAGAGCGGGAGGGTCGCCGCGCTGCCGGCGGCGCCGACCGTGGAGGTCGCGGGCGTCGACGACGGCGGCATCCGCGTCGACATCCGGATGCCGCGGGCCGATGTCCGCGATCAGCGCGTCTTCGCGGAGGCGGTCGAGCAGCTGTGCGGTCCGATCCGGTCGCCGCGTTTCGTGCTCGAGGTGAACCGCGGGGGAGGGTCCTGGTGGGTGCGCCGCGTGCTGGAGCGCGCCGGCCGCGGCCGATCGCGTCCGTTCCTCGCCGTCCCCGAGGGGATCGGCCGTCGGCGCGACGACGCCGTGCGCTTCCACGGCGCGTGGCAGGTGCATGTCGGACCCGCCGTCCTGCACGAGGTGTCCGGCCCGCAGAACCTCGCCCTCATCAGCGAAGCGCGCCGCTCCGGAGCATTCTCCGGAGCGACGCGCTCGATGGTGCGCTGGCGCTGAGCGACTCTCAGCCGCTCGTCGCGCGGGTCAGTACCAGCCGACCGACTGCGAGTGGCCCCACGCGTCGCAGGGCGTGCCGTAGCGGCCCGAGATGTAACCGAGGCCCCAGGCGACCTGCGTCGCGGCGTTGGTCTCCCAGTCGGCGCCGGCCGACGCCATCTTGCTGCCGGGGAGAGCCTGGGGGATGCCGTAGGCGCCGCTTCCGGCGTTGTAGGCGCGGTAGTTCCAGCCGGACTCCTTGTTCCACAGCGACACGAGGCACGACATCTGGTCGTCGCCCCAGCCGCGGCTGGCGAGCATGTCGCGCGCGGCGGCCTGGGCCGCGGCGGGGCTGTTGTCGCCCGAGCCGCCTCCGCCCGAGGGCGTCCAGGATCCGCCGCCACCCCCACTGCTGCCGCTTCCGCTGCTGCCGCTTCCGGAGGACGCTGCCTCCTCGGCCGCCGCCTTCTCGGCCGCGGCCTGGGCGGCGGCTGCCGCTTCGGCTTCCTGGCGCGCCTTCTCGGCGGCCTCTTCCTCGGCCTTCTTCGCCACCGCGGCGTCCAGGCCGCCGCGCAGCTCGGCGACGCGCTGATCGACCGCGGTGGTCGCCGCGGTGACGTCGTCGGCGAGTCCGGGAAGGAAGGTGGCCGGGAGCACGGATGCCGCCTCGAGACGCACGGTGGCCTTCTCGAGCGGGGCGGTGTCGACCGTGGCGGGCTGGCCGATGTCCAGGCCCGACGCGGCGATGTCGTTCTGGACCGTCGTGACGGCCTGCATCGAGGCGGTGGCGGCCGTGGTGGCGGCGCGGGCCTCGTCGACCTCGGGGCCGCGGGCGGCCGCGAGGGCGGTGGGGGTGGTCGCCGACGCGAGCGAGAACGTCGCGGTCGACAGGTCGGCCGGAGAGGCCGTGGCGGCGGGCACCGTGCCGGTGAGAGCCGCTGCCGCGACGACGCCGAGCACCAGGGCGCTCGCGGTCGTCACGGGGCGACGACGGGAGCGGCGGGCGGCTTGGCGACGGGAGCGACGGTTGGTGAGGGACGTCGAATCAGAGCGCATAGAACCGGTTTCACGTGAGGGAGGGCGGTGCGGGTGTCACCGTCCGACCCGCGTTCGGCGGGCACGAAACCGGGAGCCTGGCATGCGAGTCTGGATGCCACCTGGGCGGAGCGGTCGAGAAGGCGCCGCAGAAAGCGCCGATCCGAGGCGAATCCCTCGGCAGTCCGAGGGGTGCCGCCTGGCTCACGTGTCCGCTCGTGACGTCGGGCGTCGGCGACCGTCCCCCGGCGGTGGGGCGCGTGCGTTAGACTGGGGTGTCACTCGTGGGGCTCTGCCCGTTCTCCGGGTCGCCCCGTGACATCGCACGAACAAATCCGCTTCGCTTCGACTCGTGGCATGCGTTCGCCCTCGGGCGAGCGGATGCCGACGGCCCCGGTCCGCCGGACCGACGGGCGCAGGAGTCGGAGCCCGACACCCACCCAACTAGGACAACCCACTACATGACTACCGCAACGACCGCTCCCGCTACCAAGCAGGTCGCGATCAACGACATCGGCTCGGCCGAAGACTTCCTGGCCGCTGTCGAGAAGACGCTCAAGTTCTTCAACGACGGCGACCTCATCGAGGGCACCGTGGTCAAGATCGACCGCGACGAGGTCCTCCTCGACGTCGGTTACAAGACCGAGGGCGTCATCCCCTCCCGCGAGCTCTCGATCAAGCACGACGTCGACCCCAACGAGGTCGTCAACGTCGGCGACCACGTCGAGGCCCTCGTTCTCCAGAAGGAGGACAAGGAAGGCCGCCTCATCCTGTCCAAGAAGCGCGCGCAGTACGAGCGTGCATGGGGCGACGTCGAGAAGATCAAGGAGAACGACGGTGTCGTCACCGGTTCCGTGATCGAGGTCGTCAAGGGTGGCCTCATCGTCGACATCGGCCTCCGCGGCTTCCTGCCGGCTTCGCTCATCGAGCTGCGCCGCGTCCGCGACCTCACGCCGTACCTCGGCCAGGAGATCGAGGCCAAGATCCTCGAGCTCGACAAGAACCGCAACAACGTCGTGCTCTCGCGCCGCGCCCTGCTCGAGCAGACGCAGTCCGAGTCGCGCACCACGTTCCTCAACAACCTTCACAAGGGTCAGGTCCGCAAGGGCACGGTCTCGTCGATCGTCAACTTCGGTGCGTTCGTCGACCTGGGTGGCGTCGACGGTCTCGTCCACGTCTCCGAGCTCTCGTGGAAGCACATCGAGCACGCCTCCGAGGTCGTCGAGGTGGGCCAGGAGGTCACCGTCGAGATCCTCGAGGTCGACCTCGACCGTGAGCGCGTCTCGCTCTCGCTCAAGGCGACGCAGGAAGACCCGTGGCAGGTGTTCGCCCGTACCCACGCGATCGGTCAGATCGCTCCGGGCAAGGTCACCAAGCTCGTTCCCTTCGGTGCGTTCGTCCGCGTCGCCGACGGCATCGAGGGCCTCGTGCACATCTCCGAGCTGTCGGGCAAGCACGTCGAGCTCGCGGAGCAGGTCGTGTCGGTCGGCGAAGAGGTCTTCGTCAAGATCATCGACATCGACCTCGAGCGTCGTCGCATCTCGCTGTCGCTCAAGCAGGCCAACGAGTCGGTCGACCCCAACGGAACCGAGTTCGACCCGGCTCTGTACGGCATGGCCACCGAGTACGACGAGCGTGGCGAGTACAAGTACCCCGAGGGCTTCGACCCCGAGTCGGGTGCGTGGCTCGAGGGCTTCGACGCTCAGCGCGAGCAGTGGGAGCAGGAGTACGCCGCCGCCCAGGGTCGCTGGGAGGCTCACAAGGCCGCTGTCGCCAAGGCCCTCGAGGCCGAGGCGGCCAACCCGACGGACTCCGGTTCGTTCGGTGGATCCTTCTCGTCCGAGTCGCCCGCCCAGGGCACCCTCGCCGACGACGAGTCGCTGGCTGCGCTTCGCGAGAAGCTCTCCGGTCGCTGATCCGTCCCGCATCGAAGGCCGGTACCCCTCGGGGTGCCGGCCTTCGGTCGTTCCCGGGCGCAAGCCCTGGATTCCCGACGCCACCGGAGGGCAGGATGAGTGCCATGGCATCTCGACTTCCCCTCCTCATCACCATCGCCGGCGTCGCGGTTCTCTTCCTGGCGATCGCGTTCGTCTTCGTCCTGGTCATCGGGGCGATGTTCTTCGGCGGCATCGAGTTCACCGGTGGACACTCGGATGCCGCCGCCCTCGCCGGCGCGCTCCGGCTGGTCGCCTGAGACCGTCGCTCTCCCTCGCCCCCGCGCCATCCGGCGCGGGGGCGATGTTTTTCCTGGTCATCGACCCGAATCGAGGGAGCGACACGCCCGGGTGGTGGGGTGGATTCGACGGGTGGTCGGATCCCGCGTAAGTTATTACTTGTTCGCCCCACAGGGGAGAGCGGAGCGGCCGGAAGGCCCCGCGTCCTCTCAAGCGGAGAACATCCCAAAACGTCCACCGGATGGTGTACAGTTTTGGTTCTGGTCTTCGACCGGTTCTTGCGACGTCGATCTCTTCGATAGGTCCCACTGCGAGAGCCATCAGGTTCGGATGATCAGATATAGAAGTGAACTGCCTCACGGGTAGGTCTTGGTGACTGTTTCTGTGGGTGCGTCCGTTCCTTGAGAACTCAACAGCGTGCACTTGTCAAATGCCAATTTATTCCTCGTCGGTCTTCGGACTGCGAGAAATTCCTTTGGATCAAAGACCAGCCTCTTTTGGGGTTGGCGTATGGATACGTCAGTAATGATGTTTCTCTTTGGTCAGTTTCAAACTCGCTGCGGTCACTGTTTTCCCGGTGGTTGTATGCATTTCTTTTTTACGGAGAGTTTGATCCTG